>CP073749.1:1275758-1913637 GCA_024398055.1 bacterium SCSIO 12741 | reverse complement strand
CAACCTTGGTAAAACTGGTAATAACCCTAACGACAAAAAACGGCGGGCGGGACACCTTTGAAAATAGAATTCAACAGCCAAATTCTTTGAGTTCTGGCGGAATCTGAAAAGCCTTAAGAGTAAGAATTATTTAAAAAAAAATAGATAGATGTTAATTGTAATTACAAAAGATCCAGTGGTTCCAGCAGCCATCAGCATCCTCCGTAAATCTGAAGGAGATAATTGGGGTTGGGGAAGAACCTTTAAAATCAAAAAAGGATGCGATCAAAAACAAGCAGAAACTCAAATTGAGGGCTGGGTTTCAAAGTTAAAACCCCAGGAAAATCTCTGCTTAGTAGGCCATGGAGATAAGGACCATTTGGGTGGCTCAAACGAAGGCATAGACCTCATTGCCTGGACACCCGATGAAGTAGGTAATCTATTAAAGTCCTCATTGCCTGAAAATTGGACCAACAGCATACTCATTAGATCCTGTGGCGAGGACGGCGAAAGCTTTGCTTCGGGTTTATCTGCCCAATTGGATGTTGCTCGACCTGGAATTAGCGTTTTTGGGTATACCAAAGAAATAATAAAAGTGCATAAGATTCCCAATCCCAACCAACTTGAAGAAGAAAGAAAAAATGGTGAATTAGTTGAAGAAAGAACAAACCCATTCGGTTTCATGGACGATGTACCCGGCGCCGATCCCAATGCCGAAAACGCCATGGCTGTTGACCCTCCTCAAAACGAAGGCAACAAAGAGTCAGAAGGCGATACTGATATGATCGAAGCGTAGGAATCTCCTACTCCATGACCCGAATTAAGACCCAGAGTTTGATATGAAAAATCAAGGTTCCACAGCCAATCAACCAGACGACAAAGCCTCTGATCAGAATAAGAAAAGAGAGCTCAAAGAAGAAGAAAAAAAGGCGACTAAGAAACAGCACCAAGAACAGACAGAGGGCAAACAAACCCCAGATGATCAGCAGCAGAAAGAGGAAAACACCGGCAATCAAAATCAAGGTACCGGCGACGCCCTACCCTATGCGGATTGGGAAGAATATGAGGAAGAAAAGGATGAGCCTCAGCGCTACCGAGACGATTTTTACCGTCCTGAAAACATCATTGGACATACCGGAGATTTAAATAAAAATCCGACTGTCTACTTCCGAAAAGGGAATGAAGTTGGGCGAATCACCCAAAAATTTGATAGGAATCCGCTAAATGAAGGAAGAGAAAAAGTAAGGTCAATGGATGGCTATAGCATAGACAACTATTATGTACCCGATGAAGTGGAGAAATATAAGCCAGAAGAAGTAGATCGATTAGTATCTAAAGATCAAGATCAACCAGAACATGGTTACCGAGAAGGACTTCGTTCTGTAGAAATAGCTAACAACGAAAAAGGTGAATCAGTAATCAAGCATTTCAGCCGAAAGGAATTTCATCCCGCAGATCAAAGCGAACCCGAGGAAATTGAGACCCTGTCAAAAGCTATTGATAAACATCCCAATTTGAAACCTAAAAACGAGAAGAAGCCCGTAGAAGAACCCAAGGAAAACCTTCAAGGCCTCTTTGCCAATGTGCCGGGTGAAAATGCCGCTATTGCTGCGGCTGAACCAGCCGAAGATCAAGCTGAGGAAAATCCGGATTCAGAGCATGAAGAATCTGACCTGGAATAGATTAGAGAAAATCTTGAAGGAGCCACTACTCCAACAACACTAACTCATCTGCATCTACGAGTCCGTTTTGAACGGCATAAATGATAAGACCGGCTGTATTTTTTACGCCGGTTTTTTGCAATAATTTGCTCTTATGGGCCTCCACGGTTTTGGTGGTAACGAATAGTTTTTCGGCAATTTCACGAGCGGTAAATTGGGCACAAATGAGCCGGAGCACTTCAATTTCACGTTCACTTAGCGCATCCTTGGAATGGGTATGTAATTGCGGAATCTTTTCGGTGATTTGCGAGCGCAACACGGTTACCTGATCTTCACTGAAAAAATGCCCTTTCTGGTATACCTCATGAATAACCTGTACCAGATCTTCTTTGTCCGTTTCCTTCGGCAAAAAGGCATGAACCCCGGTACGAAGCATGTAGCCCATAAAGGACGACTTGTAGTAAGAAGAAAGAACGATGATACGAATCTTGGGAAAATCCCGAATGAGCACTTCTGCCGCATTCAAGCCATTGCCATCCTCCATTCGGAGATCGAGGAGAACGATATCGGGATGATCTTTTGTAGCCTGCAGTTTTTCAAGAAGAGAATTCCCACTAAAGGCAGTTAAACATACCGACAGGCCGTCTAGTTGATTGAGGTAATCTGACAAAAGCTGGACAACCAGTTTGTCGTCATCTATTAGTCCAAGTTTGATGATTTGTTCCATAAGTAGATCAATATTACGATAAAGAATGCGGCTTGGAAAATGAGGCGGAATAAGAAAGAAGCAAGGTAAAAGTGGTGCCCTTTCCGGATTCGGATTTCAAGCGGTATTTCCCACCCAAAACCTGAACGCGTAACTCGATGTTTTTTAGTCCCAGTCCGGTGGCCTGATCGCTGTTGAATCCCTTTCCATAGTCGCGTACGACCAGAGCACAATAACGCTCGGTTTCACGAAATCTCAAGTCCACCTGCTTCGTATCGGCATGCTTGTCCACATTGGTCATCACTTCCTGAAATACGCGAAACAACTGCAATCTTTTGTCCACTTCCAAAAGGGAAGAATCGAGCCCCTTTAACCCGAGGGAAAACTGATACTTGTTGCGGTAAGGTTGGATAAAATCCAGGATAATTTCCTGCATGGAGACCTCTTTCAAAAGCGGAGGAACCAGGTCGTGTGAAATGGTGCGGGCCGTTTCAATGCTATTCTTGAGCAAGTCGTTAACCGCACCTTCCTGGTTTAACAACTTAATTCGATGCAACTGGGAAATGAGGTTATCATGCAATTCTCCGGCAATGCGCTGTCTTTCTTTCTCCTGAATACTAACGCTGGATCGGAGTAGTTCCTTTTGGTGCTCCAATTTGAGTTGTTCCTTCTCCCGTTCTTCCTTCCAGGACCAATCCAGGTGATTTTTGACTAAAAAGAGGAGAAAGGCGAGAATAATGGTTAGAATCAGAATCCCCCCAATGAGTAGCAACAACCAACTTAACTCTTCTTCCATAAGGCTTGATTTGCATAGATCAAAAAGACGTAGTAAAGAATGAGAAAAACCGCCCGGAAGAACCAGAACCAGGCGACAACCGTGAGATTAACTTTGGAAATTAGGTAGTTCGTACCCATGGACAAAAAAGCGTCTATGGTAAAAAACAGAAGTACCGCACCACTCAGATAAACAACGGGCTTGTTGATCTGAACTCTTCGTTGAATGAGCCAGGCGAAATAAACCAAGCTGTAGCAAAACAATAGGCTGGATAAAAGGGCTCGATCCCAGGGTTGAAAGGAGGTGATTTCCAAGCCTGGTAAAAAGTAAAACGGAAAAGGAAGTAAAGCGATGGCTACCGCAACCGGCCGTTTTAGGTTAAGCTTTAAGGCATCGATGTAGAAGAGGGTCAAAAAGGCAAAATGAATAGCCGATGATAGGGAAAACACAAAAAGATTCTTGCCCTTGATAACGGTGAAAATCATCCCAGTGGTCTCCATCATTAACAAGAGCAGCAAATAGAGACTCAAGTACGAAAAATTCCGCTTCCAAACGGCCAGGATTACTCCTCCGGATAAGGTTAGGATGGAGGTCCAGATTAGAAGCCTTCCCGCCAAATCAAATGCATTCATAGTCCCGAAAAAAAAAGATGGAGCCCATTACCGGGCTCCAAAATTAAGGGCTATTGGCTTAGGCCTGAAACAGGTTAAACGGCTGCTGAATCGTTGAAAAGGGAGGGCTTGGAGTTGTTAAATCCTGCACGATATAGGTCGTTACCGGTTGCCCGGACTGATAGGCTTGAGCATCTTCAATGTTGCATAGAAGCATCTCAATTTCATTGGGGTACAATACCGCACCCTGGGCATCGGTGTAATTCTTGATCCCGTAGAACAAGAAGGCCTTGCTCACATTGGCCGTTTGAAAGATGTCTGTAATATCATCAAAGGGAACGGTGAAAACACGAACTACCCCAGCCTGATCAACGTCTTGGGCGGTTTGGGCTTCATGTTGCTTTTGCTGAAACCAATTATCTGAATACAAAAACCAGGAAAAGGCAGACTCAAAAGCCGTTTCTATCGGAACCTGACTTCCCTTTAACGGCCTCAATTTGTTCGCAGAAATGGGAAAGTTATTCGCGGTTTGAGCATCATCTCCCCTCGCATAACTCTTGGTGATCAAATTATGGCCTTCTACATAACTCTGGGCGGCATCGGTATGGCTATCGGTGAGGTAAAATTTTATCCCCAAATCGTCGATTCCGATGTAGAGGTGAATATTAAAATCGCCTAATGCAATGCCGGCTGCCGTTCGAATAGCCTCCCATCGGTTAAAATCATCCATTTCAATCTCGACACCATAGCCTGAAGTCAGAAAGTTGAACCCCACCAGCGTGTTCCGAATTTCATTCCACTGCTGGATATTGTCTTTGATAGTTTGAATCATAGCTTGTATAAATTGATCGTTTGTAAATCGCATTCATCACGATCAATCCTGCTACCCACAATAGCACTATTGAGGATGAAAAAAATCACCCTTAAACCTATGCATCAATCATCGTACGTATCAGGAAATCAACCGTGGCTTATACTGCAAACTACCGTTTAGTTCCTTAATTGCTGAATAGGCTAAAACTATAAAAGTTTGAATGGACAGCGGCTATGAAACGGTCATAATTAATAGGCCATTTCCACTATTTTTTCCACGTCATCGGGCTTGAGAGATCCGTGCTCTCCAATTCCCTTCCACCCTCTTTCAACGAAGGTTTCAGCGATTTTTTGAGCCGTTCCAGAAACCTCAACACCATACTGTGATAATCGCGTATCGATTCCTATGGAATGGAAAAAGGTTTCGGTTTTTTCAATAGCCTTCCGGGCCTTCTCTTCGGTTGAACCTGTTGAGACTCCCCAGACTCTTTCGGCATATTGGGCCAATTTTTCCTTCTTGCTCTCCAGGTTGTAGGTGTAATGACTCCCAGCCAAAATGGCCAGGGTACGAGCATGATCTATCCCGTACAAAGCAGTCAATTCATGGCCCATGGCGTGAATAGCCCAATCGGTAGGAACCCCTTTTTGGATTAAACCGTTGAGCGCCATCGTACAGCTCCACATAAAGTTGGACGCGGCTTTGTAATCGTTGGGATCGGCCAAAATCTGCGGGGCCGTTTCCAAAATGGTTTGTAGAATACCTTCAGCCATTCGATCTTGTAAGGAAGCTCCAATCGGATAGGTCATGTACTGTTCCAGCACGTGGGTAAAGGAATCGGCCAAGCCATTGGCGATTTGACGTTGCGGAATGGAATGAACCACTTGGGGGTCGAGAATCGAAAATTGAGGGAACAGCCCAGGACCACCCATACCCAATTTCTCCTGGGTTTCTTTTCGGGTTATAACTGCACCAGAATTCATTTCAGAACCTGTAGCTGGCAAGGTAAGAACGGTACCAAAAGGCAAGCCGACCTCAGTTCGAATTCCTTGCTTTAAAATATCCCATGGAGTGTCGCCTTCGTAAAGCGCAGCAGAGGACAAAAACTTGGTGCCATCAATAACCGATCCTCCACCTACTGCCAGGAGAAAGTTAATGTCTTCCTCTTTGATCACCTTTAAGGCCTGGAGCAAAATATCGTACTCAGGATTGGCGGGTATTCCGCCAAACTCCACCACTTCAAACTCTTTTAAGGCCGCCTTTACCTGATCGTAAATTCCGTTTTTCTTGATGCTTCCACCTCCATAGAGCATTAAAACTTTAGCGTTGGCAGGAATTTCATCTGCCACATGAGCTATTTGGCCTTTTCCAAACCGGATCTTAGTGGGGTTGTAGAATTCAAAATTGTTCATAGCTATTCGATCTCTGTTATCAATTCATTTATCGGCTTCCTAACCTTGACCAAATTTACCAACCAATCCTTTTCCTCGTCACGATATCCTACAGGAAGCATCACGCAACTTTTCAAACCTTTCTTTTTTAAGCCCAATATTTCATCCACCGCGACCAGGTCAAAGCCTTCCATAGGAGTGCTGTCCAATCCCAAAAAAGCCGCAGCAGTAATGGCTTGCGAAAGGGCAATATAAGCCTGCTTAGCGGCGTGACTAAAATTCACTTCAGGGCTTCTATTGGGGTAAGCGGCCAGCAGTTTTTGCCGGTAGTTTTCCCAGCCCTCATTTCGAAATCCTCTAACCTCATTGGTCAAATCGAACATTCTATTGATGCGATCTTCCGTGTAAGTATCCCAGGCTGCAAATACCAATAGGTGTGAACAATCCGTCACCACGGATTGATTCCAAGCTACCGGCCTGATTTTTTCTTTGATTTCCTGATTGGTAATAACCATCACTTCAAAAGGCTGCAATCCACTTGAAGTGGGAGCCAGAGATATGGCTTCAATCAAAGCATCCATTTTTTCCTGCGGCACTTTTTTTCCATTCATGGCCTTGGCCGCATAACGCCATTTTAATTTGTCAAGTAATTCCACTTCTCTTTTCAATTTTGTTTGGTCCAAGTCTCTGTACTGAACACAAATCCAACATATCCTCTCAACCTCAATTGATTGTTTTCCACCCAAATCTTACCCTCATAGTGGTTTCCAGATTTTGGGTCGTACAACTTTCCATTTTCCAATTCCTCGCCATTCCACTCAAAATCCAAAATGGTGTTCATACCAAGAATCTTTCTGTTTCTTAAATGCTCTTCAGGATTGTTGACATCCAAAAAGGGCGATCCATCTTTTTGAGTTGCCGGCATCAATTGGACAACGCGCCCATAGAACTTGTTCTCTTTCTGGTAAATTTCCACCACTGCATCTTTGTCCTGGGTTAGCCATTTACCCACTAGCTCCTGTTGCGCAAAAAGGCTGGTCCCCGAAAGAAGCAAAACCACTACCAATCCCATTATTCTATTCATCTCTTTTGATTTATTTCGTTCTTTTTTAACGATGATCCCTTATTCCGGCCCAGGCTTTCCACCCACCGATCTACCCACTTTTGAACCGTAGGTGCAATCAGTAAAATCGCAGGAATCACAAAGAGATACGCCAAAACCCAGGATTTCATCCACAAGCTTAGAAAAGAAGTGTTAAATCCCAGGTTTATCGCTACCAGAGCAAAGGAAATGATGCCGGTTGTTATGCCCCCCATTAGGAGAGCAAAAACAACCTTCTTGATCATTTCCAACTTTCTTTCATCTTCGGTTCTCTCCAATCCTCTAATTAGCTTAACAGTTTAACAATTTTCATGTTCTTTTCGTTGTAGCCGTAGTATTTGAGGTTTGTTTCAATGGCCGTAGGCTTGTCCAAAATGGCTTTGAAATGAGAAAAACACTCAAAACTGTACTTACCATGGTAACGGCCCATACCACTATTTCCAACACCTCCAAAAGGCAAGTTGGGATTAGAGATTTGCATCACACAATCGTTGATAGCTCCGCTGCCAAAAGGGATTTCGTTCAAAAAACGCTCTTTGGCTATGGCACTATCAGTGAAGATGTACCCAGCCAGCGGTTTTTCAAATTTTTTGATAATCTCAAAAGCCTCGTCCAGGGTTTCGTATTCAATTACCGGAAGGATGGGGCCGAATACTTCCTCCTGCATCACCGCATCATTCAGATCCACGTTGTTCAAAATGGTAGGCTCAATATAACGTTCGGCTCGATCGTGACCTCCTCCATGATAGACCTTTTCGGGGTTAATTAGATTGACCACCCGATCAAAGTTCCTCTCATTGATGATTTGAACGTAGTTGTTGTTTTCCCGAGAGAAATGATTCTTTTCAATTTCCTCCACTGCATACTTCAAAAAATCATCTTTGATATCCTTATGCACCAAAGCATAATCGGTGGTGATGCAGAACTGACCAGAGTTGACAAACTTGGCCCAGATCATTCGTTTTACACTCATTTTCAAAGAACAGTCCTTGGTAAATACGGCCGGATTTTTACCACCCAATTCTAAAGTCACATTGGTCAGGTGCTCCGCCGCGGCCTTGTTAACGATCTTTCCAACCATCGGACTTCCGGTGAAGAAAATCTTGTCGTATCGCTGATTCAATAAAGCGGTAGTTTCAGGAATAGCGCCTTCCACCACATGCAAAAATCGAGGGTCAAAATTTTCATTGATGATCTTGGCCATTACCTTGCTGGTGCGGGCCGGAAGTTCACTCGGTTTAAGAATAGTAGTATTTCCTCCAGCAATGGACCCCACTACGGGTGTTAGGGATAGGTTGTAGGGAAAATTCCAGGCCCCAATAACCAAAGACACACCCAAGGGCTCGGGCACCAGATAACTCCGCGCAGGAAAGTTTAGCAAGTTGGTTTTGACACTTTTGGGTGTCATCCACTTTTTCAAATTCTTAATCGCTACATTGATTTCATCGATCAAGGGAAAAAATTCGGTCAACTGATTTTCGTACTTGGATTTTCCAAAATCCTCGAAAATCGCTTGATGCATTTCTTCCTCGTGCTCAAGCAGTAGCGCTTTAAACTTTTTGAGTTGCGCAATTCTAAATTCCACCGGTCGAGTGGTATTGCTCATGAAGTATTCTCTTTGGTCTTTTACCAACTGTTGAACATCCATTTCGAAGGCGGTCACTTTTATTTCTTCAGTATTCATGATTTCTAATTTTTAAAGGCATGCACCTATTAATGAGCTTGTTGTTTTTTAATTCGATCAATGAGGGCTTTTTTAGGAACAAATGGGATAAAGGCAAGTTCCATTTTCTGCTGAAAAGGAAGTCCGGCAATTACCTCCACCTTTCCTTGTTCCATAGCACGATAGCCTTCTTCGGCAACGTTCCTGGCACTTGCAGGCTTTTTGTAGATGGCCGTCTTGTCCATTCCAGAACTGGCTCCGAAAGCCGTTTGAGTAGCACCTGGCAACAAAGCCGTAACGGTGATGGGGGTATCACTTAACTCTCCGTACAAGGAATTGCTAAAAGAGGTAACAAAGGCTTTCGTGGCAAAATAAATGGCCTGAAGCGGCCCTGGAACCAAGCTCACGGTAGAAGAAACATTGAGCACTCTTCCAGAATTGCGAGCCACAAAATCGGGTAAAAACTGTCTGGTCAAACCTACCAAGGCCAACACATTCACTTGAATCATGGCCAGGTCTTTATTCCAATCTCGTTCATGAAATGCACCAACGCCTCCAAACCCGGCATTGTTGATCAAATAATCCACCTCAATTTTTTGATTCTTGAGCTCTTCGTGAATTTCCTGAGGAGCTTCCAATTCAGTCAGGTCTTTTACAATCAGATAAACCTGGATGGAAAACTCTTTTTCCAATTCTTTTTTAAGGGATTCAAGACCTTCTCGATTAAGATCTACGGCTACAATATCTCCTCCTTTTTCGGCGTGGATTCTGGCAAACTCTTTTCCTATTCCGCTTGCCGATCCAGTAATTAATGCAACTTTTTTCATCGTAGTAAGATTTTGATGTTTAAATCGTTACCGCAAAGTTGCAGGGTGCCCGTCAGGTAAAAATTACCCTATGGTAAAAAAGGAAATGACCTCAAATATTTTTACGAATCCGGCTCAAACTCTGGGGGGTAATTCCCAAAAAGGAAGCTATGTGAGAAAGCTTGGCTTTTTGAAACAAGAGCGGGTAATCCTTAAGTAGCTTCAAATATCTATCCTCGGCCGACTCGGTGTGAATACTCATAATTCTTCGGCTAAAAACCATGGCAAATTCCGCATACAAATGCCTCACCGCTTCCTCTGTTGACTTGAATTGATTGATGATGGTATCCAATTGTTGACGGTTGATCAATAGGGCTTCTGTATCCTCCAAAGCTTCAAAAAACAATATGTTCTCTTCGTCTTTGAAAAAACTCAAGGGAGATGTAATCATGCAATCCTCTGGAGTGAACCAATGGGTTACCTCGTTTCCTTCCAGATCAATGTAATAGACCCGAATAAACCCCTTTAAGATGTAATAGAAGTAGTTGCAACGCTGCCCCTCCAACAGGAAATACTCCCCTTCTTTTTGGAACGGGTGGTTAGTCCCAGATTCAGACTAATGTTCCATTCGATTAAATCTTTGGCTTTTATGTACTGATGGGAATTAATCATTTGAGCTTGTCCCGTTATTCCATCATGCCCTTCAACATGATAGGTGGGTTAAAGGTAGAACTCCAGCTCAATTCTTACAAGCACTCCATGATGGAAACCGTGCATTAGGTCGGGTAAATGTCGGTTGAACGAAAAAAAGAGCGGCCAATGGCCGCTCTCTGCACAAACTATCAAAGGCCTTAAGACCAATTGACACTGTCTACCCAATCTTTTAGAGGTTGGGGCGCCACCCCTAATTTGGCTTGGGTTGCCGCAAAATCTTTGGATGTAATACGATCCATGTTGCGTTCCACGTAGCGGTACAAATTGGAAATTTCACGAGCTGCCAAATCACCAAAATTCGGAGCCAGGTTCTTTTCAAAATCATCTGGAGCAAGTCCAATAAACTGGACGGGCTTACCAATTTTCTCCGCTATAACTTCCGCAATTTCTTCTCCGCTAAGCAAGTTTCCTCCAATAGGTAGGGTTTCACCGGCCAACTCGGGCTTATCTAATGCTGCCATTACAAACCGGGCAAGGTCAACGTGGCTGATCCATGGAATTTTTTGCCCATTCTTAACTGGGTAAGGTAAAATTCCCTGTTCCAATACAAGCGGAATGCTCCAGGGAGCAGCCAGATTATCGATATATACATCGGGTGCCACGGTAATTACTTTCAAACCGGAATCATCCAACAAACGCTTTACGGCGACTTTAATATCCAAAGCCAATAAACCCGTGTTTTCGAGCGGCAGATCAAAGCTGCTGTTGAAAACCACCAATCCTACATTTTGAGCCTGGGCTGCCTCAATAAAATTTTGAGCCATAACCTGGGCCTGCTCCAAATCAAAAACAAGTGGGAGGGTAAAAACCGCGATCTCCACTCCTTCAAGAGCCTGGTTCACGGCATCCAAATTTTCAAAACCTCCGGCTACATTTTTGATGCGATTATCCGACACTTCTTGTCGGGTAAGGGTAACGACCTGGTCGCCTTTTGAGGCTAACCCATCAGCGATTGGTCTTCCTTGAAAACCGGTTGCCCCTGATACGAATACTTTTCTGCTCATGATCTTAGTTTCAATATTTTGAGTTCAAAACTATGACCACACATTACTTTCTACAAGTACCTACAAATAAGTAGGGTACAAACTAAAAAGTTAGATTAATTGATTAACAATCAATTACAGAAAACAAATAAACGTTAAAGCCTTTTACCGCATTAGTCAACCTTGAGAAAACGATGCGTACCTGACTCCTCTGAGCTCGAATAATGAATCAAATACAACCCAGAAGGGAAGTTGGAAATATCCAGCTTCCGGGACTCAGGAAGAGTTTCATTAAACCAAGTTTTCCCATTAAGATCGATGATATGAATCATGACTTCAGAAAGATGGGAACTAAGGCTTATTTCAGTACTCGCCGGATTTGGAAAAATGCTAAGTCCACTATTCTCCTCATTCCAGGACATGGTGGAATTCACTTGCGAACCAACTCCTACTTTCCAAATTCCCCGACCATCTATTTGGGCATAAGTCACACCGTCGAAATGAAATAGGTCGAGTACCGCATCTTCGTCATTTACCGGGGCCTGTGTTCCAGGAATCAACTCCCATTCATCCTCCGCAGACTTGTATTTGTACAATCCGCGTGGAGACTCGTAAGCATTGTAGGTTACCAATGCACCTCCACTATTCCAAACTCCCCAAAGGCCGGAATAATTGCTTCCGCCTGAATTGGGCAGGCCTTTTTGCGTTACTTCCGTCCAATTGGCACCGTTGTCTGTGGAGACTTCCAAAATCCGCTTTGGAATAGGCAATCGAGTAGATCGATAATGGTAGAGGCTATTGCCCATTGCTGTCAAATAAGACAGATCCCAGGTTCCTCCCGTATAAGTCCAAGTTTTTCCCTGGTCGGTGGAAATGGCGTACCCTGTTTGCATATCCGCGATAAATGCACCGTTGGACTCCAAGAAACGCTCAACGAAATTGCCTCCCAATCCTCCGTAACCCAAGGAGACGTTGTTGCTAAAACTGGCTTCGGTATAGGTCTTGCCCTTATCCGTAGAATAGAAAATCTTGGGAGCTCTAAAACTGGAAATATTGTGAGAACCCACCAATTTCGTATTTCCAATATAAGCCACAGCGCTTGGGGTTTGGCTGGAGAATTGAGATTTGTTTCCTTCCTTGAAAGTCTTGCCATCATCACCCGATACGTAGAATTTATCTGCCCCCATGGCAAATAAGCTATCCGAAGTCAAGGCCAATCGCTCTGCACCAAAGGCTTGATTATTCACAGTGGAATCTTGCAAAATGGACCAGGCCGTTCCATTGAATTGGAAAACTCCAGAACCATTTGCGGCCAAAATATTTCCATTGGCCAACTTCACAAGACCCGAAGAGGATGCTACGGTTCCATGCTTTTTGATCAGCGTTCCTTCACCGTAATTATCAAACTCACAAACTCCATCGTCCGTACCCACCAGCAAATGGTTTTGATTGAAAATGGCCATGGTTCTGATTTTGGTGATCGATTGAATCTGGGTCCATGTTTTTCCCTGGTCCGTCGATTTCCAGAGACCTGCCAGGTTTACCGAAATCAAGTGGTTATCATTTACACGGATAAACTTGGTTCCGTAATCGGACCAGGAGGTGGATTTCAAATCAGCAGCCTGCCAGGTTGACCCATAATCGTCGGTGTACAATACCGGAAATCCATTGAGATTGCTGTAAACCAAAATGCGGCTCCCCACTTTAGCCATGTCTTGTGCTTCGGTGGTCAGGACAACTCCTCCTCCAACATCGGTTTGAGGTTCGCTGGTTACGTCAGTCCAAGTGGCTCCATTATCGTGGGAATAGCTGGTGGTTTTTCCTCTGCAGATCCAGATCGTATCTCCCCCAAGGTAACTGATTCCGTGAGTCGTGATAAATCCGGTGCCGCCGGTGGAAGTCCAGTCGTTGGTATTAAAATCAAATACATAGGGTTGAAACAGGGTACCACCGATCATGCTGTTTTTCGGCCCGGAAGAACTGGCTGTAGGTACGGCAATACTGGTAATAACCCCCGTTCCACCCGTAAAGGTATTCCCAAAATCATCGGATTGATAGATTCGGGCATCTTGATTGGTTCCCACAATGAGCTTGTTATTGGAGTATTCAATGGTTCGAGGGTCTGAATCAGCAGGAATTCCGTTGGTCAAATGCTCCCAAACGGCTCCACCATCGGTGGTGCGATAAAGTCCTTTGTTAAACCCAATGAGCGCCGTGTCTCCGGATGCCCAAATCGACCAGCATTGGCCCGCCGTGCTCATCAATCCACCGGTAAAAGTCATTTGCCCCCATGTCGGTTGCATCAGGGACGCCGCCACTACAATCAAAAACCACTTCTTCATTACGTTCATTTTTTTGAAAAGAATAGAACGACAAAGTTCCCCAGTAGCAGAGGGATTCCCAATAGGTCATCTGCACCATTTGGTGAAGCAGAAAATCGTGAATGGCCTGATGTAGCCGGGATTTCGAATCAGCACAACTTGTTCCGGTAGGCCTTTTGAATGGCTTCGGCCTTGTTGGACACTTCAAGCTTTTGGTAAATGTTTTCGATGTGGCGGCGGACCGTATTCGGGCTAATGATCAAATTGGATGCAATTTCTTTGTAGTTCAACCCTTTGGAAAGTTGACGAAGTACTTGCAATTCCCGCTCGGTCAAATCAAACTGTTCGGTGTCCTGATGAACCGATTCCGGATTCTGAATCATTTTCATGGCCTTGAGCGCAATACTTGGCGACAGCGCAGCGGCACCCGAAACGGCCTGTTTAATTCCATTAAAGATTTCCTGAGGGGAGCTTTCTTTTAGTAAATACCCCACCGCTCCAGATTGGATGGATTCATAGACCTTTTGATCCGTATCCAATACGGTAAGCATGATCACCTTGATATGCGGAAAACGCTGCGTTACCTCTTTGGAAGCTTCAATCCCATCCATTTCAGGCATTTGAATATCCATGAGAATGACATCCAAATTTGAATCTTGAGTCAATCGATCCAAAAGGTCTTTTCCATTCAAGGCATGAAAACTCACCTTAAACTCCTCAAACAAGGCCAATTTGCTCATGATAGAGTCGGCCAAAAATCCGTTGTCTTCTGCAAGGGCTATCCTAATCATGTATGAAAGGGTATTGTGATTTTAATGGTTGTTCCTTTTCCTTTTTTACTCGTGACGCTGAGCGAAGCGGCCACTTCAGTTGCCCGGTGGCGCATACCTCGCAAACCAGAACCATGGGTTTGAGTTGCGGCATCAAATCCCATTCCGTCATCGCTGATTTTGATTTGCATCTGATGGTCTGCCTCTTCTACCGAGACTTCTATTTGTCGGGCTTCGCTATACTTAATGGCATTGTTAATGGCCTCTTGAGCAATTCTAAAAAAATTGATGACCTGTGCCGAGTTCAATTCAAAATCAGATTTGCTTGCGTTGCGGTAGGTCAACTGAATCGGTGTTAATTGATTCGCCTGACTCACATATTGATCCACGCGCAACAAAAGCTCCGAAAAAAAGATGGACTGATCACTCACTGCCCAAATAGTTTCCCGTAACTGACTCATCGTTTCACGGGCAAAAGAATTGATCGCTTCCAATTGATTTTGGTCCCCCGCATTTCGGTAGAGCTCAACATCTATACTGGAAATAATATGGGTTAATCGGGCTCCAATGTTATCGTGTAGTTCACGTGAAATTCGAAGCCGCTCTTGAGAAATTTTCCGGTGTTCCTCCTCCTGCTTGAGAAGCTTTCGAGTCTTGAAATAACCATACAAAACATAAAACCCGAGAACCACCATCAATCCACCCAATCCAAGTAGAATTTGAAACCAGGTTTTCAGCCAAATGGGCTCAGCTCGATAAAAGTGGTAAGCATAGCTGTTTTTTGCCCCTGTCAACAGGTTCTTAATTTCAAACACAAGTTTCGAATCACCATAGTTCAAATCCAGTAAGAGAGGAACCCCATTTTCAAAATCAAACCGGTTTCCATTTAAGGTATAGGAAAGGTCAAATCGGTTTCTATCGGTGGTAATTATGGCTCGGGGAAGCAATTGAACCACGGATACATCATAGTTGAGCAGAGTAGAGGATTGAGGCGGTAAAAAGGTATCTTTTTGAAGCAGGTGCCATTGGGGCATCAACACTTCCTCTTCTTGCCCATTGCCGTTGTATTCGAAAACACCTTCAACCCCTGAAAATAGGATCAAAGAATCCTGGTAGTTGTACAAACCTCCCTGTGCATATTCGGTGATTGGAAACCCATTTTCAAGACCAAATTCTGTAAATACCGAATCCCGATAAAGCAAGGCTCCGGAAAGTCCTGTAATCCACAGATTATTTTGAAAGGACCGGATTTTTAGCAGTTGATTTTGGGGAGTAGGAACTTCCACCAGAGAATCCTGCTCCAGCCTGTACACACCTCCATCCAGGGAGGTAATCCACCAGGAATCCTGGTAAAAAGTCAAGTCTGAAAAAACCCGGGCATCCTTGTATTTTCTACTCTGGGGCACGAAATTCTGATCATACTCAACGATCCCAATGGTATTCGCCGACAAGTAGGAGGAATCGAGCTTAACCAGTTGCATGGAATAGTCTTTTTCATGGTACTTTTTGAAAGGGTAGCTGTTCTTGACCTTTCCCATCCGGTCTATCCGATGGATGGCATATTTGCTACATACCAGGTAATCCTGGCCATCTTCCAGAATTTGAACAATGGTGTTATCCAAGTATTCCTGCGAATTGAAATAAATGGGTTCAACCCGTCCATTTACATATTTGTAAAGCCCCTTTTTCGCTGTTCCAATCCAAACAAACTCATCGGTTTCCAAAAAGGAAAAACAAGTCAAATGGGCTGTAGCCTTCTCTATCGCGGTTGCCTCTGAATTTGTTGCGCCCAATTCGCGAATGCCGTGAGACGTGGTGTAATGAATCCTTCCATCAATCGAACCAATGGTCCAGCAAGGATTGAGCGAGCCATCAGGTAAACTTTCCTTGTAATAGTTATGGAGAATCATGTTTTTATGGAACTGGAGCAATCCATTTTCAGCCGTACCTACCCATAAATTTTGATAGCGATCCACCAAAATATTCTCTACCCGATCAGATTGGACGTGTACATTTTTAATCAGGTTTCCGTGGTGGTCCAACGCATATTCAATCAGCCCTTCGTGGGAGGCAACAAACACATGGTTTTCGTCAAACTGAACGACTCGGCCCGTTAGCGCATGGGAAGTTGCCAAAGTATCTTCCGGCCCCATGACATACTCATTGGTTATCACGTAAGCGCCCAACACGGCTGTATCCTGCCGTTCATTTATCCTCTCACTTTGCCCGTTTTCGATAGGACTGAGCTGATAATCGAGAAGTAAGGTGTCTTTAAAATCTCTGGATATGGTGAGAAACCCATGCTCCAACGCTTGGATATTACGGTAGTCTGGATAGGGAAAATCATACGATTCAACCTCCATCGAGTACACATTGATTTTGTACAAGTAGTTCAGCTGAAGCGCATAGATACAAGAGTCACGAAAGTGAAGATGAGTAACGTAGCCATTTTCGGTATTTGGCTTTCTCAACTTTGTGCCATCCCAATAGCGAATTCCGGTTTGGGTTCCAATCCAGATCTGGCCCAAAGAATCTTCAGCCAAAACCATTACCGTCGCTTGTTCCAATTCGGCAAAAGGCCTTAAATGAACGGATGGCTTGAGGTTTCTTTGGCCAAAAGCAAACAGGGGAAAAATCAGAGAAATTACCAGTAGAACTCTTCGCACCCTGCTAAATTAGGATAAAGAGAACCTGATTGTACCCAGGTTATCAATTTTGCTGGGGAAACATCGAAAGACCTTCCTTGGTTGAATTTTGGTTAATTTGGATCGAGTCTTCAAGCTGTCCTTTGCAACTTTGGCGGAAAGATCCCAATAATCATGGAGGAAAACGAAAAACCGAGGCTATCCAGATTGACGGCCATCATAACTCAGCTGCAATCGAAGAGAAACGTCACTGCTCAGTACCTGGCAGAAAGACATCAGGTTAGCATTCGTACGATTTACCGCGACATCCGGACCCTTGAAAAATCGGGAATTCCCATTGTATCCAAAGAAGGCAAAGGATATTCTCTGGTTGAGGGATATCACCTTCCTCCGGTACTCTTTACCGAAGACGAGGCCAACGCGCTCATTACCGTTGAACGACTCATCACCCAAAACAAGGACCAATCCTTGAGCGATAGCGTTTCCAGCGCGATGGACAAGATCAAGGCCATTTTGAAATATTCGCAGAAGGGCAATGCTGACTTACTTGCCAACCGAGTCTTTTTCGGAGAAAATCGGACCGAAGAAAAATCGAGTGACAACTTAATGCAAATTCAATCCGCCCTTATTCATTACAAGGTTCTAAAAATTGAATACCTCTCTTCCCAAGGCGCCTCCACTACCCGACTCATTGAGCCTTTTGGTATTTACAGCATCAATGGAAATTTTCTCTTCATTGCCTTCTGCCGGCTAAGAAACGATTTCCGGGTCTTTCGGATCGATTTTATAGAATCCATGGAGACATTGGATGAAACCTTTGAGCCGCATAACATGACCATGGAACGTTTTTTTGAAGAGTATATCAAAAACCAAAATCATTCCTGACACACCTCTGTCACTAGCTGCCATTAATCTTGCATCAAACATTACAAAAGCAAGAAAAAATGGAAATCGTAAAAATGGCAACCTTGGGACTTTCAGGAACCTTATTGGTATTTGTAGGCAGCATGCGTCTGTTCAATCCGATAAAGACTTACTTAAAAAATTCAGGTATCACCATCGACAACAACGTGGATCTTCTCAATGAAATGAGAGGAGTTAGTGCCGTTATGCTGGTAGGTGGATTGCTCCTGTTTCTCGGCATCCTTTTGCCTCAGCTCGCTCATTCGTCCTTTATGGTAGGTGCACTTATTTTCTTGGGATTTGCCGTGGGTAGAATATTTGGAATGATGACAGATGGTAGGCCCAATAAGCAAATTGTTCAGGGACTCGGCTTCGAGATAGTACTAGGTTCTGCCAATTTGGTTTGCTGGATTATGGTTGCGATGGGTTAATTAATTGGCTCTCATCACCACCGGTCCTCAATTTATGGGGAGTGCCGAATTTGTCCGTTAGCCGGGGCTCAACAGGAGATCTGAAGGAGGAATAAAATTGTACCTTCCGCTTGAACTCCGTTGGGAGCAATCAGGAAGTCAAAATAACACCCAATAAATTCGGCATTCCCCGTATGTCTAATCTGAAAGGTCCAATTTCTCAGGATATTGCCAACATGGTTCGTATCCTAAATGAACCCTTGCAATCGGATGAGTTGCATGTGTATGAGTTTAAGAATTCTGACCAGGACTTACTCTGCGCAATTCCACCTTTCCGATCGAAGTACTTTTCTATAGCCTTTGTGATCTCTGGAAATTTTCAGATTCAGATGGATTTAATGGACTACCATTTATCGAACAATGACGTGGCCATAATTACAGCGGATAGCCTGGTTCAGATTAAAAAGGTGAATACATTGGAAAAAATGGTGGTCATCAACTTTATGCCCGAACTATTCACCCGCTACCAGTTTCAAAACAAGGGCTTGAAAGTTTTAGAGTCGCTCGTCTTTAAAACTCCAAGCCACATCACCCTAAATAATAGCGAGACCGAAAGCCTCAATTGCATTGCCCTGGAACTGAAGAGACGAAACAAGGAGGACTTTAAAAATGCCTATAAGGCTGAAGTTACTTTTCATCTTTTTATGGCCATGGTTTATGAGCTGGCCAATACCGAGCAATGTCAGCAGAACTTTACGGGTAAAATCTCCCGATCTCAACACATCGCCTATGCCTTTTTAAAATCGGTCAAGCAAAATTGCCAAACCGAGCGTACCGTAGGTTTTTATGCCAAGGAGCTTTTTATTACACCTAATCACCTCAGCGAATCAGTAAAAAAGACGTTTGGAAAAAGTGCCATGAAGTTGATTAACGAAACCACAGTGTTGGCGCTTAAAATTCAATTCTCCAATCCCAATTTGACCATTGAGCAAATTGGATTTGAATTTTCCTTTAGTAGCCTACAGCACTTAAGCCTATTCTACAAAAAACACACAGGGCTTTCTCCCCGGCAATACCGCGATCAGTTGAATTCCTGAAAATCTATAAGCTAGCCCGTTTTCTGTATAACACCTAGGCCTTTGCCTCTATTCACCTTTGTATCGATAAACAATCGTTACTAAAAATTTAGAATCATGGCAAAGTTTGAACCCTTAAAGTTTGACGTAAAGAATCCCGAATCTACAATGAGAAGCATTTGGGAAGAATGGACTCCGCACGAAAGAATGAGTGCGAAAACTTTTGAATGGTGGTACGTAACCACTGTGGTACACGATGCAGAAGGCAACCCCTACTTTATGTTCCTTTCGGTATCAGGATTTAGAGGAAGCAATATTCAGCAAGGTCTTTTGGGAGAAGTTTTACCGATGGAGAAGGCAGTGATCGGACTTACTGCTACCATTACCGACTACAACCAAAAAAAGGTAAGAGTGCCGATGGGGCTTACCGTTATGGACATGCAGGATTATTATGATCCGGATGAGAACCGCATTACAGCCGATGATGGTAAAGGTGCTTCGGTGGATTGGAACTTCGATGAAGACACCATGCATTTGAAATTCACTTCCAACGATTCGGATTGGGACTTCACCCTAAGCAACTGTAGTGACGCATTGTGGCACAAAGACAAATTGGGTATTGAAGGATTTATCCAACAAGGTGCTGAAGACGATTTTAGCTATTACTACTCTCTTCCAAACTGTAATCTATCCGGAAAGTTGACCTTGAAAAATGAGGATACTTCCATCGAAAAGGTGTTGGATGTACACGGTCGTGCCTGGGTAGACAGACAATGGGGAGATTTTAGTACTCTATTCTGGGAATGGGCTTCCTTCCGTTTCAACAATGGTGCAACCATGCACTTATACAACTTCTTCAATGGTCATCAGGAAGGATTGTACCGCGATGCTGATGGAAACGTACAGTACTTCTCAGGAGTAAAGGTGATTCAAAATGGTTACGTACAGTCTGATGTGACCAAAACCTGGTGCTCTTGGGGATGGACCTACGAATTCCCAATCGAAATTGAGGGGTCGAAAACATTTACGGTGGAGCCTATGAACAAAAAAGAGTTCATGCAATTTCCAACTCTTAATGTACCGATTGAAGGTGGGTTGATTGAAGGCTATGGACTTTTCGAAGGAGCCGGTAAACTTATCAATGAGGAAACCGGTGAAGTGGTTGGAATCTCTGTGAACGAATCGGGAGATATTCGAGCCATGCAAAATGCACCCTACGGCCCGAATCAAAATTAGTGGGATAGAAACCCATGTGCGAAAGCCCGAGCAAAGTTATCCGCTCGGGCTTTTTTATACCGTGCCTTGGTGGTTGCTAAAAGTATGGCAACTCTTCTCGAGCCAGGATGAGCTCATCTATTAGGAAAGCACCTTAGTTTTGGATCGGGAAAAAGCGAATGCGGAAAACAATAACGCCATCCGGATCTGAGGCCAATAAGGCTTGAGCCTCGTCACTCCATGGATACATGGCCAAAGTTCTTCCATCGTAGTATTTGTTGGGACTATTTTCCGCCAGGTTCAACTCCATCAAAGGCGATCCCTGCAAGAGGTGCTCGGTGGAAAGAACCAAAGCATATTCGTTTTCTGAATCCAATTCAATAGACTGCTGAGGAAGCTCAAACATGTTCCCATCATTTAAGAGGGGCATTGCCGCGTCTCGCAGAGGTCTAACCTTTACAAATCGAGGGTCATTCATAAAATCATGGTAGAAATCCGGATTTTTAAAATAGGTGAAGGCTCCTTGCTCCGGCTTTATTCCCTCTAAGTTGGTTTCCAATACTGCAAAGGATCGTAGAGAACGGATCTCCAATTCTTTTAAAACTGCGCCAACCGCCGGAAAGTACTCTTGAAACACCTGTTCTTCCATTCCCTTAGTCACTTTGCCAACTGCAAAATCCATAAAACTGTTCGCTTCTAAGTTCAATTCTAATTTCATCTTTTTTCTGTTTTGGAATTATTTCGAGGACAATATTAGAAATGACTATTTCCGGGAACAAGCATTTCCGTAATTATTTTTAGAAATTTAGATTTCCGTAATTAAATTTGGACTCTCATTTTATCTTGAACATGCCGAAGCATTTCCTATGAAAGAACAAGACACGGATTCCAAAGAGACCAAGGTACCTGCTGAGAACACAAGGGGCGCAAACGCGACCAAAGCCGAACAGATGCCATATTAAAAGCAGCAGCCAGTTTGTTGGTTGAAGTAGGGTTTGACCGTTTTCGGGTTCAAGACGTGGCCACCAAGGCCGGATGTGGAACCGGTGCTATTTATAGACGCTGGCCCACCAAGGAGAACTTGATCATTGAAGCCATCAAAATTATGCCCACTCCGGTTGCTCCAGTCACCGAGGACCCCATTTCCGATTTACGGGCACTGGTAGCTCCCCGATGTAAAAGCGCACAGGAAAAGCCCGACTTGGTGCCCGGACTTATTTCCGCCATGCGTTCCGATCCAGGAATAGAAGAAGTGGTAAAAGCCGGCTACACGATGGAAAACTTTCGAGAAGTGATTATCAGAATCGTGGGTGAGGATTACCCCCACATCTCCCTTCTGTGCGAAATGACTTCCGCAATCACCCTTCTTCGCTCAGCCTTCATTCCTCAAGAAATAAATGCCAAAAAATTGACCGAAGAGATTGTTTCCTTTATTGAGAGTCAAGGGAAATTGAAGGGTTGAGCACCAACGGAATACCCCGGTGCCCATACGTAGCAATCAGCCAACCCATGGAAAATTGCTGTTGTTAATTTAGTAAACCAAACCTCAAAAACCTCAGCCATGAAAGGATCCATCTTTACTTTTCTATTCATTTTATTACAAACTGTTGCCTTTACCCAAACCCACCGTTACATCCCACTTGACTTAGACACCACCAGCTTTTGGATTATAAAAGAGGGTAGATACTACGGCGGCGATGAATGTTTCGGAGAAAAGCTCTGCTATGTAGAAAAGGACACCACCATCCAATCCCATAAATACTGGAAAATAAATTCATATCTCACCAAAGCCGGAAGAGGGAACGATCCCCTGAAATGCAGTCAGGTAAATGGCTCAAGGTTCATCGTATATCTTCGAGAGGATACCACCCAAAGAATGGTTTACCGATGGAAAAACAACAAGGATGTTCCTTATTTGAATTACAACCTCCAAAAAGGGGATAGTGTCCTCGATCCCAATACTTTGAAATACGCTCAGGTATCCATTGAATATGAAACCATTATGGGTGTTACAAGACGAATTCAAACCATCCATTACCCCAATGGTGTGCATCAAAGAATCGTTGAAGGAATTGGCGCCTTCAGCAATTTCCCCTATGAAATATTTGGGGAATGGGGACGGCAAATGGTTCAATTGACCTGCTACAGCAAACAGGGCCAAACACTTTTTTGCAATGAATGCCCTTGCTTACGAAAAGCACCGGTCCCACTGAGCAATCAAGATTTAAATCCGGTCAAGTCCTCTCATTCGATCCACGTTTTTCCAGAAAGAATTGAAATCTCAAACCAGGGGCATCAAGAATTGCACATAACCCTCCTAAGCACAGATGGCCGTGAGCTAAAAAGCTTTGATACCCAAGAGGAGTCCACAAGTTTATCCACTTCCAACCTACAAAATGGGCTATACTTCATCCTGGCAACCTCTCCCGAAGAAACCGTGTACCAGAAAGTTTATGTGCGGTAGTGGTCAGCTCACCAGAAAATAAATACCGAAAAATTGACCGGGGAAATTGTCTCTTTTATTGAGAGTTAAGGAAATACCAGAACTCTAAATTGCGAATAACACCCCAAAATGACCATTCAGAACGAGGATGTGGACAAGTACAAAGAAAAACAGGTCCGAGTCTTCGTACTACCGCACTCGTTCTCGAACCTGTTTTGTGGTGTCTCTGGGATGGTTGTCTATTTAATACTCAAAATTAGCGCACCATCAATTTTCTACTGAAGACTGATTGATCTTCAAAATGGAGCTGTACAACATACATTCCCTTGGGAAGAAAACTTAAATCATACATCTTACCATTCCGAGAAACTTCTAATTCTCGCCCATTCATATCCAAAAAACTTGCGTTGGATAGTACCACATCTCCTTTTTCGAAAACAAAGACATTGCGGTCTATTTCCTTTACCGCAATTTCTATACTTATCATTTCTGGCGAAATATCTTCTGCAGATGTGACCGTCTTATATGAAGCGGAAGGAGTTCTATATTCAACACAATCGAAAATCTCTCCATGTGCGTCGGTGACAAGGGCGCCGGTATAATTAACCATGTTTCCAATCGGATAGCGTGAATTATTCAATTGAAGCCACTTGACCTCGTTTTCATGACTTTCTTCTGCATAACAAACTGGATTCAATACGGCTTGAAAATCCTCATGACAAACCGCATCAAAATCCTGATTACTAATACCGTAAATATGATCTCTCGAATAATCAGTTCTTGTGGACAAACCATCGGCTATGTAATAGTCCATTTGATCGTTGGGAGGAAGGGTTCCAACCGCAGTTACATTTGTCATGGTGCGTATATTGGTACTCCAATGACCATAGTCTTCCGAAAACAATTGAATAACATTTAAGGGAGAAGTTTGAAAGCTGGTCTTCCGAACATCAATTAATCCCATTGAACCAAAATTTTTTTGACCCAAATCACCCACGATATTAACGACTAATTGGGCATGAGTATTCTTGTCAGTCCATTGAAATGCTGAACTTACAATATTCTGATTGGGCTCTACCTTAATATCCATGAATGAAGAACCACTTAGGTCCAAATCATATTTTCCAATAACGGAGTAATTATTGGCACCAATTGGAAAAGTATTAAAGGCTACAAACGTTTCATTCGCCATACCCTGCATAATGGTTGGGTGATCAATAGTATTAGGAAAACTACGGTTGATTTGAAATTCTGGCATATAAGAAACTCGATAGGAGCCAATCCGAGTTTCATTCATCGATTTCAGGTATTTAAAATTAAAAACACCCAAACCAAATCCAGCAGAAGGATACCCTGAACAATTGGTACTATAAGGAGTTGGTGGTTTATAAGCTCCTACGGAAACGGTCCCATGGCCCGTTAGGAATCGGTCTACTTCGGTTGGTGCATATTCAAAATCAAATGCCTCTTTTTTAATGATGTTTATCGCTCCTTTGGAATCTACCTCAAATACAATAGCAATTGGATTTTCCTTGTAGAAGGTATTTGAGTTTTGGTAATTCATGGTAACACCAATGGCATGATACAATTCATGTTCTGGCAAATAATTGACTCCCTTACCACTAGAATGTATATGATAGGTATTGCAACTAGCAAAGCATACCACTTTTGTTGGACTGTCTAAGTACTCAAGTTCAATCTGATTTGTTGCCAGGTTGTAGGTTCCTACCACCATCGTTTCGTACTTAATAGGAGAACCACCGGATGGAATATTATTAGAATTGTATTCAAAACCAGTAATACTTCCGGTAAAAACTAAAATATCGTTCCGATCGTAGCGCAGACTATTTATCGTCAAAAAATCTCTATGAGTACGTGAAAAAGCACCTGAAGGAGGTTGGAAGGAATAAAGAAATGAAGTCGGCAGCTCTACTCGCTTCGACATCAAAAGTTTTCCATCAGGGTCTGTTGCCTTAAACCAAACACTATTTAATTGAGCAATCGGAAACAAAATCCCCCCTAAATCTTCATTAAAATCTAATGAATACGCGGAGTACAAAGTCCCAAAGGGGTAAATCGAACTTTGATTGGTCTCATTTATAACTGCAGCATCTGGTTTAATTTCAAAAGCACTTACCTTATACGTAGTTGTTTGTCCTGGAAGTCCAATGGTACCGGCGTAACCGGTCGGAATATTATCGGCAGTAGTTGTTTTACTCCAGGATTGTCCCCATATGAGACCGGCATAAAACACAAAACCTATAGACAATAGGGTGATTTTCTTTTTCATAAGATTATTGATTTAAAATTTCTCTTGAATTTACTACTCACTATAAGGCTGCTTTCATGAAAATTCACAGTAGGCCAATGCGATTTCATAGATGTTCAAATGCGTTTCATAGTGTAAATACAGACTAAAGAAGCTACACGTAGATGGTCGTTTTGGAAGTCAGTACTTTGAAAGATCCCCAGCCTCGGCGCAGTCTAACACCTCCGGATCTGAGTTCGTTTTACTTAAATTGGAGCTACGACAAAACTACCTCTACTCCAAATTCCGAATCATTTTGAAGAGCATTCGGGAGAGCTGGTCGGCTTGGTTGAATAGTTCCTGGTACTGCTCTCCAGAAATAGATCCTCGATTTAGTAGAATTTCAGAAACGGCAACGCACTCAAACAACGAACCTCTTGCAATTACGATAAAGTTTCTTCTGGATTTGGGTGTAAAACGACTGCTGCTTTCAGCAATATTCAAAGCCACACTTAATGAAGCTCGCCCTAATTGATCCCGATAATAGGGCTTAAGGTTGTTGGGTTCAAGAATTTTTTCGTGAATAAAAGAATGAAAGAGCTTAGCCTTTTGATAGACGGTCAGTTTCTGAAAATCAAACATGGTATTGATAAGGTTGATTACCAAACAAATGTAGGGATTCAGACGCGAGTTTGAGAGTGAGAGTGAAGAAAAACAGAATGAAAGTCCTCGCTCTCGCTCGCACTCTCACTCTGTTTTGTGGAGAAGATGGGAGTCGAACCCACGACCTCATGACTGCCAGTCATGCGCTCTAGCCAGCTGAGCTACATCCCCAACTCACGACGGAAGCGTACTTCCAAAGTGGCTGCAAATCTAAAACATATTTCTCCAACACTCCAAACAGATTTGCAAATTGATTTGGTAACCTTTCAGAAACCATTTCCTAACGAACTTAAAACTGGGATCACAACCGCTTCAGAGACTGTTTGCAAAGCATTAAAACCAATTCTTTGTTGGCCGCCAAGAGGACTGGTAATTTAGTTGCTCCAAACGGGTAGCCTTCTGGCCGCCTCGGGATTGATTAAACTTTTAGTGATTGCTCTTTTCTTACTGTGTGTTTATCCGAAACTTCCCAGGAAGAATTGCTCGCAACTTTCCGGTTCTTTTTGAATTGCGCAATTGAATAGATCCATTTTTCGGATCATCCCACCTGGAACCGGAAAATCAACACTGACTTCGCCATGAAGCAGAAAACAAACCCTGAAGACGCCCTTTCGCTCCTTTCCGAATAGGCGTTTTTTCGGGTTGTTTGGGGTGAGGCTCAGCCCACAGCATTCGTTATATTTGTATCATGCACGGAGCTCCAGAAATTCGTTTAACCGAAAACGAAACGGCCACAGCCTTGGTGGATTCCTTTGGTCGTCAACATACGTACCTCCGTATTTCGCTTACCGAAAAATGTAACCTCCGCTGTACTTATTGCATGCCCGCTGAGGGCCTTCAATTAAGCCCTTCTGATCACCTCATGACGGCTGATGAAGTCATTCAAATCGCTCAGGAGTTTGTGGCCATGGGCGTGCAAAAAATCCGATTAACTGGAGGCGAACCACTACTACGCAGAGATGCTGCAGATATACTCAAAAGGCTTGCGGAATTACCGGTAGAGCTTGCTATTACTACGAACGGACTACTTCTTGACAAATTTCTACCGCTCTTCCATGAACTGGGAATCAAACAGATTAACCTGAGTCTCGACACCCTCGATCCGGAGCGATTTCACCGATTGACCCGAAGAAATCAATTTGACCGGGTGATGAACAACATTCAGCTCGCTTTGAGAGAAGGCTTTCGCCCTGGAATTAACGTGGTGCTTCTACGCGATCAAAATGACGATGAGATTACCCGCTTTATTGACTTGACCAGTGAGTGGCCTTTGAAAATTCGCTTTATCGAGTTTATGCCTTTTAGCGGAAACTCCTGGGACCGAAGTCGTCTGGTTTCTTTGGCCGAAGTACTCAAAAAAGCAGGGGAAGAATTTGGCCCTGACCGGCTGGAGCGACTCCAGGACAAACCAAACGATACCAGCAAAAATTTCAAAGTGAAAGGGTTCGCCGGCTCCTTCTCGGTAATTAGTACCGTAACCAATCCTTTTTGCGACAGCTGCAACCGCATTCGGCTCACCGCAAACGGCCGATTAAAAAACTGTTTGTTTTCAAAAGGAGAAACCGATCTCCTATCTGCGCTTAGACAGGGGCAATCGATTCGCGAATTGATTCAAGAAAACCTCCGAGCCAAAAAATTCACCCGAGCCGGGATGGATACGATGAACTCATTTGCCAATCCAACTAACAACCAAGACAATCGCAGCATGATCCTGATTGGTGGATAACTCCTTGCCAAAATCAGCTAGCTCCTGCTGAATATTTTCTTCTTTTGTAGCCCAAATTGCGTAACTCATGAATGTACTTCTGATTGGCTCAGGTGGACGGGAATATACCCTCGCCTGGAAATTGGCTCAAAGCTCCAAATTAGGACAACTTTATATAGCTCCTGGAAATGGCGGAACGTCTGCCTTTGGAATCAATGTTCCCCTTAAGGTGAATGACTTTGACGGAATCAAGAAGTGTGTTCTGGAGAATTCTATTCAATTGGTTGTAGTTGGTCCCGAAGCTCCTTTGGTGGAAGGAATTACCGACTTTTTTAAAGCAGACGCTGAGTTGCAAAACGTGGCTGTTATTGGTCCTGATCAGCAGGGTGCTACGTTAGAAGGAAGCAAGGAGTTTGCCAAGGCATTTATGGCCAAGTATGATATTCCTACCGCCAAGTACGAAAGCTTTAAAGCCGAAACGTTGGAACAAGGAAAGGCCTTTTTGGAAACCTTAAACGCTCCGTACGTATTGAAGGCCGATGGCTTAGCTGCTGGAAAAGGAGTTCTCATTTTGGACGATTTGGAAGAAGCCAAATCCGAATTGAGTCAAATGCTTTCCGGTAAATTCGGTGCGGCAGGAGATACAGTTGTTATCGAAGAATTTTTGAGCGGCATCGAACTTTCGGTATTTGTATTGACCGATGGAAAGGATTACGTCATTCTTCCGGAAGCCAAGGACTACAAACGAATTGGCGAAGGTGACACTGGATTAAATACCGGTGGTATGGGTGCCGTTACACCGGTTCCATTTGCCCAAGGCGACTTCCTGAATAAAGTGGAAGAGCGTATTGTTAAGCCTACGATTCAGGGAATTTCCGCTGAAGGCATGGACTACAAAGGATTTGTATTTATCGGCTTGATGAATGTAAATGGTGATCCTTATGTTATTGAATACAATGTACGCATGGGAGATCCTGAAACAGAAGTTGTGATTCCTCGGGTAAAATCAGATTTACTGGAGCTGTTCCAGGCTACGGCCAAGGGGGAATTATCTCAGTGCACCTTGGAGCTCAATCCGGATACCGCGGTAACCGTTATGCTCGTGTCAGGTGGATATCCTGAAGCTTATGCCAAAGGAAAAGTCATTGAAGGAGCGGATGTTTCCGTTGAAAATGGCTTAACTATTCATGCTGGAACCACAGAAAAAGAAGGGAATCTTCTTACCTCAGGTGGACGCGTAATTAGCTGTACAGCTTACGGAAAAGACATTGAGGAAGCCCGAAAAAGAGCCTACAATAGGGTTGATCAAATCAAGTTTGAAGGAATGTACTACCGAAAGGATATCGGCTTGGACCTGCTGTAAGTTATTTACTCAGCAGAGCTATTAGATCCGGCTTGCTTGGAGAACTTAACCAATTGCAAGGTCCACCAGGTAGCCATGATAAATCCAACAACGATCAATACTGTGTTGAACTCATTGCCAAGAACACGCAAAAGAGCGAAAGAATCTAGCAACAAATCTCCAAGACCATAAATAATTCCATTCCAAGTCATCGCAATTGTGTTTAAGTACGTGGACAAAAGTATTATTTTATCCAATTCAGGTTCTATCCCGAATCACCTTTTTACATTTGCCGCATGATCCGCTCTATTCTTGGCTCAGAAAGGCCTTCAGCCGTGTTTTTTAGCGCTGTATTGGGAGTGGTTTTATTGATACCAATCTTATTTTCTTCGGACTCCTTCTCAGCCAATTCGAGTTTTCTGCTCCCTTATTTAGGAATTCTTCCCACTTGGCTGGATCGAACTTTGGCTCTCCTTGTGGTCATTTCATCGGGGATTTATGGCAGCTACTTATTCAACAAATACGAGTTTTTTCCTCAGCGAAATCTGTTTGCCAATTTTTTTATTCCGGCCATGATCGCCTTGGGAGGAGTCCTTTCTTTACAAGCTCCATGGGTCATTGGAGCGCCTTTACTTTTGCGATTTGCGGACCGCTGCCTGGCTATTCAACGCAGTGGCAAGCCCAATCACCTCTTGTTTGATGCGGCCTCGCTTACAGGCCTGTTGAGTTTGATCTATTATCCTTTTATTGGTCTACTCGTTTTGATTTGGGTGGCCTACCTCTACTCCGGTAGCGCCAATATCAAGGGCTTTGTAATCACCTTGATCACTCCTTTGTTTGTAGGCTATTTGGTGGGCGGAACTCTCTACCTTTTTGGCCTTCCACCGTGGCCTGAATGGCAAAATTGGAGTCGGTCGGCACCGGCACCGCTCGCTTGGAGCGACTGGCTGATGGTTTCATCTGTGCTGGTTACCTGGATATTTTCTTTACCGGTTTATTTAGGATCATTTGCCTCTAATAAGGTAGTGGTAAAAAACCACCTCATCTGGACCGGATGGTTTTGGTTAATTCTAACCGCAGCAGCTGTAATCGGTCCTTTTGGATGGGCCGCCACCATATCCATCGCCTTTGCTCCAATCGCTTTTTTCTTTGCCAATCTACTCATGCGGCTCCAACGAGCTTGGCTCAGCAATGCCCTGTTTATCCTGCTTTTTTCTTGCTGGATGGTGTATTTGTACGCCAATGGCTTTTAACCGTTTATCCATTCCTAAAGACCCAGCTGCAAAATCGGCTAACTTTGTGACCATGAAATGGAATTACGCACTTTTTCTAATCAGCCTTACTCTTCTTTTTTCCCTCAACTCTTGTAACAAGGAAACTTGCGATGATGGCGAACAAAACCAGGACGAGACCCGAGTAGACTGCGGTGGTGTTTGTGGTGCTTGTGAAACCTGTTATGATGGAATTCTCAATAACGACGAAACACAAATTGACTGCGGAGGCCCCAACTGTGTTGCCTGCGAACCCAGGTGGGTTTCCATTGCAAGCCCGACAAGCCAGGAGTTGACCGCCGTTGACTTTTTCAACGAAACCGGAATTGCAGTCGGAAAAAACGGCACCATCATCAAAACTACCGATGGTGGCAGAACCTGGAATAGCTTGTCCTCAGGAGTTAGTACCCACTTAACTTCAGTAGACGTCATTTCCGAAAGCCATTTCTGTGTAACCGGAACTGGCGACGTTATCCTGGTATCGGAAGACGGAAACAGTTTTTCTGATTACTCCTTCGGTTTGGGATTGGACTGGAACGATGTTCACTTCATTTCCGATCAAAAAGGAAGCATTTGTGGAGGAAATGTCCATGTGATTTATACCGAAAACGGCGGCAAGAACTGGACGGTTAAGTACCAACGGCTTTTTACTTCGAATCAGTTAACCTGCATTTCTTTTTTGGACGATGAAGAAGGCTATGCAATTGGAGATCAGCGCCAACTTCAAACCTTGGATGGTGGCCTGAATTGGACTGACATGACCCTTTCGTCAGACTTTGTGAGTTTCCGAAACTTCACCGATCTTTATTATTTGCGATCCAACAGAGCGTTTATGACCAAAGATGAAGGGCTCTTCTTCTCCACCAATTCCTTTGACTGGTACCACAAATTTCTTCGTACCTCAAATGGAAAAGTCGATTTTCTGGATGACCTGGGCATATATGCCGGTACCCATTCTGAGACAAAACATGGTAAAATCATGATATCCAAAGATCTTGGAGTTCAATGGAAAGAAGAGAAGCTACCTTCGCCCACTTCTGTTACCTTTGGCGGCATAAGTATAGTGGATAACGTTCATGCCATCGCGGTAGGCACGTCCGGAACCATTTTAAGAAGACAGTATTGAAAAGCAACCCGAGAATTGGAGTAATAGGTGGTGGTAGTTGGGCGACTGCTCTGGCCAAAATCCTGAGTGAAAACCTGGACAGCATTAACTGGTGGATGCGCAACCCTGCTGCGGTTGACCATTTTAATACTTATCACCGAAACCTTAATTATCTCAGTTCGGTTCTTTTTGTGGGAGACAAACTTCGGGTAAGCAATAACCTGGAAGAAGTGGTTAAAGATTCTGACATCTTAATCATGGCCACTCCATCTGCATTTTTGTACGATGTGTTCAATGATTTTCCGAAAGACCTAATGAAAGGAAAAATCATTTTTACCGCCATTAAGGGAGTTGTTCCCGAATACCACGCTATCCCTGCGAAGTTCTTTCACAAACAGTTTCGCACTCCCTACAATGAAATGGGAATTATCTGTGGACCATGTCATGCCGAAGAGGTAGCCATGGAACGCTTGTCCTATTTAACCATTGCTTGCGAAGACACTTCCATTGCCGAAGATCTGGCCGAAAAACTGGCTTGCCGTTATATCAAGACTACCGTTTCTGATGATCTATTTGGATCCGAATTATCGGCTATTCTTAAAAACGTGTATGCAGTAGGAAGCGGCATTTGCCATGGTATTGGCTACGGCGATAACTTCCAAGCTGTACTTATTTCGAATGCACTTCAGGAAATCAAACGATTTGTAGACGCCGTACACCCGATTCACCGGGATGTGATTACCTCCGCTTACTTAGGAGATTTGCTGGTAACGGCCTATTCACAATACAGCCGCAACCGGACTTTTGGTAACATGATTGGTCGGGGTTATTCAGTGCGTTCAGCTCAATTTGAAATGAACATGGTCGCAGAAGGTTATTATGCTGCCAAGGGAATCATTGAAATCAACAAGAAGTTTCAAGTGGATATACCCATTTGCGAATCCATTTACCGCATCCTTTACGAACGTATGTCTCCAGCCATCGAAATGAAGTTGCTGGCGGATCGTCTTTCGTAAATCAATCGTATAAACCGAGGTACCGGTTAAACAGATTCATTTTTTCCCATTCACTTTCCTTTTTTGGCAGGACAAATAAGGCAAAGGAAAATCGCTCTTTTTCCTCCTCCGACTTCCATGGAACTCTGTGATTCAGAGCTTTTAGATCCGGATTAAGGTATTCGGAAAAATACCCATTGAATGCCACAGGGGAACTACCGGCCGGAATTCTCTTCCAATCCCCATCTTCTTCGTACTCCAAACCTCCATCGGAACCAAAAGGAAGAATGGTCAAAAATGAACCATCCGGATGCTCATCCAATCTCAATGGAGTATCCCGTTTAGCCTGGGCCGGGAAATAATTGCAAGACAACGAATAACCCCATTCCCGAGAGTCAAAGGAATCTATTTTGGAAGCCAAACCCTCAGCCACTTTTCCGATCAACCCATCCCAATGACGGTTTAAAACTTCCTGAAACTCCTTTGGAAATTCCTCACGACGTGTTTCTGAGGAAATGACCATAGAGTGAAGCGCATCTTCATAACCTTGATTGAGGCTATCTTCCTGGCCCGGAAATGAATACCCATCATATCCATAGGAATAACGCTTTTGCAACCACTGGAGCCTATAGGATTGGGGCAGACTTACCCATTCTTTTAGTACCATTTTAAAGGGTTCCGGATTCAGCAATAGTCCGTCTAATAAAACAAAAGGCGTTGAGGGGCTTAAATGGGGAAACTTATTCATTCTATACTTGCACTGAATTGCCAAAAATAATTTGCGCTCGTGGAACTCAACAGTTTTCTGGAACTACTTTCTGCCCTTTTTAGCCTGGTCTATGTCATTCTCGTAATCCGCCAAAATATTTGGTGCTGGATCAATGGAATTATGGGCTCTGGTATTGCCATCTACCTGTTCATTCAATCGGGGCTGTACAGCGAGGCCCTGCTCTATGGATTTTATGTGCTGGCCGGGATTTATGGCTGGTTGGTTTGGAGCGGTGTATTTAGTAAGGGAAAACCTAAACAGGTCCAGCAGTGGAATTGGGTAAAACACCTTGTCTTTAGCCTCGCAGCTCTGGCTTTAGCAGTGGCTTTGGCCGTTTTCTCAAACAACCTGGATGGATCCAAAAAGGTGTGGGCAGACGGATTGTCCACTGCCTTTAGTTTCTTGGCCACCTACATGGAAGCTCATAAAGTATTAACGGCTTGGGTCTACTGGATTGCCATAAATGCCTTTAGCGTATGGCTCTATCATTCTCAAGGCTTAAACCTGCTGGCGCTCAATATGGTGGTGTATGTACCTTTAAGTATTTATGGGTTGTATTCCTGGCGGAAAGCTATGTTGGCCCAAAAGGCTCAAACAGCTCTTTAAGAACGGGCCTCGCCTAATCGAGCACCCAAATAAGCCATCGGGACAAAGACTGCCAGGTCAACAGCCATAAACCAGGTAGGATGGGGTACCATTACCAGGTTGACAATCCCCATGAAAAGCACCAAAAAACCAGTAACTACTCCCAAGCGAATTTTAGAACTGGGTACGAATAGACTGGTAATCACACCAGCACTAAAACTACCTAAGGCATGGGCCAGCATAATGATGAAGAGGGCCGCCATTGGAATCTGGCTCATGGCCTCTGCAATCTTTTGTTTGTCTTCGATTTCTGTTAAATCGGGTAATTCAGGAAAAAAGGCATAATTGAGCGCTTCAACCAGTACAATTACGATCCCGCTGGTCAAAAAGCCCAAACCAATCCCACTGATGCTTTTCCACATAGACGCAAGTTTGAATCTAATTTAGCCAATTAAATGGATGGTGTGGTTTGCGTTCTATCTTTGAGCCAAACATTTATACCATGCGGCGACTTACAATCCTGTTTACCTTATTCCTTTTTTCCTCTTTCCTAAACGCTCAAAAAGTAATGACTCCGGAGCTGCTCTGGAAACTTCAGCGCGTAGGATCTCCCGTTGTTGGACCCGAAGGAAACTATGTTTACTTCACGGTAAGAACTTACGATTTGGACTCCAATCGTGGAAACAGTCAGGTCTATCGAGTGGCCCTGGCGGGTGGAAATGCGGAAAAAATTTCTAAAGAAGATCATAGCTATGGCGCTCTCGGTTTTATGCCTGGAAGAGATAGGCTGACTTTTTCTTACGGTGGGAATTTATGGTCTATGAAAACGGACGGTACGGATGAAAAAAAGGCTCTTGAAGCGAGCATTCCAATGTCTAACGCCAAGTTTTCTCCGGATGGAAATCAAATCCTATTTACCTCGGATCAGGAATTGAAGAACCAAAATGCCGTATTCAACAAGGAGTACCCCAATGCAGAATACCGTCTTTATGACGATTTAATGTTCCGCCATTGGGATCATTGGACGGATAAAAAATACTCCCATCCTTATGTGGCTACACTGCCCATCGATGAGTCTAAAATGACCCCAAAGGATCTAATGCCTGGTGAAACGTTTGATGTTCCCATGCAGCCTTTTGGCGGAAGCGATGACTTGATCTGGAGCCCGGATGGAAAACAAGTGGTTTACCAAAGCAAAAAGCTTAACGGTGTTGAATATGCTCAAAGCACTAACTCTGATCTGTACTCTTACGACTTGGCCACCGGCAAAACCGCCAACCTAACTGAAGGCCGCAAGGGCTATGATTCTCACCCCTTGTTCAACGGTTCAGGCACCCACCTCACTTGGCTGAGCATGGCCCGTGATGGATACGAATCCGATAAAAACGATCTGATTATTCGCACATTGGAAGATGGCAAGACCTATAACCTGACCGAAAAATGGGATAATACCGTATCCAGCTATATCTGGAACGAAAATGGCAAATCTCTTTTCTTTCTGGCTACGGTAAATGCTACCTATCACTTGTTTGAGCTTACCCTGCCCAAGAAATTGGATCAAATAGATCCGGCCAAGCACATTCGCCAGATTACCACAGGAGACTTCAACTACCGCTCTCCTGTTCAGGTTGGGAAACACCTGGTTTGTGGCCGCCAGGACATGAACAATGCTACCGAATTGTTTAAAGTAGACATCAAAACAGGCGAAGCCACCCAGCTTACCCACTTCAACGATGAATTGTATGCACAAATAAGCCGCGGAAAGATCGAAAAGAGATGGATTAAAACCACCGATGGCAAAGACATGCTGACCTGGGTAATCTATCCTCCAAACTTTGATCCTGCTAAAAAATACCCGACCCTGCTTTACTGTCAAGGTGGGCCACAAAGTGCCGTTTCTCAGTTCTATTCCTTCCGATGGAATTTCCAACTTATGGCTGCGCAGGGCTACATCGTAGTGGCACCTAACCGCCGCGGACTTCCAGGATTTGGCACGAAATGGAACGAAGACATCTCCAAAGATTGGGGCGGTCAGGCCATGCGTGATTACCTCACAGCGATCGACACGTTGGCCCAGGAATCTTACGTGGATGAAAATCGCCTTGGAGCTATTGGGGCGAGCTATGGTGGATACTCCGTTTATTACCTCGCCGGAATTCACAACAACCGATTCAAAACCCTGATAAGCCACTGTGGTTTGTTCAACCTGGAGAGCTGGTATGGAAGTACGGAAGAATTGTTCTTTGCCAACTGGGATATTGGGGGCGCTTACTTCAACAATCCACAACCAGAGAGCTATCAGAAATATTCTCCGCACAATCTCGTTGAGAACTGGAACACGCCTTTATTGGTTATTCATGGAGGAAGAGACTATCGTGTGCCAGACACGCAGGGAATGGAAGCATTTACCGCGGCCCGCCTCAAGGGAATAAAAAGCCGGTTTTTGTACTTTCCTAATGAAGGACATTGGGTACTCTCTCCACAAAACGGTTTGATCTGGCACCGGGAATTTTTCCGCTGGCTCACCGAAACCTTGTAAGAAAGACTTGTATGATTAAAGACATTGAATTTCCGGAAGTCAAGAACATTGTTGTAGCCGTCGTGCTCAAAACTGATCTTCCGGATGTGCGGGAATGGGAAGTGTATGTCATCAATCAAAACGATTTTGCCATCGATCAGGTATTGGTTACCAGTCGTGGTTATGGCGAAATTGATGGTGAGAGCAAAAAAACGAGTACCTTAAGGCATTACCTGGAGCGTGTGGAAGCTCATAGCTATGCTATCATTGAACCCATTCAGGAAGATGTATTTGTGCTGAACAACGAGTATTGGCTAAGCTTTTACCACAACGGAAAAATGTTTGATAAGAAGTTCTTGTTTACCGCTGGAGCCTTGGATTCTAATTTCTTGAGCGATGTACCCCTGATGGAAAAGTCAGGCATTGTTCACCCCTGATGGTCGGCGAGACCAGAAGTAGTATAATCCGGTAACAACCAGCATTAGGCTGGCTAACACCATCCACCATTGTCCATCGTGGGCACCAATGGTTTCAGTTTCCTCGGGAATACTTTTCCGACTAATGAGAAACATGAGGTATACGGCCAATCCATTGTTGATGAAATGGGCCCAAATGGAATAACGCAACGATCCCCCATACACCACGAGGTAACCAAAAACAGCACCCAAAATCATTCGGGGAACAAAACCATAAAACTGGAAATGGATGGCACTAAACAACGCCGCGGTGACCCAGATTCCGGTATGAACGTTTCCAAATCGCCGAATTAAGATAGGCTGCACCGTACCCCGAAAAAGCAGTTCTTCAGCCAACGCAGGGAGAACAGCCATGACCACCAAATTGATCATTAAATCTCCCGAAGAATTATGCTCCAAAAAAGCTTTGATCAATCGCTCTGCGCGCTGCTCAGAAGACAACATCAACTCTTCCAGCCAAGAAAAGCTATCAGGCAAAACCATGCTCTGATTCCATTCACTCAGCGCGCCAATTAAAGGAAAAGCACCCACCGTAAGAATGGTCACCACCATCATTCTGTTGGGCTCCATGGGCTGAGAAATTAGCGTGAGCTTACCAAAATCATACTTCCTCAGCTTCACAAAAACAAAAACCGGTGCCAGAAAGCCCCCCAAGGAAACCAAGGCCTGCTGAAACTTAAGGGACTGCAGGGTGCGGTAGTTGGAATAGTCTGGATCGGCGGTCATATCCACTCCAAAAAGCAGGGAAGACAAGCCCATTCCTATCAGGCTAAAAACGAACATAAACCCCAACATGAGCACCAGGAGCAGAGCCAGTTCAGACCCAGTGGAACGACGAGGATATGTAGCTGCGGAAGTAATTTGCTAATTTTGCGCCAAAGATAGCAGAAGGATTTGGTTAAAATTCGGGACATAGAATTAGGTGAATTTCCGCTTTTGCTCGCTCCCATGGAAGATGTGAGCGACCCTCCATTTCGGGCTTTGTGCAAGGAAAATGGAGCGGACCTGATGTATACAGAATTCATTAGTAGTGAAGGATTGATCAGGGATGCGGTAAAAAGCGTTCAAAAGCTTGACATCTACGAATACGAGCGCCCAGTAGGCATTCAGATATTCGGAAATGACATCGAAAGTATGAAAGAGGCCACCCGTATTACGGAACGGACTCAGCCAGATATCATTGACATCAACTACGGGTGTCCGGTTAAAAAAGTCGCCTTAAAAGGTGCCGGAGCCGGAATATTGCAAGACATTCCGAAAATGGTGCAAATGACCGCCGAAATTGTCAAAACAACCAATCTGCCTGTCACGGTTAAAACCCGATTGGGCTGGGATGAAAAGACCCAATACATTGTGGAAGTAGCTGAACGCTTGCAAGATGTAGGTATTGAAGCAATTTCCATTCATGGTCGTACCCGTAAGCAGATGTACAAAGGCGAAGCAGACTGGTCTCTCATCGCTGAAGTAAAAAACAATCCTCGCATGCACATCCCTGTTTTTGGAAACGGCGATGTGGATTCCCCGGAAACGGCTTTGGAAAAAAGAAATCGCTACGGTGTGGATGGTATCATGATTGGTCGCGCAAGCATTGGTTACCCTTGGATTTTTAACGAAATCAAGCACTTTTTTGAAACCGGAGAACACCTTTCCAAACCTGGCTTAAAAGAGCGCCTGGAAATGGCCAAAAGGCACGTGGAACTTTCCTTAAAATGGAAGGGAGAACGTTTGGGCATTGTAGAAACCCGACGTCACTATGGCAACTACTTCAGAGGAATTCCTCATTTCAAAGAATTCAGATCCAGATTGGTTACGGCCGAAACTCGTGAAGCGCTTTTCGAGACCTTCCACGATATTGAACATTCTGAAAAACTGCACTTCGCCGACTAATGAATCCGGAAGAAATCCGAATTGCCGACTTCCAGTACCCCTTACCCGAAGATCGGATTGCTAAATACCCGTTAGAGAAGCGAGATGAGTCTAAGCTTCTGGTTTTTGATCACGGAAACATTGTGCACAAACGATTTCCAGCTATCGTGGAAGAAATTCCGGAAGGCACGCTGCTTCTATTCAACAATACTCGAGTCATTCACGCTCGCCTGAAATTTTACAAGGAGACCGGAGCGCGCATCGAAATATTTTGCCTGGAGCCTCATGGTGAGGACCCCGTAACAGCTATGGCCCAGGTTGGGAGCTGCTCCTGGAACTGCTTGGTGGGCAATGCGAAGAAATGGAAGTCTGGCACACTGGAACTCAAACTTCCAAGTGGCATGGTGCTTCGAGCCACCTGTGAAGATCGTAGCCCTGGAAACTTTCTCATTCGTTTTGACTGGGATGGGGACGTTTTATTTTCAGAAATCCTGGAAGAGGCCGGAGAGATTCCCTTACCGCCCTACTTGAATCGCAAAGCCGAATCAGAAGACAAGGATCGCTACCAAACCGTGTATAGCAAAATCGAAGGATCCGTGGCTGCTCCTACTGCCGGCCTACACTTCACACCGTCCATTTTGGAGCAACTGGGCAAAAAAGGAGTGGAAATTGGAGAGCTCACTCTTCATGTGAGTGCGGGAACTTTTCAACCCGTAAAAGCGGATCAGATTGGAGATCACCCCATGCACTACGAGTACTTTACGGTACAGGAGGAGTTCATACAAAAGCTCATTCGAGCGGTAGAAAACGGACGCCCCATTATTGCGGTGGGAACGACATCCTTAAGAGCACTTGAAAGTTTGTTTTGGTTAGGTGCCAAGGGAGGCGATTTCTCCCAGGTAGATCAATGGGATCCCTATCGTTTTGCTACAGAAAACACTCCCCTCGATTCGCTAATAGCCCTTTCCGATTATATGGCAGAATCAGGAAGTATTACCGCTCAAACAGGAATCATGATTGCTCCCGGTTATACCTTTCAACTTGCCCAAGCCATTGTTACCAATTTCCACATGCCCCAAAGCACCTTGCTGCTCTTAATTTCGGCCATGGTGGGTGGACAATGGAGGAAAATCTATGAGGAAGCACTGGCTCATGATTACCGCTTTTTGAGTTACGGAGATAGTTCTTTATTATGGCACTCTCCCCCACATTAATAGCTGAAATAACCCGAGTTCTTCAAGAAGAGCAAAACCTGGATTTGAAGGTTGAATCGGTTTCTCACGTTTCTGGAGGATCGATCAACGAAGCTTATCGCCTATCCACGCATCAAGGAGATTTCTTCCTCAAACATTTCCATAATCCCAGTCATAATCATTGGTTTCAGACTGAAGCCCAAGGCCTGCAACATCTAAAAAAAAATGGGTCTTTACGTATCCCCGAAGTTTTAGCAGTTGGCTCTAATTTCCTCCTGCTGGAATGGGTAGAAGAAGGCAGACCAAATCCAGAATCCTGGGAACAATTTGGGCGACAGTTGGCTCAACTCCATCAAGTAAGTGACGATCGCTTTGGCCTCGATCACAACAACTTTATTGGAAGCCTTCCACAGCGAAATGATCAACGGAGCACCTGGGTCGAATTTTTCGCCGAACTCCGATTGGAGCCTCAACTTAAGATGGCGATTGATTCGGGCCAAATTAGCACCCAGGAAATGCCCATTTTCAGTCGCATATTCGATCGACTCGAGCAATGGTTTCCTGCCGAAGCCCCTTCTCTTTTGCATGGCGATCTGTGGAGCGGCAACTTCTTAATCAATGGACAAGGCCATGCTTATTTAATTGATCCGGCAATCTACTATGGCCATCGGGAGGTTGATATTGCCATGACTCAACTTTTTGGAGGATTTACTCAAGAGTTTTACCGCGGTTATCAGGAAGAATTTCCTTTAGAGTCCGGTTTTGTGGAAAGAATTGACCTGGCCAACCTATATCCCCTGCTTGTTCACGTCAATTTATTTGGTGGCGGATACGTTCATCAGGTGATTCAGGCGGCTAAAAAATTCGGTTGATCGACGGATTTTCCGGATAAGAGGGTCCAAATTGTTCACAATTTGGATCAAAATGCACCAAAAATCGACAGGCGTATCATTTTTAAGGAAAGTTAGGGGTTGTGGAATGGTCTGCTTTCCTATTTTTATCTCTAAGACTATGCTTGCCTTTGTATCAAACTATGAACTGGTACTGAACAGCCTTATTCGGATACTTGGTAGTCGCTATCCGACCAAAGGCTATTCCACATGGACGGATCTCATTGATTCCGGAAACTTGTTGGACAATGACCTCATTGTCTTCGACCTTCCCGAACATTTGGAGAAGGAACACGGGTTTGTGGAATTTCTTCAGATGACAGATCGCCCAAAAATTCTGTTGCTTGCTCTCGACAACTCACAAAGTCTGGCCCACTATCAAGACCGCTATAACGTGGAGGGAATTGTGGACTATACCTGTGAATTGGTCACCTTAAAGGAGTGCATCGAAAAGATTCTGAACAACGAACAGGTCCGCTACCTGAATCACAATTTCCGTCAAACCGCTCAAAGTCCTTATCCCTTTGAACTAAAAGATGAAGAATGGGAATGCCTGGTTCTGATTTTTAAAGGATGGTCGGAAGAGGAAATAACAGAAGAACTTGGATTGAGCCCGATGGAACAAGAAAGCGTTCGAACGGGAATTAAGAAAAAGTTGGGCGTCACCAGCGATTTTGACTTAATGAAATGGTGTATTAACCGTCGTCTGTTTGATTAGCCTCTTTTTTAGACTGCCATTTCAGGCGGTGATCGTATCCCTTTAAATGAATCCACACCTGACCTCCAAAGGTCGGCTCTGCAAAGGTGCTAAGGTCATAGTAAATGTCTTCTACATGTGGCGTCCCGCATCGGGAACTATCCTCTGTCACCAAAAACAACGACACTTGAGGCGGGTAACTTTTCATCATCTTTTGATCCCAATATAACTTCCAGTCAACACGATCGCAGGCACTGTAAATCACCTGGGCGTGAAGGCAATTATCCACCACTTTGGCCATTCGAACCACTGGTGGCTTAGCGGATTGCGGCACTTCGGCTTGAACCTGCATGGGTAAACAATTCATGGAATTTTTAGACGTTCCAGCCTTTTCGGTGTTAACGCAGCTGGAAAAGAGGAGAGTAGTCAGCCCTCCAAGAAGCACCCCGTGTAGTCGGATCATTTGATCTGTATTTTGTGATACGTCTCTGGAGAAGACAATAATCGTACCACATAAACACCAGATGTTAAATCATGCAAAAAAATTCTTTGGTCGAATTGCGTCAATTTCACCTCCTGCAAGGGCTTGCCTAACAGGTCGTAAAAGACGAGTATATCTTCACCGGCCCATGATGTTTCAGGAATGTTCACCTGCAATTCTCCTTCCGTTACCGGATTTGGAAAAAAGATAGGACCATCAACAGATGCAGCGATTTCTTCCTGTCCTACAGGACCTTCAGCACAAGGCCAGTTAATCCCGTTTAATTGCGCAATCTGAGAGCCACCTTCATCTAACCAGTTGTACAAATTGGCTGTACTGTCCTGAGGTTTGAACGTCCAATTGTAGCTCATCTTTCCAAAGTAATCAGGGAAGAATGGACTTACTCCAGTAGCCTCCTCACAGGCCGATGCTCCGCCGGTCAACTGACCTACCACACGTCCATCCTTGTTCCACAATGCTGCACCAGAAGAACCAGGCTGGGACACACTGTGTCCATTTTTAGTTTGGCTCCAGAATATTTTCCAATGGGTATCCTTAAATGCACCTTCCCATTCAGAGCTTTCCGCTTTAGTCAGGTAGGTGGCTACTTTCTTAATATCTCCACGTGGATGGTGCATCATCACTCCACTAATACTGGCCACATTTCGATTGTCCCAGCCCGCAAAATGGGGATTAAAAAACTGAGGAACAGCATCATTTAATCGCAGCAGCAGAAAATCGGGCCCTCCCGTTCCACCTCCACCAGAAGCTGCCTTGAAGGTACATCCTGTTAGCTTTCCAACCGGTACGTCAGATTCTTTATTAGGGTTGTCACAACGGGTTGATTCATAAAGAAAATAGAACTCAAAATTCTGGTATTCCTGATCTGTAGCCTCCGTTCCATCCTGCAGGCGACGGCAGTGATCAGCGGTGAGAATATAGGGAGCACAATCCTGAAAGGTGTTGTTCATTAAAGTTCCGGTGCACCAGCCTTCAAACCCACCATACCTGAGTTTGATGCGTACAGCGGCCCGTACCTGGTTGCTCCAATTATCTCCCTCTTCACATTCCACATTTACCTGGCAATCGTCTGAGTCTCCAAAACCTCTGGATCCATTGGCTCTCTGGTGATCGAATTGGTAGCCGATCTGGTGAATTCGGATGTTGGGCTCCAGGGATACCTTGGCTGGAATACGCAACTCCAATCCAATTTTATCTCCATGCACGGTTCCCGACCCGACCCATTCTCCATCTGCGTTATCCAAAAATGTATAGGGGCCAAACTGATCTTTAAATTCCGGGTCAAAGGCGAAAAGCTCACACCCAACAGGAAGAAATAAGTCTTCAAAATAGAGGGATATTCCTTGAGCACCCTCCATATCAACCCACATGCGGCAAACACGATCCCCATTTTTTTCCAGGGTCCAAACCCCCACTTCTAAGGGATTGATAGAAACGGGAACGATTTTTCCAGTTGGGTAAAAGGTACCTGATGCCAAGCTCTTTTGCTGAGCTTCCAACAAATCATCCATTAAAGGCTGATCTAAATGGACATATCCTGATTGAGGGGCATCCTCCCAGGGTAGAATTCGCTCAGGTTGAGACAGCTGTGCTAAAGCCGGAAGAGTTCCGTTAATCAAAATCAATACGAGTAGCCAGATTCTCATCAGAAAGGATTTAAAGGGTAAAAATAACGAATCGACACATCTGTCTGCCGACCCTTTTATATTTGTAACAAAATTGGACAGAATGGACGGAAAGATCGATGCTAAGAATGCTCCAAAAGCTGTAGGAGCCTACCCTCATGCCCGCAAAGTTGGCGACCTATTATTTCTAAGTGGCGTAGGTCCTCGTGTGGCCGGAACGGGAACCCATGATAGCCATGTACCCGGACTCAAATTGGACCACAATGGAAACTTTGAGGAATTTGATTTCGAAGCTCAGGTACACAGCGTTTTTAGCAACGTAAAAGCGATCCTGGAAGAATCCGGTTCCAATTGGGAAAACCTGGTAGACATTACCGTTTTTTTAGTAGATATGAAAAGAGACTTCAAAACCTTTAACCGTATTTACGCCGAATATTTTCAGGAAAATCAGCCTTGCAGAACAACGGTGGCTATTAATTCGCTGCCCACACCCATAGCCATTGAGCTGAAGTGTATTGCGACTGTCTAAAGGTTGAATGCTGAATTCTGAAATGGTATCAGAATTCAAGATTGACATTTCAAGATTCAATTTTCGTAGAGAATATCTCGGATTCGTTTAGGCAGGGTCAGAGAGTGGTCGGTATTGGTTAAGGCAATGATCGTGTAACGTTTGTTTTGGAACCTCATAACGCAGGTTTTAAATCCATTCCACCAGCCATAGTGGTATACCAAATCATCTTTTTCGAAGGCTGAGATTCTCCAGCCGAAACCGTAGTTGTCTCTTCCCTCTTTAATCTCGGGACTACCCGGCTTAAAAGCCTCTTGAATGGTAGTAGGTTTCAATAGTACTGTGTCATACAGCGCCTGATCAAATTTGAGCAAATCGTAAACATTGGAGTAAACTCCTTTGTCGCCAAATACCCCATTGATATAGTTCTCACCAGGATCCATAGGCCGCCTACCTCTCCGAATATGCCCCCAAACGGCAGCTGGAATATCACTATCCTCGGCGCCTGAATACACTTTCGTGTCGTTCATTTCCAAGGGTTCAAATACGCGATCTCTTAAAAAATCAGGTAAGGATTGTCCCGAAATCTTTTCCACCAATAGACCCAAGTAGGCATAGTTACTATTTTGGTAATTGAAGCGGTGATCGGGTGGATAATAAGGATCCGGACAATGAGCAACCATTAAATTGTGCATCTGCTGATTGCTCATCATGGTATCTCTCGGCCAATACTGGTCAGAAGTCACCATGTATCGAGGCAGGCCCGAGCGGTGATTGAGTAGGTTTCTAATCGTGACCCCTTCGTAAGGAAAGGATATTAAATGTTGAGTCACGGTATCATCATAATTCAGCTTTCCGTCTTGCTCAAGCAACATGATGGCAGTAGCAGTAAACATTTTGGAAACAGAGGCCAACTGAAAAACTGAGTATTCATCAATCTTAGCTTTCTTCCTGCGATGCGCTTTTCCTGCGGCTTTAGAGTACCAAACATGACCATTTTGAGCCACGAGAACAACCCCATGGAAACGACCTGCACGTATTTGTTGTTCTACTTCCCGCTCGATTTTTTTGACCAACTCCTCCTCTTCGGGGCCAATACAAATTCAAGGTCATCGGGACTTAGACCGTCAGGTTTTCTTTTTTCAGGAAATTGACAAGAGGTGGCCAGCAGCAAACTGGCTACGATTCCCCAGAGAATTGGGGAAAACAGATGTCTCAGCATGTTTATTTAACGCGGATCCAGTTTTGGGTTCGAAACAAGAATCCAATATAACCCCGAACATATAGGGTGTTTTTGTCATCCTCATCCAACCAGATTTTGCAATCGTATACCGAGCCTTTGTTGGGATCTAGGATGGTTCCATCGTCCCATTCGTCATCGTCCCACTCCATATCGTTGACGATAACCATCCCTAAAATGGGCTTATCCTTCAATTCTCCTTCGCACTTATCGCACTTGGCATCCACCTTATCGGGGTTGAGAATTTTAACGACCTTGCCGTAGAGCTTTCCATTTTCCTTGTACAGTTCTACGATAGATTTTTCCTTACCGGTCTCATCATCAATGGTTTTCCAGCGTCCTAAAACCTCATCAGGGGTTTGCGCAAAAGAAGTGATGGCCAGTAAGTTGATTAACAGAATTAAAAGACAGTTCCTAATCATTGTTAAATGCTTTTCTCAAAAATAACATTTCTCGGTTTCCAAACGTTATTTATATGCAAGCATACGAAAAAGGGCGAGACCGTGCAGTTGATTTCATAAGCAGATTTTGGGTGTTAGCAGTTTACGAAGTGGCGAGTGAATCTCGCCCTTTTTCTTTTAAACGTGTGCTATTCTGCAGGTAACGGAGCGAAACGGTACTTGTAGAAAATCTGTCCTACCGTTTTCCGAATATCTTCACTGTGATCGATCTTGTTTTCGTTGATCGTTTTAGTTCCGACTCCTTGCCACACCAATAAATTCTTCTTAGCATCTACGATATCGATGATCAAAGTTCCTTCTGTGTATTCAATGGTAGAAACATCGGTATACCCATAGTTGTATCCGTAATAAGGTCCATAGTAATAAGGGTTACCACCGTAGTATCCGTAGGAAGTGCTTCGCAACTCCTGTTTGGTATCTACTTTTACATAATAAGAAATCCAAAGGTCTGGATTGGTGCTTTCGGTATATCCCTTCGCCAGCATATTTTCCTTGATATTCCGGTTAATGGCTTCGAGGTTTCTTTTATTGATTCGCTCTGGGTCAACGGTTTGCTCAGTAACCGATGGCGATTTCACATTAAAGGTTTTGTACTCGGAAAAGTCTATCGTCTTGTCATAGTCTACAGCAACGGAAACGGAGCTACAGGAAGAAACGATCAATGCAATAGCAATTAGGGAGGCAAAAAGGCGCATATCAGCTGTTTTAGTAATCAAAAGCGGTAAAATTAATCACTATTGCCCTGCCCAAGCCGGTTGAATCATTATTTCTTTACACGGTTGCCTGAAACCGATAACTCAGCTAGGCAGCAGGACGAAATTTCTCATTCGGAATCCAAAGCTCAAACTCGCCATACACGTAGGGAGCAATTTCATAAGCATTGAAATGGAATAAAATACCATCCTCCTTCAGCACAAAATTGTCGTTTAGCACAAACTGGTCATCCGGAAACCAAAATCCAGCTTCAGCGAAACTCGAATCTGCCGCAATTTTGGTCTGTTTTCTAAGTTCGGCCTCCGCTGCTACTTTAATTTTACTCAATTCTTCATCCGAAAGAAGTTCGGTCAAAACCATTCGACTGCCATCTTCTTTGCTATAAGTCGTATAAATGCGAAAAGTATTGGGGTGCGCACCTCCCAAGAAACTGGATTCATCGAAACGAAAACTAATGTACTCCCCATTCTCATGAGAGACTTCCACATCTCGATTCACGTACCACTCTTGCTGAATCTCCGGAAAATCTTCCTCGAACTGCAGGTTTGCTTTTTCCATTTCTTGATTTAAGACATCTAGGCTGGCCAAACGTTCACCTCCAAATGGAGATCGAAGAAATTGAGACTGAATGCTATCCTGAATAATTTGAGCCACCGTGTCCTCTTTTGGAGCTTTGATTTCCACCCCTTTAAAGTCCACCTGAAGGCATAGTCCCGCAGTGGAATCGCAACCCGTTCCCACCTTTTTTTCAAAATTGGAAGCTTCGATTTTATAGAATTCTCCGAGGGGTATTTTTTTTCCACCAGAACCACTATCACACCCTCCTAAAAGCGCCACGAAAGTGACCAGGGGCAAGGATTTGAGCAAAATTGACTTTATCATTCCTCAAAGGTAGACAGATGTCGATTAAACGCTAACTTTGGGGCCTTTATTTATCCAGAGCATGTCAAATACAGAAACTTCAAAATTCGGAACACGGGCCATTCACGGAGGCCTTGAACCTGATTCTGCAACCGGAGCGATCATGACTCCGATTTATCAAACCTCAACTTATGTGCAAACCGAACCTGGTGGGCATAAAGGATATGAGTATTCGAGAACATTGAACCCCACTCGTCACGCCCTGGAAAAAAACCTGGCCAGTATCGAGAATGGAAAATATGGTCTTTGTTTTGGAAGTGGGCTGGCTGCCATTGACGCAGTTATCAAAACCCTTAAACCAGGTGATGAAGTTATTTCAACCAATGACCTTTACGGAGGATCTTACCGGATCTTCACCAAAATATTTGAGAAATATGGCATCCGTTTCCACTTTACAGGAATGGACGATTTCTCCAAACTGGAACACCTCGTTAACGAAAACACCAAGTTGGTTTGGGTAGAAACTCCAACCAATCCTATGTGTAATATCATCGATATTGAAGCTGCTGCCGAGTTTGCTCACCGTCACGGATGTTTGCTGGCTGTAGACAACACGTTTGCCTCACCTTACCTGCAAAACCCACTTGCCCTGGGTGCTGATATCGTTATGCACTCCGTAACCAAATACTTGGGCGGACACTCCGATGTGGTAATGGGAGCTTTGGTATTAAATGACGATGCTTTGGCTGAAGAGCTTTATTTCATTCAAAATTCCTCAGGAGCTGTTTGTGGTCCTATGGACTCGTTCTTGGTATTGCGTGGTATCAAAACCCTTCACCTAAGAATGCAACGCCACTGTGAAAACGGAAAGGCCATTGCCGAATTCCTGAAGGCTCATCCAGCTGTGGATAAGGTGTACTGGCCTGGTTTTGAAGAGCATCCAAACCATGATGTAGCCGCTAGACAAATGCGCGATTTTGGTGGAATGATTTCGTTCACTACCAAGGACGATAGCTTTGAAAAGGCAAAAACGATTGTTTCCTCCGTTAGGATTTTTACCTTAGCTGAATCGTTAGGCGGTGTTGAATCACTTTGTGGACATCCAGCATCCATGACTCATGCGGCTATTCCAAAAGAGGAGCGTGAAAAAACAGGAGTTAAGGATTCGCTGGTTCGATTGAGCGTTGGAGTAGAAGATGTAGATGATTTGATCGCTGATCTAAAACAAGCGTTAGAACAGTAAGTCCAGTTTATGAATCTGTATTACATTACCGGAACTTCCCGGGGAATTGGAAAGGCTTTGGCCGAAGAATTGCTCCGTGAAGAAACAAATGTGGTTATTGGATTGGGGAGAAGTGCCTCCCTGTCCAACGCCAATTATTCGCATAAGGTCATCGACCTGTCCAATCTTTCAGAAGTTATGCGTTTTCGCTTTGGAGAACACCTCAAAGCGGATCGGGTTTGCCTGATTAATAATGCAGGAACTTTGGGTGAGATTAAGCCCGTTGGAAAGATGAACAACGATGAGCTAATCCGGGCCTATAATGTCAATTTGATAGCTCCAACTATCTTAATGAACAACTTCGTGAAGACGTACAGCGATAAGAGCGAAACGGATAAGTTGATCTTAAATATTAGCTCTGGAGCTGCACAATCTGCTTATGATGGTTGGTCGGTATACTGCTCGAGCAAAGCAGGGCTCACCATGTTTGGAGATGTAATACTGGCTGAAAACAAAGTCCATCCTGAATCAGGGCTACGCATATTATCCGTTGCCCCAGGAGTTATCGAAACGGAAATGCAACAGCAAATTCGTTCGAGTAGCGAGGAAGATTTTAGCACCATCGATCGCTTTGTAGAATTGAAAGAAGGTGGACATCTAAAATCAACTCAGCAAACCGCTCTAGAGTTAATTCAATTGATGGAAAACCTTCCGGAAGAAGGCGACACGTCCTTTATGGATTTGCGGTCTTAATAACTGGAATCATCACGGGGTTGTGATCATCCAACTCCATTCTCAAGTAATAGAACCCTGCTGGCCATTCGGTTAGATCCCACTGAACAGGGAAGCTATCATCCTGTGGCTTTACGGAAAGAGGCTGCCCCCAGGCATTTACCCACGTGAATTGAGAGGTAACGGGAAGCTGCTCTGCCCGAAGCGTAAAAATGGATTGAGCTGGATTAGGACCATAACTCAAACCAAAAGCGCGGCTCAATTCTTCCAAGCCGGTGTAGATCACATTGATAGTATCACTCTTGGAACAACCATTGGAATCGGTTACCGTAACGCGGTATTCCATTTGAAGGGTTACCAGGATTTTCTGAGTAGACTCTCCGGTTGACCATTTATAAGTCTTAAAGCCAGGACCGGCATCCAAAAAGAATGTATGTCCATCTGGCACGACCGTGTCATTGCCAATATTCAAATCAATAGGCGTGTGCTCCTGGATAATAATTGTATCAGATCCGCGGCAACCGGCACTATCTGTCACCCTCACCCAAGTAGTACCTGCCCCTGCATTGAGGGTGCTATCAAAAGTGGCATTGGACCACAGGTAAGTGGAAAAGTCGCCCGGGTAAAGCAATAACTTATCACCACCGCAAATCGTCGTATCCGGGCCTAAATCCGGATCGGGGTTTAATCGTTTTGTCAAATGAACGGAATCCATCCAATGGCACGAATTGCTATCGCTCACCACTACCTGATAACTGCGATTTTGATTTACAAAACTGCGAACTTTACTCCCGGTGGTATCCGAAAGACCATCTGCCGGCGACCAGTGGAAAAGGGTCCCACCAGATGCACTCAATTCGATAGAATCTCCATCGCACACCAGGGTATCAGACGTGAGTGCATAGGGCCCGTTGCCATGCGCTCCGTTTTTACCGACGAGCTTGAAGGTCATGCCCAAATCATCCCAAAACGAGGTAGCAGGACCGGTCATTCCATCGTCCAAATGAAAAATGAAACGGGTAAGCTGATCAATGTTGTGCGGGGCTTGAGGAACCGGGAAATTTCCAGCATAACGAGGCACATCCGAAAAACGATACTCATCTATGCTTCCTGGAAAAAAGTGCTTAGGACTCTTACCTATAAATAGCGTATCCAATTTAGGCAAGCGCTCTTTCAACTGCCCTAAAAAGGTTCCATTCAAAAACAAGGTTACCGAAGTATCCGATAAATTATATACCAAGGCCAGGTGCTGCCATTTGGAATACAGGAAGCCAGGAGAGTTAAAAGACTGAGCCTGATTGCCGGTAAACAGGTTAAAAGTAGCCAGGTTAAACTGATGCTGTACGCTCAATTCCAAACCCAATCCTGAGCTAAAGTGGAAAAGCCCTGCGCTATCTAAATCAGCACCTTCGTTACAGGTTTCAAATGCAAATTCCAGCGTAAAAGATCCGGTTTGGGTCCAAAATGTATCATTCATCGTCACATAGTCGTTTTTGCCATCCAACGATAAAAAACCGTCAAAGCTTTGAGCCGAGAGTTCAAAGGACGAAAAACAACCGATAACAATTGCGAAAAAAAAGCTGAATAGTGGCCTCATAGCTGCATAATTAGAGAAAATTATTGAATTTTTACCACGTCAAAAAACCGATTGAGGGAATGGCAGCTACAACGGACAGAGGGATCTTTTTATGGAAAACCCGTTATGGGGATTCCGGTTTTGTGGTACGCGCATACACCCTAAATCATGGAATGACCACCTTTCTCATACAAGGCCTAAAAGGCAAAAAGAGATCGAGAGCTGCCCTGCTCTATCCCCTGGCGGAGCTGGAGATTGAATTCTCCTCAACGGTCAAATCAGAAATGAAACGAATTAAGGAAGTTCATGCCCTACATCCGGGGCAAAGTTTAAGACACGACTTGTCTAAGAGCGCCCAGGCCTTTTTCATCGCCGAAATGCTCTACCGCACCCTTAATGAACGTGAAGCGGATCATGCCCTGTATACCTTTTTAAACACCTCCATTGAGTGGCTCGATCACCATCCTGACACCAGTAACTTTCACTTGGCCTTTTTAGTAAAGCTTACTCGTTTTTTGGGTTTTCATCCTCAAGGAGAGCCCTCTGCCAGAACTTTCTTTGATCTCCGAGAAGGACTGTTTACCACCCTCCGACCCTCCCACACGGATTATGTGGAACCTTTTGTTTCGGTTCTTTTAGGAGTACTGCTGGAAAAAGGGTTCCAAACTGGTAAAGAAAACTTGCATCGTGAAGATCGCCAGCACCTACTGGAAACTTTGTTGCTCTACTACCGCATTCACCTGGACGGCTTAGGGGCTATAAAAAGCCTGGACGTACTAACTGAGATGTTTCGTTAAGAAGAAGCCTTTTGAGGCACGGGAGTCGGCTTAATAGATTGAATCATGGCCTCCACCTCTCTTAAGTATTCCCGCTTTTTGAACTGTGGAGCGTAGACATAGCCAATCGCATAAATGATTCTTCCTCGGGGTTCGTCCAAAAAGGTAAAGATGTACAAGGGCCCGCCCATAAAGTTGCCTTCCATTTTCCAAATTCCTCGAAACTCACGAGCATATTGATCATGGAAGTTTACTTCTTCTCCGATTACCGGAATGTAGCGCTGATCAATCTGCATATATTGCCCTGTATCGGGGCCAGCAAGGTGTTGAGCCATCATTTCATTGGCCGTCTGAATCACCAGTGAATCGGAAAAATCGCTTTTGCTCATGTAGGGTTTGGAAAACAACAATATTCCCTGAGAAATTTGGTGCTGGAATCCTCCAGACGTCCGTTCCCTTTCCGCTCTTACCCAAGCCAGACCAGATTGATTCTTGTCCAGGAATACATCTTTGTGCACCTCCATGGTGTACTGCTGAACGGCAGCCAGCTCCTTGCTAATTTCTGGATCACCAAACTTCTTGTTGCGTTGAATATGGCGATTGATTTCAGCCGATTGAAAAACCGAACGAATATCCTCCTCATGTTCTCCAATAACTTGAAGGAGGTGATCATAGCTTTTCGCATTCAGATTGAGTACATATTGCCCCTTCGACCATTTGTTACGCTCCAGTACCAGTGGTTCTTTTCCCGCATTTCCCGAAGCAGCATTAATTCGAATAATGTTGCGGTGAGTTCGAAGAACACTTTGAAACTTAGACGGAGATACCTGGATTACATTAAAATAGGACTCCGGTTGTGGAAATCCATGTTGCTCTCCGGCCAACACTGAAAACAAACTATCGCCTGTTGGACCTTCCCAAATGGCCTTGTCCAAAACAACCACCAATTCTCCAAAACCTCCTGAGTACCCAGGGAGGAACTCCCCTTCTTCCGATTCACAGCTGATTAGAAAAAAGAGGGCGAAGGTCGATAGAAGTATCCAGGCAGTTTTTTTCATTATCCGTTTTTACGAATGACGATTTTATCCCCAGGCTTGAGGCTTCGTGCATTCAGGTTTTGGTTCATGGCTTTAAGCTCGCTGGTGGAAATACCTTGAGCCTTGGCAATATCCCATAGGGTATCGCCCTTTTGAATTTCATAATAGACCAGGTTACCTTGTACCTGAGATCTCTGTTCGATTTTTTGTTTCGTTGGCTTCGGGGTCGGCTTGGCAGGAACTCGGGCATAAATCGTTAAGCGTTGCCCTACTCTTAGATTATCCGATCGAAGGCCATTCCAATCTTTAATTTGGCGTACGGAACATCCGTGCTGGTTGGCAATCTTACCCAAATAATCGCCACTGCGAACTCGATAAACCTGCACTTTTTCGTGCTCAGCCAGCATTTCATCCGAACGATCCTGTGGAACCTCGTACTGCTCGTAAATGGATTTTTCGTTTACGATAAATAGGGCCAATTTATCCTTTGGCAACTTGAGCACATAGTCTCTAGTGTTATTCGGGATAATTCCTCTTTTAAAAGTAGGGTTGAGGTATTGAATTACTTCAGAATCTACTTCCAATACGTCAGACAAGTGCTTCAGGCTAATTCTTTCGGTGATTCTTACCGTATCATTTTCAAAATGAGTGGTTGGCGGAATGGCTGCAGAGATACCATGCTCTTCAGCATGATTGAAAATATAATTCACGGCAATAAAAGCCGGAACATATCCACGAGTTTCTCGAGGCAGGTAAGGATAAATTTCCCAGTAATTTCTTTTTCCACCCGAACGTCGAATGGCCTTGTTCACATTCCCCGGACCACAGTTGTAGGCAGCCAGTGCCAAGTTCCAATCGTCGTACATACCGTGCAAAAATTTCAGGTACTTACAGGCTGCTTCGGTAGACAAGTAAGGATCATAGCGCTCATCCACATAGCTATTTACTCGAAGCCCGTATATCTTACCGGTACTGTACATAAATTGCCACAATCCGGTAGCACCTGCACGAGAACGAGCCGTAGGGTTCAATGCCGACTCCACCACAGCCAGGTACTTCAGTTCATAAGGCATATCGTGACGATCCAATGCCTCCTCGATAAAGGGAAAGTAAAGTTGACTCAGGCCCAAAGTCTTTGCTGTTAAGTCAGGCTTTTTGTTGGCATATAGGTTTATGAAAGCTCGAACTCTGCGGTTGTACGACAAGTCAAATGGAGTCATTTCATCCAAGGCCGTCATACGCGACTTCAAAACCGAATCATTGGGCATAGGCTCCGGATCAGCCGCCACCTCATCGTTGAAGGGCAATTGTTCCAGCTGCCACATGCGTTGAATCTGGGTATACAAACTATCCTGGATACGGGTAAATTCATAGTCCGCAGCCCAGGTACTTGAGTCTGCTTTTACCAAACTCAAACTGTCTTTTGTTTCGCCTTCCGGATTTCCCGCAGAAAGGCCTGTAGCCATCATCAAAGACAGCAAAGCAAATATCCACTTTCTCATAACCAACATACCTAACACACAAAAATGTCTTTTATTAATGTGCAAACCGCCTGAATATTGCATTCATTTGTACACGAATTCGTGTTAATTAGTGAATAAGACAATGCTAAGCTTGAGCAAAAATCTGGCCGTAATTTTTTTAGTGGTGGCCTTCTTTTCCTGTTCGGAAAAAACCGAGAAGATTTCTGAGATCTATCCCAATGGCAAAACGAAGGTGCTAACTACCGTTGATTCAGACCAAAGGGTAGTGGCAAAAAAAGAATTTTACATAAACGGTAAAGTCAAAATTGAAGGTAGTTTCGACGGAGCCGGAGAGCGACAAGGCCTTTGGACCTATTACTACGAAGATGGAAAAGTGTGGAGTCGCTGTGAATATACCGCTGGACTTAGGGATGGGAAGAACGAAGTATATTACGAAAACGGTAAATTACGGTATTCGGGGAGTTTCAAAAACGATGAGAAAACCGGAGAATGGACCTTTTTTGATGAAGAAGGCCAACTGATCAAAAAGGTAAATTTCTGACCAACTACCCAACCCTTTATATTTCACAGCGTTAAAGCAATGAAATTATTCCTATATTTACGGCCCTTTTTTGGTCAAATTCAATAACAAATAATTAACATTATGAAAAGATTTACTCTTTTGTTTTCGGCACTGGTAGCCTCGGCTGGTCTTAGTGCTCAAACATTTGTGAGTACCTCTCCTGCCAACAAGAATGTGGTGCTGGAGGAGTATACGGGAATTTACTGCGTTTATTGCCCCGATGGACACCGTTTGGGTAAGCAGTTATCCGATAACAACCCAGGACGTGTTGTACTGATCAACATTCACACGGGTGGTTACGCAAATCCTAACGGATCTGATCCAGATTTCAGAACAGGTCATGGAGACGCTGTTGCTGGACACGCCGACGTAAAAATTTCAGGGTACCCTGCTGGTTCTGTAAACCGTAGAAGTTTCCCTAACTCTCAAAATGGTGGTACTGCTTCTAGCCGTGGTAACTGGGCTACTGATGGTGGCGCTGTAATGGGAGAAGCTTCAGTTGTAAACGTAGCTGCTAAAGCTGACTACAACGACCAAACTGGTGAAATCGATATCGTTGTTGAAGCCTATTATACTGGCGCTGGTAGCGGTACTGACTACTTGAATGTTGGTATCCTTCAAAACAACGTACCTGGACCACAAACTGGTGGTGCTACTTACAACCCATCTAACATGCTTCCAAATGGTGACTACAACCACCAGCACATGCTACGTGCAAGCTTGACTGGAGACTGGGGAGTTTCTATTGACACTACTACTGCTGGTACTTTTGTATCTAAGACTTACTCTTGGAAAGTTCCTGCTGACATCAACGGTATTCCTGTTGAAGTTCACAACTTGGAAGTTTACGCTTTCATGGCTGACAATCAGCAAGACATATTGACTGGTGCTGTTACTCAAGTAACTCTTCCAGCAAACATTACTACTGACTTGTCAATGACTGCAAACTCTGCTTTGCCAGCTGACATGTGTACTTATAAAGTAACTCCTGAAGTTACTATCACTAACGAAGAGAACAACGCTGTTACTTCTTTCGACGTATCTTACGGTTTGTCTGGTACTTCTGGTGGAATGGAAAGCTGGACTGGATCTTTGGCTAAAGGTCAATCTGCTACCATCAAATTCCAGGAAGCTACTGTAATGGCTGGTGCTTCTACACTTTCTTACAGCGCTCCTAACAACATCAACATGGGTGCTTTGTTGGATATCAACTCTAGCAATGCTGCTATTCCTTCTGAGAACATCTACACAGTAAACTCTGCTGCTGTTGGAACTTCTTTCTCTTACGATTTCGAAGGTTTGAACACAGGTACTGAAGTACCAGGAAACGCTTACTTGATGAACGAAGGTGGTCTTCGTGTATTCGTTGTAACAAACGCTGTTACAAACCCTCCTCTTTCATGGCAATTGGGTGGACACGGAAAATCTGACGGTTGCTACCGTTTTGACCTTCCTACTTGGTCTGCTGGCGATCAAGCTTCTATCTACTTCGATAAAGTTGACTTGAGCGGAATGAACGGAAGCTTGGAGCTTTCTTTCGATTTGGCTTACGCTGGATGGGATGCTAACAGTAACGCTCGCATCAAAGTAGAAGCTTCTACTGATTGTGGTAAAAACTGGACTATCTTGTTCAACAAAGACGGTGATGACATCGAAACTGCTGCTGACCTTAACGGACAGCGTTTTTACCCACAGCCAAACCAATGGCAGACTCATACTGGAGATGCAAATGCATTGAAAGGATCTTCAGAAGTTATCTTCAAGGTAACTGTTAGTGCTCCAAACGTGAGTAACGCTATGTACTTGGATAACTTGATGATTACTGAAAAAGCTGATCAAACTTCTATCGCTGAAGTTTCTAACAAGCTTGGAATCAATGTTTACCCTAACCCAGCTGTAAACGAAGCTAAGATTGACATGAACCTTCAAAATGGTGGTGATGTTGCTCTTAACGTTTATGACTTGACTGGTAAGCGTGTAATGACTGCTACTGAAAATGTAGTAGCTGGAAGCAACACTTTGACTTTGAATACAAGCTCTTTGGAAGCTGGTATCTACAACGTTGAAATCGTTACTGCTGAAGGCGTAGCCGTTGAGCGCGTAGTATTGGAAAAATAAGATTCCACTACATAAAACATTAGAAGTGAAAAAAGCCCTGTTGACGACAATAGGGCTTTTTCACTTTTATTACCAACCCTTAAGCAATTTAACTCGTTATCTTTGAAAGATCATAATTTTAGAGTCCCATGAAAAAACTATTACTTGTCCCTGTATTGATGTTGGCCTTCGGTCTAAGTGCCGTTGCCCAAATCTCATTCGAGAAAGACACCGTACTCCACTACTTGGTAGAGGGTGAAGAAACTACCTCTAAGGTTCTTGTGCTCAATTCAGGTCAAACCCCGATTAAGGGTATGTACCGCATTTTCTTTGACGATGTAAAGTCTCAGACTGATTGGGCCGTACAATTTTGTGATTGTGATGTATGCCGGGTTAATTACCCAAATTCATCTACTTGTGCAACCGACGTAACTTCTGAAAATCCTTATTTGTTTAAGCTCTACGTAAACCCTGCACAAAACATTACTACTGCCTACTTCAAAATGAAAGTAATGGACAGTATGGACACGACTCAGGCAGACACTGTGGTTTTCAAAACAGTGATGTCTACTTCCGTGCCTCAAATCAATTTGCACCACAGCGAAATCCGTTTGGTACCAAACCCTGCGGAAGGAAACACTCGCTTGAACTTCTCTCTGAATACCACTGCTGATGTAAAAATCAATGTGATTAACTTCTTGGGAGAAACGATCTCTGAGTACTCTATTGACAGTGCTTACGGAGACATTGAGCAAAACATTGACCTGAACGAACAAGAGTCAGGAATTTATTTCGTGAACATCATCGTGGGAGACAAAGTATACTCCAAGCGATTGAGTTTGCGTTAAGCCTCAAAAGACATTTTATAAAGAAAGCCCGTTGGACATCCAACGGGCTTTTTTGTTACCTTTAACCTGCTAATTCCCACGGTCATGAAAAAACTATCTCTCCTCGCTCTGTTTCTCTATTTGTCAGTTTCCCTATCTGCTCAAATCATTTTCGATCATGACACCGTTTACAACGATTTGGTTTTGGGCGTAAAAACCGAAGTCAAGGTGTGGGTTCGAAACGGCAGCACTTCACCTATAGATGCCCAATACCGCATTTATTCCGACAATGTAGTAGACCAAACAGATTGGGACGTTCAATTCTGTGACTGCGACCTGTGCCGGTCACCCTACCCCACTACAGGAGTTTGTGTTTTGAGCAACCCAATGACCGGTGAAAAACCCCATAGCTATACCTTGTATGTGACACCACAATCAGTGATTGAAAACAGGGAGTTGAAGCTTATTGTAATGAGCATGGCCGACACTACGGTTCGGGATACAGTAGTTTTTAAAACTCGTTTAGCCACTTCAGTAGAAGAAAAATCAAGAGTAGAACAGTCGCTGCAACTCATGCCTAACCCGGCAAGCAACATGACACACCTGCAATTCGAAAACACCCAAAACGGACCTACTACAGTTGAGCTGGTTAGCCTTCTGGGAGAAACCGTAAGATCCTATACCCTCGATGCACCCATTGGCCCGGCTGATGTACCCATCGAACTATCGGGATTGAACTCAGGTATCTATCTCGTGCAGATTCATTTCCAAGATTTTTCGGTTTCCCGCAAACTACAGGTAAGGTAAGCCCACTTTTCCCTTCAATATTGTGATTCCGGAAGCCCCGGAAATTTCGCTAATTTGTAGCTTTGTAGTCTCTCATGATCCCAAGGCACAAAGTTGACGAAATATTACAGGCTACCCTGATTGAAGAGGTTATTGGAGAATTCGTAAACCTCAAGAAATCGGGAAGGCAGTACAAGGCGTTGAGTCCATTTACCAATGAAAAGACTCCGTCCTTTTATGTTGTGCCTGAAAAGCAGATTTTCAAAGACTTTAGTTCTGGTAAAGGAGGAAATGCAGTAACCTTTCTCATGGAGGTGGAGCACTTCTCCTATCCTGAGGCGCTGAGATGGCTTGCCCAGAAATACAACATCGAACTTGAGGAACAGGAACTAACTCCTGAGCAAAAGGAAGCGGAAAACGAACGGGAAAGCCTGTACATCGTTAGCCAGTTTGCCGAGCAGTATTTCAAAGAGCAGCTTCATGAAACAGATGCGGGAAAATCGATTGGCCTGAGCTACTTCAAGCAACGTGGTTTTTTACCAGAAACCATCGAAAAGTTTAAGTTGGGTTATAGTCCCGATGAATGGAGAGCCTTTACCGATGCCGCCTTTGAACAAGGATACCAGGAAAAATTTCTGACAGCTACCGGACTCACCAAACCTTCTCCCAAACGGCAAAACGAGTTTTACGATGGGTTTAAAGGACGGGTTATATTTCCCATTCACAGCTTGTCTGGACGAGCTATTGGTTTTGGTGGCCGTACGCTGATTAAGGATAAAAAGGTTCCCAAATACCTGAACAGTCCTGAGTCGCTCATTTACAACAAGAGTGCCTCACTCTACGGCATCTACTTCGCCAAAGGCGAAATCATAAAAGAAGATCAATGCTATTTGGTAGAAGGCTACACCGACGTTATTTCCTTCCACCAGGCCGGCATTAGCAATACAGTGGCTTCGTCGGGTACCGCTTTGACCCGCGATCAGATCAAACTCATAAAGCGCTATACCCCCAACATTACCCTTCTCTATGACGGCGATGAAGCCGGTATAAAAGCTTCTTTCCGCGGAATCGATATGATTTTGGAGGAAGGGATGAATGTGAAAATGGTTTCTTTTCCTGAAGGGGAAGATCCTGATTCCTTCGCGCTAAAAAACACGCCCGAGGACATTCGCTCTTACCTGGCGGATAATGCCCGCGATTTTATCGTGAGTAAAACTGAAATTCTACTCAGAGACTCGGGTAAGGATCCCATCAAACGGGCCAGCGTTATCAAGGATATTGTAGCCAGTATCGCCCTCATCCCAGAGGCCATTTCCCGATCTGTGTACACACGGGAATGTGCCAATCTGCTCGAAATTGAGGAGAAAGTATTGGTGAACGAACTGAACAAACTTCGACGAGATCAGTTCAAACAAAAGAACCGTCAATCCCCCCAACAAAGCCATCAAGGGCCGCCACCTGATTTCCCACCGCCCGACTTTTTTGAGCCTCCTTCAGGTCCACCACAAGAAGGTGCACCGCAGCAACAAGCTCCCATTAAAAAAGATCACAATCTTTCTCAAGAAAGAGACTTGATGCGCATTCTGATTAACTATGGTGAGAAAACTATCATTTTTAAAGATGGTGAAAATGGGGATGTCGAAGTAGAGATCGCCCCTTTCATCTTTCATGAATTGGAACGGGATGAAATGTTTTTTGAAGACAGTGCCCACCTGAAGCTTTCCAATGAATTGGTTAAGCAAGTGGAAGAAGGCATCTGGGATGTTCAGAAAATGGTTCACAGCGAAGACAAGGAAATTGCCTCGCTCATGGTCGACCTCATGACTCAACGCCACGAATTGCATGACTGGGATTCCAGGCAAATTTTGGTGATGGGTGAAGAAACCAAACTCAAGCGTGCCGTAGAAGGTGCCCTATATTCTTTCAAATTTGTGAAGATCAACAACCTCATTCGGGAAAACCAGGAAGCCATCAAGCAGGCCTACGAAAACAACCAACTGGAAGAGGCCTTGAACTACCAAAAAAAGCAAGTCATCTACGATAAGATCAAATCATCTTTGGCTGCACCGAGTGGACGTATTATCTTAGGATGATGGACCGTTTTCAACATATTCTCGATTATACCTTATTCAAAACTTCTTCCCTCGACATAACCATTGGGAGCCTACTCACGGTACTTATCATCGCTTTGGTCTCCCGGTTGTTGGCTTTTGTTACCTCCCGTGTGATTCATCGGGCAATGGATCGACACGACCACATTGACGAAGGTAAATCCTACGCCATGGCCCGCCTGGCGGTTTACTTTATCTATGTTATTTCCATCGTAGTGGCTCTCCAAAGCCTGGGGATTGATCTTACCATCCTGGTAGCCTCATCTGCTGCTCTTTTCGTTGGAATTGGGCTAGGCATCCAAAACATCTTTAATGACATTGTATCGGGCTTGTTTTTGCTTTTTGAGCGCAATGTAGAAGTTGGCGATATTGTACGGTTTGATTCTACCATTGGCAGGGTCATGCAAATAAACATGCGAACGTCCATCCTCCTCACCCGAGACGACATTCGAATCATTGTACCCAATTCCCGATTGATCTCCAATTCCATTGTCAACCTCAGCAAGGAAAACCGCAATACGCGTTACGAAATAGAGGTAAGTGTAGCCTACGGATCCGATACCAAAAAAGTGAGCCAATTGCTACTCGAATCAGCACAAGGACATAGTCAGGTTACCAAGACTCCAGCTCCTTTTGTCAAGTTCTCTGATTTTGGGGACTCAGGTCTCCATTTCAAACTGATCTACTGGACCACAGAATTGTGGCAGGCTGAGGTGGTAAAAAGTGATATTCGATTTAAAATTGATGAAGTATTTCGCCAGGCCAACATCACTATTCCGTTTCCTCAACGGGATATTCATGTGGTTTCAGGCTCTATACCTGGACCAGGTCAGTCGTCAACGTCGTCGTAAAAGTCCTTCAATTTCTTGCGGTACTCAGAAAAGAGCTTGGATTTGGAAACGAATCCAATGTATTTTCCTTGATCTACAACTGGTAAATTCCACGCCCCACTCGATTCAAACTTATTGACAACGGTTTCCATATTGTCATTGATCTGAATTTGCTCAGGTGCCATCGACATGAGTTGGTGAACTTGAATGGTGTCATACTTCTCCCGGTCAAACATAATGTCTCGAATATCATCGAGGGTTACCACCCCAATAAAGCGTTTTTTATTATCAACCACCGGGAATAGGTTTCTCGAAGAAACCGTTACTTTTTTCACCAATCCACCAAGGGTATCATAGGGCTCAATTACCTCAAAATTTGTTTCGATTTCCCGCTTCAAATCCATCAAGGTAAGCACGGCTTGATCCTTATCGTGGGTAAGCAACTGTCCTCTTTTCGCCAACTGCATGGTATAAATCGTGTGAGGCACGAAATACTTCATGGTCAAGAAACTGATGGAGGTAGTTACCATCAATGGAATGAAAAGATCGTAACCTCCAGTAATCTCAGCAATTAAGAATATGGCCGTCAATGGTGCCTGAAGAATTCCAGCCATCAGCCCAGCCATACCTACAAGGGTAAAATTAGATTCTGACAGTTTACCCAAATGCAGCAAATTGATGGCCTTGGAATAAACATACCCCATTACACTTCCCATAAAGAGTGTAGGTGCAAAGATCCCCCCAATACCTCCTGCGTAAATTGTAATGGTGGTAGCGAAGGCTTTGAAAAAAACCACCAAAGCCAGGAAACCCAGAATAACCCAGATGTTGTCATTGAAGGCCTGAAACTGGCTATTGGCCAATACATCTCCCGTGGTACCCTCAATCAGGTGGTTAATGGTATCGTAACCTTCCCCATATAGTGGCGGGAAAATAAAGATGATTACCCCGATTAATGCACCACCGACCGAAACCCGCAGCTTGTTGTTTTTGATTTTATTGAATACACGGGAAACCAGGAAGTAAACCCGGGTAAAATAAACTCCGGTAATTCCCGCCAGAAGTCCTAATCCGATGTAGTAAGGCATATCCAGAATGCTGATATCATCCAGGATTTCAAATTCAAACAGCAAATCGCCTCCAAAAAACAAACGGGAAAAAAGCGCCGCAGTCACCGAAGAAAGTAGAAGCGGAATGAGCGAAAAGGTGGTGATATCGAGCATGATTACCTCCATCGCAAATACGATGGCCGCAATAGGAGCCTTAAAAATAGCCGAGAGCGCTGCCGCTGCCCCACAACCTATCATAAGTTTGCGGGTTTTAGGATTTAACCGCAGCATCTGACTCAGGTTACTACCCAAAGCTGAGGTAGTGCCCACAGCCGGTCCCTCCAGTCCTACCGATCCACCAAATCCAACCGTGAAGGCAGAAGTCATGATGGCCGAGTAAATCTTTTTGATCGAAATGATTCCATTTCCCTTAGAGAGGGCAAACAAGGTATTCGGCACACCACTACCAACGGGCTCCTTAATAACGTAGCGAATGATCAACTGAGTGAGCACAATCCCAATAAAGGGCAGCACGAAATAGAATGACTTACTTCCTTCAGCCACCACCGTGTTTTCGAAAAAAGATTCTACCAGGTGAACCCCTTGCTTCAGGCAAAATGCGGCTACGGCACACAGGAATCCCATAAGGACACTTAGGACCAGAATAAAGGGCTTGTTGCGAATGTGATTCATTCGCCAAACAAGAAAGCCTTTGAGATAGGATTGGAACTGCGTTGTGAGAGACCCTTTCACGAAGCAAAGGTGTCATTTTTGGTGGTTTGGCACAAATCCACAAGCCGATTCTTTTACCGATATTTGTGCCCCTCAAAATTAACGGAATCAAGTCCAGAGCAGAATGAAGATTCAGAACTACATTAATGGAGAATTAAAAGCACCGGCAGGTGGAACTTATCTTGACAACTACGACCCATCCAAGGGCGTTGTTTATTCCCAAATTCCCGATTCTGATGAAAGGGATGTTCAAGAAGCGGTGGAAGCGGCTCATACGGCCTACCCAAGCTGGTCGGTAACATCTAAGGAAGAGCGTTCTCGAATCATTCTAAAGATCGCCGAATTGATCCGTGAAAACCACGATCGATTGGCAGAGGCTGAATCTCTGGATAATGGAAAACCCTTGTGGTTGGCCAAAAAAGTGGATATCAACCGGGCGGCAAGTAATTTTCATTTTTTCGCTACGGCTATTCTTCACTTTGCCTCCGAAGCTCACGTGATGGAGGATCGAGGATTCAACTACACGCGAAGAGATCCATTAGGAGTTGTAGGCTGTATTTCTCCCTGGAACTTGCCTTTGTACTTGTTTACCTGGAAAATTGCTCCTGCCCTGGCTGCCGGAAACTGCGTTGTTGCCAAACCCTCTGAGGTTACTCCTATGACGGCCTACTTGCTTTCAGAAATCTGTATTGAAGCTGGATTGCCTAAAGGAGTATTGAACATTGTTCACGGGTTAGGACAAAAGGTAGGGGCTGCCATCACCAACAACGATGATGTTTGCGCCATTTCCTTTACCGGTGGAACCACCACAGGTGCTGAAATTGCTCGTATTGCGGCTCCAAAATTCAAAAAACTGTCTCTCGAACTGGGTGGAAAAAATCCCAATATCATTTTTGACGACTGCGATTTTGACAAGGCTCTACGGACTTCGCTGTCCTCTTCTTTTGCCAATCAAGGTCAAATCTGTTTGTGTGGATCGCGCATCTTTATTCAGAAAGGCATCTACGAAAAATTTAGAGACGCATTTGTAGAGAAAGTAAAACGGATGAAGGTGAGCAACCCGCTCGATCCGGAAGTAAAAGTGGGCGCCGTGGTAAGCGAACCTCACATGAATAAGGTTTTATCATACGTAGAGCTGGCCAAAGAAGAAGGCGGTACCGTATTGTGCGGTGGTGAACGTGTGATCCTCGAAGGCGAACATGCCAACGGATACTACATTTCGCCTACCGTTATTGAAGGTTTGGAATATACCTGTAGAACGAATCAGGAAGAAATTTTTGGCCCGGTAGTTACTCTTACTCCCTTCGAAACCGAGGAAGAAGTATTGACCATGGCTAATAGCACCGATTATGGTTTGGCCGCCACCGTGTGGACCGAAAATCTAAACCGTGCGCATCGCGTAGCTCAAAACCTGGAGTCTGGAATCGTTTGGATTAACTGTTGGTTGGTTCGTGATTTGCGCACCCCATTCGGAGGAACTAAGAATTCAGGAGTTGGTCGTGAAGGTGGATTTGAAGCCCTTCGTTTCTTTACCGAGCCCAAAAATATTTGCGTCATGCACGGCGCCTAAAAAGGGAATACATGCAGGTGGTTGTCATTGGCGGAGGCGCCGCAGGTTTTTTTGCTGCAATTTCATGCCGGCAACATCATCCCGATGCCCACATTCGGATTTTGGAAAAGAGCACCAAGTTGCTTTCCAAGGTTCGCATTTCCGGAGGTGGACGGTGCAATGTGACCCACGCCTGCTTTAACCAAAAGGAATTGGCTGCCCATTACCCCAGGGGAGAACGGTTTTTACGCAAATCTTTTTCGAAATTTTTCACCCAAGACACGGTTGACTGGTATGAATCCAGAGGTGTTCTGCTAAAGACTGAATCCGATGGCAGAATGTTTCCGCAAAGCAATCGATCGGAAACCATAGTTGATTGCTTAATGAGTGAGGCGGAAAAAGGAGGCATCCGCATCGATTTGAATTCACCGGTAAAAGCGCTCACTCCAAAGAATGATAAAATTCTATTGACCCTAGGAAACGATGAATCGCTTGAGGTAGACCAAGTTATTATCGCAACGGGTGGAAGCCCTAAGAAAGAAGGGTTGCATTGGCTCGAAAAATTGGGTATTCCTATTCAAAATCCAGTGCCTTCCCTGTTTACCTTTAACCTGCCCGGTCAGGCCATCACCTCGCTTATGGGGCTTTCCGTTCCTGATGCTTGGGTTAGAATATCTGGAAGCAAGCTTTCCTCTTCAGGTCCGTTGCTCATCACCCATTGGGGCGTAAGCGGTCCTGGCGTATTAAAACTATCCGCGCTTGGGGCTCGGGAGTTGGCCGATCGCAACTACCAGTTCAACGCACTTATTAGTTGGGTGGGCAGTATTCGGGAAGATGATCTGCGACAACAACTCAGTAGCTTCAAACAGGAGAACCCAAGCAAAAAACTGCACCGACAACCCTTGGGACTTCCTAAGAGACTTTGGTCCTATTTACTCGACCGGATAGACCTTCGAGAGGACGAAAATTGGGGCGACTTATCCCGCAAAAAAATGAATCGTTTAGTGAATTTGCTGCTGAATGATGAATACGAAGTTCGGGGCAAAACCACTTTCAAAGAAGAATTTGTTACCTGCGGTGGAGTGGACCTAAAAAGCGTTTCACCTTTCACCTTGGAAAGCAAAACGGTGCCGAACCTATATTTTGCCGGAGAAGTCCTGGACATCGATGGTGTAACGGGTGGATTCAATTTTCAAGCGGCCTGGACAACCGGCTTTCTGGCAGGAAAACTTCAAGGAAAAAACGACCCCGAGAAATAACGAAAAGTTCAGTCTCATTTCAAGACAATGAAGCATTTTTGAATTTCTCACGTATAAGTAAACTCCACCCAGGGAAGGGTTAGAATAAATTCAACAACAATTTTGGGCATCTTGCTGAACAAGATGCATTTAATTACTTTAGCAAGCAAATCACGCATTTTCCGATATGATAGGCATCCTTAAGAAAAAACCGAAGAAGTTTAAAATTTCCTATTCTCAGCAGGGTGAGGATTTGATTATTGAGTTCCTCCTTCAGCAAAGAGGAATCACCAATCCTTATTATGTTGACATTGGATCCAATGACCCGATTCGGTTCTCCAACACTTACTTATTGTACAAAAACGGAGGCACCGGAATTTGCATTGATCCAAATCCGGTTTTCAAAAAGATGTTTGCCGCAGAAAGACCCAATGATGTGTTTATCAATGCAGGCATTTCAGGAAAGGAAAGCGGCAAGGCCATGTTTTATGATATGGACTGGCACGAGTTCAGCACCTTTGACAAAGAACAAGCACTCGCTGTTCAGGAGAACTACAAAGGAAAAAACAACATCAAAGCCGAAATCGAATTACCCATTATTTCGGTTAAGGAACTTTCAGGTAAGTTCAAGTCTGCTATCGACGTGCTCAATCTGGATGTGGAGGGACTGGATTTAGAAATCTTAGAAGGCTGGGATTTTGACAACCATTCACCAAAAATCATTTGTGTGGAGTGCAAAGACTTGAAAACAGGTGAGGTTGACGAACGAATTGACACCTTGATCAAAAGCAAAGGCTATAAGCTGAGCGGATCGAATCCAATAAACAGGATTTACACACTATAGGATCGTACTTAGTCGCAAGGCTAGCTGTTTAGGAACCCAGTAACAGAACGGAACCCCACCATGGAAAAGGGAATAAGCAAGGATAACATCCTGGCTCTATGCTTGTCAAAAATCGAGGACAAGATTCATCGGCTGCAGGAGGAAATTTCTGGCCTGCAAAAGGCGAAGGAAGAAGAAACCAAAAGCAGTGCCGGAGACAAGTACGAAACAGGTATGGCCATGATCCAACTCGAGGAGGCCAAACTCAACCGTCAACTGGAACAAGCCCGGAAAGAAAATCAAGTGTTGCTCCAAATTCAGGATCCCGGACCAGCTGGATTGCCTAAATCTTTAGGTCGCCTTTACCATACCTCATCTGGTGTGTTTTTTACCGCCATTGGCTTGGGTGCTATATCCATAGATGGAACTTCCGTTTTTGTATTATCTCCCGGGTCTCCCATGGGCCAGCTACTCGCTCAACAAAGCGAAGGAAGCTCCTTTCAATTCAACGGCAAATCATTTCAGGTAAACATCTGCGAATGAGGTTTTTGCGCGGATGAAATATTTATCCATAGGGAAGGCAAGTGCCTCTCTTGGGCAAATTGATCAAGGATTTTGAAAGCGGGTGACGTATCTTACTGTTTTCATTATTAACCTTAAACATTCATCCAAATGAAAAGCACCTCTATTTTGCGTACCCTTTTACTAAGCTGTTTTCTAACCGCTTTCGCCTTTATGGCAAGCGAAGAAGTAAAAGCCCAATGTGGCCCGAACGACTTTTTCATTCACAACTACACTACCTGTGATTACGACTGGAACCTTCAGTACACGTTTGCTCCAGGCACCTGTAACTATGCCGGGAATTTGGCCGGAACTGTTCCTGCTGGCGGTGTACAGTGTATTACTCTTCCCGCCGGAGCCCATGGTTATGCCATCCGTGTATATGGCAACCCTTATGGACCCGTTGATGCTACGGTAGGATTACCTTGTGTAGCACCTGGGACTGTACAACCTGTTTCCGATTGCAACATTCCTGGAAATACCAATACGGTGAGCTATACCTCCTGGATGAACGGAGGAATCAAAATCTATTAGACTTTACACTATCGGCCAGATGCCTCTTTTTCCTGAGAGGCCTTGGCCAAGTTTGTTTTATCCCAAAGGGTCCATTTCGGACCCTTTTCTTTTTTCCGCCTCTTCCATTTGGGCGGTTTTCAGCACATTAGGGATATATATCTCTTCCTTGGGGAGGTGAACTGCTGCTATAGGGTAATTTCAAATGGCAGATAAAGGCACCCATGTTACCTTGCTCGTCCAATATTAACCTCTAATCTATATCCAATTATGAGCAACTTTACTTTGCGAGCCCTATTCCTCGGGTGTTTCCTAACCGTTTTCTCGCTACTGGTAAACCTCGATGCCAACGCCCAATGCGGCCCTAACGATTTTGTATTACACAACTCTACCAACTGTCCCTACAACTACAATATGCAATACACTTTTGCTCCCGGGACCTGCAATTTTGCAGGAAACATGACTGGAGTGGTTGCTCCTGGAACAACGCTTTGTTTGACTATGCCTCCCGGAGCCTTTTGCTATTCCGTGAGAGTATATGGAGCTCCTTATGGACCGATTGATGCTACCGTTGGTCTTCCTTGTCAGGCCCCAGGAACTACCCAAGGTGTTTCCGATTGCAATAACCCAAATACTCCTATTGTCAACACCGTTCAATACTCCCACTGGGTGATTGGCGGAAATTGGTATTCTGGAGTTAAGATCTACTAGTTTCTCTTATTTACTTTAAGATGAGAGAGCCGTTCCTTCTCCTTTTAGGTTGGGGGACGGCTTTTTTTATGCCATTTTTATATCCAGCACCTGGAGCTGAATGGACGTTTGGCCTTGCCAGTGATTCTCTTCTAGGCAAAAGGCCATATCGAAAGGCTTTTTAGAGGAAATCCGCTCATGCCATTTTCCCAAACCAAAACCAATTCCTCCAAATCGAATACTGCGATGATGGGGCTGATAGACATAAAGTTTTAAGTGGTCTCCAAACTCACCCACCGCCTTGCTATAACCTGTATCTACAACATTGCGAGCCACAAAAACGGGATTTAAATTTTTGGGACCAAAGGGCGAAAATCGCTTTAGGATTCGGAAGAACTTATCGGTGATATCCGCCAAATCCAATTCCATTTCCACCGTAATTATCGGACGAAGTTGATCTTCAGAAATACGCTCACTTACCACTTCTTCAAAACGTTTAGCGAAGCCTTCTACTTTTTCCACATTCAGGGTCATTCCGGCAGCAAAAGCATGCCCGCCAAATTGCTCCAAGAAGGGAGAGCACTCTTCCAGCGCCGAGTGAATATCAAATCCTGATACGGATCGAGCTGAACCTACCGCCTTTCCATCTACCCCTGTCAACACCACAGTAGGGCGATGGTAATTTTCGATAAGTCGGGAGGCTACAATTCCGATTACTCCTTTGCTCCACCCTTCGCGGTACAAGACGGTAGATTTTCGGTTTTTCAGCTCCTTGTGTTCGATCATCTCCAGGGCCTCTTCGGTAATGGATCGATCCAGGTCGCGCCTTTCAGCATTTCGCTCCTCAATTATCGCCGCTGTTTCAAGGGCAGCAGACTCAGAATCTGAAAGCAGCATTTCAACGGCCAATTTACCATGCTCTATTCTTCCAGCTGCATTGATTCTTGGCCCCAGGGTAAAGACTACATCTGAAACAGTGAAAGGCAACTTCTTGCCCGCCTTTTCGATCAAAGTATAAATCGCTTTACCAGGATCGTTGTTAAGCTGCTCCAGGCCAAAATGAACCAACACCCGGTTTTCACCCGTTATAGGAACAATGTCACAACAGGTGCTGATGGCTACCCACTCCAAAAAAGGCTGAATGGCTTCGAAAGGCATGTCCATCTGCTCAGCAATGGCCGAAATCAATTTAAAGCCAATGCCGCATCCCGTTAACTCGTCGTAAGGATAAGTGCAGTCTGATCTTTTGGGATTGAGAATGGCCACAGCTGCGGGCAATTCTTTCTCAGGAAGGTGGTGATCGCAAATGATGAAATCAATGCCTTTTTCGGCGGCAAAATTCACTTCCTCGAAGGCCTTAATGCCACAGTCTAAGGCAATGATCAACTCACATTTGTTTTCCTCCGCAAACAAAATTCCCTGCTTTGAAATTCCATATCCCTCGGAATACCGATCGGGAATGTAAAAGTGAATGTGACCTGGATAAATTTTCTCAAGGAAGGAATACATCGTCGCGACCGAAGTAGTACCATCTACATCGTAGTCACCAAAAACGAGGATCCGCTCTCCGTCTTGCATGGCCTTCATTATTCGATCGGCAGCTATTTCCATATCCTTCATCAGCCAAGGGCTATGCAAATCGGTCCATTGAGGACTAAAAAAATGCTTGGCTTCATCGTAGGATTTAAGACCGCGTAAGGCCATCAGGTTGGCAATTCTCTCCTCTACGCCCAATTGCTCACGCAATAGCCGAACCACGCCCGGATCAGGGGCAGGTAGGATGTCCCAGTGTTTTTTCATAGGAATGTGTTAAGGTTGATTTGGCGGTAAAAGTAGAAAAAATGAGGCTTTAGGGGCAGAGTTCGAGATCCGCGATTCGAGAAGCGACATTCAGTGATATCATGAAGAACCCCGTATTTCCTTTCTCAGATTCCAAAATTCGAAATTCAGAATTCAGAATTCTATTTCAATAAAAGCTTACTTAATACTCTTAGCTTCCTCGTCAAGGATTTCGAAGAGCTGATCCAAATTGGGTGTGAGGATAATCTCGATTCTTCGGTTTTTGGCTTTAGCCGCTGCTGTGGTTGCCGGATCCACGGGTACAAACTGACTTCTTCCTGCAGCCGTGAGCAAAGAAGGATCAATGCTTGAGTTCTCCAACATGAGCTTTACAACGGCCGTGGATCTCATAACGGAAAGATCCCAGTTGTCTTTGATGCAACCCGCTCCGCTCATCGGATCAATATCTGTGTGACCTTCTACCAAAATGGTGATGTCTTTTTGATCCTGAAGCACCTTGGACAAGTCGACCAAAGCTTGTTTTCCTTCCGCATTTACCTGGGTACTTCCACTTGGGAATAGAAGCTTGGCTTCCATAGAAACAACGATGCGACCATTCTTTTGGGTTACGGTCAAACCTTTGCCTTTAAAGTTGAGCAGAGCTTCAGCCACTTTGTCCTTCAAGGCTCTCACTGCGGCATCCTTTTGAGCAATAATTTCTTCCAATTCGTTGATTCGGGCCTCCCGCTTTTGAAGGGCTTCATCTTTGGCAGTCAGTTCTTCACTGGTTGCATTAAGTCGAGCTTCCAAATCAGCCAATTCAGCTTCTTTGAGCTTCAATTGATCTTCTTTGGCCTGCAAGTCTTCCTGGGCCCGAATCATTTCTTCCAGCAGCTTTTTGTTTTCACGCTGACTCACGGCCGATGATTTCTCTTGGTTTTCCAGCAACTGAGCTTTAAACTCTTCCAATTGCTTATAACTGTCTTGCAAAACCTCGTGCTCTCGCTGCAGCTGAGCGTAATCCTGACTTACCTTGTCCAGGTCTTTCGACAACTTATCTACTCGAGCCGTTAGTTCTTTTTTCTCGGTTTCCGTATCCTTCAGAGATCCAGAGAGGTAATCCCTTTCAGATTCACTTTTGTCGTAATTCTTCTGAAGTTCGGCGTATTTCTTTTGAGGAACACAACCCACCATTGCCCCGGCGATTAGGGCAAACACGAACAACTTACTCATAGATTTCATCGGCCACCAATTTATCATAGTAGCAAATATCAAGAAATGGAAGGCCCTTAAATTCGGGTAAAGGGGATTTTATAAACAGCCGAAAGTAGATTGTGAATAATCTACCAGCTTTGGTCCACTAAATATTGGGCAATTTGAACTGCGTTGGTAGCTGCACCCTTACGGAGATTATCGGCTACTATCCACATGTTCAGCGTGTTTTTCTGAGATTCATCGCGTCTCAAACGACCCACGAAAACTTCATTCTTTCCCTGAGCGAAAAGAGGCATAGGGTATTGATTCACGTCTGGATTGTCCTGCAATTTGATTCCAGGTGTATCCGCCAATAGCTGACGAACTTCGTTGAGATCGAAATCCTGTTCAAATTCCACGTTTACCGCTTCGGAGTGTCCTCCTTGTACAGGAACACGAACCGCTGTAGCCGTTACTCTAATTTCAGGGCGATTTAGAATTTTGCGGGTTTCGTTAACCAGCTTCATTTCCTCCTTGGTATAGCCGTTGTCCTGGAAGACATCACAGTGAGGCAAGCAGTTTTGATCGATGGGGTAGGGATAAGCCATCTCCCCTTTATCACCTGCACGCTCGTTTTCCATTTGACGAACCGCACTCACCCCAGTTCCGCTGATGGACTGGTAGGTAGAAACTACAATTCGCTTAATTCCGTAGCGCTTTTCCAGGGGAGCCAAAGCCAATACCATTTGGATAGTAGAGCAATTGGGGTTGGCGATAATCTTGTCCTCGGGAGTCAAATCGGAAGCATTAATTTCAGGAACCACCAATCTTTTTTGAGGGTCCATTCTCCAGGCAGAAGAGTTGTCCACTACCGTAGTGCCAGCCTCCGCAAAGCGAGGAGCCCATTCCAGGGATACCGATCCACCGGCAGAAAAAAGAGCCAGATCCGGTTTCTTTTCAAGTGCATCTTGAAGGGTGCAAACTGTGTATGAACTTCCTCTGTAGTCCACCTTGCTTCCCGCTGATCTTTCAGATGCAACCGGAATCAATTCTGTTACTGGAAAATCAAACTCTTCCAGAACCTTCAACATCACTTGACCAACCATTCCAGTTGATCCAACCACTGCTACTTTCATCTTTATTCTTAAAACTTCCTTAAAGCGTGGCAAAAGTACGAATAGTTACCTTTGTGCGAATCAATAGCATGAGCCTAACACGCATCCTTCTGTTTGGGGTTTTACTCCTTATCTCATTTTCTGGAATCAGCCAAGTGCAGGACGATTTTCGGGACGGTGATTTTACCAACAATCCAACTTGGGTGGGTGACACGGCGAAGTTTCGGGTAAATACGGCCATGGAGCTTCAACTTTTTGATACCTCTAAATCAAGTCCGGCCTACCTGGTCACACCAAGCAAAGCCATTTACAAAGCCTCCTGGGAGTTTAAATTTCGGTTGGATTTTGCTCCTTCTAGTAACAATTATGCCCTGGCCTATCTGGGCGCACAAAAGCAAGACCTCAGCAGCTCACCTGATGGCTATTACGTTAGATTAGGAGGTGTGGGTGGCTCCGCTGATGATTTTAGTCTTTATAAAAGATCGGGATCAACCAACACAAAAATCATTGACGGAAAGGATAGCCTCGCAGCTTTCGCTCCATCAGGGTGGATTAAGGTGACCCGGGATAGTGCAGGCAACTGGGAGTTGCTGGTAGACACCTCATCCACGCGTAGCGGATATGTTTCACAGGGAACTGTTTTTGACAACGATCACCTGCTTTCCGAGTATTTTGGATTCTACTGCCGCTATACTACCACCCGATCCGAATTGTTCTTTTTTGATAGTGTCAACGTCACCGGTTCCTATTACCAGGATACGACAAAGCCTGTTGTACAAGCCATTCAGTTGCTTTCGGACCAAGCCATCGATGTGGTATTTTCAGAAAATGTAGATCCGACAACAGCACAATCCGTAAACAATTATCAGGTCACCTTAGGAATTGGGAACCCCAGTTCCGCGCAAATCGATGCGACCGATTCTTCGCTGGTTCACCTGCAATTTGCATCCTCTTTTCCGTCGGGGGTACAACATCAAATCATCATTAGTGGTGTAGCTGATCGCAACGGAAATGTGATGGGTACCCATCAAGAGCCTTTTACCTGGATTACTTATGATCCATTGACTCCAGGAGACGTTGTGATCAATGAAATTTTTGCCGATCCCTCACCGCCAGTTGCATTGCCCGAAAAAGAATTTGTAGAGTTACTCAATCTGACTGGAAAAACCTTTAACCTCCAAGACGTCACTTTCTCCGACCCAAGTAAAACGGCCACCATTGGAAACTACATCCTCGATCCTAACGAATACGTCATTCTCTGCTCCAGTAGTGACTCAAGCCTTTTTGCTCCTTATGGAAAAGTGATTGCAGTAACGAATTTCCCGTCACTCAACAACTCGGGTGACGTTCTTACCCTGGCCGACAAAAATGGGGTAACCATAGATGAGGTAGCCTATACGGACTCCTGGTATGGCGACCCGGATAAGGAAGATGGAGGTTTTACTTTAGAGCTCATACACCCCAATAATCCATGTGGCGGTGGATCTGCCAATTGGAGTGGATCAAATGATGTGGATGGCGGTACTCCCGGTAGAAAAAATAGCGTGTACGACACCGTTCCTCCCACAACGCGGCCCGTTATCACCTCAGTTCAAGTTACTCTACCCTATGAATTACAGCTCAGTTTTTCCGGGCCCATGGACAGTGCAAGCCTGATTAATGCAACTTACCACCTTACACCCAACAACAATAGCGTTATACAGGTCTTGGTGCCAAGTAACCCCTCACAAAGTGCCCGGGTCAAGCTTTTTACCAGCTTGGAAGTGGGAGTGGTTAATTACCTCTCCATATCTGGAGCAACCGATTGCTACGGGAACCTTATTACCTCCGATAGTGTTGCCTTTGGCCGTGGTGCCCTGCCAGGTAGCTACGACATCGTAATCCATGAGTTGTATCCCGATCCGGACGAGAGTAAATCATCCTTACCTGAATACGAGTTTATCGAATTGTATAATACTACCGATAAACTTATCAATCTGATCTCCTGCACCATTTCAGACCCAAGCACCTCTGCATCGCTTGATGGTCTAACTATTCTTCCTAAAGGTTACCTCATCCTTTGCGATGAAGCCGCCGTTTCCGAATACCGTTCTTATGGTGAAACCGTCGGGTTAAAAGACTGGCCTTCGCTTAACAATTCAGGAGACGATCTTGTGCTTGCCCGTGGAAATCTTACCATTCATGAAGTGAGTTACAGCTCTGAGTGGTACGGTGATGAATCAAAAAAAGACGGCGGATGGACGCTCGAAATGGTCGACGATGCCAACCCATGTGGCGAAGCCAATAACTGGCGTGCCAGCATTGACGAAGAAGGTGGAACTCCGGGAAAGGTCAACTCTATTAGAACCAGCAATCCGGATGAAACGGCGCCCGAAATTGTACGAGGCGGAGCCATTGAAGAGAAAAGACTTTTTATTCAATTTAATGAAGCCGTATCTACGACCGACCTAGATGACATTCAAATCAAGGCCTCGCCTCGAATTTTGATGGACTCCCTGTACTTTACCGACCGAAAGACATTAGAAATCACCCTCCACAGCGCCTTAACCCTCAGCAGGTTTATACCCTGACCATCAATGGAATTCATGATTGTGTGGGAAATACAGCAACTGACTTAACCGTAGAGCTGGGCTTGGCTGAAACTGCGGAAAGTGGTGACTTGGTAATTAATGAAGTGCTCTTTGACCCTCAATCGGGAGCAAGTTCGGATTATGTCGAGCTTTATAATCGTTCTAAGAAAATTTTGGATTTACAGAATTGGCAGCTCTGTGAGTTCGACTATGTAAAAGACACCCTGGATGGTTGCAAAATCATTTCCGAAACTCCTTATCCTCTATTTCCCGGAGCTTTTGTGCTAATTAATAAGGATAATGCCGAAATCAAGAGGATTTATCCAACACATGACGAGAAGGCCTTTATCCAGCTTGCAAGCCTTCCTACCATGTCCAACGATGCCGGGGCTGTAGTAGTGCTTAACGATACCGCCGTTCAGATTGATCGATTTGATTACACCAGTGATATGCACAATGCCTTGATCCGCGATCCGGACGGTGTGGCTTTGGAGCGAGTAGATTACGATTTACCCACCCAGGATATGGGCAATTGGAACAGCGCCGCACAAAGTGTTGGATACGGGACTCCAGGTTTGGAGAACTCACAATTTTTGCCCGCCAGAGATTTTAGCAATCAATTCACAGTGGAACCCGAAACTTTTTCTCCGGATAACGATGGATTTGATGATGTAGTCCATTTGAACTACAACCTAAACAAAGATGGCTTTGTAGCCCAAGTTCAGGTCTACGATACTGAAGGCCGATTGATCCGCGATTTAGCCAACAATCAACTTCTTGGCGTTCAGGGAACTATCACTTGGAATGGCGATAATGACGACGGTCAAAAGGCCAGCACAGGTATCTATATCTTCTTTATTGAACTGGTCGACCCCGATGGCCATACCGAACGCGTGAAAAAAACCTGCGTGTTAGCGGTAAAATTTTAATTTTATATATCCTAATATACAGTTAACAATACGACATTTGCAACTGTATACTTTTGCAAAAAATTGTTTAGTCAAATGAAAAAGCTATTTACTCTGTTAACGGTGCTTGCTTTGAGCCTTTCTGGAATGGCCCAAATCGTGATCACCGAAATCAGTTACAATCCTCCCGAATCGGGATCGGATTCAACCGAATTCATTGAAATTCTGAATACCGGATCATCTACTGTTAACTTGAACGGTTACCAGTTTACCTCCGGTGTTGTTTATACCTTCCCATCCATTAACCTGGCATCGGGAGCTTACTTAGTAATTGCCGTTGATTCAGTTGCTATTATGAATGTTTATGGAGTTGCTGCTCGTCAGTGGTCTTCAGGTGGATTGTCAAACGGTGGTGAGCCTATCGCACTTAAGACCAGCACAGGTGTCTTGGTGGATTCACTTCGCTACGACGATGTTTCTCCATGGCCTACCAGCCCTGATGGTGGTGGTGCTTCTTTGGTGTTGTGTGACTCTACAGCTGATAACACCAATGGTGCAAACTGGTCAGCTTCTACGACCCTTGTAACCGGAAAAATTGTAAACAGCAAGCAGGTTTACGGTTCTCCTGGAACCAGAGATGCTGGATGTACCAGTACTCCTCCTCCTCCCGCTTCTATTCCTACTTACCCAATTGGTACAGTAACCTCAAGCGATCCACTTGGAGTAGTTGACTCCAACAATGTAGAGTGTCGTTTGGTAGGTATCGTACAGGGTATTGATATTGGAGGAAGCAGCGCTACCCAGTTCCACTTGAACGATGGAAACGGTATCGTAGTTCGTAAATCTGGTGGCTTCACCCCTTCTTATACTGTAACTGAAGGTGACTCTGTCGAAGTTTACGGAACTGTTGGTCATTTCAACGGATTGATCCAGTTGAACGCTGACTCCATGAACGTGTTGGCTACTGGAAAAGCAGCTCGTATGCCTATGTTGGTTGCTGAGCCTAATGAAACCTACGAAGCAGAGTTGATCCGTGTAGACTCGGTAACCATTATCGGTGGTTCATGGCCTTCTCCAGGAAGCAGTGCAAACATGACTGTTGCTTCTACCAAGTTGGATACTTTCACCATGCGTGTTGATCGCAACACCTTGGTTGATGACAGTGTTACTGTTGCTCCAGTTGGAATGTTTGACGTAATCGGGTTTGGTGGTCAGTTTGACTTCAGCTCTCCTTACGATGAAGGATACCAATTGGTTCCTCAGGTAAAAGGACACATAATTCCTCACACTACTGCACCTCCTCCCCCACCAGCAGCTCTTCCTACTTATCCTATTGGAACGGTAACCACTGTTGATGTTAACGGAGAAACAGATTCATTGAATGTTAAATGCCGTATTACAGGTATTGTACACGGTGTTGACTTAAGCGGAACTTCTTCCAGCAGCAACACCTTCACCATTACTGATGCTTCTGGTGGAATCGGTGTATTTAAAGGTGGTGGATTTACTCCTGCCTATACCGTACGTCAAGGTGATTCAGTTGAAGCTTGGGGAAGTATTTCTCAGTATAACGGATTGACTCAATTCTCTCCTGACTCAATGAACGTTTTGGACAGCATGAAAATGCCAGATACTCCAATGAAGGTTTCTGCCTTGGGTGAGTCTACTGAATCTCGTGTGATCCGTATTGACAGCGTAGAATTGGTAGACGCCAATCAGTGGCCTGCAACCGGAAGCAACTCCAACGTTCAAATTCGCACCTTGGCTGGTGATACTTTAACTATGCGTATCGACAAGGATACTTACATCGATGACAGCGTTGCTGCTCCGGTAGGTAGATTCGACGTTTGTGGTATTGGCGGTCAGTTTGACTTTAGCTCTCCTTACTTTGACGGATACCAAATTATTCCTCAATTTACGAAGGACATTAAGCCTCATCCAGCGGCTACTTGTAACGATCCAAGCGCTTTGGGTGCGACTAACATCAGCGATGTTTCTGCTGAGTTGACCTGGACAACTGGTGGATCTAACGAATGGATGATCGAATGGGGAACTCAAGGATTTACTCCTGGAACAGGAACTCGTGTTCACTCCATCACAAACCCTCACCTGTTGAGTGGTTTGACTCCAAACACCGCTTACGACTTCTATGTACAGGATAGCTGTGCAACCATCGGTTTGAGTAACCAAGTTGGTCCTTTCACCTTTACTACTTTGGCTGCTCCTAAGCCACTTCCATTGTACCCAATTGACGTTCTGCGCACCGTTGACGCTAACGGAGAGCCTGATTCAAACAACGTTGATTGTCGTATTGTAGGTACTGTATTTACGCCTGACTTTGATGGAAACAACGGAATTAGCTTCTGGATTCAAGATGGAACTGCTGGAATCAACGTTTTCAACTTCAACGATGTAAGTAACTACGTAGTTGAAGAAGGTGACTCAATCATGGTTTGGGGTTCTGTTGGATTCTACAACGGATTGACCGAAATGATTGCTGACTCTATTCAGGTGTTGGCTACTGGCAAAATGATCGAAGGTCCTTGGGACGCTGACGAGTTGGATGAAGACACCGAAAGCGAGTGGATTTCTATCTGTAACGTTAAGTTGGCTGATCCTTCTGAATGGCCTGCGGCTGGAAGCAACGCTAACGTGAACATCGTTACTATGGACAACGATACTTTGACTATGCGTATAGACAAGGACGTATTCATCCAGGATTCTATGCCAAACCCTCCTTCTGGAATGTTTAGCGTAATGGGTGTTGGAAACCAGTTTGACGCAAGTTCTCCTTACTTCGATGGTTACCAAATCAATCCACGTTCTCACCTGGACTTTGATACTTCTGTATGTGGTACTCCAACTGCAATCACTGTAGACAGCGCTGGCAAAACTACTGCCGCTATCAGCTGGACTTCAGGTGGTGGTTCTGAGTGGGATATCCGTTGGTACCAAAATGGAACTCCAGTAGATTCAGCTATGGGCTTAACTTCTACTAACTACTCCATTACTGGTTTGACAGAAAACACTACTTACGAAGTATGGATTTTTGAAGTATGCGACTTGCACTGCTCTGAGTGGACCGGTCCTGAATCCTTTACTACCGATTCTACGGCTACTGGCCCTGACGGAGTAAATGAATTGAACGGAAAGTCTCAAGCATTGGTTGCTTACCCTAACCCTAACAACACTGGAACTTTGATGCTGAACAAAACCGTAAACGTTGTGATCAACAACTTGCTCGGTCAGCCAGTATTGCGTTCTAATGACTCTAACACAATCGATATTAGCGGTCTTGACACAGGTATCTACCTAATCTTGACTGATGAATACGAAGCTGTTCGTCTGATTGTAAAATAAGGACTGAACAATTCCAATAAATTGAAACCGCTCTTCGGTCATCCGGAGGGCGGTTTTTTTATTCCTTTGTTTCCCGTATGAAGGCAGAATGGATAATCGTTGGACAAGGCTTGGCTGGCAGTTGCATCGCTCGGCAAATGGAGGCACAAAACATGGATTTTTTGTTGGTGGACAACCAACTGGAAAGATCTTCATCGCTCGTGGCAGCGGGTCTCTATAATCCTGTTGTTTTTCGAAAATTCAATCTCTCCTTTCAGGCTAAGAAATTGGTTCCCTACTTAAGGAAATTCTTCGGCCAAATTGAATCCGAATTTGGGGTAGAGGTTCACCAGGATCTTCCCATCTACAAGCTCTTCCATTCTCATGAAGAGGCCAATAACTGGGCGGCTCGATGCACCGAACCCGGATTTGATGCTTTTATGGATAAGGACCTCCTCCCTGCTGGTTTTGTAGAATCAGCGGAGTGTTCTTTTGGAGCTGGGAGAGTGAAGCAGGCTGGACGTGTAAACCTACCCTTGCTTTTACAAACCCTTCAAGCCTATTTTCTTGAAAAGAGTCTTTTGGTAACAGGGGAGATACAAGATCTACAAGCCAATACCGAGGGATTTGAATTGAGCCTAACCGATGGTAAGACTATCCAGGGTCAAAAGGTTATTCTTTGCGACGGCCACCTGGCCAAAAACGAAAACTGGTTTAGCTATCTACCCCTGGGAGCAACCAAAGGTGATGTTCTTACGGTAAAAATTCCAGGATTGAAAACAGATGGAGTCCTCAATAAAGGATTCTTTATCCTGCCCTTAGGCGATGATCTGTTTCGAGTGGGAGCGACCTATGAATGGGGTAATTCCAGTTACGACCTGTCTGAGAAAGGCCGCCAGGAACTCCTGGAAAAATTAGAAGGCGTAGTTCAATTGCCTTACGAAGTAATCGACCAACAATCGGGCTTAAGGCCCACCGTGGGCGATCGACGCCCATTAATTGGGGAGCACCCTAAACAAAAAGGACTCTACACTTTTAATGGTTTGGGTTCCAAAGGGGTAATGCTGGCTCCTTACTATTCCGAACATATGGTGGACTACCTGCTGGGAAAATCAGAATTGGATCCGGATGTGGACTTAAAACGCTACGAACACCATTGGGAGAAAAACCAAAAACCCGCCTCTGGAAATTAATCCAAAGACGGGTCTCTATATTGGGGGCCCTTACCGACTTCTATCGTTCAATACTGATTCTTTCGGTTTGCAGATAACCTTCTGCTGTGGATAGTTCAACTACGTAAATTCCCACAGGAACTTCGCTTAAGTCGAGACTCACCAACCCGCTTCCAGATTTAACCACTTGGTATACCAGTTGACCTGAGGTGCTAAACACCCGAACTTGCAAATCTCTATCTTCAGCCGTTTCGCTCACCAAATTGATCAACCCAGTACTTGGGTTTGGATACAAGTGGTAATCGTCGTCCTGAGTCTTTGCTCCGGATACTTGTTTGCCATTTTCACCGGTTTCAACCACGGTCATCACCGCATCGGATGATCTTTCCGGTCCACCTTTTGGCGAAGCACAAGCATCACATACCTCTACCTCTGGGCATTCCCATCCAGTGATATAGGAACCAGCAGTTCCGGCTGTTGCTCCCCAATTACCTAAGGCATGAGGGGCCCAGGAAGATTTGTTTCGAACAATTCCTGCAGCACCACCATTTAGACCATAGGTAACCCCTGACAGGGTAACGTTAGAAAGAACAGCTCCGGCAGCTCCACCGCCACCTGGGCCATGAGAGGTAGAAGAGGTCCAGTTTCCACAGTCACCTCCATCACCACCATTAACCAAAACGTTTAGGCTGCTCAAATTTCCGTTGTCTACGTCGATCAATACCTGGCCACCGGCACCACCACCGCCGGCACCATCGATACCGTATCCGTGAGGTGTGCTTCCATTAGCATCAGCAGCAGTATTACCATTTCCGATAATGCTCTGGCCGTTACCCAGTACAAAACAAGACTTAAGGAATACCATTCCTCCACCTTCTACACCAGGAGTAGAAACGTTGTTGTTCTGATGGCCACCGCCACCACCGCCTCCGAGGAAGGCTTTGTTGAAGGATAGGATTCCGGTAGCAAGCGGAGCACCACCAACACCACCGTAGGCATTGTTTCCTGTGGTTTTTCCACCTGTTCCACCCGTTCCGTAATGGCCACCACCGGCTCCACCGGCATTTTGGGTGTTTCCGCCACCACCACCGTTGGCTTGTTTACCCATTCCAGCTTCCTGGCCGGTAATGAACAGATTGATGCTTTCGCCTTTATCTCCGGCATAGTTTGTTGGAGAAGCGAAATAAGGGAATCCGGTATTGGCAGGAGCACCATTAGTAGAAACGGCACCGCCTTTAAACCCTTGGCCAGATACATTGATATCGGCAGCAAAGAAGGTTCGGTATCTTGCTTCTAATGCAACAACTCCACCCGTGTTTCCATTCCAGGATACCGCGTTGATATCACCTACAATTTTCACACTTCCATATACCGGAACCCTTACTAACTGCACCAGTCCTGAAGGAGTATAAGATCTTGTTAAAAGGCCATTGAGCACAATGGTATTTCCGCTCACCGCATATACATCTGCAAATTCATAGTTACCCGCATCGTTGTATGAGGTAATGTCTCCATAAGTAGCAGAAGAAGTAGAGGTGCTGTTAATCGAGGCTCCTTTCATCTGAATGATCAAAACCCGGTCACCTACTCGGTAAGCAGAAGCATTGGCCACATCCAAGTAGGTGTAGCAATCCTGAATCCAAATAGAGGCGACAGCTGTATAATCATTGATCACATCTTCCACACATGTTTCTGCTTCCGGACACTTCCAGCGGTCCCAGGTACCACCAATAGTTCCATTGGTTGCGTTGTAATTTCCATTAGGTGCAGGAGTTTGAATCGGAGAGTTGTTCATCACCACGATTCCGGCATTTCCGCCAGCCATGTTTAGCGTATTCACCACTACAGCCTGATTCGTTAAAAAGGCACCACCAGATCCACCGCCACCAGGGCCGTGAGCGCGGCTCAACCAGTTTCCTGCATTTCCACCGCCACCACCGATTACTTCGATGTTTACGGAGCTCATGTCCGGATTATCCACTCCAATAGCTACTGTACCAGCGGCACCACCGCCACCGGCTCCATCAATGTAGTAATAGCCTGAAGAAGGACCCGCACTCACATCCAAGGCACGACTTCCATTGGAGCGAATCACATAATCGTCGGAAGAGACAACTTGACAAGCCTTAAACAGAACGATACCACCACCGTTGGCACCTGGGTTAGACAAGTTGTTGTTTTGCTGGCCTCCGCCACCACCTCCACCGAGGAAGATTTTTTCATTGTTCAAAATAGCCGTGCTCATAGGAGCTCCACCAACACCGCCGTACGGATTGTTAGCTGTTGTGTTTCCACCGTTTCCTCCCGTGCCGTAGTTACTACCACCAGCACCACCAGAGTTCACGGTATTTCCACCTCCACCACCATTGGCTTGTTTGCCCAATCCGGCTTCTTGCCCGGCAATGGTCATGTTGATGCTTTCCCCCTTTTCTCCAGCATAGGTAGTAGGTGCTGCGAAATAAGGAAAGTTGGTTCCAGACGGAGCGCCATTGAGAGATGGATTACCACCACGAAAACCCAATCCAGAAACATCGATATCGGCTTGCATGGAAACCGTTCCGGTAGCTTCAAATACCAAAACACCACCCATGCTACCGTCCCAGCCATAGGCAGTAAGAACCCCACTAACCACCACGTCGTTGTACTGCGGCACGGTGATAAGCTGCACCAAAGAACTTGGGTCGTAATTTCGGATTAAGGCCTCATTCAGAAATACCGAATTGCCTGCCACGTAATTGACCGTTGCAAATTCGTAGTTACCGGCATCATTGTAAGACGTGATATCGCCGTAGGTTGTTCCCGATGAGGAAGTCGAATTGATCGTGGCTCCCTTCATCTGAATAATTAATACACGATCACCTGAACGAAACAAGGAGGCATCGTTGACTTCAATTTCTGTGGAACAATAGTCCACGTTGATGTTGGATACAGGAGTGTATCGGTTGATCACTCCCGAAATGTAGCTCTGTGCACTCGCTATGGAGCCCAACAGAATCAGCAGGCATAAAGGCGCTGCGTACATAAATTTTTTCATTGTCATTGATTTAAGTGTTGATAGTGATACTTCTTCGTCCTATTTGTAGGGCCCAAAACAGGGACGAAGAGCTTTCCCTCCTCTTCTCTTCATCAAGAGATTTCGGAAAGAGAGAGACTGAAATTAGTTCTTTGGCAAGCCAGTTCATTCCGGTTTTTAGGCAGTCTCCTTATTTCTTTAGCGAAGCTTCCCCTTTTTTGATTGAAGCCCAATAACCCTTAAGGAACCGGAAATGGTTAATTTCGCCGTCAAATCCACGATTGCTATGGCCCTGTTGAAAATTGAACATTTAGGTATCGCTGTAAAAGACGCTCAACGTTCCAAAGAAGTATTTGAAAAGTTGCTTGGAAATCAGGCAGACAAGGAAGAAACGGTGGCGAGTGAGCAGGTAAACACCATCTTCTATCAATTGGGCGAGTCTAAATTGGAGCTTTTGGAGTCTTTGGATGAAAGCAGTGCCATTGGCAAATACCTGGAAAAGAACCGGGAAGGCATTCATCACATGGCGATTTTGGTGGATGATATTCATGCCGAAATGGAGCGCCTTAGAGGAGAAGGCTTCATCTTCATCAACGAACAGCCCAAGGAAGGGGCAGATAACAAACTGATTGCCTTTATCCACCCAAAGAGTGCCAATGGCATTCTACTGGAACTTTGCCAGGAAAGGGCTTAAATCAAGCCTTACAGCGATATCCGCTCTAAATTTCGATAGGCTTCGGCCAAATCTTCTCCGAAGGAAATGATGCCATCTTCGTGTCCGGCCATGGCCAGAACGCCATCTTGCGGCAAGGAGGTTTCCCGGTAGAGTCGTTGAATTTCGTAAGCCATTTCAGGGGTTCCGTAGGCAACTTCATCAGACGTAGTGGGAATTTGATGCTTGCTTCGCATCCAGAGTTCGTGCTGGTGAATGTGGATAATGGCCCCAATCTTTTCAGAACAGGAATAAACCGCGGCATGACTCATGCTCTCTGAAGACGCTCGAAGTGGACCCAGGCACCAAACGGTATTGGCCGGAATGTCACATTTGAGAACTTCGCAATAATGCTCGGGTTGAGTCTGCTTAAAATGGCCCGTTTGCGTGGATGAAATGATAAAATGATCCGATCTATCCAAGCGAAGAGAAATGTTGCCAAATCCTACCTTATGGACTTTATCGAAGCCTATCCACCCCTTTTGATAGAGCTGATCGCGGTATTGAATCAACTCCTGAATATTTTGAGACGGTGCCGCTCCTTCCTCCCAATGGAGTTGAAACTTAATATATCCTTCGTCTATTGTACTCAAACCTGCTCTGGAAATAATTCAAGTAATCCGGCTTCACTGGCTTCACAAACTCCTCGCTCTGTAATTAATCCGGTGACCAGTCGGGCTGGGGTAACGTCAAAGCCATAGTTGGCCGCAGCGCTTCCTTCCGGAGTAACACGTACCTTGTCCAGGGTTCCATCAGGTCGCTTTCCGTGAATCCAATGCACCTCATCTTCCGACCTCATTTCAATCGGAATTTCTTGCACTCCATCCTTGATCGTCCAGTCGATGGTCGTGGAGGGTAGAGCTACATAAAAAGGAATATGGTTATCAAAAGCAGCTAAGGCCTTTAAATAGGTTCCAATTTTGTTGGCCACATCACCATCCCTTGTGGTGCGATCTGTACCTACAATTACCAGGTCAACCATTCCATGCTGCATAAGGTGACCACCCGTATTGTCTGTAATTACCTGAAACGGGATGCCTTGCTGCTGCAACTCAAATGCGGTTAAGTTGGCACCTTGATTTCGCGGCCGGGTTTCATCTACCCAAACCTCTATGGGGATACCCGCCAATTGAGCTTTGTATACCGGAGCAGTAGCCGTTCCCCAATCGATGCAAGCCAACCAACCGGCATTGCAATGGGTCAAAACACGAACTGGCTCACCCGGTTTCTGATCGGCAATTTTCTGGATCAACTTTAAACCGTGTTCACCAATGTTGCTGCAAATGGCCACGTCGTCTTCAACGATTTGTTCCGCGGTTTTTCTGAAAGCCGCGATTAATTCTTCCCCGGAAAGATCACCCTGAAGGTTTTTCTTTTGCTCATTGAGCGCCCAAAGGAGGTTCACAGCCGTGGGACGCGTCGCTTCCAGAGCGGCAAATCGTTCTTCCAAATAGGCTTTTGGATCGGAGTTTTCCAAGGCTTCCAAACCCGCCAAATAGACACCAAAGGCGGCTGTTGCTCCAATCAAAGGTGCACCTCTTACCCACATGTCTTTTATCGCATATTCAGCATCTTTGCTACTCTTCAAATCGGTTAAAACCGTTTCGTGTGGAAATCGGCGTTGATCAAAGGTTTGTACGATTTTCGGATTATCGGGGTGCAATCCAATCGTTCTTCGGGGTTTACCTCCAAGTATCATTAAGTAGGGATGTTATCGGCTTATCTGTAACCTGCCAGGTATGGATTCCGACCGATTTTGCCGATTCGATATGTTCCAATGTATCGTCCAAAAAGAGGGTTTCTTCGGGTAGCAAAACTTGCTCTTTGAGAACGGTTTTAAATATTTCGGGATCTGGTTTCCGTAGGCCCATGTTGTAGGACAAATAGGCTTTTTCAAATAAATCGGGGAACCAGAGTTCTTGGTCCTCGGCCATCTGAGCAAAGTAAGCTTCCATGTGTGTTGGATTGGTGTTGCTCAGGAGAAACACTCTAAATTCGTTGCTCAACTGCTGAATCAAACTGATTCGTTCGGGCGGCGTATCCAGAAGCGTTAGGTTCCAAATCCGGATAAATTCTTCCTTTTCGAGTTCAAAGTCAAAAGCCTTTTGGAGCTCCTTGATAAAATTGGCCTCGTCGTATTTCCCGGTTTCAAATCCGTGAAGAATCTCCTGCACGTCGGGTTGACGAAAGCGATCGAGAAAATTTCCGGGATAAACTTTTTGAAACTGCTCCAGGGTGAGACCCGGGTCAATATTGATAATGACTCCGCCAAGGTCAAAAATGATGTTTTTTATTTCGCTTCGTGCCGGCATGGGATACAAAAATAGTCAGCTTCCTCTGGATCGGAAGAAACATCGTTCATTTAAACTAAAGGTAACACGATCTAAACCCGGACACCGGCTCTCGTTTAAAGAATAAATACCGTACTAAGAACCCGAGTGTGGAGTCCCTTTCCAATGACTGGCCGCGATATAGATGGTTTCATTTTCCAGGTCAAAAATGAGGTTTAAGCGCTTTAGCAAATCGCCGCCTAATACGCTTACTTTTTGCCGCCCCAAGGCGCCTTCAAAAAAGCCCACTGGCAGGTTTTGAAATTCCAGGTCTCCCAATTTAAAACTCGGGAGTAGGCCCTTCTGCGTTTTGATCACATTGCCATACGAATCCTTCAACTCTTGTTGATCGGTGATGACGATTTGCTCTCCCAATTGGCTTTCCTGGGCAAAAGCGTCATCAAATAATAGGGTGCCACCATAACCGGAATGAATCAAAAATCGATGGGTGTATTCCTTTTTACCTACCCGTGCGGTGGCCTCGATAAACATCAATCCATTTTCAATGACCAATGGCAGTTTCTGGTAACCTTCCATCTGGGTCGGAAGAGCGGAATAGACCCGAAGGACTTCGTCATCGTAATTCATTTCAAATATCCTTCCGCCGAAAAAGTCGGGTCCGAATTTACCATCCGTTTTAGGTCCGGATCTCTGGGTTTCCCAAATGGTCAAACTATCTGTTTGAATCCGGCCAATGTGCATTTCATTGTTCACGCTTACCCGGGCTTCATTGGCACCTCCCCAGCTATGCACGGCCTGAGGTTCTTGCCAAACCAAGGAGGGTAAATCTCCAATGACTTCGGAGATTAAAGTCACATCTCCTGCAGCGGTATGAAACATGAGATCTACCGTATCCCTTTGATTAATTACCGCTTGAACAGAGAGGTTGTTATGATCGGTCAAGTGGAAGGATATGGTGTCTGAAAAGGGTTGGTTTTCTTGCCCAACACTACCTTGGGAGTACAGCATGGTAATTCCCAAAAGCAATCCGGTGATATTGAAAAGGGGGGCTCTCATTTTCTGAGTAAATACAGTTCTCCGGTGTTCATCTCAAAACCAACTATACCATCTGATTGGGTATAAAAGGACTTGACCACGTAATCCGATTCCCTGGGGTTTGAATGACTAAGTTCTACTACGTTTTTGTAGGAAACGTTCTCCCGGTCCCACCCAACAGTAGCATCCAGAAAAGGACGTACAACAGAGGGATTTTCAAACAAGCTTTTTTCGGAGGTACTGTATTGATTGAATACCGAGTAAGTCATGGTAACGGTTTCCTGCTCATCGTCCAAATCAGAAACAATGGCCGAGGTAAAATACAGCCTGCCCTTAAAATTATTGGACGAACGAGTTACCGATCCACCTATTCTTGTGCTGGACTCGCAATTGCAACCACAATCTGAAACGGATACCAGGGTATTAGCACAATCCGAATCGACTGAATAACCGAAGGTGTCACCGGCCTCAAATTGCAGCTCTACCCAATTCGCATCGGTGGATTCAAAACGAACCAATTGGCCGCTCATTTGAGCCATCCAATCGATGTCTTCGGGGTATGGGCAGGTGCCATTTTGCCGAGGGCAACAAGATACAATCACTGCGCCAAGACAGGCAATTAGCCAAAAATTGGAAATGGATGGATTGGTTCGCAGGATCATCTTTCAAAGATATCGAAATCTGAAAAGAATAACTTTTGCCTCCGTCTATCAGCAAAAAAGGAGTCCCACCATAACCCGGTGAAACTCCTTCCTTTTTCAATTTACTAGGCCGCTATTTGCCTTGTTCGTTTAGAAAATCACTTATTGTTTAATCACTTTTGAGGTGATTACTTCCCCGGAATTCATGAAGGCCCGAATCAAGTAAACTCCTCCTTGGTATTCTCTCAGATCAACTTCTTGAACCCTATCGGTTTTGTCCAAAACCACTTTGCCACTCAAATCGAGTGCTTGAACGCGCTCAATTTCCACGGACGACTCCAATTCATAAAGGCCAGAGATTTGAAGGGTTTTCAAGGTAAATTCAACCTCTTGGTTGGCTGTAGCATCAATACCCGTGGTGGTTTTAAAGAAAGGCGTTTGCACATCGCCATCATCCTGATCATCAGGAATAGATACTTCGTAAACTACTTCAGCACATTGGTAATGAGTGGTATCGGATAGGTTAGACAAACCCCAAGGAACTGTACTTGCTATCATACCTTCAGAAATACTTGCCAGCATACCATAATTGGCATAAAGCTGTCGGCACGGTCCAAAAAGTTGAAGTGTACAGAATGGATCTTTCGCAATGATCACCGGAAGCTGGCAATTGGACGATCCGGCCTCAAACTGGGAGTCCATCTTAATCAATCTAAACTCCTTTCGCTCATTGGTATTCGGATGGCCGCCTAAATTGGTAACATGAGAAAAATGAGCCGCAAAAGCCGTTCCTTCATTGATTATCGATCCGGGAGAGAAATGAATTTTTTGATAATTCACGCTGGTTTCAGGAAATCTGGCAAAAGAGGAAGATGTTGAGCCAGTAGTGAATTTTTTACTAAAAACTGGATCTCCATTTAAGGGATCGATACGTGTCATAATCAACCCGTTTTCAGAAGAGTGCAACACGTCATAACCCAGTGATGTCTCTTTGATATCTTCCAGCAATACGTTGTTGTTATAATTCAAGTTGACGTATTCAGAAAACCAAACCCGGGTTCTGGTTTGATCAAATTTATGGAGTCCGATTTCCGATGGAATTCCTGAACTTGTGGAATACAAACCAATGGAGGAGCCCAAAACAAAACCACCATCTGAGGTGCTAATTACTTTGTTAAAACTACGAACGCCTGTAGAGTACAGATTGCCCGAGTTGTTAATGTTAGCATTGACCACCAAATTTCCCGTAGCGTAGTCAATTTCTGCCATGATTCCATCTCCATTGGTACCAACAGCAATAAAATTTTGCCCCAATCCATGAAGCTGGGCTATCGATAAGAACTTACCATTGGCTACTGGATATATCTTTTGCCAGGTGAGGTTAAAATTATTGTCCAGTCTGATCACAAATGGATAATCCGATTGAATAGTGCATTCGAACCTTGCTCCACAGATCGCGTATCCACTCGGACCATTGGGTCCCAAAGTAGGAATGATTTCAATCCCTCTGGTCGAGCAATAACCGAAATTACCGGGCTTGAAAAAATTGTACGTTTTAACATTGGAGATATTCCCGCTCAGGTCAACGTTATAAAGTAAAATTCTTCTGGACGGAGTTAGATATTGGTCCATCTCTTCAGCAAGAACAACATAATTACCCAGGTAATCCCGAATGATTTGATGCCCCAATTGATTGGTTACGTCATCCCCGTACTCCTTTATCCAGAAGTTCGAATTGGGAATTTCTCCGTGGTGATCTACGTGGGCCATGATTATTTTATTCGCCATATCCCCATTGGGATTGAGCCTTTCGATATTACCTAATATTAAGTATCCATCTGGCACCTGAATAGTTGAAGTAACCTGAACCCTTTCGGAGGCAATGGGCATTCCGTTGAAGACGTGGTCAATTTGGAATTTATAGGCCTGAGGTGGACCAAATTGAGCGATAGCGGTCGTCTGGATCAAAAATGCCGTGAAAACCAGAAAGGCTAATTGTAATTTTTTGTTCATGTTGATTTTGGATTTAATGAGGTGAAACAATGATTCAAATTGATGAATTTCAGCCCACTAAAACATCGATCTTTTCATGACTTGCTGGTTCTTTTTTGTTTCTTGTAGAGTTCTTTTTGCGAGCGGGCCAAAATTGGTCACAGAGGAACGTTCTCCTTTATTCTTCCCGGATAAACTTCGGCTTGCCATCTCTCCTCAAAAACCCAAAGAGCCAAGTAGCAATGGGCCAACTTGAATTTGTCAATTGCCTGTTTACAGCGGCCTTTCAAATCCTTAATTTTATAGCATGATTAAGACGGTCCTGGTTGATGATGAGCAAAAGAGTATTGACACCTTATCCAAGTTAATCCAATCGTTTACCGATAACATCGACATCGTAGGCACCGCATCAGATTTGAATACCGCCTATTCGATCATTACTGAACAACAGCCCAAGCTGGTATTCTTGGATATAGACATGGGTGCCTACAGTGGTTTTGACTTACTCGAGTTGTTTGATGAAATCAACTTTCATGTGATCTTCGTAACGGCCCATGAAAAGTTTGCTTTAAAAGCGATTAAATTCTCGGCCCTGGATTACATCGTTAAGCCCGTAAATCCAACCGAATTGAAACAGGCTGTGAGCAAGGTGGAGAACTTTAACCCCCTTCAACAAGAAGGAAGCAAAGTGAAGCAGATGTTCACCAATTTTCTAACCGACCAAAAGGAGCACCACAAAATAACCCTACCTACCTTCGATGGATTCGAATTTGTGGAAGTATCTACCATTCTCTACTGCCGGGCAGACGGGAGTTATACCCATTTTCACCTCCAAAATGGCCACAAGCTCACTACTTCAAAAAACCTCAAGTTTTATTCGGAAGTATTGACCGATTATGGATTCTACCGTTGCCATAGTGCTACGCTAATCAACTTGAGGTACATCAAGAAATTTATTAAAGCAGATGGTGGATTTGTAATTATGGAAGATGACCGGGAGCTGAGCGTATCGAAAAGTAGAAAGGGCGGTTTGTTGGAACTCCTTTCATTGGGAGGCTCAAAACGAGCGGATTATTGACTCAACCGGGCTAACTACAAATTACCTCTTCCCCATTTTTGTTTTTCGGTTTCATTTGTGACATGAGCAAAGCCTTATTAATTTTTCCGTTTCTCTTTTTTCTCTTCATTCAGTTGCATTCTGAAGGCAACCGACCGAAGCAGTTGGACAGCCTAAAGCAGGTATTCACCTTAGATGACGATATTAAGGTTCGGTCTTTTACCGGCCTTGTTTATTCAGACTTAATGTCTGACTATTCCTACGATTCAGCCATGTGGGCCGTGGACTACGTTATTCGAGATTGTGAAGCCTCGAACTATGAAGACGGGTTGGCCCAAGCCAAGACTCAAAAAGCCTGGCTTCTTCTCATTAAACTGGATTATGAGCAAGCCCTAACACAGGCTCATGAAGCCTTGGAAATTCTGGAAAAGCCAGGTCGAAGTGCCAACGTAATGGCCGAAACCCTAAACATTCTCGGGCTGATCAATATGGAGCTCGACAGGCTCGAGGAATCGAAAATATACTTCAACCGCACTTTGGCTCTGTTGGTAAAGGCTAAAGACAAAAACCGGATAGCCCGGATGGGCACTATTCATCAAAACCTGGGGGTAATCGCCAGGCCCATGAAGCAATATGACACGGCCATCTACCACTTTAAAGAAGCGCTCAAAATCAGGCTCGAACAAAAAGACTACAAACAAGTTGGCTATTCGAATAATACCCTGGGATCCACCTTTTTGGAAATGGGTGAACTGGACTCCGCCGGATACTACTTTGAACGGAGTCTTGAAAACTTTAATACCCCAAATCCACCTATTGAGATGCCAGATATTCTGCATTTCAAATACGCTGAATATTTGATCGCCATTGGGAAATATGACGAAGCCATCGATCAAACGAAAACAGGATTGAAAAAAGCGGCCTACTTAGGAGTAAGCGATCGGGTCATTCAAGGCAACGACTTGCTTGCTAAGGCCCTCTACAAATCGGGGCAATACCAGGACGGCTACGATGCCTTGATGGTAAGAAACCATGCTCATGACAGCTTGTTCAAATCGAGAAATGCTTCGGCTATTGCAGAAATTGAAGAGCGGTACCAAAGCGCTGAAACGGAAAAAAAGCTGGCTCAGTCGTTGGCAGAAAACCTGGAGCAGGAGAACCGGATTATTGAAATGCGCTTTTATGTATTGGCCACCGTCATAATCTCCCTGCTATTCATCTTTCTTAGCCTTTCTGTTTTCTGGTTTAGAAATCAAAAAAAGAAAGTTACTGAAGCGGGATTAAAAGAAGCATTGGCTACTACCAAACTGGTCGCCTTGCGGTCTCAGATGAATTCTCATTTCATCTTTAATTGTGTGAATACAGCTCAAAACTTTGTACTCAACGGCGAAACGGAAAAGGCCTACGAATACCTCTCTCAGTTTGCCCGCCTCCTGAGGGGTGTGCTTGAGAATTCCAACCTGACCTTTGTTCCTCTGGAAGACGAAATAGACCTGATAAAAAACTACCTTGAAATTGAATCTACCCGCTTTAATGGCAAGTTTTCCTACGACATAACCATGGATGAAAAGCTGCAGAATGAAGTCTTTGAGATTCCGAGTATGATCATTCAACCCTTTGTCGAAAACGCCATCGTTCATGGGTTAGTCAACCTGGAAGGAAGGCCGGGGCATTTAGGCATTGAGCTCAACCTAAAGGATCAGCAAATCATCTGTAGAATTGAAGATAATGGCGTGGGCCGTGAAAAAGCCAGGGAAATCAAACAGCGCAAACAAAAGCACTATAAGTCCCAAGCGTTTTCCAACATTAAAGAACGATTGAACCTATTCAACCAAAACGGGGAAGATTCACTCCGGTTCACCATTTTCGACCTGTACGATAAAGAGGGGTCGGGAGCGGGTACACGAGCCAAAATTTGGCTGCCAATCCACTAAAATTGCCGAAGCCGAAAAAAATTCAAGGCTTCCAGATATCAATTGAACGTGTTCAAGTACAAATCGGAACAAAACGTTCGATTTCACCAAAGTATGTTTACCTCAAATTACGCAATTGGCGCCGCGTAGACCACAAGATCATAGCTAATAACGGGGCCAATTAATCAAATCTATTAATGAACATACTTATGAAATTACATGTAAACTTAAACGCTGCATTTGTACTCTTTGGGTTGTTGTTTACGGGAGCCTATTCCCAGGCCCAGCAGCTGACTGAGGTAACCGGAAAAAGACTCTATGATCACCACAGCGATGATGTGTTGAATCCCGACGGATCGGTAAGCGGACATCAATCGGGCTATGACTTCGTGAAGCATGACTACTTTGACAGTTTTGACCCCATAAACCGTAAATACCAAAATGGTGAGGAAAAGAATCTCGATATGGTCGAGCACAATGGCCCTTCCGTACCTCCAGGGCTGGATTTTGGAGTAACTGCTGGTGCCAGCACCATGTGGAATGGGGATATTACCGGAAATGGATTGACCAAGTGGGTAAAAGCATCTGCTGGTTTCAACTATGCCACCATTACGGATATGGGAGACATTGAAAGTGAATACAACGCCGGCACTCCAAGCCTAAGCATTGAAACGATTGAAGAAGGAGCTATATATGTGGCTAAGATTCGTGACATGGATATGTACGTGGCCATGAAATGTTATGCGGTGGTAAACCCGAGTTTTTTCGGAAATAATGCCCATTTCGATTTTGACTATAAATACGGAAGTCGCATCAGCACCAACGTTGCCATATTGGAAACAGAAAGCACTCCTACCCTTTCGATTTTCCCGAACCCGGCTTCTAACGAACTCACCATTTCCAATGGAAATGCTGAATCAGCTCAGGTGACCATCAGCTATATCGACGGGCAGGTAATGGAAGTATTTACCTCGGAAGAAAACTCCGATCTGCAATTGGACATCAGCTCTTGGGACAATGGAGTATACTTTATTCACTATCAAACAAGCAACCATCAACCAGCAACATTGAAGTTTATTAAGAACTAAAGTTTTTTCGGCCCAAGCGCAACAAATCTCCGTTTAAGCCAAGTCCCCTGTTCAGGATGCGCTGTTTAGTTGTGTAGTACGGTGATTTCTGACTGTTTGTTATTGATGTGGGTCGAAGATGTTCTAACCTGTGTTAGAACCGAGCGAGGATGAGGGCGGTACTAAGAGGAAGACTGGGTAAGTCCACCGCTCTCATACTTGCTTTCCTCCAGTCAAAAAGGCTCATTCGCTCCATGTGGATGGGCTTTTTTGATGGTAATCTATGGTGAGATGATGCTGCGAATGCAGAGATCCTTATTGAATCAAACCCTCTGTAATAGCCACCCGCACTAAACTTGCAACACTGTTAACATCCAGTTTCTCCATGATGTTTTTGCGATGGGTTTCTACCGTGCGTGGAGATAAGTTGAGTTGATCGGCAATTTGTTTGGTACCCAGCCCATCAACCACCCTTTCCAGAATTTCTTGTTCCCTTTTCGATAGTTGGTACTTTTTGTTTTTGTCGGAAATAGTCTTTAATTGATGGGTTTCGGCCAAGGTATTATTGAGCACTTCCTGCGAATAAAAATTCCGTCCCGCTTTAACTGCTTCTAAACATTGCATCAGCTCAAACTCATCCGTACTTTTAGGTAGATAGCCTTGAATGTTTTGCTCCTTCACCATGCTTAATAAGCTGGATGACAAGTGCATACTTAAAACAATTGATTTGAAATTGGGTAAGTATTGACGCAGGCTATCAATAAAGTCAATGCCATTTATTTCGGGCATTTCAAAATCGGTAACGACTATATCCGGTGCTAAAGTGGGGATGTTTATCAGCGCCTGTTTGGGATTATTAAAGATTTCGATTACTTCAAAACCCGGGCTCGAGTCGATAATCTTCTTAAACCCCTCGGTCACCAACTTATGGTCGTCAACTAATACTACTTTAAGCATATAAGTTTAGGTCAATGGTAAACCGAATGGAGGTTTGGTTAGGGGTGTCATTCTCCACCACCAGCTCGGCATTCAACAGGCTTAATCTATCCTTTATGTTTTTCATTCCAATACCGTTTGTAGCAGCCTTGGGGTCAAATCCTACACCATTGTCTTCGTAATGAACCACCAATTTGTTTTTTCGGTTTAGCAATTGCAAAGATACGGAGCTGGCCTGGGAGTGTTTTATGCAATTGGTGAGTAGTTCCTGGATAATCCTAAAGCAATGTACCTCTATTTGTTTGGGAATGATTTTTTCCATTCCCAGTTGATCCATCTGCCATTCTATAGCCTGATCCTTAAACAAACTTTGCATGAGGTTTTGAGTTGCTTCAAGTAGGTTAGAATCCATCAGTTCTCTGGGCATAAGCTGGTGTGAAATAGTTCTTATCTCATTGGCCGTTATTTTTAACTGATTGGCATACTTAGTCGCTTCTTCTTTTCTGGAAGATTCAATGGACTTATTGAGCGAGTCAAATCCCAATTTTAAATAACTCATTTCTTGTCCAATACCGTCGTGTAGTTCCTGGCTTATTCTCTTTTTTTCTTCCTCAACGGCTTCCAGCATATTGTTCAAGCCCGCCTTTTGTTCATTTACAATGGCCAATTCCAATCGCTGTTTTTGCCTCCATCTATAAAATGCGAACCCTACTCCACCAATTAGGAGAACAAAAAGAAACGCTCCAACGCTCATTAAATTCTTATTCTTCTCATTGACCAAGGCTTGGTTTTGTTTTTCAATTTGCAAGTCTTGCTGGCTGATTGTGAGTTCTTTTTCGGTGGTTTTGTATTTCTCCATCAATTCCTGAAGGTTTGAAGACTCTTCTAAATCGTACCGCGCCTTGGTGAGCGAATCATAACGATGCAGGTAAAGCTTAGATAACTTCTTATCTCCTTGCAAAACGGCATAATGCGTTAAGTGCTTATAGGCACTCGTTAGCTTTAGATCAATTCCTTGATTTCGACCATAATCGATTGCTTTTTGGAAACTCTGATAGCTCTTTTCTTCGTCATCAAGTGATTGATAGAGATTACCGAGGTTTATGTAGTTTAATGCAATACCTATGCTGTCGCCTACGGATTTTGATAACGATATGGATTCCGAATAACTCTCAGCGGACTCTTCGTATTGTTTCAGCTTATTTTGAATAGAGCCCTTTTGGGTCAATACTGTTGAAATTTCGTAGTTCGAATTTAAGGTCCGATAATATTCTTCACTCTTTGAAATATACTCCAAGGATAGATCCAATTTTTCCATTGCCTTGAGCGTAGTAGCTAAATGATAATACAAGTTACCTAGTGGTCGGGTGGCATTGTATTTTGCCAGAATGGGTTCCGCCTTTTCAAAGTTGTCGAAGGCACCTTGGTAATCTTTTTTGTCAGTGAGCAAATTACCAATGTTAATATAGGTTTGGGCAAGGGAAACAGAGTCCATGGTTTGTTCAAAGGCCTTTTGGGCAATAATTTGGTGTTGGAGCGCTTCTTCCAATTCCAATAGCTCCTGAAGGATAAGTCCGAGTTTACTGTGGAGCCTTCCCTTCAAACTCACGTCTGAACTATCTGCCCTAATAGCATCACCGATAACTCGTTTTGCCTCAAAATACTTCCCACTACTTATGTAGGGAATACTCAATCCATTGAGTGCTTTGGCCACCAATAAAGAGTCGTCGGAAGTTCTTGCTAATTGTACAGCAAGGTTGCTATACTCTATGGCCAAAGTTGGGTTCTGACCCGAATTTTGATAGCTCAACTCGTCGTAACACAGTACCCGGTTTTCAATACTATTTTTCTCGTTTTTGGCTTCGGTCAACAGACTATCGAGGTTGGTGCAATAAGCCGCATTGCCCATAACAACCCATAAAATCAAGAGGATGGAATATCGCTGCAAATCTTCGTTTTGCTACCAAAGTAAGTATTAATACTTAGTGTTTTACCAATATGTACTGACTAAATCCAGCCCGCTCGATTTCAACTTTGCCTTAAATCTAAACACTATGAAAAACAAAGTATTAACGCTAGTTATGCTTGGGGCTATTGGAATGCTTCACGCACAAAAAATTGAAAATAAGGTTGTTGAAATTGAACACCAAAAGGTTGTAAAAAAGCAGCTAAAAAAAGGAAATGCCGAAAAGGTTGGATTGTATCAAAGCAGTAAAGATGGCTCGATTTTTCAGCTCTATAGGTTTACTCCCAAAAAGAGTACCGAAGAGAAATTAGAAGTAGTTCATTTTGATCAAAACGGGAACGTTAAAGAGGTTTTGATTAAAGATTATACCCAAGAAACCATTCGCGAACTTGGCGTAAATCAAGACAGCACTTTTTTGACCACCGAACAACAAAATTTAAAGGATTATAAAGCAGCCTATTTAAAGAACAGCACATTTACCGGTAGCCCAAAGTTGGTTCTTGGCACTTTTAAAGATAACTACCACTCCAGTGGTGTTTGGAGTGGTTATAAGTTTCAAAAAAGCAGTTCAACTAAGTTCGAAGAGAACTTCTGGAGTTTTGTTGCTTATCCAATTAATGAAACCGCCATTGATAGAAACAACTACTTGCTTCTGCCTCCAACCGAAGCTGGTAAAACCCTCAATTTTGCCAAATACCGGCGCTACATTTCTGGAAATGACCTGGCCTACATTGGGGGAGTCCTTCCCGTGGCAGGTGTTGATCAATTTTTATCCGGGGTTTACGACGTGCCCAATCAAACATGGGTAAATAAAACCACCATTGACGTAGGTATGAAAATGCTACTGGGCGAAAACCCCTTTTTAAAAGAGGGAAAAGAAGGTTCCATTTTGTTAGCATCGGGAGACCAATACAAGCTTTTGCAAGTGGATGAATTAGGCAACAAGAAGCATCTAATTCCATTGAGCATCAATAAATCCGGAGGAAAGGTAAACAAGCAACCCGTTGCCACTATCTATAAGAATTCTGGGGGAGAACTCTGCGTAATTGCACCGACTTACGAAACATTTGGAGGCAAGAAAGTGGCCCTTTCAGTATCGTATGTTTCGGCCGGAAAAGAGCTTCGATGTGTAAACCTGACTAACGAACATCTTAGTGAAAAGCAGCAGGTACCGACAAAAGAAAAAGCCAAAATCAAAAAATTCAAGTACGCCGAAATTGAGAAAATTAAAGAACTCAAAAACGGTGATTTACTGATTGTTTGTTCGGCCAGAAGAGAATATGCCAATGAAGTAGGGCGGTCCCATTTTATTGTTCATCTCGACAAGAAAGGAAATCTGTTGGCCTGTTATGTGACCGAAGGCTTGTTAAACCCAAAAGACTTTACACTTTCCGATCAATTACCACCTCTATTGATAGAAACCAAAACCGGTTTTTACTGGATGGAACGGTCCAATGTTGATGGATTTGAAAAGGGAGTTCATTCTGACTCCTATAGCCCCAACGACTGGTACACGATTTATTCCACTCAACGCCTCGACTTTACCATAGCAGTGGCTCAAATCATTCATGTTAACCTTCAGACCAAAACCCTGAGTAACCGCATCGTATTTAAGGAATGGTTGGTCGGTGATAATTTTTTAATGGATAAGAACAACGGGCTGTATTTACCAGCAACCGGCGGTCTTCAATACTTAAAGCTTTAATGATAAATAACAGAGATATGAAAAACGTAATAATAGGTATGTTAGTAATTGGAATTGCATTTATTGGCTGCAAAAAAGATGAGGAAACCCAACCCGAAACCAGCAGCCCAACGCAAAGTACAACAACCCCAAAGGATTCGACTACAACCCCATCGGATACTAATTCTATAGCCGCAGATCCAAACACCTTAATTGTTGAAGGCGTAAAAAGTCCATTAAACGAATACACCGTTCCGAGTTCGGCAGATCCCAACTCCAAATACGTTAGGTTAGATGTTTTTGACGATTTACTTGATCCCGATAAAAAAGGATATTGGGTAGTTGGGTTAAATGAACTACCCACCCAAAGCACCACTCTGGAAAGTTCATTTAGCTATCACTGGCAAAACCTTCCGGCAGGTAAGTTCTATTTCAACTCCATAAAGGACAAGGATGGCAAGCAGTGGTGGTACACCGAATCGGCAACCATCAAAATGGACGTAAAAATTGACGGCGACAACATGACACTAACTTGTAAGGATATAACGGTTGGAGATAATTTTCTACCCGCCCAGGTAACTGAGACTAAAAAGGTAACCGTGAGTATTACCGCAAAAATCAGCGACATTAAAAATGCAACCTCAGCTGGGACCCTATTCAAGTTGGTTAAGTAATTAATAGAAGACTTCGCTCATTTCATATGAGCACGAAAAACTGCCGGAGTTGGTGTTTAGATTTCTCCGGCAGTTTTTTCCTTTTTCGCAAAGCCAAATAGGGGGCATCTTTGGTCCACCCTTGAGATTCTGATTAACTCCCAATCAGAGTTTAGCACAGAGCAGCCAGGAAGAATTGGCTCACTTTTAACGAGTGTAGACTTTTGTTCCATTTGATTCTTTGTAGGCTACAGTCTCATTTTATCACCTAAGTACAAAATTCTGATTTGAACCCCAATGGGGCTTATTTGCAATCAATTCGGCGAGATTTGAAATAGCCTCAATGAGCCCTATATTAAACGGGTACTATTGTTTCATTGTTCAATTAATACTTAACCAAAATGTTCAAACGAAACCTTTTAGTACTCTTCTTTTTGGGCGTAATAGGAAGCCTACACGCTCAGTTTATTTCCAATCAATCCATTGAAATGGACCATGACCATTATTCCATAGAATCCGTTGGGGAAGATGTGATCATGGCCGGCACTGTATATCCCATAGGAAGCCTCACCAACACAGATATTCATGTTCAAAAAATGGATCAAAGCGGCTCCGTAATTTGGGAAAAATTCCATGACATTGGCTCCGATGAGCGTTGTTTAGACATGAGCCTTCAGGGGGAAGATTATATTCTCCTCACCGGATCAAATCTGGTCAATGGAAAGCATAAAATCTTTGTTATGCGGCTCAATCAGTCCGATGGTTCATTCGTTGATTTAGTGGAGCTTGAGCACGACCCCAATACGATCTACACGGAGCAATTTGCCCATGATATTCTTTACTCCAGAGATAGGGATAAGTACTTCTTGGTGGGTTACGCCTCGGAGAATCCACTATATCCAGGTGGTAATGCAGCCTTATCTAACGAAACCTGCCTTCTGATAAGCCTTAACAATGACCTTACTTTTAATTGGTCGTATGAAATAAATACGCCAACATCGGCAACCCTTCAGTCTAGAAATGAATTCTTATCAATCACCGAGATTCCAGGAGTGGGAATTGTGGTCAATGGTCGCATCACAAGCGTTAGTGATCCTATTAATGGAGCTTTTTGTTATGACTACTCAGGCAGTTTAATTTGGAGCACCAGCCACACCATTCAGGGCAATAACATTCACAATATTCACCCAAGTAAAGCTGGGTATTTCGATGCTACCAACGATAAGTATTACTATGTAGAAAATCAACGATTTGAAGGCCCTTCCTTGGTAGAGGTTTCTCAAGCTTCAACACCTGGTGCCTTTATCTCGAGAATTGCCAATTATCCAGACCTTGAGGATGTACATAACCTGGATTGCAGAATAAGCTTTATCGATGTGCACCCTCAGAGCAATACCATGACACTGGCTGGATACAGTAGCTTAGTGGGATGTGGCTACCCGCTTAATGCCAGAGATTTTAGAAACATTGTTTTGCAAGTAGACTTATCGTCACTCTCCGTAACCAACGTGAATCAAATTCGAGCCTATAATCCTGGTCTTAGAAATCACGATCATTACCATTATAGCCTAGAAGATTATAGGGACAATGTAAGAGATCGCATTACTCGATGGAACGATGGATATGCACTTGCCAATTATCAGTTTTCTAGCACAAGCGGTGCAAACGGTGTCCTCGACCTAACGGTTACTCAAACGGATATGATCGGAAAAACCAATATGGAATGTGAAGAAGAATTTTCAACTCAAACCGAATTTCCGGCATTCACCATGACAGGGGTTCAAGATCCAACCGATAGACAATACGATGTTCATTTCAAGCTCTCCGATTCTTATGAAAGCCCTCACTTAATATCGTATGGCTGCCCACAGGAATTGTCATGTAATATCAATATTACTGGAATTACCAGAACCCTTATTGGGTGCTACTATTATTCGCATACCGTCAATTATACTGCCGGACCGGGTACCTACGCCTATCAATATTACTGGGATTGGGGCGACGGAAATTCCTCAACGACAACCGTTCCAACGGCTGATCACAACTATGGAATAAATCCCGCTGAATGCCAATACAATGTTTGTGTGACGGTATACGCCAGAGGAGCAGACGGAACCCTATGCCAACAGACCTATTGCTCCAATGAAAGGATGGTAAACTTTGGCCTACCCAACTGTGAATCATGTGGTCCACCTCCTACACCTAAACAACCGTTAAGCGATGGTTCAGATTTTAGCCTTCAAGCTGAAATTAGTTTTGCACCTAACCCTGCCTCACAAATGGTAACCTTCTTCGGATTTGGAGAACAAACCCATGTTTCGGTTTATGACATGAGTGGAAAAAAAGTGCTTTCTGCGAATCTTGACGGGAGTAATGAATTAGACATCAGCACCTTGAGTCCTGGATACTACAACCTTGTAGCATCCGACAACGAGGAGCATGTACTTCGCGAAAAACTAATCATTAACAGATAGTTACAAGCAATTATAGACCCTATAGAAAAGGCCGCCTCATTTCTGACGCGGCCTTTTTATTTCCTATTTATTCGGTTTCTTTCTATAAACCGGGCCAACCTTATTCCATCAGCCCTAAAAATAACTTCAACCGTATAATTTTCTTGACTGACTGGTAAACCTGCGTTTTGTAATCGGAGTCGTTTTCCATTTCATCCAGAATGGATTCAATGGTCTTGGTTTCGTCAATGGGCATCAGCAACATATCATTACCGGCCTTAGATGCCAGCAAAGGAGCATCATCGATTATGGTCACCGCCTTCATAATATTTAAGGCATCTGTGATTACGAGACCTTTAAAGCCTAATTCCTCTTTCAATAAATCGGTAACAATGTTCCTGGAACAGCTAGCAGGAAGTCCATCGGTGTTGTACTTGGGGTTGTTGCGGATGGTAATATGAGCAATCATAATGGAAAGAACCCCAGCTTCGATAAGCGGTGGGTAAACATCCAATTCCTGCAATTCTCCATCGATGTAAACGGATTTTTCATGCGTATCGCCCTTGACCAATCCGTGACCTGGAAAATGCTTGGCGGTGGCAATAATTCCCTGCTCTTGGGTGGTTTGAATAAACTGCTTACTCAATTCAATTACCGTATCCTTATCATTTCCAAAACTCCTATTTCTAATCGCTTCATTCTGCGGGCTAATATCGGCTACGGGTGCAAAGTTTTGACGAAAACCAATATCCAATAATTGCTCATTTATAATTCTTGCGACTGAATCCGATTGCTGAACGGTTTTAATGTCAGCTGTGTTCATCAGTGTTTCCGTTCCTTGCAGTCTACCGTTAAACAAACTGGGCTCTGCATCAATAGAGTATAACAAGGGCAAATAACCCTGTGAGCTACTAATAGCATTGATCGAATCGATCAATCTTTTGTGATCTTCTTTGGTGCCTTTAAGAAATACAATTCCCCCAATTTTATTCTCCCGTGCAAGTTGGATTACGACCTTTTCAGGTTTGCCTAATTCACCCGCTGAAGTCACCACCATTTGGGCTACCCGAGCGGTATCATTTAAGGACTGAAAAATTTCATCCACTCTATTTTCTACGACTGGGTCATACTCAAAAAAGCGTTGCAGCTCATTCTCCTGTCCGTTTACCCATGGAATTAAGGTGGCTATAAATGCGGTTGTTAATAGGATTCTTATCATCTTAAAATAGGCTTTCCATTTTTGAGCTATTCTCAAGCTCCTGTTGTTTTATACTTTGTTTACGGCATCCAAATGGTTTCCAAACCGATCAGGCCACTCTTTTTACAGGTCTTTTTCTTCTTAACCAGCGATTCACCGGCTCCGAAAAGTAGTTAAAGGTCAGTTTACCCAGTAAAAATGAAATTAGGATGCTGGACAATAAAAACGGCAAAAGCCATTTTTCACTCAGGTCAAACTTACGGTATAGACGAGCCATAAGAATGACAACAAACATGTGGGTAAGGTAAATTTCGTAGCTATACGCCCCTAAATACCTTAACCAGCTATAAATCCATCGTATTCTCTCATTTTTCAAGGGATATTTTTGATGCATCCACAGGAGAATCAACGAAACGCCAACCGAAAGAATGGTCACATTTAACCCCAATCCAATGAGCCCCGATTTGTAGACAAAACCCTTGTATACAAAGATTAGAATCACCATGGACCAACCGATCAAAAGAAAAGTCCAATTGAGCCATTTGGCGAAAGTCATTTTTGAGCAGATAATGGCCACCATACAACCCAAAGCTATGGAGTCTAAATACGCCAGATGGTTTTTATCGGCAAGTTCATTTCCTGGATACAACTCCGTTCTTGCCCAGGGAGAGATCATTAGAAACAATGCCAAAAGGACAACAAATTGCCATTCCTTTTTTAGAAACAAACAGACCATGGGAAAAAAGAGATAAAACATCTCTTCAATCGAAATGGACCAGAGTACGTCCCAGTTTGCAGGGAGGTAACCAACCTGGATTTCTAACCAATTAATGTGAAAAGTTAGCGCAGAAAAAAGAGCCCTGCCCAAAGAAGTTTTCTCCGGGTTTATCACAAAGCCCGGAACATTCTCCAGGTGTAAAATGGATAGTACAACAAGTAATGTGACCAATAAGGGCATTATCCTCGAAAACCGTTGCCAATAGAAGGTTTTGATCTCAATTTTGGACAAACCTCCCCATTTGTTGATTATTGAATGGGTGATGAGATAGCCAGACAAAGTGAAGAATACAACTACGCCGTAATACCCACTCCAAAACAACAGTGAAAACAACTTTTTCGGCAACAGCTCTTTTAGGAAGGTATCAGATATTCCAAAATGGATATTGAGATGTAATAAAACGACAGTTAGAATACTAAGCCCTCTGAGCACGTCGATACCCAGGTTGCGTTGTTGTATGCTTTCGGTTAAATTCAAGGGATACGATTTTGGTTTTAGGTTACAGCTTAACCCCGCTATCACGAGCCTCTTAGCCTTTTAAATTCAAGGATAAATGAGGTATTTTAACCGCATTGATTTATACTGTGAAAGTTCGGGTTCCCAACTCTCTCTAATTTCACTTTCTGTGGCCCCACTGGTGATTTGCTTTCTAAAAAGCTTTGAGCCCACCAGGTATTCAATCACCCCCATCTGATTGCTCAGTTTTGAATCAAAGAACTTTTCCTTGTTGGGGTGCGCTTTATACAATTCAATAATCCACTTCAATTGGATCTGCTTCTTTTTCCTTAACTCATTTAAATCCACATTCCGGAGGTCAATTCCATAGCAGACCTCTCCCTTAAAAATCGGATTTTCCGCCATTCCCTTTATTCCGCTCGGGGTAAAGTTGAATTCGTAAATGCCTTTTAACTCAGGACTTCCCAAAATCGTAAATGGTGAGTAGGTGCCTCGTCCATGGCTCAGGTAGGTCCCCTCAAACATGCAAGTGGAAGGGTAGAGCAGAACCGATTGCGGAGTATTAAGATTGGGCGATGGGTTGACGGGCAGTTCGTAGGGCATATCGTGGTTGTAGTTGGCCACAGGAACTATTTCGACATCGCACTTAACCCCATTCTTGAGCCACCCTTCACCATTGGCCATCAGCGCGAATTCACCCACCGTTAGCCCATGCGACATAGGTATAGGGAACATCCCAATTCCAGATTTGTATTTCATGTCAAGAACAGGGCCGTCAATCAAATATCCGTTGGGATTAGGGCGGTCTAAAATGATAAGCTTTCGTTCATTCTCATGACAAGCTTCCATCAATTTTACCAAGGCATTGATGTTTGTATAGAATCTACAACCCACATCTTGCAAGTCATAAATGACTACGTCTACATCGGCCAAATCTTCACGGCTGGGCTTCCTCTTTTTTCCATACAAGGAAACAATAGGCAAACCTGTCGTTTTATCCGTTTCATCACTCACCTCAACTCCCGCACTAACATTTCCACGAAAACCGTGCTCTGCACTGAAAACCTTAACCAGGTTTACATCAAGAAGAAGCAAACTATCCACCAAATGACGCTTTCCAATAATCGATGTTCGATTAGCCATAATGGCTACTCTTTTGCCTTCTAAGAGGGGCAAATATTCCGAGGTTTTTTCAGCCCCGGTAATTATGGAGGTTGGGGTGTCTTCGGGAACATCAGGTTCTTGATTCGATGGGAGCAAAAACCAGAATGCCAGTATAGGAATGACCACTAAAATCAATTTGCCTTTAATCACGCTATCGTCGAAATTTTAATCCAGGTCATAATTTCCATTCGCCCATTTTATGGTCGGTTCAATCCATTCTTTAAGGGGTTTAAACAAAAATCCGTGCCCCAATCCAGTATTTAGCTCCAGCTCTTTAAAATGCTCTATTTCGCAATTCGAAGTTTCCTTTCGCTCCCTTGCTGAAACTCCGTAAGAATCAGATCTTTCGTAAATCGTTAAAATGTTTCCGCAAAAATTGATTTCGGGTAGTTCCTGAATATCGCTACTTCTGAAACAGGCAATAAATACAAAATTCAAGTCTTTATTATTGGCCAAAGTGGACACGTACTGAGCTATGTACCCGCCCTTCGACGTTCCAACTATAGTAATATTTTGAGGTTCAACTCCGCTTTTTAACAAACTGTTAATCTTATTTACAATTCCGACTGCATACAACCGTGCGTTGACGTTTTCGTTCCTCATTTCACTGATTACCGTCAAATTAGATTTTCTGAATTCGGATAGAATTTCCTCGTACTCAACTCGACCAAAATCGGGGTGCAAATCGTTCAAGTTATGCTCTTCCAAAAAACGATTGTGAAGAAAGATGACAAACCGTTTATCATTCTCCGCTCCGGATGCGAGCAAGGTAGAGCCAATAAGGATTCCCAGTAAAAGAACTGCTTTCATTGGGTTCAAAAGTGGGGAAATATCTAACACAGCGAGGTAATTCCAACTAAAGCCAAAACCAATTCGTCAAACAGCACCTTTTTTCACACATGGCAGGTTGAGAGTAATCCTAATTGGGTAAATCCACATTTGAATCCAAAACCAGCCAATTTGAATTCATTTCTTTCGGAATTGCATTCTCATAAAATTGTGGAACTACTGCCCCTTAATATTGACCCATTCTTGAATCAAACTATCTACAAAATGAACAAGTTTACCGCGCATTTCATGGCGCTATTTTTTTTGCTAATGACTACAAGTGTTTATAGCCAGACTAACACTTATAAATTGCGAATATCATCCCCCAATGCAGTCCTTAAAGTAGTAAGGTCGAAGTGTAGTAATAATGGTAATTCCTATCGCATTACCAATAGCAACTTCGTAGGCAAATGGCATACATTTCCTTCTTCATGTTTCGCGGGATTAACCGAAACCTTTAACCATACCTATAGATTTAATTATCCAGGTGTAAAAAACTCAGATATTACTTCAATGACGTTAATCTATTGGGCCAAGATGCCGAGTGGATACCATTTTCAAACTGCCGTTAGAGTCCACATTCCTATTTCCAATGTATTTGGTGGAACCACCTCTCAGGCTTTTGCCTTAGCGCATATTTCTCCGGGAGAAACACATACTCCTATCGGCACTATTCAGGGGACCAATCTACCACAATATCATACAGCTCCGAAAGGCATGGGTGTACCCCGTTCGTCTTATAATAAAAGACCAAATGACAGCTATGTTGATATTAGCTTTTGCGCTCAAAGTGGAGACTTTATTGAACTCGAAAGGGTAGAACTTGAAATAAATGTCCGAAGTGCCAACCTACCTGATTATTGCGATGATGTTTGGAGAATTGAAAATTTACCAAAGCAAAATATCGTTCCAAATAGCGCAAAAAACAACTCAATAGCTGTAGGCTCAAACGATGAGGTATTTTATGTTGAAACCGACCATACTCTGAAAAGAGTTGAAAAAACTGCATCAGGTTACAAGTTATACGACATGTCTTCGATTGCAGGAAATGTCGGTGGAGAATTGGCAGCAAATAACTCGGGCAAAGTCTTTTACCGAAAGACAGACAATTCCATGGGAGTCGTTTATAAGTCAGCAGGTACCTGGCATTATGCGGACCTATCCAGTGTTTCAGGCTTTGATGTTGCAGGAGGACTAACGATAAGGTCAACTGGAGAGGTATTCTATCGCACGACAAACAACTCCATTAGTTGCTTATACTACCAAAACGGTGCTTGGCACAAACACAGCTTTTCCAACCTGATTCCTAACAATGTTGGAGGTAACCCCACTGCTGGACCAACCGGAAAAGTATTTTTTAGATCAAATGTAGGAGACTTAGAATGCTTGTATATGCACAATGGAACGTGGTTAAAACATACGTTTTCCAACATTGTTCCCGGAAATGTTTCAGGTGGCGCCCCTGCCATAACACCAGATGGGAGAGTTTTTTACCAAACAACCGACAACTCAATTGATTGCATTTATTACGAAAATGGTCAATGGCATAGAAACAGGTTTAACCATCTTGTACCTCATAATGTAAGGCCAGGAGATTGCCAACTTCAATGCAACGCATCAGGCCAAATATTTTTCGTTACCAATTACTCAGGTTTAGAATGCTTGTACAAGGATGCTAATAACGGTTGGCATAAAGCCGTTTTCTGGTATGGTGCATTGCATTCGGTCGATGCTCAAGGGGGCCTTGCGGCCGGCCATGGTAATGGAGAAATTTTCTATATCGGTAAGCATGGAAAATTGTATAGACACTTTTACGGGACTCACCGATTCTGCAAATCAATAGGCTCAAAAAAGTCTGATGTGGCTTCCGAAGCAGTTGGGATAGGCGATCAACCTGTGATTCCAAATGTCAAAATTGAAGTTGCCCCAAATCCAAGCTCTGGCATCTTCAAATTAAAGGTACCCAATGAATCTACCGTTGATTTTTCAATTAGGGATATCAGAGGTCGGGTTATTCATAAAGGGCAAGAGATGAATGCAACTGAAATAAGAATTGACCTGACGGATCAAATAGAAGGACTTTATCTTTTGCAAGTAACCTACGAAGGACACCAAGAGACTTTGAAACTGATAAAACGATGATAACCCTGTAGAACCTGAAATAAGAATTTAAACGAGCATGAGTGTGAGAGCGAAGAAATCGGTTCCGAGCTCCCACTCTCGGGCTCGCACTCAAAACTGAAAAGACCAATCACCATACCATTTGGTAGAACGAGGGAGAGAACGAGTACGAAGAAAAACAGGTCCGAGTACTCATCGCTCTCGCAACTCGTTCTCGAACCTGTTTTGTGGGCTATACTGGATTCGAACCAGTGACTTCTACCCTGTCAAGGTAACACTCTAAACCAACTGAGTTAATAGCCCGGATAGGACCGCAAATGTAAAGGAAAAAGCAAATCGTTGAACTACACCCGGTAGAGCATGGCGTTTATGTTCATTCCGGCACCAACGGAGGCAAACAATAAATGATCGTCACTTTGAACCGAATGCCCTGGCAATTGATTGTGTGTGATCATATTGTAAAGGGTCGGGATCGTTGCTACTGAACTGTTGCCCAGTTTTTCGATCGTCATGGGAAGTATTTCCGGCGGGAAATCCTTGAGTCCGTTTTTACGGTAAAGCCGCTTAACAATGGCCTCATCCATTTTTTCATTGGCCTGGTGAATCAGGATTTTGGACAAGTCAGTCACCTCGAGGCCAGCCTTACGAATACACTTATCCATAGCTCCTGGAACCTTGTTGAGGGCATACTCATAAATTTTTCGGCCCTGCATTTTGATAAAGCGGGTATCCTCTCCCTGATTGGTAAGATTGGGCGCTCCCAAATACAGGTAGTCCACCTCAGGACCGGTGTGCGAAACCGCGGCGTGAGACAGTACACCTCGCTTGGTATTCTCTTGTTTCCCGGTAACCAAAGTGGCCCCGGCTCCATCGGCAAAAATCATGGTATCGCGGTCAGAAGGGTCAACTACCCGAGACAGCGTTTCTGCCCCTACCACGAGACAAGTACGTGCATATCCCGATTGAATAAAAATATCCGCCTGAATCATGCCTTGCAACCAACCCGGACAACCAAAAATGAGATCGTAGGGGATGCAACTGGGATTCTGAATACCCAATTTCCCTTTGACCCGAGAGGCTAAACTTGGCAGGATATCGGTTTGGGAAGATCCATCCATCAAGTCGCCAAAATTGTGGGCTACTATGATGACATCGATCTCTTCCTTATCCATACCAGAATCTTCAATGGCCCGCATGGCAGCGGCTGTAGAAATATCAGATGTGATGTAGTTGGACGTGACGTATCTCCGCTCCTTGATCCCGGTAATGGCCTCAAATTTACGGATGATATCAGTAGAGCTTCCAGGAATTTGAACTCCCTGATCTGTATGAAACTGATGTTGTTCGAAGTGGGCATTCTCAACAACTCGTTCCGGAATAAATGACCCGGAACCGATAATAACCGAATTAAGCGGCATAAAATTTCTCTGAAGGGAATAAAATCCAGTTAATAAACCTGATTGATCATCAGATTCACAAATTCACGGTCCTCTTCTTCCTGCTCAATAGAACGATGTGCTTTTTGAATAAACTCATCCAACCCGAACTCTTCTACACATTCCTCTCCATTGGACTTAGAACTGATTTGAAGTAAGGATTGATGGGGTGTTACCAGGAATTTTTTTTCGTGTTGATCCAAATTTTGTTGCACAGCGAATTGACGTTTGAAGCGTGTAATTGAATGTTTTATCAAAAGTCCAAAGAGGCGTGCTCGCTCACCCAATTAAATCTATCCTTTCTACAAATCATAAATGAACTATTATTGCAATAAATAACTCAAAAACAATATTTTAAAACAACAAACAATACAGTGCCTAAAGACAACACAAGAGATTTAAAAGAGCTCATCCAAAACCTGAATAAGGCCGAGAAAAGGAACTTCAACCTGTTCTTAAAAGGCCGGGCTGGCGGAAAGGAACTTCACTATGGGCAGTTGTTTGAGGCACTTAATAAACCTGGAAAATTTAATCCGGACAACTTTTTAAAGAAACATCCCCACATCAAAGCCGAACAGCTGAGCAATTTGAAAATAAGCCTGTACGATCATCTACTGGAATCGTTGCGGCAACAAACTGTACGCAAAGACGTGGATCTGCAGATTCGAGAGAAAATGGATTATGCCTCCGTACTGTACAACAAGGGACTACTGAAACAGAGTAGACAGATGCTTCAAAAAGTAACCCGCCTCGCCGAACGCTATCACCTGGATGAATTGAGGTTTGAAGTGCTCTATCGCGAAAAGATTATCGAGCTCCATTTTTCGGGAAACAACTCATTGGACCTGGCCACCAGCTTAAGAATGGAGGCAGAAAATTCGGCTCGTCAAATTGAACGCATCAATGCCTTTGCTGGATTTGGGTTGCAAATGCACGCTCACTTCGTGGAAAAAGGATACCTGGAAAACGAAGACGACATTGCCGCTCTCAAACGATTTTATGAAAAAAGTCTGCCCCGTTTTTTTTCGGGCGACATGAGTTTCAACGAACGATTCTATTATTACCGAGCTCAATACTGGTACTACTATGTGCAACAGGATTTTTTGAAAAGTTACCGGTATTCGCGATTGGCAGAAACCCTGATCCGTGATCAGCAATTGGAACACCACCGACCAGTGATTTATCTTAAAACCCTGAACCAACTGCTTAACTCACTCTTTCGAATGAATGAAGTGCGGCGATTCTTAGATGTGCTGACTCAATTGGAAGAGTTTAGCCTGTCTTTAAAGCGAAATCCATCGGATAATGAAAGCTTGCTGCTCTTTCGCATTTTATCTCACCACCGTATCAATGCCGCTTTTATGACTGGTGATTTTGAGCGAGGCGTGTCGCTGATTGAAGACATACAACAAGGGGTAGCTTTTTGGGGCAATCGACTGGAAAGTCGCAACATCATTACGCTGAACTACAAATTTGCCTGCCTCTATTTTGGCGTGGGTCAGTATGACCGGGCCTTGTATTTTCTCAATCAAATCATTCATCAGGACGACCTCACCTACCGGCAAGACATCCACGGCTATGCCCGAATACTTCGGCTGGTTACACTCTATGAACAGGGCGAGGTAGACTTTCTGTTTAGCAATATTCGAGCCACTTATCAGTACTTCATCCGAATGCGTAATCTGGACCCGTTTCACCAGGAGATTCTTTCCTTCCTGCGAAGAACAACTCGATACTACCCACAGATGATTCATTCCGAATTTGATAAACTCCGACAACGGATGGAGCAGATAGCAGAAGATCCATTAGCTCGAAAACCATTCTATTATTTTGATATTATTTCCTGGCTAGCCAGTCAGGTAAAAAAAGTGCCTGTAGCTTCCGTAATACGGGAACGAGGGTTAGGCCATCAAGAACTTTTTTGATTTCGGTTCAACCTTTTTTTAGCAGATTTGTATGCAGAAAACAGTGAAGGATTCTTTGATCGGGCTTTTTTTTCTAATTTCAAACTGATTTTCAACCCACTAAGAATCTTGATAAGTACACTGTTATTCCAAACGATCGAATTATGAAAAAGCAGATTATTGCCGTTGGTCTTACCCTGGGACTAATGGCCGGATATCAAAATTTGTCCGCTCAAAAATTTGACACTGAAACAGTTGAGTTTGAATATATCAAACTTCCACTGGAACCCCTTCCCGCTGAGGTTAAAACCTATGGCTGTGATGTTGAATTGACTTACAAGGAAAGCACGGAAGCTGAAAAGCAAGCCCGTCAAGAGGAGCGTGAAAGAGAAATTGAAGCCATCGAAAATCGCTCTCAAGCAGAAAAGATTATCACCGCTATTAACCGGAGCCAACCGAAAGCCCGGAAGCAGACAACACCTATTATCCTCGTTACTACACCACGCAGGAAGCTTGCCCAAAGATGAACATTGAAGGATTGAACGGTAGCACTTCAGGTGATGTTCAAATTTCCATCGCAATGAGTGGCTTTACCTTTTCCTGGGAGGAAAAAACGAAAACCACGACAAAAAATGAGGTAAAAACGGTACAGTATTACTACATCATCACGGCCTATCACCCAATGACTGTCATTACTCGTGATGCCAATGGACTTGCGGTAGCCGAATACAACATTCCAGCTTTGGATCAGCCAATGACCCAAAACACCAGAATGTATTCCAGCAAAGGCTCGCTAGAGAAATATTGGAAAACAGGAAAGAATAGCTTTTTGGAGTCCATGGATAAAAAATTGATGGACCGAAATGTGGATATCATTTCAGCTCACTTGAATGACATGCACGGTAAGCCTCAAACCAAGCGGTCGGCTAAGATTATCACCGTGAAGGACAAGAAGGTTGATTACTCCGAATATAGCTGGGCTTTCGAAAAAGCGTTTGCCGGGTACCATAGTATTTTGAGCAGCCCTGAAGAGGCTAAAACAAACTTGAGCGAAGCAGTTAAAATTTGGGAAGAAGCTTTGAAAGAAGTAGATCCTGATAACAAAAAAGCCCGCATCAATAAAAAGGTTGCAGCCGCTACGCACTTCAACTGCGCTGAAGCTTATTGCTGGTTAAATGACTACAGCAAAGCCCTGTATCACATGACCAAGATCAAGACTTATGATGTGAAGAAATACGAGAAGCAAATTGCTTCCTTGAAAGCATTTATTGATGATCACAAAGCTCGCTACGAAGCGAACAATTAAAATCATCACAAACACCTTTTGGAAATCCCGTCATCTTGGATGTGCGGGATTTTTTTTGCTCTTAGCTCAATGCTTAAACCGCACGAAGAGCCGACCGAAATTTTTGGAATCCTTATCAATCCGGTGGTACTTGGCTTTGATTTCTTTCCGCTGCAGAAAGCGTAGAACCGTTTTCTTCAATTGCCCTGAACCTTTCCCAGGAATAATTTCCACCAACGGAATACGTCGCTCAACGGCCTCTTCGATTACCTCATTTAAGGCTTCTTCAATCTTAGTGCCTTTGTTGTAAATATCATGAAGGTCGAGTTTTAGCTTTGCCATGTTGCTTCTGGATTTGTATTCAAAGATAGTCGGCTGCGAATATCAATTGCAGCCCCTGTAGTGAAGAATTGTTATGCCGTCAATTTCTTGATCGTTCGTTACGGAGAAAAAGCTAAATTTGCTGCCCTTCAATCAGCACCCACGGGTGACTGAGGGCCCTTAGCTCAGTTGGTTAGAGCACCTGACTCATAATCAGGTGGTCCGCGGTTCGAGCCCGCGAGGGCCCACAAATCAGGTTTGAGTTCCGATTTTCATCGGAAGAGATGCGAAGCTGAACTCAAACCTGATTCTTCAACCTTGTTCTTTTAAATCAACCTTAACAACCAAAAACCAACCTGATGCCTTTTTGCTATATCATTTATAGTCCTTCTATTGATAGATTCTATACGGGAATGACCTCCACCAACCCGATCGACCGATTGGATAAACATAACTCAAATTTTTACGGATGCAACTCATACACCAGTATCGCTAGTGACTGGAAGATTTTTCTAACTCTTCCTGCTCAATCCATATCACATGCCCGAAGAATAGAACAACATATTAAACGAATGAAGAGTAGAGTGTACATAAGAAATTTAGCAAAGTTCCCAGAGATGAGGTTTGGAAATTGGGAGAAGAAAAAGGGCGGTTTTAGTAAAACGACAGCCACTAACAACGACTATTCGAAATACGGGTAAAGTGAGAGTTGGAGCTATTTGATTTTGATAAAACGTGATTGTGACGGTCCTTATCCAAAACCGCAAGAATCGGGTTTTATTACATTCTGAGAATTGAGCATTTTGTCAAAACATTAAAAGAATCAATATGCCATTTGATTTTGACCCTAATCAAAGGAAGGAAATACTCGATACCGTCTTTGAAAAGCTCGAGAGCTATTATAGCTCAACAAAGGAATTTAAAACCAGTCCTGATTTGAATATTAAAGAAATCAGAGCATCTATACTTACCAAAGAACTAGCTAAAGGCATTAACCCAGATAAAGCAATCGAGCATGTAATAAAAGGGCTTGAATCCTTTTCGGTTCACACACCACACCCTAAGTATTTTGGACTGTTTAATCCACGTTCTAATTACGCCGGTATTATCGCTGACCTCATCACAGCTACCTATAATCCTCAATTGGCGGCTTGGAGCCATGCCCCTTTTGCCGTTGAAGTAGAGGAACTAATGATAAAGGAGTTTGCCAATAAATTTGGTTACCATAGATATGCAGATGGTGTTTTTACGACGGGGGGAGCTGAAGCGAACCTTACTGCCATGCTTTGTGCTTTGAACCATAAATACCCAAACTTTGCTAAAGAAGGAATCTTTGGGTTGGACAGAAAACCTGTTGTGTTTTGTTCTGAAGAAGCCCACCATTCCATTCAAAAAGCGGCAAAAGTTGTAGGGCTGGGATATAATCTTGTAAAATCCATTCCAACTACAGACGAATTAAAACTGGACGTGGATATTCTACGGCAAGAACTAAAACAACTTGACACATCTCACTATTCACCATTGATGATCATTGGAACAGCAGGAACTACAGGGACTGGTACAGTTGACGAGCTGAATCAGTTAAGTTCCATTTGCCGTGAGAATTATATTTGGTTCCATGTGGATGCCGCGTATGGAGGTGGAGCCATTTTAAGTCAGGATCTGAAGCACCAATTATCTGGTATTGAAAAGTCTGATTCAATCACTTTTGATGCTCATAAATGGATGTCTGTCCCCATGGGGACAAGCATCTTTTTAACTACAAGAAATGATATCCTCGGGAAGACATTCAGGATTACAACTGAATACATGCCCAAAGAAGCCGACAAGCTTACCGTTACCGAACCATTTGCGCATTCCATTCAATGGTCAAGAAGGTTCATTGGGTTAAGGGTTTACCTCTCTCTTCTTTTTTACGGTTGGCAAGGGTATGAACAAACCATCGATCATCAGGCAGCAATAGGGAGATACCTAAAGAGTCAACTAATAAAGAATGGTTGGGACATTAAAAACAATACCGATTTGCCAGTTGTCTGTTTTACAAAAGGTGAATTTGAAACTGATCCCATTTTTACAAAAACGATTCTGGATAATATCCTATCTAATGGTAAATCGTGGTTATCCATTTATCCGATAAAAGGTGCTCCGACCTTTAGAGCCTGTATAACAAACTACAACACCACCGAAACGGAAATAGATGAATTGATTGATGAACTAAACCAGGAAGTTACATCTTATGCAAGGCATAAAACAAAGTAAATTATCTTTATTCTGGGAACTTTTGCCTCGTCTAAATGAGATGAAATACATTCGTTATTACTTGAGTTAAATCAAAAAATACTACTATGGAAATCCTAAAAGCATCTACCGAATGGGTCAAAGCTGAGTTATTTTCAACTCCCTTTTTTGTTCTTTTTGGTGTCGCCTTCCTTTTAGCCAGTCTGGGCTTTTGGCAATTGGGAAAAACCGAAATGGCAAGGGCCTATATTATTCCCACTTTGGTAGCAGGTGTATTATTAACGGTCATTGGACTTGGCTTGTATTTTACCAATGTATCACGGATGTCCAAGTTTGAGGAAGCCTACAACAGCCATGCGGAAACCTTTGTTGAAGCAGAGCTGGTAAGGGCTCAAAGCACACTCAAGGAGTATCAAAACATTGTTTTCACAGGTATTCCATTAATTATTGCAGCCTGTGCTTTGGTGATCTTTTTCGTCAATACTCCTATCTGGCGTGCAAGTATGATCACGGCCATTGCTATGTTAGTCGTTATTCTGTTAATCGACGGTACTGCTCATGCACGTATGGCGGCTTATCATCAGGAATTAACGAAAGAGCAGGAAAAGGTTGATCCAGCGTCGGAATAATTGCATTCGTTCGCTATCCTTTCCACCCCTCCTCCCCTATAGATTGATCGAATCTTGCCTAAGCTCGATTAGCATGTTCTCATCAATTACCTGCACCCGCATCGCCCAGAGTTGATACTTTTATCGCTATGAACAAATCAGCAATTGTGGAAGAGCTCAAGGAAGTGCTATCCATTACCCTATTCTTCTTTTTCTGTTTCCTCGTTTTTTTGGTGATGAAAAAGGCCTTTTTAGCCCAATATGAAATTCACTATTCCGGGTTTATCAATGTGATTGTATCCTCGCTGGTATTGGGCAAGGTGGTCGTTTTGCTAGACAAACTGGCGGTAACCAAAAGGTATGACGTCAAAAACCGAAGCCGGATCCTTTTTCGCAGTTTGATTTATTTGGTCGGCTATGTGTTGTTTACTTTTTTAGAACATGGTATAAAGGCGCTCTTCACGGGTGAATTGGCGGGAGAAGCCTTGAAACACAACTTTCATAACCTAAGCTCGATCCAAGGCTTGGCGACACTCTTAATCCTTTTCATCACCTTTCTCATTTTCAACAGTTTTTGGATCTTGAGAATGCATGTGGGACCTAAAAAACTGTTTAACCTTTACTTCAAGGAATAGGCCTGGCCAAACTACTTGATAAACTGTATTTTTAGGGAAAATAATGCCTTCCCATGACCCTCCTGGCCTGGTCTCTTCTTTATCTTTCCTTGGTTCCCCTGCTCCTCTATTTGGTGGATGGGTATTATCAGAACGACCTCAAAAAAGGGTTATACCACATTCTGGCCTTCATCGGCTTGGGAATTTTGGCTTTAACCGCAATCTCGTGGTTTCCCGTCTACTCCATTTTGGGCATTCCGATTTTGCTGGCTTTAGCCATTTTTATTCGGCACATAACCCGGTAATGCTCACCTCGCATCTTCCTTTTTAGCACTTCACAAAAAATTTGACGGTTTCCACAAAGGATTCATCGCAACCCGCAAAACAACCCAAAACACTGGTATTCAGTTGCTTTAATTTAGAATTGGATAAATAAACCAAGTCCTAATAAATTCAACAACTATCACTATGAAAAAATCATTACTCGCCGTCGGGTTTTCTCTATTGGTTGGCACCTCAGGGTTCAGCCAGGGAACGCCACACATCAAAATGACACAGAGCGCTGTGGAAATCATTGAAGCCCTGGATCGAATGGTCAACACGGGAACCCAGCCAAATGGAACCACCATTGTTAACAATCAAGGAAGCATCAACGCTACGGTAGAAGTGGGCCGTTCTCAAGGTAGCGGAAAAGATTTCACCAGTCAGGTGGCCTATGCAGACATGTACACCGTTGATCACCGAGATTGGAGATTGGCCAACCAAGGATCGTTTGGAGCTCCATGCGATGGTCTTATTTCCAGCTTATCCAACTTTACCTTAGCTGTGGGTCGTTGGAAAAAAACCTCAGCTTCATCCACCTATGCAGAGCCGAGCTACTGCCGTTTGATTTGGAGCTACGACCCTCACCACCCCACTAACCAAACCTGCTGTGGAGGATATTTGGATGCCTTCAACTACTATTTTGGCGGCGGCGGTATGACTGCTCCCTTGGCACCAGTTGGTCACCACAATTCCCCTTTGAGAAATGCCTCCTGCTCCTATAAGCCTTACAATCATTCCTACAACCTATGGCTTTATGACATGAACGGAAACAATGTTCCCTGGACCGAGATCCAAGATATTATTAGTTATGGTATGGTAGCCCAACCTTCCGACTTGCCAACGAGCTGTGTAAACTGCGGTAACGGAAGCAATCGAATGACGCTTCAAGGCAATTATGGAGTAAAGAACTACGCCGATGGAATTTTGCTCACCGTACAGAAATATGACGGTACCATCCTCGATGTATCCATATTGAATAGTCCTTATGGCGACTTCGATTGGAAAATTATTTTGCCCCCATGTGGAGGTACTGTAGACTGTAACTACCTCTCCACTTTGCACGAGCATTCTAATGCAGGAATTGTACACTTTGTAGCTCCACATGATGGATGGAATGGTTATGACATTTCTTACTACAACTGGGAAGTAAACGGTGTAAGCTACCGAACAACCAACAACGTGCTGAGCGTTAGCTGTCATTCTCATGCTGGAGGGATGGCGACTGGAACCGTTGAATTCGAAATTGATATGGGCAGTTGTTACCTACCATCCGACTCCCTTACCGAGGAAGTATACATTCCTCACCCGCACTGTACCCCTCCTCCTCCTCCCGTGGCTCCACCATCAACCAACAATGGAGGATCCCCAAACCAAGGAGCACCCGCAGCACCGGGAACCACCAGCATTTCTGATCAGACTTTTGAGGGAGAAGAATTCCAGGTGTACCCCAATCCGGCACATGGACAATTTACCATTGAATCTCCAGATGGCATGGAATACTCCTACCACCTTATTGACCAAAACGGTCGAGTTATTCAATCATCCATCGACGTAAATGAACGGTTGCATGAAGTGTCAACGGAGAACTTAAGAACTGGTGTTTATACCGTAAGAATCCAATCAAACGGACGTTCCGCAATTAGAAAGGTGGTTGTGGAATAGTTGATTAGCATCAAACCATCCAACAGAAAAGAGCGCATCCTTCGGGGTGCGTTTTTTTTATCTCATTTCGATATCGTAGCTGCGATTACCTATTTCCACCGTGGCCTGGTTATTACACCCTTCTGAGCGGCTTCCAAAGTCCACTTTTCGCAAGGTCAAATCATCTGGCTGAATTTCAAGTGTACCTTCTTTAATCCAGCGGCATCCTACCTGATAAATCAGTGCTTTGGTAATGATGGCAGAGTAATTTTTTCCGTTTCTGTTGGTTCCTGTGGCCTGCCCGTTTATGGAATAAACATCATCCGTTACGCCAGCCCATCCGTGGGACCACCAGGTGGTGTTTTCACCTGCAATCCATTCTCTCGAGCGAGCTGAATGCCATACAATTTCATTCCCATCGGAAGTGATCACTTTTCCATCAACCTCAATTGCGAAATGCAGGTTACCTGAAGAATTTCGGCCTGCATTTTTTACTTTCTTATTGGCTATAACCTGATGGTCATTGACATAGTAATTGGTCGTGGTCGCGGTAATTTGCGTTCCTTCATCCCGATAGCGTCCGGTATACTCCACTTGAACAATACCCCGTCTTCTAATGCCGTCATTGCCCGTGCAATTCGATGACCCGAAGTCGATAGTCAGTGTTTTTGGAAAGGTACTATCCGGTAATGCGGGAGATAAAGTAATGGTGGCACAGGATAAAGATCCCGAAGAGCGGACCCCTGCTTCCTCTGATGAAGCTTGGTCGATAACCTTGTAGAGATCATCGGACATGGCCTGCGAAAGCGAGTAATCTTCAGAGGTGTCCGTGGATCTATTTTGTTTGGCTTTTTCGCAAGAGCTGAAAAACAAGGATGCCGACAAAACGGTTAAGGATACGATAAGGGCTGAACGCTTCATACTTTCCAAATTTGAGGGATTAAAATTATCCAATTCACGCTAAAGGAGCCCTATTCGTATGTTAAGCCTGGGAATTATCGACGATCGATCAAGGAAGGCGTTCAATGGTGTATACCGAATCTACAGTAACTCCTTCGGAAGCATTAATCTCATCAATGGCATCCTGAGCCGACCCGGTAACTTCCACGGTGTCACCATCGGGAGTAATCATGAGCGTACGTCGATGAACGATGGTTACCTCCTGAGTATCGTACTTCACTTGAGGCTCTGGCTGTTGGAAAGGAGCGGGCTCAATCACTTCCACAGTATCCTGAATTACTTCTTGTTCGATCAAAGGAGGTAATCCTTCAGGGAACAGGTATTGAGAACCGGCCCAATAACCACCTACCGCAAGCACAAGGCCTATCGCCATAATGGTGAAAATACCGTTACCAATTCCGCCACCACCACCGGGCTTCAGCTTCGGCTTGTAGGAGTTCATATCTCCTTTGGCGATCACTTTGGCTCCTACAGCGGCAATGTTTGCTTTAAATGCTTGACGAGCATGCTCTTTAATTCCCTTATGCAGTTGCTGATAGGCTTGGAATTCAGCGGCAAACTCGGGATCAGATTGCACACGCTGCTCCAAGGCGGCCCGCTCTTCGGAGCTGCACTCACCTAGTAGGTAAGCCTCTATTTGCGCTATGTCCTGATCGTTGAGTTCCATCGTTTACAAAGTCCCGGCAGCCAGGCTACGGAGACGTTTCATGCATTTGTATTTCTGAGCCTTTACCGTTTCGGGATTGGCGTATTTCAGTTCTTTTGCTAATTCTTTGACGCTCTTCTTAAAGTAATAGAAGCGAATGAGTAAAGTCTTACAAGGATCGCCCAACTTTTCGAGGCAGGCATCTAACTTTTGTTGTAGGCCTTCCACCTCTTCTTCTTCATCGTCGGTTTGCTCTTCCTCCAGATAGCGTTCATAGTCCTTAAAATTCAACTCCGACTTTCGCTTTCTTAATTCCTTCAACCAAAGGTTGCGAGCAATGGAATAAATAAAGGTCTTAATGGTTGCCGTCAGGTGTAATTTTTCGTCCCTTGCCTTTTCGTAAAGCACGACCATTACCTCCTGAAAGAGATCCTGAGCCGCCGCATCGTCTCCGCTATTTTGAGTTACCAGGTATTGAACCATTGTGTAGTATTCGCGATACAAGTAGGCAAACACACGGGAATCTCCCTGAATTAGCTTGGCCCGTATTTTATCTTCCTTGCTCACGGTTTTAGGTTCATACCAAAAGGATCGAAAAGGTAAACTGAGAAAAATTTTTTTTGATTGCCGGTTTACCTTTTGGCCTGGATGGGTATAAAGCTGCAAAATACACCATAACCACATAAAAATGACTACCATGAAAAAAGTTTTGTTAGCAGCTTTCATTCTTCTGGCCCAGGTTTCCCTGTTGGCCTCGATTCCCGAATTTGAACAACCGACCTATCGACCAGTACTTGAGTCTGGTGAGCAACTCTACCTTCCCATGGAATTTGGGAAATCCTCTTTTTCGATTACCGAAGAACTCAGAGCTCTGGACGCATCCAGCATTCTCAAAATTGAAATCGTATGTACCGATTACCCCAAAGGCATCAACCTAAAATCTTTGAATGGAAGACGGCTGAAAGCACTCGAAACAGCTAAGCCTGAATTGGATCTATCTCAGGTATTTACCCGGGTGATTCGGCAAATGAACTGTCCTTCGGAACAAGAGGCCAGGGATCTGTTTCACGGCTTGGTGATTACCTACAGACCAACTCCCACCCCGGAAACCCGAAAGGAGGAATGGAAAAAATTAGAATCCTTGCTCAGCGGAAAAGTTCCAGAAGCGATTATTCCAACACCGAGTCCTTCTACATCCGAACTATCCATGATAGAAGATGTCCCATCCGATGATACATCAGCGGTAGTGGCACCGATGTACACGGAATTCATGGAAGACCTTTTAAAAACCCTTCCCAAAGATGCTATTGTAGATACTGTTTCCGGAGGAATTCGGGTAGTTATTGGGAGCTCAACAACCGTTTACCACACCTCAACTTTTGCCGAACTACCCGTTCCCATCGTTCGTCGGGATTATCAAATTGATTCTACCATTTTTAAGATTATGGGCCGTCACCCGGAGTGGAAGGACATGTTAATTACAGCGGATCTGACTGGAAGCATGTACCCTTACGTAGCTCAGATTTTAACCTGGTTGCAACTCAATAGCAACGACGACCGGGTAAAATCCTTTGTCTTCTTCAATGATGGGAATTGGACGCCTGATCGCGAAAAAGTAATTGGAAGCACCGGTGGGATTTATCAAGGCAATTTTTCGAGCTATCCAGATGTAAAAGCTTTGGCACAGGAAACCATGCGAAACGGAGGCGGTGGAGACGGTCCTGAAAACAACATCGAAGCCTTGATCGAAGGTATGAAGGGACAAGAGTATTACCAGGAAGTGGTTCTCATTGCGGATAGCTGGGCACCTGTTAAAGACATTCGTTTGTTGAATCAAATCAAAAGTCCGGTGCGCGTAGTGATCTGTGGAGGCTGGGGTAGTGTTCATCCCGATTACTTGAAAATTGCCCGGGAAACCGGTGGTTCGATTCATACCATGGAAGAAGACCTAAAAAATCTGATTGAACTAAATGACGGAGAAACTATCGAGCTGGGCGGGTTTACTTACAAACTGGAAAAGGGCAGCTTTTACCGCGTCACCCAATCTTAAACTAATCGTCATTCAACCCTTCTTCACCGAGAACGGGAATAATCAAGGTGACTCGCGTGCCTTCTGCACCCGTATCGCTGAGGTCGCTAAAATTGATTTGGTAATTCTTTCTCCCCAGTTCTGACAGGGCATGAAGGCGAGCCTCAATAATGCGGGTACCTTTTGATTGATAGGCTTTCTTTTTCTCTCGTTTTCGTTCGGTTGATTTCTTGATTCCGATACCGTTGTCCTCGATGGTGACCTCAAACATGTCTTCACCAATTCGACGTACACGCACCCAAATAAGTCCCTTGCGTTGAGCAGGCAAAATGCCGTGAATAACTGCGTTTTCCACCAAGGTTTGAAACAACATAGTAGGCACCTGGCACTTTCCGCTATCCACCCCGGTTCAATTTCAATTTTGACCTCAATGGCCTGATTAAACCGGAGGTTTTCCAACGTGACGTATTCTTCCAGAATGCTTAATTCGTCCTTGAGAGGATTGTACAACCGCTCTGAAACATTCAACATTTTTCGCATCAACCTGGAAAATCGAGTGAGGTAGAATTCAGCTTCATCGTTTCGATTATCCAAAATGAGGTTTTGAATACTGCCCAAGGAATTGAATATGAAATGAGGATTCATTTGCGCATTGAGTGCTTTCTGCTTCAATTCATTGAGCGACAGCAGCATCTCATTGTTTTTCTTCTCTTGATTCAAACGCATTTTGACAAAACCCGCCACCAGTAGAATGAGTACCACCGAAGCGCCAATCCGAAACCACCAGGTTTCCCAGAAAACGGGATAAATCCGAAACTGAAAAGTAGCCGGTTGTTCACTTCTCAAGCCATATCGATTGATAGCGTAAACCTCAAAAGTGTACTCACCAGCAGGCAAACCCAGCAAGGTTGCTTTGGGCAGAGAGGAAGTCAAGAATCGATCATCAGCTCCCAACAGTCGGTATTGGTATTCGGTTTTGCCCTTGGAAGCAAAAGAGGGGCTGCTGTAGGCAATCTCCAGGTTGTTTTGTTTGTAGGTAAGATTCAGTGCTTTGTCCAGCAATGCCGGCTCACCATTAATTTTTACCGACTTCAAGTAAATAGGTGGCGTACTTCTACGCTGTTTACTATTGAGCGAAATAGAACATAACCCTTTCTTAGTAGCCACTAACATTTGGTTGTTTACTCGCTTGGCGCGCAGCACCTCACCACTTGGTAGGCCATTGTATCGAGAATATTGTCTCAAGCTAATCAGACTATCCTTCGCTGCACTCAACTGAACTTGTTGGATTCCGGCGCCCGTTGACAACCAAATGGATTCCCCATCCAACAAAATGTGATTGATAAAATCCGAGATTACCGCGCTATTTTCCGTATTGAATATTTCATATTGCCCTTGGTCGTATACGACTAATCCTCCGCCAGCAGTGGCCATAACTAAGCCCTGTGAGGTGGTTTTTAAATCTCTAATGGTAAAGGATGGGCCAATGGTAGAGGTGGGAAAAATCTGGTTGTCTTTAACGGTACGAATGCCATAGATTCCACCTATGAATAAGGTGTCCATGTATTCCGCAACAGCAGTAACTCTTCCCATTTCGCCCAATGTATTTCGCACATCGATCCATTCGCGATCGTCAATAGAATATTCGAAATACCCGGCTTGGTTGTAGGTGTAGAGATTTTCTCCAACGTTAGAAAAGCCAGTAAGGCCTACTTGATAGTGAAAATCTGCCCTTGGCTTCCAAGAAGATATGGTTGGATTTCCAGCAATATGAAGGACGCCCTTGAATTGTATTATATCTGAAATTCGTTCTGATATCTTTTCTTGTTCAATTAAGGAAAAGCTCTCCTTATCCAGCTGAAGAAGTAGGCCCGAATGAGTGCTTACAAAAACCCGATCTCCAAATACTTCGATAGAACTTACAACATCATTTGAAAATGGGCCTAAATCGAGTTTTCTAACCGCCGGTTGTGGGAGATAAAACACCCCTTTTTTTACCGAATTAATCCAAACTCCACCATCTCGATCTTTCAAAAAATGAACCGCGCCCGGAATCGGTAAATTAATCTCCTCCACCTTTACGGTCCCTGCGGTCAAAGAAAACTGAACCCGAATGGGGTTCGTGCTTTCCTGCCCTTCCCAAAAGGTAGAGTCATTTTCCAGAAATAAAGTTCCTACGAAAAAACCTTTTAATGGCTTTCTAAAGATGACTTCTCCATCCTCAATAACAATCAGATTATCCAGGATGTGCAGAATGGTCTGTCCCTTTTTATTGATGATCCCACTAACTCGCATTTGATCATAAGCCACTTGCCCAAACTCAGGAAGATCAAACCTTAAAGGCTCAGGATGCTCCAGAAAAACAGTCTCTCGAATAGTTGTATCGTCCCGAGCTATATCCTCAAGCTGCATGACTCCCACGTCATAGGTGAAGGAGTCCTTCAGAAACATAGTGATGTTATCGTGATCAAGGCTAAACTGACTTATTTCACCGGTTTGCAAATCCAGTTGAGAAATAGTCCAAGGGTCTTCTGAGCTTCTCAAATAAAGGTCTAATATGCCATCGTGAAACCGAGCATTAATTAATCCAATTCCACCTGCAAACACCTGCTCTACTTTATCATTATGGGGCCAGGCATGTAAAGAGTCATTCTCAATGTAGTAGATCATTTGGTCGTAGGTCATAAACCATATTCGCCCTTGACCATCTTCAAATAATCGAAAAGTAAAGTTGTTTTTAAGTCCGTCTTTGGATGAAAAAACCTTGAAGTCTTGCCCGTCGTAACGTGCTATGCCTTGGTCTGTGGCGATCCAGATATAGCCTTTTTGATCCTGAATGATGTAGTGGCACTCCAGGCTGGGAAGACCGTCTTCCGAAGAAAAATGCTCGTATTGATATTCCTGAGCCTTCCCGGTCAACACGGACAGGACAAGCCCCAAAAAGGTCAAAAAGAGATTGAGGTGGTTTAAGAAATGGGTTCGCTCCAAATTCGAATTATTGACAAATCAAATCCTGTTCATCTATGGGGTGAGTTAACTCCTCAACAGGAACAGGTTGTTCAATAATACGAAGATCGCAAAGGGTATTCAATACTTTTTCCAGGGAATCGAGCTTCAAGTCCGGGGCTCCGGTCCATTCTACCTCGTTGAACCATTCTCGGGCATCGCCCAATTTAAGGTTGTAGCGCCAAGCCAAAATTTCGGGAACCCGAGAGTCGTTTTTCACTTCCCGGCAAGTTTCATTGACCAGCCGAAGGATTTGACGAACCTGATCGGCGTTGTTTTCCAACACCTCCTCCCGAACGGCAACTACGAAACATGGCCAGGGAGTTTTGCATTCTCCCAAATATCTAAGCTCTCCGTTATCCACAAAGGGGCGGGTAGTAAACTTCTCCCATAAGAAGGCCAGGTCTCCATTGGTAGAGAGTGCTTCCCGGGCTCCGGTCAAATCCTTTACCAATTCAAAATCGTCTTCCTGAATCTGCCAACCATACTGAGATGCGTGCACAAAAGACATGAGGTGCGAACCCGACTTAAATCGACTGATGGCATACTTCTTCCCTTTCAACTCATCAAGATGCTGAATGGATGATTGAGCTCCCACATGAATGCCCCATCGCAATGGAGAATTGACGTAGAATTGAACAATTTTAGACGAATTGCCCTTGATAATATCTGTGGTGATACCCTCGGTAAGGAGGATAGCGATATCCAGCTTTCCTTCACGTAACGCCGAACACATGGCTCCAGTTCCACCCGGATAATCTGACCATTTAACGGTTAATCCAGCGGGTTTGAATTTTCCACGTTCGATCGCCACTTGCCAGGGGTAATTAAAATGTTCCGGTACCCCTCCTACCTGAAATGTGGATTTCATAACGGTTTAATTTCAACAAAATTAATGCATAAATCAATTCATCTTTCTTTTTAAAATCATGAGGAAAAGTGACTTTAGCTTTTTCTAATTCAGGGTCGGCAAATCGAAAAGGGGAGTTCCTAAAACCAGTCTTTCTGAAGTTCTATTGGCGGCTATATTGCATGCCCCTAAGACGCTACGATGAAAATTACTCTGCTTACTGCAACCTTGGCACTTTTGATGTCAACCGTTTCCCTGGCCCAGACTTACCAGGACATGATGAACGATTACCGATACAACTTTTATGAAGTGGTAGATTCCGCTGAAAAGTACTTTGACGAACAGGGTCAAGTATCGGGATGGAAAACCTATCAACGCTGGAAATATCGCCAGGAAGGTCACTTCTTTCCTTCAGGTGATCGTTCTAAAATATCTCCTCACTTCGTTTCCAAAGGCTACCATAAGTTCCAATCGGAGTTTCCGGCTTCTGCCAGTAGATCTTCGCAAAACAATACCTGGAAAGATTTAGGCCCTTATGATGCCAATAACATTTCCTTGCATTACGCCGCTGGTATTGGACGCGTGGAGTGCTTTTATGTAGACCCTAAAAATGACCAGAGAATTTACATTGGATCAAGAAGTGGTGGCTTTTGGCGCACCACAGACGGAGGAACAAACTGGCAGAACACGACGGATACACTGCCTGCAAGTGGGGTGGACGTTATTTGTGTATCACCCACCAACCCAGACTCGGTTTGGATCAATGTTAGAAATGCGGATAACGGATATTCTCATGGAGTTTACCTTTCCGCCGACGGTGGTATGACCTGGAACACGACCTGGTTTAATCCATCCAACAGCTTTGGTGGATTTCAGGAATCAGATCGAGTGAGCACCATCGTTTTTAGCCCACATAGCGCTAACCTCATGTTTGTAGCAACTTCCGGCGGCTTGTACCGCTCAACGGATAGAATGCAAACACGTACGCAGATCACCACACGCTTTGTTAACCGATTGGCTTTTCACCCTACGGATGATCAAATTGTCTACGCTTATGGAGGTTTAGGCTTCAATTTAAGTAGCTACAACCGGGTTTACCGCTCTTTGGATGGCGGGCAAAACTTTAATCGCTCTACTACCCTCCTGAACAAAGGACAACGGGACGTAGCCCTTGTTACCCGCCCCCAGTGCCCCGATTGCGTTTGGTTTGCCTCCCATAGCGGAATGTGGAAATCGGAAGATGCCGGAGTTAGCTATACGTTTATTGGTAAACCTTCTTACTATGAAGGTGGAGGCGGTTTCGCCGTATCAGACGTAGATACTTCAAAGATAATTTATGGTTTCGAAGACCTGTTTAGAAGCAGCGATGGTGGACGAACGCTTACTCAAGCTACCTATTGGAATACAGGAAGTCCGGGCAGTAATCGACAAACCAATTACATCCATGCCGATGCCCGCGTTGCGGATTGCATCAATGGCGTTTTTTACGTGGGATCGGATGGCTATTTGGCCAAAAGTGCCGACAATGGAAAAACCTGGACACGGATCAGTGACGGTACGGGAATTCGTGAAAACTACCGCGCCGGAGTAAGCCAATCGCAGGCCGATTATACCGTTTGCGGATCACAGGACAACGGAACCAGCGTTCGTACCGACACCGGATGGGTCGAATGGTACGGCGGCGATGGAATGGAATGTTTCGTTCATCCGCTTAATGCCGACTGGGTAATGGGAAGTGTACAAAATGGTCGTCGCTACTGGGCCAAAGATGGAGGCTGGTCCTACGAGAATGGGTACCACCCGGGAACCATGGATTGGGTCGCTCCACTGCTTTTTGACCCCAACGATCCATTTACGGTATATTCCATCGGATACGATGTTTACAAAACCACTGAATTTGGAACCAATTGGCAAATCATTAGCAAATCTGCCGTGGGAACTCCAAAACTGGCCGCCATAGCCAGCAACAACACGCAAATTCTCGCCTTTGTTAGAAATGATGAATTAGCGATTTCTATGGACGGCGGAAAAACCATGACCGACGTTTCCAACAACGTTCCCACCTTTTACTCCATTTCCGCCATCACCTTCCACCCCGATCGCGACAGCACCCTGTTTATCGCCTATGATCGACATGACGATAACAACCGCCGTGTATATATGTCTACCGACCTGGGGCAAACCTGGCAAAACATCAGCTACAACTTGTCGCCTATTCCTGTTTCGTCATTGATCATCGATCATTCACCGGAAAACTACATCTATGCTGGTGGCGAAATTGGTGTTTACTACAAGGCCATGAAAGACACCGTGTGGCAATTGCTTGGCGAAGGATTGCCCAGCGTAACGGTAAGAGACCTGGAAATTCAATACGGAAGCAACACCCTAAGAGCCGCAACCTGGGGAAGAGGATTGTGGGAAGCCTCCCTGGTAAACCGCGTGGATTACCCCAAAATTTTAACCGTTATTCCTACCGAAAAGCCAACCGATCTTCAACCTGTTGAAGGCCTGCCTATGGATGTGGAAAGTATGATTTCTTATTCCGGCAACCTCAGTAAGGTTTACCTAAAATGGTCGAAAGACAGCACTCAACTGGATAAAACCATAAGCTTCACTTTGCAGCAAGATAGCACCTGGAAAAGTGATCAGGCCATTCCTGGATATCCTGAAGGTACTCGGATCTTTTTTAAGGTTTATGCCATTGGCGACCACAATGACACTACCGAAACTTACCGATATACCTATGCTTTCCGTGAATGTACTTCTAAACCGACGGTTAGCGCCCAGGTAAACAAAACTCAAATTTGCGAAGGCGAGTCCGTGATTTTCACCGGATCTGGAGCCCTTTCCTACACCTGGGATTCGGGCGTACAGGATGGCGTTCCCTTCTTCCCTACAGAAACCCAAACCTATACGGTAACAGGTCGCGATGTAAATCAATGTGTAGGTTCGGACCAGGTAACCGTTCAGGTGAAGAAAATCGATGTAAGCCTAACCGAACAATCCGGAACGATGGAAGTAGCGGAAGCCTCTGCCCAATATCAATGGTTGAACTGCGATCAACAATGGGCGCCCATTTCCGGCGCAACAAGCAAACAGTATACTCCAACTCAAGGAGGAAGCTATGCTGTGGAAGTAACTGCTGGAAATTGCGTAGACACCTCAGCTTGTAAAACATCTTTCCTGTCGATTGAAGATCAATCTGATGCCGGTGACCTGATCATTTACCCGAACCCGGGAGACGGCCTTTACACCTTAGTGTTTAGCGCACCCAAATCAGAGATTAGTTTGACCCTGTTAGACGTTTCTGGCAAAGTTGTTGCGGAGCACAAAACCGGTGGAGTTGATCGATTGGAGTGGAATGTTCAGCATCTGGCAAATGGAACTTACACCCTTAAGGTCCTGTCTGACGGTGAGTTAAAAACCCTTCGTTTGATTAAGGAATAAGCTCCGTTTTTCCCGGTAAAAAAGACGGGCAATCCGGAAAATTTCGTACCCTTCATCCAAGGCAATTGCTGTAAGTTTGCCTTGATTTCGCGCGGATATTTAAGTACCTAAAAATGACAGGAATGAAAACTTATGGTCTATTAATTCTTATCCTTTTTGGTGGTCTATCCGCACAGGCTCAGCTCTCAGATGCCTTGGATGAAACCCAAAAAGCCCAGCGAAGCAAAGGACACAACAAAGGAGAAATTTATTTGATGCCCTCCGTTGGGCTGGGAGATGAAATGGTGGGATCTACCTTGGTTCCTCCCCTTATTATGAATGCCGAATTTGGCTTTCACGACATGCTTAGCGTGGGTGGTTTTGTAGGCTACGGAATGTCTCAATCGCAAAAATATGTAGGCGTCAATGCCAACTATTTCTGGAGATACAGCTACTACTATTTCGGAGCTCGCACTTCTTTTCACTGGGGCCGTTACTTGCCTGTGCCAGATGAGGTGGATCTTTATGGACGCTTTTCATTGGGCTGGCGAATTCGTACCGAAAAGCTGCATGAAACAACCTCTTTTCCAGGTATCGTGGAAACCTCTGCTGACTTTGGTCTTCTTGCTGGACTTCACGCTGGAGCCAAGTATAAACTCAACTCCAATTTTGGCGTTTTCCTCGAAGTGGGATACGAACGTATGAGTGCTGTACAATTGGGAGCTGCCATCCAGTTTTAAGCAAACCTCGAAAACATCGTATTTGCATTTGATCGCAAAAAAGGGCGAGATAACCGTTTCTTAACCCTCACTTTGCTATGCATGCATAGTTTTGGGTGTGCGAAGATCGGAGACGATCATAGGGTGTTGAATAACCCTCATAAATTTTTATTGTTTTTGACCCTCCTCCAGGTTTTTAGGAGGTTGAATCCTGCTATACTCCGTCCAATTTACTTGGGCGGAGTCTTTTTTTAGCTGCTTCCGTATCGGTTTCGTTTTCAAGGCTATTTCCTCAGCAGGAAAGGTTTCAGCACCACCCAAATCACGATCTACAACTACTAAAATCTGCTCCCCGGTAAATCGACTATGGTGATCATCGTCGAAGTAGTATTTCTTGGTGAGCTCTGCGTCCATGGTAAACTTGATGTACTCGAGGTACCACTTTCCATTGATTTCCCGGTTCCGAATAAAGGCACCAAACAGCGGTGGGGAAACTTTTAGCCGCATGGCCCACATCACGGGCTTGGCATATCCGGGAATCAGGTATTTCTTCCCTTTTTCGCTCAAGTGAAATTCCAGGGCAACAATGGCCAAGGACTCTTCTTCCAGGTAAATGGTACCCGCAAAGAGCGGGTCTCGTACTTTGTCTTTTTGATCAAACTCGATGCACATCACCCGTTTATCATCCAGCTTAGAAATGTGGCTAAACTTGTAGTCGTACAGCTTAAAATCATTGGTGTCTAAAAACATTTGACGTTTTCTCACCAGATTAGAATCCAAAATCCAATAGGGGTTGATAAACTCCGGAGTAAAGCCCTTTACGTCAGACTTCACCACCTCGTTTCCCTTCTTCTTTTGCTTTTTGTAATACTTCTTTTTCTGCTTCTCAGCAAAACCTTGCATAAATTCAATCTCACTGAGATCGTCGTATTCCTTACCCGCCTTTATTCGGATTTGAGTCGTATCACTCGGAGTTCCTGAATAGGGCAGGTTGTACACATCCAATAAAGCCTCCGTATATTGATTGTAATGCTCGTTTTCTTTTAAAATTTCGCGGTAATACAGCGTTGAATTGTAAGCTGTATCTGGGAAGTTTTCTGCCATTTTGATAATGGCCTTTTTTACGTAGTCTTCGGGCTCCAAGGGAAGTACAATCGCCTCCTTCAGCTGCACCGGAGAGGGTGTAAGGTAAACCATTAAGGGCTGAGGTGTTGAGGCAGTTAAGGGAATCTCCAAAGGTTCAAAACCCATTAGCGAGAATTGAAGTGTATCCTTCTTATCCCCCTGGGTCATTTTGAGGTAAAAGTGGCCATGCTCATTGGTAAGGGTTCCTTTTAGCGTGTTTTTTACATACACGTTGCTGTAGGGAATGGCTTGCCCGGAAAGGCTATCGAGCACTTGTCCGTAGAGGGTAAAAGTCGAATCGGATTGGGCAATTAGTGAATTTAACCCCAGCAGCACCAGGGCAAAAATTCCAATCATTTGCCTAACCGTTCCCATTATGATGTCCCTTCAATCCAATTTTTTATCATCTGCAAGCCATGCGGCGTCAACACCGACTCGGGATGAAATTGCACGGCCCAAATAGGGAGCTCCCGATGCCTGAAAGACATAACCACCCCCGACTCCGATCTACCAGTAACGATCAAATCATCTGGAATCGTATGTGATGCCAACGCCCAAGAATGATAATGACCTACCCAGCAAGGTGATGGAATGGATTTGTACAAAGGATCCTCGTGGTCCAATATTTCCATCGGCAAGCTTTCACCGTGAATGACTTGGTCTAAATTTTCTAATTGTGCTCCAAAAAACATACCTAAAGCTTGAAGGCCTAAACACACGCCAAAAATGGGCATGCTTTGGTGGGCTTTTTCAATCACCTCCATCAGCATTCCAGATTCCTCAGGTAATCCGGGCCCAGGAGAAATCACTAAGCGATCAAAATCAGCCAGTTGATCCAGGTTTAATTCATCGTTGCGTATAACCGTAACCGATACGCCCTGATTTTGTTCAAGGTAGTCCACCAAGTTGTAGGTGAAAGAATCGTAGTTATCCAGCAGAAGTATCTTCATGAAATAAGCTTGAATCCAATTTGTTGTAAGTGCCTCCAGTAATCGGGATAGGATTTATGAACCACCTCGGGGTTTTCTATTTCCACCTCTCCAAAAGTTAAGGCCAATGGGGCCAGACTCATGGCCATGCGGTGGTCGTTGTAGGTCTTAAAATGGGGAGTGTGATCAGTTACCGGCCCCGGATATAACTTCCAACCCTGACCTTCCTCTCGCAAACGAGCTCCAATTTTCGCCAGTTCAATTTGCATGGCTGAAATCCGATTGGTCTCTTTTAAAGGCAAGGTTTGCAGGCCTCTAAAAAAACCTTCCTGATACAACCCACATAGCGTGGCCATTAGAGTTTGGGCTTGGTCTGGAATGAGGGAAAAGTCCCAATCGAATACTTGCGCAGTTTCGTTGCCTTTGGAGAAAATGTGCACTCCTTTCTCATTTTCAGTAACGATAACCCCAAAACGCTGAAATAAGGGAACCATTTTCGTGTCTCCTTGCAGGGAATCCAGCGACAAATCCGGGAACTGAATTTTGCTACCAGGCCATAAAGCCACCATTTCAAATCCGTAACCAGCCGAGCTCCAATCACGCTCCACGGTCAAAGTTTGAGCTTTAAATGCTCCCGGTTCCACTCGAATGATGGATCCCTTCCACTCTACCTGAATTCCGGTTTTACGCAACAGATTCAGGGTCATTTCCAGGTAAGATCGGGAAGCTGGCTCGCCCTCCAAGTGCAGGGTAAGGCCTTGGCTAAGCGTTGGCGCAATGAGTAATAGGGCCGTAATAAATTGACTACTGACGTCAGCCTGAATACTGACAGTGGGTCGAATTTCGTTTGCTTTTTGGGGATTTATCCGAATTGGCAGGCATCCCTCTTTTCCCAAATAGTCCAATGAAAACCCCAATTGGCGGAGAGCATTTACCAAAGGACCCATAGGCCGTTTTTGCAAAGCCTCCGTTCCTGCCAGAGTCACTTCGCGGTTCCAAGTACAGGCTGCCGCCAATACAAATCGAGCAACCGTTCCTGCATCTCCGCAGTGAATATGATCACTTGCATTTTGGAGGGCTTCCTGCATCTTTTGCGTATCGTCAGAATCGGGTAGCTGTGCCACTTTTACCCGTCCTCCGCTCAAGGACTGAATCACCAGGGCTCGGTTCATCAGACTCTTGGAAACCGGAAGTTGAATTTCAGCTTCAAAAGGGGATATGGGAGCTACTATTTTCACGCTTGGATTCGATTCTTCGGACAGCAAATATTATTAAGAATTAGCTATGCAATAAAACCAAAAGACAACTATTCCCCGTTTTAGTGTATACTTTACATTCGTATAGTGGCGCGTATCCCCAAGTTTCCCAAGCTCAAAAAACGATACTGGATCATTCTTACAGGAGCCATATTAATCCTGTGTGCCGCATTAATCCTACCCTTACAGCGGGTTTTCCACCACTACACCGACCAATTGGTTCGGGAGATTTTAACCGACATGGTGGATGAGCAAACGCAAGGAAAATACCACTTGAGGTATAAAAAATTACGCTTCAACATTTTTACCCAGACCCTCCGTCTCTACGATTTCCACTACTATCCCAAGGATACAACCTCCCTGGTAGACTTTGATACTTCACTGGTAAAAAACCAATTTCACTATGGTATTTCGGTGGAAGAATTGGAACTCAAGCTGGATCGCGAATGGGAAATCTTCCTCAACAATCAGCTTGATATCAAGTCAGCTACGATTAAGCAGCCGACGATTAAGGTGCTCAACAAGCGGGTGAAAAAAACGGAGATCAAAATCGCCAAGATGTCTGGGGATCTCTATCGGGTGGTCACGCAGTACCTCAATGTATTTAAGCTACGGGATGTGGCGGTAGAGGATGCAAAAATGGCCTACTACCTGCAGACCAAAGATTTTCACAAAGTCTTTCGGTTCAATTCGTTTTCCTTCCGAATTCGGGATTTTGAAGTTTCGGAGAATATCATGGATGAGGACGAAAAGCTCATGTTTACTGAAGATTTTGAGCTCAACTCCAAGGGACAAACCTTCCTTCTTCCCGATTCAATTCACCAAATGTCGTTTTCCCGTTTTTTCCTGTCCACCACGGATAGAAAACTGGAATTCTACAATTTCAAAATTGAGCCCGTTGTCGACTCACTTCCCGATTCCATTCGGCAGATCAACTTGTATGTTCCCGAGTTTAAGCTGGATAAAATTGACTTTGTACAAGCCTATCTGGAAAATGTGGTAGAAGTAAATGAGCTTCTGATCAACCGGCCAGCGCTCAAAATTCAATTGACCCAAACTCCAAAGGACACCACCGCCCAGGACTCTCTTACCGAAAAAACGGCGAGAATGGTGGTTAATACACTGCTGAAGAATACTCTGGAGGAGTTGGTCATCCATCGCTTGAAACTTGAAGACGGTACAGTGGCCCTGGATCATAAAGCCAAAGGACAGGAAAAGAACTACCTGTTTAAGGGAATTGACCTTCAGGTTACCGAGCTTATGCTGGATAGTCAGCTGTTTAATGCTCCCGATTTGTCCAAAATTCAACGAAACATCCGAGTGGGTATTGATGAGTTTCACTACGAGATTCCTCAGGAAAACTACCACGTAAAAACCGGAAGCTTAAACTATTCAAGCATCACCAAGGTACTGAGCTGTAATGCCTTTGAAATTAAACCCGGTAACAACCAAAACCGAAAGTTGATGGCTCGTCGGGTTACACCCGTTCTACTCGATAGCCTCTTTATCGGGAATCTTCAGGTGGACAACCTCAATATTCGAGACATTGGCCGCAAGGACAAAATCCAGCTGAACCGAATCAAGCTAGACCAACCCTGGGTACGGATGGCCATAGACACCAGCTTCTTTAATCTGCCCGATAGCGTTCGTAAAAAGCGACGACCTTCCACCGAATTTTTGCCCATTGACACGTTGCTCTGCCGCATGCTACAGGTAGATCGGGGAAAGTTGGAGGTACGCAATGCCCGAGTGCCGAGCGAGAAATTTGGTGAATTGAACAAGTTGAATTTATGGCTTGAAGATTTGTCGCTCAACGACTTCCTTTCCAATCAGGTAAAACCGGAATATTGGTTGCAGAAAACGAGCCTGGATGCAGGGAAAGCCGAACTTACCATTCCAGGAGTTATCGAAGGACTCTCCTGGGGCCAGGTAGGGTATGACAAAAACAAAGAGCAGTTTTATACCTATGGTCTTCAATACGCTGTTGAGGACAAATACCGTTCGCTGAATTTGAACTTTCCTGAGGTACAAATTAAAGTGGAAAATCCGGCAGGACTCCTTCGGGATTCAACCAAAAAATTCGGCTCCATTCGGTTGGTAGAACCGCGTTTAGAAATTCGGGATTCCATCCGACAAAAGAAATCCGGATCCCTTGAATTACCCTTTTTGGCCCTCTCCACCGATAGCCTGGAAGTGATTGATGGCTACTACAAACGGACCTATCGAAACCGGGTGGAACAGTTCATAAAGGGCGTGGACATTGAGTCGGGAGTAACTCAGTTTGCCAAAGAAGATGGAAAGCCACTCGACTGGTCCATTCACAACCTCGGCATTTCCTTTGATCAGTCGAATATCTTGATCGACAACCGACGGCATCGCTTGCGAACAGGAAGATGTACTTACTCCAAACAGGATTCTCTTTTTTACCTCGATAACATCCGTATTAATCCCTTGCGGGGAATTCGGGGAGACTCCTCCCATCCTTTGGTGAAAGCCCGAATCGGTTATGCCAACTTCGAAACGCTATTTGCCGGAACCAATACCGCTCTGGATACCATTCAATCCGGGGAAATCCATTTTTGCGAAGCCGATTTAGAAGTCGATCTGTTTACCGGAGGGAAAGCTCAGGGGGGTAAAAACCTGTTTGAACTGCACCAATGGCTGGAGGATGTAACCGGGATTGAACGCCTGAGTTATGATGCCCTAAGTCTTGAAAATGCCAATTTGAAGGCCCGTATTCACAGCCAAAAAGATCCCAAGAAAAACTGGTTGCTCACCATTGACCAATACGACATTACCTCCCAGGGATTTGAGGTGAATCGAAACATCAATCACAGCGACAAAAACCTGTTTTATGCCAAGGATTTTACCATGCGGGCCTATGGAATCCAACAAGTTTTTCCGGATAGCACCGATTACTTGAATTTGGATGAACTCTTCTACTCCACAGAAAACCATTACCTCAAATTGAGCAACACCCGCTTTGGGTACCTGGTGAAGGATGGAAAATCGGGTGAACGAAGATTTTATGTAGAAACTACAGTGCCCGGGCTTGAAATGGAAGGTCTCCGACTCTATGAGGCTCGAAAAAATGGTCGCCTAAAATTGGATCGTCTGCATTTGACCAACCCCATATTGGATATTACCCAATTTCACCGTAATTCGGAAACCGTTAGCCGGGAGTTGGACGTGGATCGCGGTTTCGAACAAGACTCCCTGGCCGTGGATAAGCTATTGCTGCAAGAGCTGAAACTGGAAAAAGGATTCATCACCTGGCACTTCGACGACACCACCCGGGATGCCATTCGAATCAACCACTTGCATGTAGATGGAAACGACCTGGCCCTGGACCCCAGTGGCGAGTCAAAATTGCCGCAATTCGATGCCTTGAAAATCAGCTTCGGTGACTTCCGCCATGATGTACTTAAGGACTACTTCAACCTTCACCTGGACAGCTTTAACCTAAACACCCGAAGTGAGGAATTGCTACTCGAAGGAATCCGTTTAGATCCGAACTACGGAATTTTTGAATTTGGGCAGGTAGCCGGATGGGAAAAGAGTCGATTGGAAATGTACCTCAACCGGGTTAAGGTAAGCGGACTGCAAACCAAAAAGCTCTTGTATGATCAAGAATTCAGGGCCGAACTCGTTTCAGCAGACAGCCTTTGGATTCGAAACTTTAAGGACAAGCGCCTCGGTATGATCGAGCGAAATATGGCGCTTCCTGTACCCGGATTACAGCGACTTCCTTTAACCGTTCAGGTAGACTCTGCCGAACTTAAAGGAGGGGTTGTTACCCACATGCAGCTAAGTAAGAATGGCGTGAAACCTGGTAAAATCATCTTGACCGATTTGAAAGGAACGGTATCCAACATCACCAATGACCCTAAGCTCATCGAAAAAAATGGAACCATGCAAGCCGTGGCCTCGACTAAACTCATGGGAGAAGGGCTGATTGAAGCCGTCATTCGATTTGACCTCAGCGATTCCATGGGCACCTATACTACCGACGCCACCATTGGAGCCTTTGATGCCACTTCGCTCAATCCGTTTACGGAGCACACGGCATTTATCCGCATCAAATCGGGTCAGGTGAATGAATCTGAAGCTTCTTTCCGGTCCAACGATGAATACAGTATTGGCAACATGCGGCTGTTGTATGAAAACCTACATGTGGAATTCCTTAACCGCAAAAATCCGGAACACAAAGGGATGGGATTGGCCATGAAATCCTTCCTTGCCAATCAGATTGTAAACACCAAAAACCCGCACCTCTTCATCACTAAAAAAGGGGACATTTACTACGTTCGAGATACCACCCGGGTCATTTTTGACTACCTCACCAAAAGTGCCATGAGTGGCGTGGTTAGTAGTGTGGGAGTGCGTAGTAACCGCAAGTACATCCGCAAGGTTAAAAAGGAACAGTTACGCCGCGAAAGAGCCATTCGCCGACGAGAGGATGAAGAAGAGGAGGAATCTGGAGAGGCTTCACCCACTACTCCTGAATAGCCTCCATTAATCTTCTTTCTTAAGTGTGATTTTAACTTCGGTTCTAACCGCCGAATGATGGTCGAAATCGTCTTCTCGGCTGTAGGCCAAGGCCACGTAAATGGGGCCTGAAGATTGAAGGTCACAATGCCATTTGTCCTGGGCTTGAAGGGGTAAGCAAAAAGTCATTTCGGAAACGCCATTTTTTTCCACGCATATTGCCTCGGCGATGCTGGTTGCACTTCCCAATTTGGATACTGGAGGGTGCTGTTGCGGACCGATCACAAACTGCTCTTCTACCTGAGATACCCCATCTCGATTGGCCCCCATGATCAAGGCACTCCCCACTATTCCAGATTGCCGATTGAAGCCAACCGCCAGCCAACCCGAAGTGGGTGCCCTCAATTTTACCCGGAGCGAATCGTTCTCTACTTTCCAGCGAAAAACCATGCCGCTGGAGATGACCTGTTGGTACTCTTTATGAAGATCCTGCTCATGCATTTGCCAACCGAAGATGACGGAACAAAACAGAACCAAAATGCCTGTTGCTTTCATCGTTTTTATTTAATTGATATATCAATGATTTGGGTAAATTTTTTATTCCATGTTTTTATCGATAGCCCGCATCACCCGCATGGCAGCCTCCAAATCGGACGATGAAACGCCCTTTACCCCAATTTCCCGAATTTGCTTAACTACTTCATAGGCTTGTTTTGCCACCTTTTCTCCTTCTCGGGTAAGGGCCAGGTCGAATCGACGCCGATCGCCCGGATTTCGAAGGCGCTGCACCCAATTTCGCTTCTCCAGAATATCCAGGATACGGGTCAGCGAAGCCGCATCCTTATCAATCGCCTGAGCCAATTCAATCTGACTAATTTGATCGCTCTCGTTTATCTTTCGCAAAGCTACCCATTGATCAATGGTCATGGTAATGCCATGCTCTTCGAAGAACCTCAATGAGAAACGCTTGGAACGTCTCAGCGCTTTATCCATTAAAAAATAGATGACTCCTTCTAACTCGGGCTCTTTATTCATTGATATGTCAATAATTAATGTACAAATATAATGGAATTCTATTATGATTTTTCAATAACTGTTAGATTTTCAGGATATTTCGTTGGTTGTCGGCGACAAAATGTGACATGTAAGGGTAAGAATTTGGTTGGTGATGATAAGGGTTGAGAAGAGAATCTTTTGTCATGCCACCTAACTCAGAGTGCCGTTTGAAAGCAGCACCCTGAGCGGTGGATAGACATTCTTATTTTTTATTGGATTTCCAATCTAACCTGCTGTCCATTGCCTTCAGCATCTACTACTCGAAGTACATACCATCCAGGAACAGTCCAGGTTTTCTGAATTACTTCTCCCGAAATTACGGATACACTTTCCTGCCATTCCACTTGACCTAAAGCGTTGTACAAGGACAACTCGTAGTCACCAGATAGGTCGAATGACAAGTTGAAGTTGCCGTGAGACGGATTAGGGAATACCCGGAACAGTCCAGCTACGGAGCCTTCTTCAAGACCCAATTCCTGCTCCACATCCACTTTTTGAGAAAGCGTGTCATCACAATTTTCCAGGTTTTCTACGGTAAGCTTAACGTTGAACGATCCAGCTGTGGCGTACTCATGCGTTGGAGTCATTCGAGTAGAGGTATCTCCATCTCCAAACTCCCAGTAATACGATTTAAGCGTTACGTCATGTGGTGCGAAATCGTACTTGTTTCGACTCTTTTGAACGAAGCTGAATCCAGCATCAGGAGAAGGTTGAACCGTCACGGTAACCGTAGTTGAATCCATACACCCTTTTTCTGAGGAGGAAACCAATTTAACGGTATAAACGCCTGACGATGAATAGCTGTGTTTCACATCCTCTTGTGTGGAAGTGGACCCATCTCCCAAGTACCAAGTACGGCTCAAGGTGCCTTCTGACAAAAGACTGATATCTTCAAATTCAAATTCGTTTCCGGCTAAACACATGGCTTTCATCGGTACGTTGACCCAGCTTACAGGGCTTGCAAATGGCTTGGTGGTGATGATATCGGAAGTATCGATACATCCATTTCCGTTGGCCACTACCCGGTATTCATTGGTAAGGAAGAAATTCAAGTTGCTTTCCAACCAGAAAGAATCGGTGGCTGAAGTCTGAACGATTCCGTTGCGGAACCAGGTGTAGGTCGTTGGAATTCCAGTGTTACCCGGAACGGTCAACAACATATGGCCTCCGTCACACAAGCTGCTCTGAGTCGAATCGATCATCAAGTCAGCTGTAGGTGCTCTTACGATTTCGATGGAATCCACTACCGTAACCACACCGTTGATGGTGGCTGTGATGTACTTGGTTCCATATCTACCGTAGGACACTTCAATCGGATCGATGCCCATACCGGTTTGAGGCTGAGCATCAGCACCAAAGTTCCAGGTTACGCCGTCCGTTTTTCCATCCGGGTCCAAAGAGATCCATACTGGCGTTTTTGGACAAACCAATGTGTCACTCATAACCACTGTTCCACTTGGCTCATTAAAGAAAATGCCATAGTCTTCAGACTCTCCCTGGGTAAGGGCCTGGCAAGGTTGAGAAATAGCTGCAGGATCTGAAATTACCCGCATTCTCAAAGCTTTGTTTGTCATAGGACTCGATGGAGTGGTAAAGCTTCCAGAACGCATTCCTACACCCTGAGTCAGGGACAAAATGTTTTCACCAGCATCCGTAAAATCTCCATCACCGTTGTAGTCGATGTATACTTCTACGAATTCAGCCTGAGAACTGGTTGTCACACTCAAAGTATACTGAGTGGATGGCTCGAGGTGAGCTACCTTATTACAGCTGTAGTCGTGATTTGAATTGGTGCCATCGAAGGTCGCGGTCATATTCATCATACCTGCTAACGACACATTGCTGATGCCTCGCTGAGTAGCTGAGGTTGCTTGTGTGGTTGTTACACAGTTTGCCAGGTATCCTGAATCTACATGAACTGCATTTTGGTAAGTAATGGTGTCCTCTCCGTAGTAGTTAGACACAATCAAGGTAACGCTGTAGAATCCAGGCTGAGTAAAGTTTACTTCAATGTTTTCAGAAGCTGCCGTGGTTCCGGAAACAAAATTCACAGAAGCGGGGCTAAAGCTCCAATTCCAGGAAGTTGCATTTTCGGAAGAATCCGCAAAAAACTTCAATGGGTTTTGCATACAGTGGTATCCCGTATCACCATAGAGTTTCACTTCTGGAGCACGAGATCCAATATCAAATAGAGGTGCACTCCACATTCCGCGTCCGTAGGTTCCAGCTCTCAATCGGCTGTTGGCCGGAGCAATGGTATCGTAGAATATCTCCAATTCGGTCACGGAAACATCTCCCGGAAGACCATCGGAATATCCTGTCCATTGAGTCATAGATGAGTCGATGTAATAAACTCCAGGGGTTCCACCTACAAATAGGCCTCCCTGGCTAAAACGATCGTAAACAATGGTTCGAAGCGCTACTCCTGGCAAGTTGCCCGAAATATTGGTCCAACTTTGACCTTTGTTGGTCGATACATATACACGAGTAGATTTGGTCATGTAAATAACGTCTGGATCCCATGGGTGAGCTTCCAAATCGGATGGAGCACCTGAAGAAGGCATTCCGGAAGTCAAGTCCGTCCAAGTTGGACTGGAGGCCCGAGCATTATCTGTGCGGAACAAACGGCCATCACCACGAGCGGCATAAACCACGTTGGGATCTGCTTCACTCTGCTCCAATACACTAAAGGTACTGTTGCTGGAGCCGATGTTTCCTCCAATATCTCTCCAAGAAATGGAGTTACGACTGGAAGCCTTTAAGTTCGTTGTTCTCCAAACGCTTCCCATACCTACAAACATGATGTTGGGATTGTCCTCATCAATCATAAAAGGAGTAACCCAGGCACCTTGATCGGAAATACCATTGGTAATGGATCCAAAGGTTCTTCCCCCATTGGTCGAACGACGAATAGCTCCGTAGTACAATTCACCATACATGTAGTTGGCGTCAGTTGGATCTACCGCACACTCCATTCCATCACCACCAATTTCGGTAGCCCAGTCTCCAGGTCCCCGATACACGGTAGAACCGTTGTCCTGATAACCACACATAGCACGGTTCTCACGGAAAGTCGCCTGTCCAATTTTATAGATTTCGGAAATCACCAAACCACTACTGATGTTGGTGTAATTGTTTCCGCCATTTTCGGTGTAGTACACTCCCCATCGTTTCCAACGAGTAAGCGATCCCCATTCGGATTAAATTCCAAAAAGTGCTGATCTGCATGAACAGCTGGTGCTCCACCGCTTCCTGTCCAGTGGGCGTTTATTTGCCAGTTTCTTCCCTGGTTAGTGGATTTAAAGATGTTTACCCCACCCACGTAAATGGTATTGGCATTTTTAGGGTCAGCAGCAATATCCAAATCGTACCAGGCCTGACCTCCTGTACCACTTCCGGTAGTACTGTAGTCCATAATGTTGGGAGAGGTAGAATGGTTTACAAAGGTTTGTCCGGCATCTTGAGAGAAGTAAAGTCCTTTGAAGCTACGCTGATTCGTTAGAATGAAATACACGTAATTGCTATCAGCAGGAGTTACGGCAATGGCTCCTCGAACACCTCCAGGCAGTCCACTGGTAACGGATTGCCAGGAATCACCACCATCGGTAGAGCGGAAAAACACTCCAGAACTGGTGGCGTACTGAACCTGAAAGTTTCCAGGCTGGCTTACAATGTCTTTGAAGTGACCGCCGCTTGAACGACGAGACCAATTGGCGCCACCATTTGTGGTTTTATAAATTCCACCACTGGTAGCCGCAACGATCGTATCCGGGTGATTAGGATCCATAATCATCATACCCACAACCTTATTACCCATTCCGGTATTGGAAAGCGTCCAGTGCAATCCGCCGTCGGTACTCTTCATCACTCCGCGAGGAGAACGAGCTCCGGCATCTCTATCTCCAGTTCCGGCATAAACCGTGTTGGGAGATTTGGTATCAAAAACAATAGAAGACACCTGCATGATGAAATTGGTATCGGTGTTACTGGCCCAGGTTTTCCCTAAGTCGTATGAACGCCAGATACCACCGTTAGGGGATCCAATGAACAAAGTGGAATCATGTTGAGGGTGCACTGCGATGCAATTTACCCGTCCCATTCCATTTGGCTGACCCGAGCTGGCCACTGGCAAAACCAATGGGCCTAACGCTTCCCAGGTAGAAGGACCTGAAACCGCAGCAAATTTGCTTACCGAAGGCTGACCATATTTTTTTCTAAACGCACGTACTTCGCGTGCTGTTTGATCTGCGGAGATATAGGACCCATCGGGATTGATTTCATATTGCATAAACCATTCCCAGCGCTTAAACGGCTTAAAACCATCAGCCTTATCCCGGCTGCGGCCATCCCAATACTGGTAAAATGCTCGCTGCGTCTGGTAGAAATTACCATTAGCATCTTGCATCATATCCACCCAGTAAGGTGTAGTTGCTGTATCGTTTTGCGCTGATTGTCCCCAGGCGATTCCCCATGCTAAAAGGCATAGAGTCGCCAATTTAATCCCCCTATATGTCATACTTAAAAATTAGTGGTCAAATATATATTCCGAAGAGCAAACTACCTTGGAATGAGTCATAACCACGTACTTAACAACTTGGCAAGCGAAGGGTTTGGTCTGCTGGGTGACTTATTTCTCAGAAGCGAGAGGCGAGAAGCGAGATTTGTTTCAGGGACGGGAGTAGAGAGACGAGATGCGAGGGTTTTGAATTTTCAACTCAGAGCGAAGCGATCACCGCGGATAATCTTGAATCATCAACCTTCAAAATTCGGAATTCAGAATTTATCGCGCATCTCGCTTCTCGTTCCTCGCATCTCACATTTCGCCTCTGTTTTAACTTTTTTTCGGTATTGACATCGCATATTTCATAACCCTCTTAGTTAGTTTCGTGTCAGGCAGGCATAATAGTTACTTTTACCCCGTCATTTATGCCTATGAAAAAGGAGAAGAAAAAGTCGTTTAAAAAACAACTGATTACCCTCTGGGTCCTATTGATCAGCCCGATCATTTTTTTTGCTGTATTTCTCTACCTCATCTCTTTAGGTGTATTTGGCGAGCTCCCCACTTTTGATCAATTGGAGAATCCCAAATCAAACCAAGCTACAGAAGTGTACACTGCCGATGGTCGACTTTTGGGAAAATACTTTGTGGAAAATCGTTCACAGGTAAGCTACAAAGACATTTCACCTTATGTAATTGATGCCTTGGTGGCTACGGAGGATGAGCGCTATTACGACCACTCGGGAATCGACGTTCGTGGTTTGACCCGAGCTGTCGCCTACATGGGGTCTAAGGGTGGTGCAAGTACGGTTACCCAGCAGTTGGCCAAAATGCTGTTTCACAAACGGGAAAAGGGCAACATCTTTAAAGTTGTGATTCAGAAACTGAAGGAATGGATTATTGCCATTCGCCTGGAGCGCCACTATACCAAAGACGAAATTCTGGCCATGTACCTCAACCGCTTTGACTTTATCAATAATGCGGTAGGTATTAAATCGGCAGCACAGGTCTATTTCAATACTTCTTGTGATTCACTGAACATCCAGGAATCAGCTATGCTGGTGGGTATGGCGAAGAACCCTTCGCTATTCAACCCCAGAAGACGATTGGAGATGACCACCCAGCGCAGAAATGTGGTGCTCAAGCAAATGGTGCGAAACGAAAAATTGACCGAGCAGGAATACGATTCGTTGAAACAATTACCCATCATTCTGGATTATCGCCGGGTGGACCACAAAGAAGGAATGGCTCCTTATTTCCGCGAAACGCTTAGAGCCTATCTTGGGAAAATATTCCGAGAAAAAGACGCTGACGGCAACTACAAAATAGCCAAACCGAATGGTGATCCGTACAACATATACCGAGATGGACTTAAGGTATTTACCACCCTCGATTCACGATTACAGCGCTATGGAGAATATGCCGTTACCCAACACCTTGGCACGGAACTTCAAAAGGATTTTACCAGCAATGTAAAAAGAAGCCCCAATGCTCCCTTCGCTCGGGATGTGGACAAGGCTCGAATAGATCGCATAATTAACCGTGCGGTAAAACGATCGGACCTGTACCGAGAGCTAAAGGCAGAAGGTCTTTCCCAAGACTCAATCAACAAAGTATTCAATACAAAAGTGCCCATGAAGGTCTTTTCCTGGGGCGGTGAAATTGATACTGTGATGAGTCCAAGGGAGCATATTCGCTACAACAAATTCTTCCTTAAAGCCGGTATGATGTCCGTGGATCCGCATACGGGCTACATTAAGGCTTGGGTTGGCGGAATTAACTACAAGCACTTTGCCTACGATCACGTTCAGCAGGGAAAAAGACAGATTGGCTCTACGATCAAGCCCTTTGTTTACGCCCTGGCCATCATCGACAAAGGACTTTCCCCTTGCTACGAAGTACCCAATGTACCCTACACTTTTGAGAAGGGTGAATACGAACTGTTGAAGGATTGGACGCCTCACAACCCGGGTAGAGAATACGGCTACGACGTTACTTTAAAATACGGACTGGCCAATTCCATGAACACCATTACTGCCTGGGTTATGAAGCAGGTAAGCCCACAAGCGGTGGTCGATTTTGTAAAAAAAGCGGGTATTGAAAGTGAAATGGAGCCTGTGCCATCCTTGTGCCTGGGAGTTCCAACGGTATCGCTTTATGAAATGGTTGGCGCCTACTCTTCCCTGGCCAATAAAGGTCAGTGGCAGGAGCCCATTTTTGTGACCCGAATTGTGGACAAAGACGGCAACGAGATTTATAACAACCTGGTTAATCGCAAATCAAACACCGTGATGAGCGAACGCAATGCCTATGTAATGCTTGAGTTGATGAAGGGTGTGTCCCAATACAACTACTGTGCAGACCTGGGTAAGAAGAAAGGTGGAACCGCCATTCGATTGCGTTTTGACAAGTCCATTCGCCCTTACGGAGGTATTCCATTTGATGTGCCCATTGCTGGAAAAACGGGAACCACTCAGGACCACTCGGATGGATGGTTCATCGGAATTACACCGGATTTGGTAACTGGAGTTTGGGTAGGGGCTGACGATCGGGATATCCACTTCTCTAACTTGAGCAAGGGGTCTGGAACCAATATGGCGCTTCCGATCTGGGGCTACTACATGAACAAAACTTACGAGGACGAAAGTTTGAAAATTAGCCAAGGCGATTTCGAAAAGCCTGAGGAGCCGATTAATCTGGACTTGAATTGTGATGGTGGAGGAGATGGTAATAGCACTCCGGACTTCTCTGATGAACCGGATTGGTCCCGCTAATTAGCGAACAGCTTTACCAAACCCAAAGTATTCTTCGTTCTGATCGTTTCTTATTTTGTATTCGAAACGGAGCGTGTCTTTCTTAAGCTCGCCTGATCCCAAAAGGTATTCAAATCGACCCCAGGATCTGTCGCCACCCGCAACCTGGCCTCTAACGGAGAACGTGGTGTCATTCACATCCGCCCGGCAAACGGCCTCTCTGGGCACCAATCCACTAAGGCCCCAAAAGACCATACGCTTGGTGTTGTCACCATCTTTTACAATCCTCATCTGGTAGGAAAAGATGGAGGTGTCCGAGCTTTGGATGCCGACCACAGTATCAGATACATAGTAACTACCTTCAAATTGATCCACATCAAACCGGCAGCTTCCATCATCATAAAGCGCCTGGATATCGTAATTGTTAGCGTTGTGATCGGTACAGCCATATTCGTACTCAAAAACACAAGAACCATCGTCTCTAACGGCCCGACTTTCGTAGTTCATAGCTTCAGGATCAGTGCACCCGTATTGACACCTTCCTGCGAAAAAGACCAGAAAAACCAGTGATAGAACAGCGTATATCTTGAGCTTGAACATGATACGCCCAAAGTTAAATGACTTTTCGTGAACTGAGTGTTAAGCTTTTAGGCCTTGATTAAGTGGTCAATGATTTGAATGAAGACTTTTCGAGCGATCCAAAAATTGCCAGATAATGCTATCGTCCCGGATCCATTCCTGAAGGTCGGCAAAATCTACCTGAAGCCTTACCGAAAGTTGATTAGCCGACCAGCGATCACTATCATCGTAATGGAAATAAAGCCCCTTTTCGTTTACCGAAAAACTGTTCAAAATGAGGTCCATTTGTTCTTTGGGGAAGCAGACCATCTCTTGCCGGCCATTTCGCCGTGTATGGGCTTGCAAACGAGTAATCAGTTGCTGTTGCAGGTTGGTGTCCACTTTCAAAACATCATCCAGCTTAATGATTTGCATTCCTCCTTCCCAAATCCGCTGGGTTTCGTACAGCCTTCGCCCGTGCTTTTTTACATCGGTAAAGCTTACCAGAGATTCTTTCCCCTTTTGAAATCCACTTGAAATCATGGATCCCCGAAACAGGTAATTGGCAAAAAAATGAGACTTCGCGATATAGCTGATTTCGGGTAAGTTTTGAGGCCTTCTGTACTCTTCCATCACGATCTGCAGCCAAGCACTATTGTTGATCAAGGTATCTTCAGTCAGCCAACCACATCTCGGAACACCTTTGTAATCCAAAACCCGGTACAAAGAATCTCGTCCTAGCAGGTAATTCTTGATGTAAGTACGGTGCCCAAATTGAATAGGGATGAGCTCCTCTCCTGATGTAGTAATGCGTTTTTCCGGATAAGAATAGACCTCGATCGAATCCTGGTTTTCTAAGGCCAAAAAACTGCCTTGATCCCGGATGTTAGTATAGCTCACAGGAATTCGAAATACACCATCCTGATAATAGCCCCAACGGCCTGCTTTTTGAATGAGTAAACCCGTTCCGTAAACCTTGGCGTCCTGCACTCCTTGCATGATTCGGGTACCCTGATCATCATAGAGAATATTAGCCTGACCGAAGTATTTATTGCTGTAAAAATGGATCGCTTCGCTTCGATTTGCCGCTACGACTACCTTTTCCGTACTCAGGTCGAAAACCCCTGAATAACTGTCCTTGTATACTACTATTAAATTTCCACTCCTCCTTCCAAACAATTGAGGGACATCGGTACGAAGATTGAAATCAGCGTCATACAATTTTGGTCCCGTATCCCCCCAGGTTTGAATCAAGTATCCATGCTTCAAAGCCATCACCGATCGAACCTGATTTTTGAGAATAGTGAAACCGCTATCCACCAGCATTTTGGCAGCCACGTTGTACCCATAAAACCCTGCATTCTGAACCAATTCAATAGCATAAACCACGTCGAGATCACCCGGTATCCGGTGAATGGGAAAGGCAGGATTGACATAGTTTTTAGTCGGGATATCAAACAACTTTACCCGGCCCGAATCTTCCACCAATATGCGGTTTATCCCGGACTGAAAAACATGACGCCCAGGTCTTAGTTGCCTGATTTGAATTCTGGAGGTTAAGTAACTCAATTGATCCGCCTCAACCAACATGGCCCAACCCGTATCGACGTGTAAGTAGATCTCCTCACGATCTTCCCAATGGAGTTTGATTAAGCTGTCGTTTAAAAGAGTCATCCCGGCTTCCGGTTTATTCTTAAAAGGCCTTCCTTGTTGATCAATAAACACCTTCGGATACCTGCCCAAAGCATAAAGCCCTCCACCCTTCGACTTCAATTGCTCGATGTCCATAGCTCGATACATGGGTGGATTTGGAGTGGTGCCCGACCAAACTCCAAATAGAGTATCCCCAATGACCACTTTGATAGGTATATCAGGGAGTGGTGTAAAAAGCCAGGGGCTATGGTAGTACCCGGTATAAGTCACTTCGCTGACGCCGTAGTTAGCCGGCATTTTTCGATACGGGTAGCGGAAATGATAAAAGCTGTCGTAAGTGGGGTCTAACTGTACCTCACCATGCTTGCTGACAAATCCTAACTTCCCCGATTCCGGATCCTGAAAAACAAGAGAGCCGCTTAGTGGGTGGTCCAAGGAAGACAGGCAGCGGATTTCTTTGTATTTATAATCCGTAAACAGGTACTCCGGCTTGTACTTCTTTTTGCGCTTTATAAAGTCCATATAGGCCTCTGGTCGAGGAGCATTACCCAAAATAAATGGTCCCGCCTTGGTATTGCCCTGCTTATCCATTACCCAATGGCCTTCACCTTTTTTAGCCCAAATAACAGGCTCTCCAGATTCTTCGTAGAAAACCGAAAACGCTTCATACTCCGGTGGAAGAATGGGATTTCCATCAAAGTCAATCAAGGCTTTATTGGGCCGGGTATCGTAGCCTATTAGAAACGCTCGATGATGTGGATGTTCACTGCGCAAAAAGCTATGCCAAAGGCGCTCATCATAGAGCTCAGGATCCATGACCGATAGGTGGTGCTCAAACACGTCAATGATCTTCTGATCCGTCTGGTATAGCAACTGGAAAGTGGAATCAAAAACGTAGTTGTAGGCTTCCGTTTCTACCCACAGCCTACCCGATTTAAAATGCCGATTCCAAGCCTTGAGTGGCTTGTCAAAAACCAACACCTTTTTAGAACGAAGGTTGGCCAATTCCTTTAAATAGCGATCCGCCAAAGCCCCATCCGGATACTCCCATAATTGGCTGTAGTAAAAATCTCCTGCTCCTCCTTCCTGAAAACCGTAGTAAGGATAATTGTAAGAGTTCGCTTGTAAGTCATCAGATACAGGCAAAACGGGAACTTGAGCCGGAATATCCAACCGATTGCCGTCCATATCGAGGAGAAAAGCATCGGCAGAATCTATGACTAAGTAGAATTCCTCATGCTGAATGGTAACCTGCTTGAGGTTATAATAAATGGGCGCCAAAAGTTCTTTTCCCTGCTGCGTGGCTAACCCTATGAAAGGCTTTTCGCAGTGGTAACTGATGATGGCAAACTCGAGCGATTGCCCGACGAATGGAGTCCGTGTTAGTTCCTTAACCTTGAATTCTTGTTCCTGAGCCGACGCTTGGGGTGTCAGGGCGAGGACGAAGATGAGAACGAGGACGGTGGAGAGGTTTTTCAAACGGGTATAGGGCTTACCTCTTTAGAACTGTGGAAACCGGAAAATCGTGTGTGCTTTGATTGAATTTTAAATGATCAAGTTAAACTCTAAATTTTAAATTCCTTGAAAATTTAAAATTGACCCTGATCATTTAAAATTACAACGCTGCGCGTTGCTCCACAAACCGCTCATCCGCTACATACTCATCGTAAGTAAGTTCCTTATCGATGTGTCCGTTCGGGCCGAGCTCGATGATACGGGTTGCTACCGTTTGCGTGAAGGTGTGGTCATGTGAAGTAAACAGAACCGTTCCTTTGAAGTCTTTTAGGGCGTTGTTAAGTGCCTGAATAGATTCCAGGTCCAAGTGGTTGGTTGGCTCATCCAAAATCAAGACGTTTCCTTCCTGAAGCATCATTCGGGAGAGCATACAGCGTACTTTTTCTCCCCCAGACAAGACATTGGCACTCTTCAGTGATTCTTCTCCGCTGAAAAGCATCTTGCCGAGGAATCCACGGATGTAGACATCGTCTTTTTCTCCTGGTGAGAAAGGGCGCAGCCAATCGATCAAGCTATCCTTGGTTTCGAAATATTCGCTGTTGTCGTTTGGTAAGAAAGCCGTGGTAATCGTTTGTCCAAATTGGAAAGATCCGCTATCGGCTTGAGCTTCCTTCATCAAGATTTGGAACAAGGTAGTTACCGAAAGTCCGTTCTTGGCCAGGAAGGCAATTTTGTCGCCTTTGTTTACCTGGAAGGATAGATTTTGGAATAAAGTCTCGCCACTCATGCTCGAGCTTGCTCCCATTCCGTTCACCTCAAGAATTTGATTTCCGGCTTCACGTTGCTGGTTAAAGATCACCGCAGGGTATTTCCGGCTACTCGCCTGGATTTCGTCCACATTGATTTTATCCAACAATTTCTTCCGGCTGGTGGCCTGCTTACTCTTTGAAGCATTGGCACTGAATCGGGAAATAAATTCCTGGAGTTCTTTCTTCTTGGCTTCCGCCTTTTTGTTCGCTGCAGAACGTTGACGTAAGGCCAATTGGCTCGATTCGTACCAGAAGGTGTAGTTACCGGTATAGCTATTCAGTTTTTTGAAGTCGATGTCTACGATGTTGGTACATACCGTATCCAAAAAGTGACGGTCGTGAGATACAACGATTACCGTGTTCCGAAAGTCCAACAAGAAGTCTTCCAACCAGCTGATGGTTTTCAGGTCCAAGTCGTTGGTAGGCTCATCCAAGACCAGTACATCCGGATTTCCAAACAGAGCCTGGGCCAGCAAGATTCTTACCTTCTGGTTACCGCTCAAGTCCTTCAACAAAGTATAGTGATCCGATTCGGCAATGCCCAATCCAGACAACAGAGCAGCGGCATCACTTTCCGCGTTCCAGCCGTCCATTTCGGCAAATTCCGCTTCCAGTTCCGAAGCACGCATTCCGTCTTCTTCGCTAAAATCCGGCTTGGCGTAGATCGCATCTTTTTCCTGAATGATCTTCCACAATTCAGCGTGGCCCATCATTACCGTATTCAGCGCGGTCATTTCATCAAAGGCGTGGTGGTCCTGTTTCAAAACCGCCATACGTTTTCCAGGCTCCAGCTTAACTCCACCAGTATTCGGAGAAATCTCACCCGTCAGGATCTTCAAAAAGGTAGATTTTCCAGCACCATTCGCACCAATAACGCCGTAGCAGCTATCGCCGTGAAACTTGATGTTTACTTCGTCAAAAAGGACGCGTTTTCCGAATTGAAGGGATACGTTTTGAGCTTCTAACATGACCGCCAGTATTTAACTTGTTTACGAGTTGCCTTTATTTGGCGGCGCGAAGGTATTGGAATTTTTGGGGGTGATTGATATGGATGGAGTTATCTTGTTAAAATAAGGGGTTGTTTAACATAAGAAGAATTATAGGACCCTACGATTTCGAGTTGTCACTTTAAAAACAGAAAGTAACCTCCCGAGGAGGAATACAAATAATCTCACCTCACTACTCCAAACCGAGCATACTTCCCATTGATATTGAGAAAGTAAATTCCCGGAGGCAATTCTGCTGTGTTCAGAATTGCTTCTGTGTTCCTGGATTGGTGAAGAACGGAACGGTCGTATTGTTTTCCGTTCATGTCTGTTACTTGCCAACTCAATCTTTCAGTGCCTTCTTGAGACAGAATGATTCTAAGCTCCTGATTCGCCGGATTGGGGTAAATTCTGAATTCATTGGTAGTGACAATACCCTCGTTATCGTAAATGGACAAAGGATACTCCTTACTACAACTAACCGGGTCCAAAGATCCATTCCATTTGGCGAAATAGTTCATGGTATCACCATTCAGGTATTCGGCCGTCTCAATGTAAAATGTATCCCTGAAATAGGTAAAGTGATCAACCGGGATTTGTGACCCAAAACTATTAGTGGTATCAAATGTGCACCAACGCAGTCCATCCCAAGTAACAATATTGTCCACCGGAATATCTCCGGCCTGGTCAAACATTCCTGTAATCAATAGCTTGTCATTGACAATTTCCATTTTGGACACAAAACCGCCACCACTGCTATGTCTAAGGCCATCACCTACCCGATTCCAATTCGTACCATTCCAACGCGCTACAAAATTCCCCGGAGAGTTAGGCTCAAGGAAGAACCCACCAATATAGAGTTCATCTTTATAGACAATCATATCAGTGATCAGTCCTTCATCAAACATGGTATAGGTTGTTCCTACTGGTTGCCATGTGCTACCATCCCAGCGCGCCACATCGTGGATTGATTTGTCTTCGGTTCTAAAGGTGCCTCCTATGTATAGCTCATCCCGATAAAAGGCTAAGGTTTCAATCCAGGACTGTTTGGTCCAGAAGGAAGTATCGCTGTCTACGGAAGTCCATTTGTTCCCATCCCAGGCAGCCACCTTATTAGCCAAAACATTTCCTGCATAGCGAAAACTGCCTGCTACGTGAAGTCTGTTGTTGTGAACAACCATTTCTCTAATATCTCCAGAGCCAGTATCATCATAACGCACTCCTCCTCCTACACTTGACCATTGATTTCCGTTCCAGCTGGCAAGGCCCAAGGCATTTATAGTGTCCTCGAGTGTCTCATTAAAAGCCTTTACAAACAATGCACCTTTATAAAATTGCATAACCTGAGCAAACGAACAAAAATTAAAGCCACAGGTGGAGCTTGCTTTGTTTAGAGGCTTTAGCTGATTCCCATCGTACGAAGCTATTCCTCTTAACAATATAGAATCAGCTGAGTACTTAGGTTGACCACCTGCATAAAGCAAGTCGTTAAATGTATCTGTGTATAGGACCGGTGGACGATCAAATCCTACTCCTACGGGTGCCCATTTCTGAGCATTCAATGAAAGGAAATTCAAGCACGCAAAAAATATGAGCAGGTATGTTTTATGCTTATTCAATTTTGATATCCTTATTAATCTCTGAAGATCACAATTTTTTGGGATTCCGCTCCAACATGGACAAAGTAGATTCCGGAATCCCAGATTCGCGTATCAATTCTATAACTCGAATTCAAATCACTCTCACCAACGTGAATTATCGCACCCAAACTATTATACACACGAATCTTTCGAACTCCTTCCATTGACCCTAATGCCTCGATGATTATCGATGTGCTCGCCGGATTAGGGTAGACCCTAAATGGCATCTTTGTTTTATCGTAATTCAAAGCGGAGAGGGTTTGATAATTAACATTAAATGCTGTTAGGTAGGTTCCGTTTGGAGTATTATCGAAAAAACCTCCAGGGTACTCGACTAAAGGGAAGGCCCCTGGTGCATTAGGAGGTCCATAAAACCCAACACAATAAAGTCGCTCGTTAGATGATGTGGCCATGCTATAACCATAACTTAGGACGTTATTTGTTGATGGCGACACAGTGGGGTCGGCATTGGCCAAATAGGTAGCCCATTTGTGTTTAAAATCAGGGTCAAATACGGTAAGGAATGAATTCTCGTCATCGTCATTACCATTCGATTGGGCATTTTCCTGGTAGGCCAGGGCCAAGGGTTTTAAAGGGAGGTTATCACTGGTGGTCGAACCAAAAACATAAAGGTTATCATTAATATCCACTTCTACATCCCAGCCGTTTTCATCTGCCCGACCACCGTAATAGGTGGAATGAAGCAATACTCCATCTTTGTCAAACTTGCTAATAAATGCATCTCCGATAATCAAAGATTGTGTTCCTGTACCATTGTAGGAATTGTCAAAATAAGCCCCATTACCCGCATCAAGAGTAGTAAATCCAGTGTTGTCTACCATCCCGGTAAGGAATATATTGTCAGAAGCATCAATAGCCAAATTGTAGCCAATATCCAATCCAGTCCCACCTAAATAACTACTCATAAAAATGCTATGATTGGGATTAAAAATGGTTAGAAAAGCGTCATAACTTCCTCCTGCATAGGTCGGGTGATGCGCCCCTCCTCCAGGATCCACCAATGGAAACGTACCGGCATTGGGAACTGAACCGCAAACAATAACTCTACCTTGTGAATCAACCTGAATATCACGGAAACGAAAAGTGGGCACAGCTACATTGCCGAATCGGGTTCCCCATAGCATAGCCCCAGTGCTATTGAATTTGTAAATCACGCCATCACCTGAAGTACTGTTATAAGCACCGGATAAGGTTTGGATAGGCATATTCGAATTGCCTTTTCCAATGACATAGAGGTTCCCATTATCATCTGTGGTAAGATCCGCAAATTGGTCAAAACCACCATTTCCTCCCAGGTAAGTGGACCATATTAACTGACCTCGAAACAACGTACCGTTGTTCTGCCCATAGTAGATTTTACCGATCATCCAGTCTGTAACAGCATCCGGATTAATGTTATCTTGATAAGACCCAGAAGGACCTTTAACAATCAATCCCGAACCCTCTGAAGTGCCACCTATATAGACGTGATCGTTATGGTCTACGGCAATTTTAATGTAGGTATCGTTCTTCGAACTACCCCAATAGCACAAAAACATTTTTTTGTGGTCGTCATCAAAACCTACTACTGCAGCATCATATGAGGTTTTATATCCATGGTGAAAGGATGCACCTGGAAATACTTTATCCTCAATTTCGCTGGCAACAAAAACATTGTCATCCACATCGGTCTTAATGTCCAGGTCATATCCAGAAAAACTGGGTAAGTGAGTACTCCACATCATATTCTGAATGGGTGGATTAGATTGTGCCCACTGTGGAACGGGCATGGCGTTCATCAAAACCAACACTTTGTCGGTATCATAAGTTCCACAAGTGATAGATACCCGACCATTGCCTTGATTATTGTAGGTCGGTTTCCAATTCAACAGATTGGTATTTCCATTGTCATCGATTTCATAGGCGATCATTTCTTCAAAAACAAAGGCATGCCGTTGGATGTACATCGCTATACTCCCATTAGTAGAATCATTGATGGAATCCTGTCCAGTAAAATGCATCAGAATATCTTCAGGATCACCTCCGGGATGGATAACGGTATAGGTTTTAGGGCCAATTCGATTACTGTAATAGTGAAAATCTATGGAGGGATAGACCTCTTCATACACAATTCGCTCAAACCCATGTTGGTCCTCTACTCCGTTACCACAATGGGGTAAATAATAGTTTCTCGGAATTTCGTCGTCACCCAAAGCGGTTGGAACAATAGTGGGATAACCGGCTTCGTCTTCAAATTGCATTCGGATCCGGAATAAGGAATCAAGTCCAGATGTGTCTTTTGATACGGATACAAAGTAGAAGTCATTTTCACCCAAATAGATTCTGGGTAAACGTTCGTCGTTGTAATACTTGATGTGGTTAATCAGTTGGTTGTTGATATCATGCAATTGCCCTCCATTTTCGACATAGACAAAACTGGGGTGCTTTTCCTCATCGTAAACGTCATTAGGGAGATACGGAGATTGGCTAAAGCCTGGGAGAGAACAACAAATAAAAAGTACCGGAAGGATTAGTTTGAAGGTTTTCATAGCTTAAAGGATTGTTGATAATCCAAATTTAGCACTTTAAAATTTATCCGTTTGAATGAGAGCGCATTCCGGATAATTTCAAAATAGAAACTCCGAAACAAAAACGGACTCACCTCCCAAACTGAACCCCAAAATGATATCCAAAATACAACCCATGATCGGGCATTTTGAATCCGGTATCGAAGGCGTCGCTGTATTCAATCAGGAAGTATTGGGCATAACTTAGGTCCAACTGAAACACCAGTGATTTTCCGAAGTAAAAAGTAGGCCTCAATCCGCATTGTACACCGATGCTTTCGGAATGATAGCTATAGGTGGTATTACGGTCAGACTTATACTGATTTTTGACGCCAAAACCGTAACTCCCGGATCGGACTTTGTAGCCGACATAAGGTTGAAGGCCAAATGATTCTTGATGAATCATGCTATAACCATAATCAACATCAATGAAACTGGTGTGTTTTTGGTAGACCTGGTTAACCTTATATTCCTGGTGCCTCCAATTGAAATCTGGTCTGTACCTATAATCGGTAAATGCAACTCGAAGGTGGTGCTTCTTACTGGGCCAGGTATAGGTGTAAGCCAACGTGGAGACAATCCCATATAGGGACTGTGAAAGTTGAACTCCTTGATCATCATAGTCATTCACCCCAACGCGGCCTAATGTGAATTGATGGTGTTGATTTTGAGCCTCGCCTGAAAGGGTGGCAAGAAGAAGTAAACCAAGGAGAAGCTTGAATTTAAGGCAAAGCATGATGGTTCAAAAATTGAACAATTGCCTCGGAGTTCATCGCACTGGTTATTAAAGGGTTGCCTGATTAAAGGAGCGGAAAAAGTACTACAAATACACCCTTTGAGTGCCATAAGCCCCACCAAAACCCACTATCTTTACCAAAATCCCACCTCACACCAAATGCTCAAAAACTGGAACTCCACAGCCAAAACCAAACTCACCATCATTCTCGTGTTGAGCATTATCAACTTATCGGATCCATTGGGACCAGCTCCTGCAACGGATTGGATTTTCACTCCTCTATTTTCCCTTTTCTGGGGAATCGTATTGGTCTTTTTCAGTAGGTATTCGGCTCGGAAATTCTATAGCTCAACAGAAACCTGGGCCCACTGGAATAGCTGGGAATGGAGTCGCAAGGATGTACTCACCCAATTTCAATTTTGGGGATGGTTGATGCTCGGAGTTGGAACCTGCACTCAAATAGGGAGCTTGTTCTGGCATCAGGTGATCAGCCTGTTTGGGCTTTTTGAATTTTTTCTGGGAGCGGGAATGCTCATTGGCGTTTACCTGGCATCGAGCAAAAAATAGTGCCGATAGTGAATGGGCAATAGGATTCTGTTTTCCCGTTTCAGACCTCCTTTTCTCCAAATTTCCTTAATTAAAACCTAACCGAAACCACTTCACAAAAAAGACCAGGCGCCTCACAAAAAATAATGAGTTGCCCAGAGGAATATTCGCGAAATTGTTGGTAACTCACTGTCTGTCACTTTATAAGACAAATAGACATTCATTAACAAAACCGAATAACAATGAAAAAATCAACATTTCTATTCCTCTTGGCTTTTCTCTTTTTTGCTCACCAATCCATAGCCCAGGGCATTTGCGCTGGCAACCCTGGAATTGGTGTGGAATCAGCCAAAACTACCCGGGTACAAGTGGTTCTCGGTAGCGACCTCACTTTACATGCCCCAGCCAAAGTTCTGGGTCGCCGGGCTATCAATGGTACTTTAAAAGCACTTCCTCGAGTTCGCTTTCCATCATTACAGGGGCCACCAGCCCTTCCTTTACCATCACCAATATTCAGGTAGGAGACGAAGGTTCCTACAACTGCATGGTGGATGGCGTTATGGAAGCCGTTGATCTGGTGGTGACGGTATTTAACAACAGCTCTAACCAAAGAAGGGCGGATTCACTGGCCCTGGTGGACTTCTACAATAGTACCAATGGTACCGGTTGGACCTACCAGGCTAATTGGCTGTCTACCACTGCTACGATAGACACCTGGGAAGGCGTACTCGTTCAAAACTGCCGGGTAACCAAAATCGATTTACCAGGCAACAACATTGATGGTACCTTTCCGACCTCCTTTCAAAACCTAACCGAACTTCGTACCCTAAACCTCCCCAGCAATCAGTTGACCTCAACTTTTACTATGGATCAACTTAAAAACCTCCAATGGGTAAACCTTCAGTACAATCAAATCAACCAAATCATAACCAACGGAAGCAAGGATTATTACGAGGCGCTTACCTACTTCAACGTAAGTGACAACCAGTGTACAGGCACCACCCTCAATATAAAAGGAATGCCCAAGCTCTACTTTCTATCCATGTATCAGTGCGGATTTTCAGGCCTCGATTTACACACCGAAACTTCGGAGGTTGATTACTATGGCTCCCTAAATGAGATCTCTGCCAATAACAACAACTTGGCTGGCTCTTTTGATATCTCTGCCATGCCTGTGCTGGTAAGATTACAGGCTAACGTAAACCAGCTCTCAGGATTTGTAACCCGAACCGGAGGAAACAACGACTTGAGAGATTTGATTTTATCGAGCAACAGTTTTGTGGGTGGTGCTTTGGATGTGAGCGGTGCTCCCAACTTGAAGTTACTTTTCGCGGAATCTGCCGGGCTTGGTGCCGTAAATATGCTCTCAACCATGATTCTAGAGGACGTGCGATTAAGCTCAAATCAACTGAGTAGTTTTGACCCTACTCCGATGGCTGCTACCCTGCGAATTTTGTACCTGCAGCACAACAACTTGCTCAGTCAGTTTACCTTGGGCACCCCCAATTATCCGAGCCTCACCCATCTGGGGTTATTAAACAGTCCTTTGCTTACCGGCACCTTAGACATCTCGAATGCCCCAGTTATGCAATGGTTTAGAGCAAGTAGCTGCTCCTACAGCGATTTCATTTTCTACACGGGTGCAAACTATCCGCTTAATTATGTGAACGTCGCCTACAACGATCTCGTTCAATTGGATGTCCGAAACAAACCCAACTTGGTTTATTTGTTCGCCGAACACAACGACCTAACTACGCTCCAATCTGGCACTTACGTTTCCACCAATATGACGGTAAACATTTCAAACAACAATTTGATTTTTAATGACATCATTCCTAACCTGGCCAATTTTTCAGGAACCATTACCTATAGTCCACAGGCTAAAGTTCCTGTTATTCCAGGTTTAAATAGTGTTTCCGTTGCCGCCGATTTTACCGGAACGTCTTACGAATGGCGTGAACAAGGGCAAACACCAGTATTGTCTGCCAACAGAATTTTTAATTACTCTGCCCCAGCCACCTACTACTGTGAAATGAACAACAGCCTGGCTCCGGCCCTGACTTTGTACTCTGAAAATTATGTGGCTCCTCCAGCAGCTCCACCAACTCCCTCACCGGTGGATGCAAATTCAAGCAACCTCATGTACCACACAGGCGGAACATCTGTAGATCAACGGCGGGTTTACCCAAATCCGGTTCATAAAAAGGACAATGTGATTATTGAGAACATTACCTTTTCATCGACGGACCAAGTAAGCATCCAATTGGTCAGCCTGAATGGATCTACTGTACAAACTATTGACCCGAATCAGGTTACGGCCAATGACTCCTCCATCCAAATTCCTATTGAGGTGAAAAAGGAAGGATTCTATCTGATTCAACTTATGATCAATGATGAGGTAAGTGCCTTCCGCATTTCGGTAGAGGATTAAACTACTTGCTTCATACAATTAGATTTAGGCCCGGAATCCACATGATTTTGGGCCTTTTTTTCATTCCTTAAGGAGTGAGGAATACAATCCGGCAACAAAACCTTACAATCACATTACATCAACTGATAACGTGACAGTTACATTAATTCAAAGTCCTACTTTCACTCCCATTATTCATCTAAACTTTTACTAATTATGAACGCCTTTCTTAACGAAACTGCTTACACGCTACGTATTGGTCTAATGCACAATGGGAACAGCTGGACTCCAGCCCCCGGTAGCCCGAATCCTTCTTTTGGAAACAGCACCGCAGATCCGAATGGTCCACGACCAAGGGTTGCCTTGTTTTATGAAGATGGTGCCATTTTGGAAGCCACAATTTACAACGGAACAGACAACCCTGATTTTACCGGGAACTTCAACGAAACGCCTAACCATGCCCCTGGAACTGCGGTGGTAGTGCCCATTCCAGACGGTCAAAGCCTGGACCAGATTATTGCCTCTCATTCCTGCTTTGTGCTCAACGTAGGTGCCACAGGCAACGGCAACAGCTGGAAACCGGTAGGCCCTGCACCAGCACCACCCATGGGTAATGGAAGCAATGGAACAAATCCAGATGTCTACCTGATGTATCCAGATGGAGACATTCTCTTGGCCACTGTGTTTAACGGAACAAACAATGGTGCCGGTATTGGTAACTTCAACAGCACTCCGAATCATGCACCCTCGGATAATGTGATGTGTGTGTTGTCTGCTTAAGGTGACACAATAGTTACTTCAGGGCCCTGCTTCACTCGGAGCGGGGCTTTTTTGGCTCAAAATTCCAAGAATCCGAATCCTCGACGGAGATCACTCCAATATTGGAAATTGCCTTCGGAGATCACTTCGTTCGGAGTTTAAGATTGTCCGATAGGGCTAGTATTCTATCGATTTCAAAAAATTGGATAGTTCCCGATTCGTAGCCAAATCCAGCTTGGTGCGCAATCGGGCAAAGGCTACGTTGATGCTATTGAGGCTTTTCTGGGTCAACGAAGCAATGTCAGATGGGGTGAGGTTCATGGTGAAATAGGCACACAAACGAGTTTCGTTTTTGGTTAACTCAGGGCAGGATTTGCGCAGAGCATCAAAGAAAGCCAGGTTCAGCTGATCGAACTTGTTTTCGAAAACCAGGGAATTTTCATTCTTTTCCTCGAGCTGAAAAAGATTGATGAGTTTCTTTAGTTTTCGCTGCCCCTCTGCATTCAGATGATCTTTTAGTGCTTCGATTTCGTCTACCAGTTTTTCCTTGCGAGTCGCCTGCTGCAGAAGCATACTTATTTGGGAAGCTAATTCACGTCGCTTAAAATCCAATTCAGATTGCAAATTGGCATTGATTAGGGCCTGTTGCTCCTGGATTAGCTGATCCTTTTTGATTCGTTCGGAAATGTCGGTGAACGCTCCAATAATACCACCTTCTTCGCCCGAATTATTTTGGTAGGTGGATAAGGAGGCCATCAGATGACGTGTTTCCTGATCTTCTTTATGTAAGGAATACTCAAAAGTGACCAAATCACTTTGTTTTCGGCTTTTGGCTATGTTCTCGACAAATAGCGACACCACATTTTCGGGGAAAATATGAGCCAGGGTTTTGCCCACAATTTCTTCTTGAGGCAAACCGATAAATTGGCTAAAACTGTGATTGCAATCGATAAGCACACCTTCCTTATCCTGGTAAAACTGGGGATTAGGACTTGCATTGAGCAGTTGATGAATGAACGCGTTTCGAACCTCCAATTCACTCTTCTGCCTCCTGATTTGATTGATGCCCTCAGCAAGGTCCAACACGGTTCGAATTCGGGCTGCGAGTTCCACTTTATCGATGGGTTTGCGGATATAATCTACCGCTCCAGCCGCCAGAGCTGTATCCAAATCCTGCGAAGAGGTCATTACCCCTGTGGCCATAATTACGGGAATACTCCGAGTGGAGTCCTGACTTTTCAGTCGCTTGATAACCTCGATTCCACTCATTTCGGGCATCTCCCAGTCCATGACGATAAGATCGGGATGAACCGTTTCAGCCAGTTTCAAAGCCAACTTTCCACTGGTTGCATTGAGCACTTCGCGGGCCGGGCGTTGCTCGAGTAAATATTCGTTGATCACCCGAATGTTGTTGGGGTCATCATCCACTACCAGAATAGTATAGGCCTTAGTGTTGTCCATGGTTCTGCTCTGCTAATTTAAGGCATTGATCATAGGCTTCCTGATTGCAGGAAAAAACGGCGGTTTGAAGCGCTTCTTTCCAGGCCCCAATATTGCCAATTGGATCAATTCCTTCCAAAACACTCAATATTTTCCCTCCTTCGTAAACCTGCATTTGTTGCAGGGCTTCATAAGTTGCGCTTAGGGTTACTTTTTCTTCGGCGGTTAAGGAAATGGAGTCTTGAGCTATTTGAGCATTCTTTGAGGTCGGTGTTCCCTCTCGGCCCTGAGGTAGAGAGAAGGAAAAACGGCTTCCCCTTCCTTTTTCGGAAGCCGCCTGCAACACTGATCCATGAGCTCCTAAGGCCAACTGGCAGTACTTTAACCCTAAGCCTGTGGAGTACTTATTCTCAGCCCGAAGCAACTCTTTTTCTTCAAACAACTGATCCAACTTTTTCTGAGAGATTCCAGGCCCTTGATCCTCGATTGAGATAGAGACTTGACGACCTTGTGCCACCGCCTTAAGCTCAATGCTACTATTGAGGGGAGACACTTCGATAGCATTGGCCAATAGGTTAATCAAAACCCGCTCTATTAAGGCGGGGTCGCAACGAACGGATAGAGCCTCCTCCTGATTAATCGTCCAGCTCAGGTTCTTTTGTCGGGCGGCTAATGCCACGTAGTTAATGGCATTATGAAACAGTCGGTCTACCTCCAAATCTTGGGCATTGAGCGCGATGGAAGACTCCTCTAATTTCTGAACATCGAGTACATTCATCACCAGGCGATGCATTTGATGGGCGGCTTGTTCAATGGTTTTTTGATGGCTTTGATCCAAGCCCAATTCAGTGGTTCTAAGCAGGCTGGTAAGTGGATTTTTGAGGTCGTGAACGAGCATGCTGGTGAGTCGTTGTTTAAAGGCATCCATTTCCTCCAGCTGTTCATTGGCCTCAGCCAGAGCAAGGGCTTTGGCCTGAATTTCTTGGGTGCGCTCGGCTACTTTTTCTTCCAGGATTTGCTTTTCCTTACGCAACTTGTTGATCCGTCCTCGGAAATAGAGGTAGGTGGATAAAATGAGGGCCACGAGTGCCGTTGTTCTAAACCACCAGGTTTCCCACCAAGGCGGGGTGATGGTTAACTTCAATCGATGCGGTTCCTGGCTCCAGATTCCATGGTTATTGGTCCCCTTGACCAAAAAGGTGTATTCGCCGGGAGAAAGATTGGTGTAGGTCACGCTGTGTCCGTTCGTCATGGTCCAATCCTGATCAAAGCCCTCGAGCTGGTAGGCAAATTGGTTTTTATCGGGGTGCAATAAATCAAGGCTGACGAAATCAAAAGTCAGGACACGTTCCTGATAGCTAAGCACCATTTCCTCCACTTGTTGAATTGGCTGATGAAGGTAATACCCGCTCTCCTCAGAAGTCAAGGATTGATCGCTACTTCCATCCGGATTCAAGGGCACAGATTCGTTGAAGAGTTTAAAATCGGTGAGTACCACTTCCGGTTGGTAGCCGCTGTTTTGAATGCTGTCCGGGTGAAAATAGGTAACCCCTTCCATACCTCCAAAGTAGAACCAGCCACTTTTTCCACGTTGAACTGCACCCGCCGTAAATTCTCCTTTTTGCAGACCATCACTTGGGTCAAACACGGTGATTGAAGGCTTCGCATCCGAACCATCCATCCGGGCAATTCCATTGTTGGCTGCAATCCACAGTCGATTTTGATCATCAACCAAGATGCCTGAGATTTCGTCGCCTGGTAAGCCATCCTTTACCCGGTAATGTTGAAACCGGGCGTAATCCAGTGAATCCAGATTGAGGCGATTGAGCCCTCCGGAAGTTCCAATCCAGAGAATTCCATTTTGATCTTCGGTGATAACGTTAACAAAATCGTTGGATAGGGAATGTGGATCAGAAGGGTTGTTTTGAAAACGTTGAAAGGTACCCTGGTCCCGATCCATCAAATGCAAACCGCCACTACCCGTACCCACCCAGAAATTTCCGCGACTATCCTCAAACAGGGAATAGGCTGTATTGTGAGCCAAAGATGTACTATCACCCGGTTGATTCTGGTAAACCGTAAAGACTCCCGTTGCGGTATCTAAAAGACGGAGCCCCGCTCCAAAGGATCCGAGCCAGAGTCTCCCTTGTTTATCCATCAGGGAACACCAAACATAATCGGCAGAAGAAGAGGTTCCAGCATCGGGAAGGTCGCGGTAGGCCTTTTGTTGCCCAGTTTCCGGATTCCAACGCACCACTCCTTGCCCGGCAGTACCAAGCCATAACTCGTCACCTATTGGAAGAATGGAGTAAATGGTTTTTTCCGGAGTGCCTTCATGGAAAAAATGCTGAGTCTGCCCGGTGGATGGGTTTACCTGAATCAAACCTCCTCCAAGGGTTCCAATCCAAATGGCATCACCCTTTTCGCATACACTGTAGGCGTAGGCACTTTTTAGATCGTACTCAGGTTTGGAGATCCGATGAAATTCCCGGGACGGAGAGGGCTCAAAGGCGCTTACTCCACCTCCGTAAGTCGCGGTCCACATGGTTCCGCTTCGGTCCTGGTAGACCCGGGTTAATTTATCGTCAGAAAGGGATTCCAGATTTCCAGATTGGGGCAGATAAGCTTGCAATTTTCCGGTAGACAGGTTCAAACTGACCAACCCACCTTTCCAGGTAGCCATCCAAAGAACGTCGGGTTCATCCCGATCAAAAGACAGGGAGCGAATTCTACCTTCCTCAGGTTGTACAGCCCAGGTGGACATTTCTTCGGTTTCGTGGTCAAAAAACTTTAAGCCGCCGCCGAAGGTTGCTACCCAAATTCCGTTTCTCACCGTGTCTTCCAGTAGATCAAGAATTTGATTGTGTACTCGTGGAATCAGTCGTTTATCCTGGCAATAATAGGGAGTGAACTGCTCTGTTTTAGGGTTGAAGCGATTGAGTCCGCCGCCAAACGTGCCCAGCCAGAAATTACCGTCTCGCCCTTGGATCAAACAGCGAACATCATTATTAGACAAGGAATTGGGGTCTAATTTATTGGCCAAAAAGGTTTGGTATTTACCCGAAGCTTGATCGAGTTTTTTTAGTCCTCCACCAAAGGTTCCCGTCCAAATTTCACCTGCATCCGATTCCAAAATGGCCCAAATGCTATTGTGGTAAAAATGATCATCCTCGCTCACCTCCGTTTCCGGATAATGCCGAAAGCGTTCCGTTTTCCGGCTCCAAACACTCAGGCCCGAACCATTGCTCCCTACCCAAATTCGACCTTGACCATCCTCGGCCAGGGATTGAACAAAATGATTGATCAATGAAAAAGAATCGCCGGGAATGGACTGGTATACTTGAAACCGGTATCCATCATAGCGGTTCAAACCATTTTGGGTAGCGAGCCAAAGAAAACCATCCCGATCCTGTAGAATATCGAAAACGATATTGTGTGATAACCCATCGGATGTACTGAGGGTTTTAAAGTCAACCACCCGCTGGGCAGCCACGGAAATCGTGGCCATACAGGCCAGAATAATTGCTGATATGTATACCGAAATGCGGATAAGATTAGGGTTGCTTTTCATCCAATTTAGAATTGGAAATTAATAGTTATTTCAGGACTTTAAGCCTACAAATCAATCTTATTCTCTGGAATACTAATCAAAAAGTGCCAAAATGTAATCTGAATGTAATGTGCTGATTGAGAGAAGGCGGTCGGTAAATGAATTCATTTGTAGCTATCAAATCATGACCGATGAAAAAACTGATTATCACCCTTTTTGTTCTCACCCTTTTCGGAGGCCACGTACAAGCTCAGCTTGCAGGAGAACTCGATACCACATTCAATGCTAACGATCCGGGAAATTTGTCCGGATTTGGATTCAATGCCCTAATCGCCTCGATGCACAGCTATGCCGACGGCTCAGCCCTGGTAGGAGGACACTTTACCAAATTCGAAACCGAAACGGCCAATCGGATAGCTAAGGTGAAGGCAGATGGAACCCTGGATAAATCCTTTAATGCCGGTGCCGGAGCCAATAGCTGGGTGACGGCCATAGCCGTTCAATCAGATGGAAAAATCGTAATCGGAGGTTTGTTTACCAACTTCGACAACAAAGCCCACACCCGTATCGCTCGACTCAACACGGATGGTTCTATCGACACCTCCTTTCATACCGGATCCGGCTTTAACGATCGGGTTACTCACATCCGGATTCAAGCCGATGGGAAAATCGTAATAGGTGGATGGTTTAACCAATACAACGGAGCAACTGCCAATAAAATCACCCGCCTCAACTCGGATGGAACGCTGGACACCGGCTACAACAGCAATACCCTCGGAACCAACAACAACGTATACGCTATGGACATGCAGGCCGATGGCAAGATTTTGATTGGTGGATTCTTTACCCAAGTCGGTTCGACCTCGATCAATCGCTTTGCCCGCTTGAATACCAATGGAACGGTGGACACCTCTTTTCACATGCCTTCCGGTGGTTTTAATTGGGTGGTTCAGTCGATCCTCGCTCAGCAAGATGGCAACATCCTGGTAATTGGTGCTTTTGCTACCTACGGTTCTACATCCGTTAAAGGGATGGCTCGTCTCAGCTCCAATGGAACCTTAGACGCCGCTTTCAATGCCAACGTAACTACCGGTTTTAATCAAGCCGTACACGACATTATTCAACTGGCTGACAAGAGTTATATAGCCGGTGGGTACTTTACGAAATACAATGGCGTAACGGTTCAAAAGGCTTGTCGCATCGATTCCAATGGGGTGATTGACGCCAACTACAAACCCTACGTTTCTGGGCAACAGGTTTATGCCATAGGCGTACAACCCACGACGGGAAAGGTGATGCTGGCCGGTGAATATGGTTTTATTGATGACTACCGTCGAGGAGCCATTTCCCGAATGAATGCTGACGGAAGTGTCGACTTTACCTACAATACTCTCATGGGATTAAGCAACCCGGCCGATGCTTTGATGTGGATGCCTAATGGAAAGATTTTAGTGGGTGGAAGCTTTAGCACCTACAACGGGAAAGTATCCCCACACCTGGTGATGATCGATTCTGCCACCGGAAAAATGGACACTTCATTTAAGTCTTTAGGGTTGACCCTTTCCAACACGGTGAACAAGCTCGGTTTACAATCGGATGGTAAGATACTGGTGGGTGGCTGGATGTCTACCTATGGAGATTCTGTGGCACGAAACTTCTTCCGACTCGACGTTCATGGAAACAAGGAACCCGGCTTTCCAAAAGGAACGGGATTCAACTCGACGGTACAAAACTTTGTGATTCAACCCGATGGCAAGATTATTTGTGTTGGGAACTTCACTACCTACAACGGAGCAAGTGCCAAGTACATCATCCGGATTAATGCGGATGGAACGCCCGATGCCAGTTTTAATACCGGAACTGGGTTCAACAACGGAGTCTACGAAATTCAGCTTCAAAGCGATGGAAAAGTCCTGGTTGCAGGACTCTTCACTTCTTACAACGGAACCGCCGCTAACCGCCTAATCCGATTGAATAGCAACGGAAGTATTGACAACGGTTTCCTAACCAATATCGGAACAGGTTTTAATAATAACATTACCAGTGAAATGCTGCTTGAACCCAATGGAAAAATAATAGTTGCTGGTAGCTTTTCCACTTTCAACGGATCTTCGACCAATCGAATCGTACGCTTGAACAGCGACGGAACCCGGGATACATCCTTCTCCATTGGATCTGGGCCTAACAATACCGTAGCCGACATCATTCGTATGCCCAATGGCAAATTCATGGTCTGGGGAAATTTTACGAGCTACGCTGGCACCCCAATTCGCTACCTGGCCCGGATAAACAATAATGGAAGCCTGGACAACTCTTTTAATCCTGGCACGAGTTTCAATACAGGAAACAGCTCTTCTCCTTTGTTGGAATACCCTGACGGTCGTTTGTTGGTCGTTAGCTCAACGGCAACCTCTTACCAAGGTACAGGTAGAAATTACATCTTCCGAATTTTTGGAGAAAAAGTGTGTAACCTGAGCGCTTCAGCGAGCACCGTGAAAAATGCAAGCTGCTACGACTCCAAGGATGGCGAAGTCATGGTAACCTCTTCCGGAGGGTTTGGATCGGTTAGTTATTCGTGGAACGACCCTTCGGCCAGTAAGACAGATACCGTGAAAGGCCTGCCCGCAGGAAATTATACGGTTACCGCAACAGACTCCATTGGTTGTATGACCGGTGCCCTAGTCACAGTGGCTGCCCCGGATACCGTAAAAATCAATCTAACCGGAGAAAACTGCTTTACCGGTGCCCCCTTAAATGTAAGTCTCGCACCTCAACCCGATAGTGTGATTTTTAGTAAAGGTGGTAATGTTCTGAGCACAGTTAGTAGCTTCAATTACGGAACTTCATTAACTACCATTGCAGGAAGTTCTTTAGGGAATTCGCTGGATAAATTCCGCTATCCCTATGATTTGGTGTTTGCGCCCAACGGAGACATGTATGTATCCGATGGTGGAAACCACCGGGTGATGAAATATGCTCCTGGGGCCACCAGCGGTACTGTAGTAGCGGGCGGCAATGGCCAAGGAAACAGCCTCAACAAATTCCACTCCAATTGGGGTATTGCATTGGATGCTGCAGGTAATATCTATGTCTGCGATCACTTTAATCAACGGGTGATGAAATACGCCCCCGGGGCAACCAGTGGTACGGTATTTATTTCCACCAACAACCCTTCCGATATCGTTATTACTCCGAAAGGAGAAATTTACGTAAGTTCAAACACCGAGATTAGAAAATACAGTGCAACAGGAGCTTCCATTGCCCAGGTTTCGTCCAGTGGAGCGGCTTGTATTGCCGTACACAACGACACCGTTTTTGCTTCTGAACCTGGAAAGTCGCGCGTAGTCAAATTCGCTCCGGGCAGCACCAATCCAGTGGTCGTAGCAGGAGTTACCTCTTCAGGGGGAAATGCTGCCAATCAACTCTTCGATCAGCGCGGTGTGATCATCGACGGAAATGGAAACCTGATTGTCGCCAACGGTGGAACAAGAGGGCTGAAAATGTGGCCGGCGGGATCCAAGGGTGGAGACAACGGAACCACCTTGCCCGGAACAGCCGGAAACCTAAATGTGCCATATGGATTAACGCTTAATCCCGCAGGAGATCTCGTGATTGCGGATTACAATCACCACCGCATTAAAACCTTAACAGGGCCAATTGCCAGTTACACCCCAACTGAAGCCGGAACCTATGTGGCCAAGTTCATCAACCAAACAGGTTGTACGGCCACCGATACTTTTACGGTTAACCCTGCCGCTTCAGCCATCGTTACTTTGGACTCCAACATTTCTTGCCACGGATTAACCAATGGTGGATTATCTGCATCCGATACCACCGGAACAGCACCGCACAGCTATGCTTGGGCCGGAAGATCAGATACTGTGAACTCCTTAAATAACCTGGCACAGGGTAGTTACACCGTAACCATTACCGATGCCAATGGATGTAGCGATACGGCTTCCGGAAGTATTGTCGAACCGGCAGAAATCAAGAATACGATTAGCGATACCGCTTGTAACAGCTATTCATCCCCCAGTGGAAAATATACCTGGACTACCGATGGCCAGTATCTGGATACATTGACCAGTGCCACGGGATGTGATTCTATTCTGACGATTAACTTGATCGTGAACAACAGTTCCACTGCTACAATCAGTGATACGGCCTGTGATAGCTACACATCGCCCAGTGGATTGCACACCTGGACCGCTACGGGAACCTACATGGATACCTTGACTAATGCAGTGAATTGTGATTCTATTCTTACCATCAATTTGGTCATTAAAAACAGTACAACTCACACCATCACGGATACATCCTGTAACAGCTATTCTTCCCCAAGCGGAAACCATACCTGGACGACCAGCGGACAGTACATGGACACTCTAACCAATGCCGCAGGTTGTGACTCCATCATAACCGTTAATTTGACCATCAACAACAGTTCTTCCAATACAATCACGGATACAGCTTGCAACAGCTACACCTCACCAAGTGGATTGTACACGTGGACAAGTAGTGGTCAGTATCTGGATACCTTGACCAATTCGGTGAATTGCGATTCCATCATTACGGTCAATTTGACGATCAATAACAGTACAACTCAAACCATCACAGATACGGCATGTAACAGCTATACTTCACCCAGTGGATTGTACGCCTGGACCACATCCGGAACCTATATGGATACCTTGACCAATGCGGTTAACTGTGACTCCATTCTTACGATTAACCTCACGATTAACAACAGCACAACGAACTCGATCAGTGCAACAACTTGCGACAGTTACACTTCCCCAAGTGGAAACTTTGTTTGGACCACAACCGGAACCTATATGGACACGCTCACGAACGCTGCTAATTGTGATTCGATACTCACCATTAATTTGACCGTGAATTACCAGACTACCTCCACGCTAAATGATACGGCTTGTAACAGCTACACGTCTCCAAGTGGGAAAATTTTTACGACCTCTGGCACTCATATGGATACCATTCCAAATGCCAACAATTGTGATTCGGTGATTACCATCAATCTGGTAGTGAATTACACCAGCACCGCAACCGTGACTGGAACAGCTTGTGACAATTATGTCTCCCCAAGTGGATTGTATACCTGGAATCAAACCGGAACGTATAGGGACACCCTCACCAATGCAGTAGGGTGTGACTCGATCGTTACCATCAATCTCACGATCTTCTACAGCAGCAAATCGACGATTGCTCCAGTGGTGTGCGATAGCTACACTTCACCAAGTGGAATGCATACCTGGACCACCTCGGGTACTTATCAGGACACCATTCTCAATGCCCACGGTTGTGATTCAATAATGACCATTAACTTGACGATTAACAACAGGACTTATGATACCTTGAATTGGGTCTCTTGTAATGAGTATACCTCACCCAGTGGAACCTACACCTGGAACACCTCTGGAAGTTATCAGGATACCCTCGTGGGTGCCAATGCCGTCGGTTGTGATTCTGTACTAACCATTCATTTGACGATTAATTACACCACCTTCGACACCATACATCCGGTGGCCTGCGACAGTTATACTTCACCGAGTGGAAAAACCTTTACGGCAACAGGAACCTATACAGACACCATTCCAAATGTGAGCAACTGCGACAGTACGATCACCATAAATCTAACCGTGAATCATTCCACTTCAGCCACACTTATGGATACCGCTTGTTTTGAATACACCTCTCCGAGTGGAAACTCCACCTGGAATATGAGCGGAACCTATCAAGACACCATTCCAAATGCCATGGGTTGCGATAGTGTATTGACCATTGACCTGGTGATTCAGACGGTAGATACGATGGTGACTCAAGATGTCCATTCCTTGATTGCCAATGCAAGCAATATCAATTCCACCTATATGTGGTTGGATTGCGAGGACAACTTTAGTGCCTTGAATGACACCACTCAACGTTTTACCCCGACCTCAAATGGAACCTACGCTGTTCAAATCACAACGAATGGTTGCGTGGACACGTCCAATTGCTATGCGGTGACCAACGTGGGTTGGAAGGAAGTGCCCTCCACATTTAATTGGTCGGCCTACCCCAACCCAACAAACGGATTGGTCACACTCGAATTTGGTCAAGGGGTTGAAAACATCACTGTGGTGATTCGGAATACAACCGGACAAATCATCCATCGGGAATATTTTGAATCACTGAACCAAACGGAATTGGAACTGTCTGGAGAGTCAGGGATGTACCTCATAGAGATCATTCGGGAAGATGGTAATCGGGCACTAATGCGCGTTATGAAGCAGGATTAGAACCCAAGAGGGGGGTGATTCGAAAGGATTGCCCCTTTTCTTTTTTACCCAAAAAGTCGACGCTTTAAAAGGCCCTCAAAAAAGGCGTGAAGGGGAAAAATGAGCCCACCCATAGCCGCATTGACTAAAAGCTTGAATAAAGGCGCCCCGCCGGTCCACTGCTCCACAAAAGGATCGGTATAGACCAGCAAAAATTCGAAAAGAATAAGGAATGGAAGAAACACAGCCAGCTCAATGCCCCAGTCAGGAAGTTTAAATCGCCCTAAGAGAAAAACGAGGCCAAAAAGAACGAATACGCCAATTCCTATCGCTGAATATTCCAGGTTGTTCTTTCTGGACAAAGCTTCAGCTGCCAAACGTTCCTGCTCTTGCTGAGCCTGTTCCTTTTTGAGCGCATCTCGCTCAAATTCTATACGTGCCTGCTGGCGATTGGTGGTTTTGTTGAGCTCAATGGCTTTAAGGCTATCATCCATTTGCTTGTAGACTTTGTAATAGCTAAGGGCCTCGTCGGTTTTGCCTTGGCTTTCGTAAACATCGCTTAAGGCTTTGGCCAGCCAACTGATTTGCTTGGGGGTTCCCATTTGTTGGCTTAAGTCATAGGCCCGAAGAGCCGACTCCAAATTGTTTGCCTCAATTCCCTCAGCGAGGTTAAGCCTAACTTCAAGCCAAATCATATTTACTTCCTGAGCACGGCTAGGTTGATCACCAGCAAATTCTTGGGCTTTCTGAAGATGTTGTCGGGCTGCGTCAAAATGTTCCTTTTCATAGGCTAAACTGGCCAGTTTGATGTGACTGGTTGTCAACCCTGGTCGATCTCCGATTTTTTCTTGAATAGCCATACCTAGCTCCAGGTAAATCCGAGCCAATGAATCCCGACCCTGATCAGCATACAAGCTACCCAATCGGCCATTAACGATTCCAAGACCGTAGTTATCCCCCGATTTTTCGCGAAACTCTGCTGAATTTTGGTAGTTTTCCTCAGCCAGATCCGGAAAGCCTAAATCCTCATAAATACGGCCAATGTTCATGTAAGCCGTTCCTATTCCTCTTAAATCATTTAAGCTGTCGTTGAGGGCCAGACTTTTCCGGTAGTACTCCAGGCCCACATCCATTTGCCCTTTGAGTTTATGCATGCCTCCGAGATTGTTGAGGGTAATGGCCACCTGGCGCATATTGGAAATGGTCAGATTCAAATCCAAGGATTGCTCGAAATAATAAATTGCGCTGTCCAGATTTCCCTGAGAATATTGAACCATCCCCAAGTTGATGTAGCAATTGGCCAATGTTGAGGTATCCCTGGACTCTAAAGCATAGAAAAGCGTCTTCTCGTAGTAATGCTTTCCCGAATCCACTTCGCCCATCAAATCATAACATAACCCCAGATTGTTGAGCGTACTGGCCAGGAAAGACGTATCCTTTAAAGCCTGGAATTGTTTCAACGCCTGGTAAGATAATTCAACACTAATAGCGTAGTTGCCCAACCGGGTATGGCTAGTAATTATATAGTACCCACATCGTGCTACCCTATCCGGCCGGTCTAAGGGCTGGTATTGATCCTGGGCCTTTTGGGAAAAGTAAATGCAGGAATCATCATCCTCCTGAAGATACTCTTGGGCAAGGAAATAGTTGGTTTGGGCAACAGTGGTGTCGTGAAGACCGGGTTGCTCAAGCACCTGTCTTAGGCTATCGATATTGGAATACACGGATAACCTCAGCAACAGGGCAAGTAAACTGAGGAAAATAACTCGGCAAGGCATAGGAAACAGAGAATGATTCCTATCAAAAATACGTAAATCTAAAAGTGAACGAGGGTTACCTATGCCGGGGTATACTCCTCATAATTAACCTCGTAAGCAGATTCAGTTTCCTCAACGGAGTCTTCCATTTGGGGCCCATCTTCATACAAGAAATGAGTTTGGCCAAAGGCCGGCTTCAAATCAGTCAACCATAATGCTTCGGGATCATATTTAGCAAAGAAGGGGCGGCCCACCCAATCGGGGTTTCTTCCTTGAAGGAAGCTTAGCGCCATTACTTTCTCACCGTTGATTTCTTCGATTCCTAATACCTGAACTTTACCTGGTGCTGCTGACATGCTTGGTCCTCTCACCGTTCGGCAAATTCCAGAAACCTGGCTATAGGCATCACGGAATATCTGGTAGCATTTTTCCAGCGGAACGGCGAAGAAATCACGTGCTCCCGTATCCCGGGCGATGAACATGTAGTAAGGAATACAACCCAATTTAACCTGGTGACGCCACATCGCGGCCCACCAATCGGCATTGTCGTTGATGCCCTTCATAATGGGTGCTTGAGTTCGAATCTGAACGCCGGTTTCCAGGATATTTTCAATGGCCTTTTGAACCACAGGAGTAGACAGCTCTACCGGGTTGTTGAAGTGGGCCATAATGGTCAGGTGCTTACCCTTGGCTTTTACCTTCCGGAAAAGATCAAGTAGTTCATCGGTCTCCGGATCATTGACGTATTTGTAGGGCCAAAAAGTGAGCGACTTCGTTCCAATTCGGATGTTTTGCAAATGCGGAATATCGGCTTCAATTAAAGCCTCCAAATAAGGCTTGAATACTTTGGTCGCCATCACCATCGGGTCTCCTCCGGTAAAAATGAGGTCGGTAACCTCGGGATGAGCCTTGAGATACTCTACCACCAGGTGGGTCTCGTTCATGGCAAACTTCAAGTCGTCGATTCCCACAAACTGCGGCCAACGGAAGCAAAAAGTACAGTAGGCATGACAGGTTTGCCCTCTTCGTGGAAAGAACAAAACGGTTTCCTTGTACTTGTGCTGAACTCCGGAAAGCTCAATGCCATGAATACTCGGTACGTTTTGGGTTTTCTGTCCAGCCGGATGAGGATTGAGTTCCAGACGAATCTGGTCTATATCCTTCTTCATCTCCTTTTTGGTCCTTCCTGCTCTAACCCACTCAGCTACGGTATTAAAATGCTTGTCACTCAACATTCCCCGTTGAGGAAAGGTGAGCAAAAACATGGGGTCCGTTTCAAAGTTGTTCCAGTCGATGAGCTCGTCCAGAATGTAGTTATTCACCTTAAACGGGAGCACATGGCCCACCACTTCGATGGTAAATAGTTGCTCTTCAGAGAGCATTTTCATTTGAGGAATTTGGCGGAAATTGTGAAGGCTATAGGCCTGGTACTTTTTGTTTTGAATCATATTTTTCTGCGGCACTTTTCTATTCTGCAACGGCCGTAGAATACAAAAAAAACGGCATGGTCCAAATTATTATTTGATTAAGGACAGTCACTCAAAGGCCAAATCTACCTCATAGCAATGACAATCAAATAGATATACTGAACGAATATTTATTCGGTTGTTTCAAAAGAATGAATCCTTTTTGCTCAAAACAGCCGAATTCGATCGAAAAAACAAAAAACCCGTCGCGAGGACGGGTTCTTAAAAATCTTATTCAAACCACTTTAAGAGGGCTTTATTTTGCCCCAAATTAATGGGTCACTGCAAATCGAATGGCGGTTCCTTCTACATGTAGGAAATACACTCCTGGGTCCAAATGAGTCGTATTGATAACGCGTTCAGTTGAACTTGGCTCAGCCAATATTTCGATTTCATATTGTCTTCCATCTACGCCTCTAATCTGTGCGTCGAAAGCCTCAAAGCTATCTCCAGAAGTCTGTACATGCAATTGACCGTTTGCCGGGTTTGGAAAAACCTTTAGCATTTGTCCTGCGGTAGTCTCCACAATGGATGTTGTGGTGTCTCCAGGATTGGTTGCGCTCTTGTCGGTGAAAGCCAATACCAAAGCCATTTGGCGAGCGGAAGAATTAAAGGTTTCTCCTCCGAAGTACAGTTTGTCTTCGTGCTCTCCGGTAATGTATACATTGTCTTTGTTGTCCACATAAACCATTTCCGCCTGGTCCCAGGAACCTGAGGCACTACCCACTCGATTGCTTCTTAGGGTAAATTGGGTTTGGCTAATCCATTCCACTTTACGAAGGTTGATATCGCAGCCTCCAAAAGAACCGCTTTCCAATTCACCTCCAGCGAAGTACATGTCGCCATCTTTGTTGATCGCAATGCTTTCTACAAACTCATCCTCTTCGGAGGAAAAGAAGGCATCCATCTGGTTGTTCGGAGCCAGAGATACCATCAAATAACCCCAATCTCCTCCAACGGATCCATACTCTGTTCCAAAGAAGTAAACATTGTCCTTAAAGTTGATCGCGATAAAGGCAAAGCCTGCAGAATTGAAAGCCACGGCCTCGGCACGAATGTCTTCATCTCCGGAAAATCCACCGTAGCCCGAAAATGCTCCCTGACTATTCATCAACACGATGTAGGCATCCATGTGATTGGAGTGGACAGAAGAAAAGTCGTTACCATCACTCAAGGTCATTCTTTCGGTAAAAGATCCACAAAGAATTAACTCGTCGTTGGCTGAAATGGCCATGTTGTCCAGAAAGTCACGACCGGTACTTCCAAAATCGGCTGACCAGGTCCAGGAACCGGTGTTTGACAACTTGGCCACATACATGTCTTTCTCACCACTTCCACGGCGTTGGTACACATCGTTGCCCAGGATCACATTGTTGAAGAATTCCCCAGCAATGTAGATGCTTCCATCAGATCCAAATTCAACAAATTCGGTGTTTTGGGTTCCCGCCCCATTAATTACGTTGATCCAACTGATGTTTCCATTCAAGTCCATTTTGGCCACAAAGCCCTCTTCCTGATTGGTCACATTGCTTGAGCCGGTTTTTCCACCAAAAGTGATGGAAGAACGAAACTGACCTACGATGGCAATCTCATTGTTGCGGATGGTCAAATCCAATCCAGAAGAAGGTCCACCGGTAGCAGCTCTTACCCATGCCCATTGGCCGTTAGGGTTAATCTTTCCAATGACCATGGCTGTTTGCCCGGATGCGCTGGATACGTTAATCGATCCAAATTGGGCATTGCCTTCAATGGTTCCAATCACGTACAGGTTTCCATTATCATCTGCAGCAATCGCGTTAAAAATGTTGGAAGAAGACATCGGTGTTCCTCCGTTCAATCCCCAATTCTCTTTGACCTCATCGGCTGCGCGGCTACCTAAATCGGGGCTTGCCCAGGTATCCACTTGCTCAAATTGGGTAGGAGATTTGGTAAAAGTTCCATGTGTATTCTGCGCGAAAATGGCTCCCGGAAGGGCCATTAAAAAGCACAAAATCGAAAAAGTAGTTTTGGCTTTGGTTGTTGGAGCTGATTCTAATAAACTCATTCTTATTCCCTTAAGTTTTTACGGTAATTTGATTTCTAAAAGTCCAAACATAGCAACGGTTTCAACACGTATGACAAGTTTTTTTGAATCTGGCCCCTTTGGTTTTGAATGAGGCTGATTTTCAGTTAAGAGGACTTCTTTTTTAACATTAATGCCAAGCCAATCTCCTGAGAAACCCGTGAACCATGATGGTCCTTGTTGTACACATAATCGATCGCATAGTTCAATCGAAATTTTTGTTTGATCTCAATACCCGCCATTCCGGCAACTGCGGTATCGTAGCGGTAGGTTGCCCCTATCCAATAGGTTTTGCGAAAAATGGTTCGCACATTGAAATGGTAATCGTGTAGCCACGGGTCTATAGTGGTTATTAAATAGGCGGTGGGTTGTATTTGCCAATTCGCTCCCAACTTGAAATCATAGGTAAGGTTTGCGATTAAATGGCGGCGGTTTTGGTAGTAGCTCAATTCTGATTCCAAAAGCTGGGTGACGGAAACTCCTCCCCAAAGATGTTTTCCTTTGTAGAACACTCCCAAGTTCATATCAAACGCATTGCTGGCCATATCAAGGCCTGCAGCAGGATCTGCATAAAGGTCTCCAAAAGTAGCTGCACTCCAATCGGCTACCCGAACCTGATAAAATCCGGCGACTCCGGCACTGATAATCCGGTCACCTTTAAGTTTAACCTGATAGGCATAATTGATCCCCAATTTTTGGGTTTGTGCAAATCCTACTTCGTTAAACGAATAGTTAATTCCGATTCCGCTGTTTAAGCCATCGATGCGGTAGTCATATCCGGCATTAACCAATTTCTGTTCGCGGTACCGTCCCCAATCCGTTAGTCGGCCATTGAGATGTACATGGTGTTTGTGGAAAAGGCCGGAAGCTGCAGGGTTGTACACTGAGTAGTTGTTCCAAAAGAGATTGTAAAGCGGTTCTTGCTGAGCCCAAACCATTCCTGGCAGGCAAAAACAAAGGAGGATAGCTAAACGATTCATAAGGCAGGGTTTTTAGGGTGATGTCTAAATGGGTGGACTCCCAAACACCCTAAACCGTTGGTATAAGCTCCTGATTTTAAGAACTAATTAGGAGGGACTAATGCATTATACACCTACTTCATCATTGCTTAATGATACGCTCTTGATGAAGTAGCCTCCCTCCCTGGCTAAATATTCTTATGAAATAAGTACCCGCCTTAAAATGATTAAAATCGAGAGGATCTTCGGCTCGATAAGAATCCCAATATTCAAGCCTGACTCCTTGCAGGGTCAAAAGCTCTATGGCTACGGTTTCTTCCCCTTTGGGCAATGATAAATGAACCTGGCCCACTGTTGGATTAGGGAAAATTCTCACCTTTTTTCCGCCCACAGCATCTTGGACCGAGGACGGATCCATGTACTTGCATTCGGTCGTATCGATACACCCATGTTGAGTAACTTGAGCGGCAAACGAACCTACTCTTCCTGGACTAAAAATGGAATCTGTTGCTCCACTTACTACCGAGTAATTGTTATCACAATCGAGCCATTTTAGGGTAGCTCCCTTAGAACGGGCAAACAAGGTGTGAGGATCTTTATACCCAAACAAATAAGCCACGGTATCGATGGTGACCACATAGGTTACTGAACTATCACACCCCGTACTCGCCGATAAGGTGTCCAGATAGATTCCTGAATTACTCCAAACCTTTCCGCTGCTGGTGGTATAGGAATAACAGGCCCGAACGGTATCGTGGGTGCTTACACTTTTGTTAATCTGAAGTACAATCGAAAGAAGAGAGTCACAACCGGCTTTATTGGTTAGCGTGTCCTGATAGGTTCCACTGGCTTTCCAGGTGTATTTGCCGCTGGGAGAGGTGTATCGGTCACAGGCTATAACGGAATCGGTGGAACTCGAACTCCCTACCAGGGTAAGAGCCACACTGATTATGGAGTCGCACCCAACATGGTTGACTATAGTATCCAAATAGGTCCCACTGTTGCTCCAGGTATAATTACCACTGGGTGAGGTGTACTCGTTACATGCCGTAACGGAAAGAGCTGCCCCCGATCGGTTAAGGATGGTAAGGGCCAAACTGACAATGGAATCACATCCACCAACTGACTGGAGGGTATCTACAGCCGTATAGTTGCTGGATTGGTAGCTTTTTCCTCCCCAGGTATAGGTGTCGCAGGCCGTAATTGAATCAGTGGTAAATACGGTATAGTGTAGAACAAGCTGAATGCTTAAAACGGAATCGCAACCGCTGGAATTGACTAAGGTGTCCTGGTAATTTCCACTGCTCATCCAAGTAAATTTTCCGCTTGGAGAAGTAAAGGAATCACAGGCATGGATGGTTACATTGCTTTGGGAGGGTGATCCAGTGGTTAGCAGCAAGTGAAAGAGGGAATCTACCGTCGCTCCGACCACAGTATCGCGATAAGAACCAGCGATACTTACCTGCTGTCCCCTGAACAAAACGCTACCTCCGTTGCAAAGATGAGTTGTGTCATTAACCGATACAACCGGTTTTGGAGCTGGGGTGACTGAGTAGTGAATGTAATAAGACTCGTTGCCGGCAGATACTATACTCGCTACACCGGGCCCAGGATCGGCGTCAAAGTTTAGGGTATTGTCCCCACTTGCGGTAAAACCTTCGTTGTGATAGTCCGCACGAACCACGTATCCTGATCCAATTTTGTAAGAATAGGCGTCAATCAGGTCCAGTTGGGAGTCGTACATAGCCACGAAGGCATAATCTCCGACGTTACTTCCGGTCACATTTTTTACGGCCGTGTCCGGGTCAAAATCGGCTGTACCACGGAGGTATCCCGTTACCATTACATTTCCCGTATCATCCAAAGTCATCCAATGAGCCTCTTCATTTCCAGAGCTCCCGACAGATAATACATCCAGAAAATTTCCACTTGAATCAAGCTGAAGAAGAAAAACATCCCGACTACCATTGGATACTCGATTAGCCTGGTTGGACGATGGGTCAAAATCAGCCGTTCCAGCAAAAGTCCCGCTCATGTATATCTGACCCGATCCATAAGAGCCCAAGCCATTGCAATACTCTTTCAAAGAGCCACCAACGGATTTGACCCATTGAAAATCTCCGTTCTTTTTCAACTTCACAACGGCCAGGTCAAAATCTCCGGAGCTAACCGCATTATTCACTCCCGAACCCGGGTTAAAATCAACAGTTCCTTTAAACTCTAAACCAATTAGAATGCCTTGTTTATGAAAGGAAATTCTTCTTCCATACTCGTCGTCCGCACCCCCAATTTGTTTTACCCAGTCCAAGGATCCATTGGGCTTATACCGGGCCACATAAACATCATCGGATGCGGATTGACTGGTTAATGAGGTGATTCCAGTACCAGGCTCAAAATCCACAGTTCCATCAAAGTGGCCTACTACATAGACGTAGCCAGAATCATCTACCACCATGTGAATATCACGAGCGTCGGTTTTAAACGCCCATCGGTAGTTACCTACGGAATCATAGCTGGCCACATATTGACTGGCAAAGCCCAAGGAGGAGGATCTTAAGGTATCAACCCCCGTTCCCGGATCAAAATCAAATAAACCACCCATACCTCCGGCGATGTACAGGTTGTTATTGGCGTCCAAATGAACCGATTCGTTTATCATTCCATCAATAAAACCTCCAACCGGCTTTATGTAAGTAATTGACTTAACCCAAACCGCCTTTCGGTTGGTGTCATACTTACCAAAAAATCCGCCGGAATAGGTCGGGTGTTGAGTAAGCATGAGCGTTGTTGGAGAAAAGTCAAGGTCTTTGGTTCCAATAAAGGTTCCCGCAAAATACATGTGATTGGAATCCTTGGAAGTAATTCCGCCAGGAAAAACCGGAGTAGAATGACTCCACTGATAGTCAAACGTTTGAGCTCGTAAACTGGAAGCAAAAACAACAAGCAGCAAGGTGAGAAGGAGAGGTGATTTTCTGGTCGTCATGCGGTTAGAATTAGGTTTAAGTACTTGGGCCAAATCCGTAAAACGGCACCCATACCGCACAATTTATTGAATATTTGGCTCTTATGGAAACTTAACTTCCTAAAACCTCCCCATTACAAGCCCCTTACTCTCCGATATTCCAGATCTTATCATAGCCCATTTCCACCTCTTTTTGACGCAAGGCATCAAACATGTAGCTAATGCTGGCCATCAGTTCTTCCAGGTTGAGAATATGACTCAGGTATTCAGGATTACCCTCTAGTGCTTCTGACGAAAAAGGCACGCCGGTGCTCAAGGTGATAAATCCTTCAGCATACACTCCGCGTCGGTTTTCCTTGGTTTCGTCAATGCCCTGGATAGAAAACTTGACTTTAGGCAAAAGCACAATGTTATTGTCCCGATTAGCGCCAATATCAAAATTGATCTCCAGGCTCACCATACCATCAACCCGAGTTGATTTCATCAATTCTCCAAACGAATCATCATTCAACGTTTTCATGATCTCCCGCAGCGATTCCGGGCTCACTCGTTTGGTGTTTTTGTAATTCTTACTTATCCGGGTTTTTGTGTTTTGCTCGGTAATTGGGAAAAACTCGGTGTAAACAGGGTCGCTCGTAATGGTTTCAACCGGAACATGCTTAATAGAGAACTTTTCGGCCATCATTTTTTCCCAGCTCTGGTAAAAGGATTCCATGGCCGTTTCCCAGTATTCGTCCGGCAGTTGTGGAAATTCGTAGGTAGTGGTGCGCGTCCAGGTTTGGGTATACCGGGTGTCACCAACGGTCCAGGTATTGGTTCCTGACTTAGACTCCTTTTTGTAGGTACGTCCATTGATGGTGAGTGAGGCAAGGCCAAAGTTGCTGGCTCTGGAAAAGGGTATACCAGTACGCGCATTAGGTTTGTAAATGGAGTAGGCGTATTTTTTTCGGGCCCTACCCGAAAATTTAAGCTCGGTAATCACTCCTTCTTCCTGTTTTCCCTTTACGATCACCGGTTTCGCTCCATAGGCCTGAACTTGTATTTTTACTTTTCCGCAATCTCCGGATGCCTGCTCAGGAGTGGTTTCCCCATATTCTGTGATTTTTTGTCGCAAAACCACCAAATAGTTCAGCCCTTTATTCACCTGCCCGGCACCCAGCTTTCCATTAATCTCAAGGCTGGAAAAGCTTTCTTTAGGGATGGTGATCACCTTATCTGTGGCCTTAAAATCGGCAAAGTAGTTCCAGGCCCGGGCACCGGCTACGTCGGTAAGTAAGCCCACTTTGATGGTGGTTCCTTCTGCTCCTTCCGGGTGAGAAATTTTGAGGGTAAAGTCTTCATTCAAATCCAGAATGGGCATGGTAGGGTCTCCGTTAATTTCCAGAATTTCTACCTCCGGAATAGGCTCTACGGTTACGGTAGCTTTTCCGCCTGTTTCGGTGGTAATGTCCACCTTTTTTGGGCCCTCAACGGGTTTATCGAAATTGAGCCCATAAGAGCCAACTCCAACGTAATCGAGTGAATCCCCTTCGCAGGATACATTCCCCAAAATCTTGTACATCCCCATACCCTCCGATTTCATAAAGGTGGTATACACCAGGTGATCGCCTTCACGGGTGTTTTTGGGAAAGTATTTGGATTCCGACGTTTTGGTCTCAACCGGATACACCCCCATAATGAGGGTTACAATGGGCGCCGTGGCACCAAGGTCGTCGGTTTTCGCCGTCATCATGTTTCCGGCCAGGTTACCGATTTTCTCACCGATCCGAAGGTTGGGTTTCTTGATGGTTAACTTCTTCTTCTGAGCGATTAGCGGACTTGTTGTCAATAACAAGATCATTGCGCAGCCCATCCATTTTAGTGCCTTCATGTGTTCCATTTGAGGCAAAATTCTCACGTCCGTTCGGGTTTTGCTATAGGTCATATGCCACATTTAGGAGTGCTTCTCGGATCAGTTCTTAATGAACCGCTTCTGAACCAACTGGCCGGAACTCAAGGATGCCCGCAGGAAATAAACCCCTTGAGGGTAGTCTTCAACCGAAATCTTATCAGCTTGCCATTGGGTTTCCATTTTGCGGCCTGACTGGTCCCATATTTCAACCTTCTCCAGGTCGCCCCCAGTTACTTGCAGCCAGGTTTTTGCTGGATTCGGAAATAGGTCAATCGATTCATTGGATGGGGTACTTACTAGGGCAGATGGACCTGGGGCGCCACCGCCTTCACTGGTTTTATTACCATAAACGAAATAGAGGTTTGAAGCTCCCGAGTAAAGCAATCTGAGAATGGGTACCCCTCCTCCCTGCTTGTACCAGATGTATTGCGTATAGGTCGTGGTGGATTTGAGAATGTAGTTGGTGTCTACTTCTACCTTCTTGATGCGAAACACGTTGGAGTAATTCGTATTGCCAGGCATTTTGAGGGTGCCAAAGCCATCGTAATCGGTCGTGGTTCTTCTTTCGCCAACCTGGTTTGCTCCTACAAAAATAGGCGCCGTTACATCTGAGCTCTGGTTAAACCCTATCGGATAAACAATGGAAGCCAGCGGGGGATTAAAACTCGTTCCGGAGGACACCCCTCCAGTTCTGTGTTGAAATAGGGTGTCGTTTCGGTAGCTAAACAGACTAACAAATTGGCCTGCTGAACCCTGCCTAAACTCCTCTATCGTTGCCGTAGGGTGGGTTGAGCTTACCGGATGCTGTTTGGTTCTAAATGAATCTGTTTCATAAAAACCCAGGTTAAACATCAAATCGGAGAAGTCCCAATTGTATCCATTTCCGGTCTCAGCATCCAGGTCGTTAGTAATAGCGTGGTAGGTCAAATACAAGATCGTATCCTGATCGCCAATATCGGGCATATCGTTTTTGGTAAAATCGGGTTGTGCCAGCAAACTTCCAGATAGAAGTAACAAGGCGATTGATAGAACATTCTTCATGAGCGATTTTTGATACAAAGTTCTCGCCCAATCCCAGTAAATGGTCTACGTCATTTGCCGTATTTTTCGATAATTCCCAGGTTTTACCTCACCATTACTTTGCCGGTATAGGGATGATTCCACTCATCGCGAATTTTCAGAATGTACATACCATTACCCCAGGGGATATCGTCCAGAGATACGGGTCCTGGTTCATCTATCTCCCGACTGGCAACAAGCGTTCCCGACAGGGTAAAAACCTGCAATTGTCGAATGGTAATCGGTAAATGCTCCTCGCCTGTCATCACCAGCTCTAACTTCGATTCGGGCTGCACTGGATTAGGATAAACAATCATTTTCACCCATTCATCTCCATCCATACGATCCACCACCGTGTGAAACACTTCATTGGTAATGATGTAATCGTTGAAGTCAAATTGAATAGCAGCCGTATTTCGAATCACGGTACCGGACAGAGTTTGAACCCGAGGCAGTATTTTAAAGCTGATAAAACCCTGACTCAACAACGGGTCAGACATACTATCCGGCAATTCAATTCCATCGAACAGAACATGAAGTACGCCATTCTCAAAAAGGGTAAACTCACCGTCATGACTCATTTTTAAATCGTGCAAGGAGGTCCAGTCCAAGTCGCCACTCAAGGTGTCCAAAACCACCACTCGGGCAGCCGGGTAGTTACCTATATTTTGGAACCGGATTTTGTAGGTCAAGGTATCCGAAGCTAAAACCAAATGAGCCGCTCCAAAACCACGTGGCCAGGCCAATTTATCGTTTGGATCTACAGCTCCTACAATTTCTTCCCGAGCCAATGATTGATTATTAGCCAAGTTGTTTTCTGCAGTAGAAGTGGTAATGCTCGCTGGAATGTTTTTCCAATCTCCTAAAGTGGCAGCCAACGAAACAGAATCAGTTAAGACTAACTGGCCATAGGCTTGAACCGGAAGCGAATCGAAATACCAGAAGTAGGTGTTTTGAGAAACTGAATCCCAGGGAATACTGGTCTCTACCAATACCAAATCGGGATCCACTTCTACTCCTACCCAAACATCCTTGGCAGTGACGGTTCCTTCGTTGCCATAATTCACCAAAATGTTGTTTCGGAAACCGCGGCGAAGAGCAGACGCCCCAATAGTTACACTTACATCGGCCAAGGCATTTTGAGCCTGAAGTGGAAAATCAAGCCCAGTGTGAGATTCACCCGAAGCACCACTTACCGAAATACTATGCGTAATGGTTGAAGCCCCACATTTTGCTTTCCAGGAACTGGAATCTTTGAGCGCCAAGGTGTAGGCTCCCATTTCAAGATAGGTCTCGTAGTTTCCTTCAGAATTGGTGGATACATACCTCGGACCCGGGGTCAATTCTACGGTTTGATGGGCCAATACCTGCTCCCCTTGATCCCATTGGCAATTGTTGTTCTGATCAATAAACACGCGACCTGAAACCAATGTTCCTGCGGGCTCGGTAAGCTCCATACAGTTCTGCAAATTCACCTGAGTATAGTATTCTTTCAACCCAGATGGCCACTCGATGATTACCGAATCCGCTTGAGTGGCATCTCCCAATCCAATCAATTGACGCAAGGAACTTTGTCCTCCGGCTCCTCCTCCCGATTGGGCGGAAACCTCTCGCATTTGCCATACGGCTACTCCATAAATGGTCGCCTTAACCCGTACCTTGGCTCCAACCGCCGAACGGTTAGATTGGGTTCCGGTCAACTTGACGCACAAGGCGGACTGACAACTTCCAGTTTCGTTTTCGTAAAAGTCATTGTCGTTTCCAGCGCGGTTTGCCACCATTAAATCCAAGTCCATGTCATTGTCGAAGTCGGCCAGGGCTACTCCAAAAGACTGTGAACGCTCTTCGGTCATACCGGTTTGAAACCGAGAGAAATTTCCATTTCCATCGTTCATGTACACGAAGTTCTCTCCGTTTTGATCGTTCGCTGTGAATAGATCCAAGTCGCCATCATTGTCCAAGTCGGCCCAGGCACTTCCGTGGGAATGACCGCCGTTGTTCACAACCGCTCCATTCGTGATTTTGGTAAAACCTGCGGCTCCATCATTCCGGTACAAAAAGTTATCCTGATTACCGGCATTGGTCACAAAAAGATCCAGGTCGCCATCGTTGTCGTAATCGCCCCAGCTACTACCTACCGAGTTGCCAGAATCAGTGGTAAATGGCGCTTGCAACACCTTTTCAAAAGTACCGCCCATGTTTTCGAAAAGGCTGTTCTTTTGATTATTGGTATTCGGCATGAAAAGATCCAGGTCGCCATCGTTATCGTAGTCAGCCCAGGAAGCCCCGATCGAATAACGGGCCTCCTGAGTGACTACGGAAGACTCCACCCTAGTAAATGTTCCATCACCGTTGTTGTGATACAATAAGTTGAAACGTGTGGGCATAAATTCACACACGATTAAGTCGAGGTAACCATCGTTGTCGTAGTCACCCCAGGCTGCGCCATGGCAGTAGCCGCTATAGTCGACCAGGCCAGGGGCCGATACTTCGGTAAATTGCCCGTTTCCGTCGTTGCGAAACAACTGGTTCCCTGCTCCAATGTTGTTCGCTATAAAAACGTCCGGGTCACCGTCGTTATCGTAGTCGCCCCAGGTGCTGGTGACTGCTCCACCCAACGCAGATGTGAGATCTCCCCCACTCAATACTTTCTCAAAGGTTCCATCGCCTTTGTTTTTCCATAGTTGCCCGCTCTTTTGGGGATCGTATTCGGTAAAATACACGTCTTCCCATCCATCGCCATTGTAGTCCATCCAGGATACGCTCCAGGAGTCGCCTCCGCCACCTTGAAAGCCAGCAGTTTGGTTTTTCTCAAATCGAATAGATGGATCATAGGCCAGGTTGAGTGTGGGCAGTTTTCTTCTACAAATCTCTTGGCCGGCAATGGTCAACTGAACATACTCTCCAGGCTTGAATTGAGAGCTCAGGTCCAACTCAAACTTGAGTCTGAATTTGTTTGAATCGAGGTTTAACACTCCTGGTAATCCTCTACTACCCAAAGTACTATTGACCTGAGCGGTAGCATAGGAATACGAGACTCCTCCATTTTGTGGATCATTGATGCCTCCCCAACCGGAGTTCAACGGATACTCAAACTGACTTGATCCGGAACGGTAGCTCATACTTCCACTGGCAGGCAGCTGAAAGCTTACATCAATGCTATCTGCCGAAGCGAAGTACACACTAGCCACTTCCACTTCTACTTCTACAGTTCCCGAACACGCCCCACCAACAGTGGCCCCTTTGATTCGGGCTTGAATGCCTGCAGACTTAGGCTCAACCCGAAGCTCATAACTCGATTTTGGGCAGGTAAAGGCGTAATAGGAGGACGGGTATCCCGAACACTCATATCCGGTATAGACCCAAAGTTTATCGGCATTACAGGCACTGTACTTAGCGGTGATACTTACCTTACGGGTGCGGTTTCTGGCTATTTTACCCATGGGGTAGATATCGCTTACCTGGGTTAATACAGTATCTGCATCGGTATCACGAACCTCTACCAGGGTCAAGTCTCCCGAAGGAAGAATAAAATGGAGCCAGGAATTATTGGCATCGGTGTTGGAAGTAGAATTCTTAATCTCCAATTGCCAAGTCACGGTTTTGGAAAGTCCGTCTACCACAGGGGCGGGTGAACTCATCGCCAATTGAGTCGGGCGATAACGAATGCGGTCCGCATTTGTGGTCAGGTAGGCGGTGCTTGCCGAGCCCAAGGCTGTGCTTTGGTTAAAATTAAACTGCCAATCAATGTCTTCATAAGTGTTAGTGGGTACGTCACAAGTAGGAGCCACTTCCAGATACAAGGTCCCGATAAAGCCCTCATCACTGGGTTGAACAGTTCCCCCCTTGCCTGCGTACAAGCTACTGAGGTCATAAATAAGGGTATCCTGACTTTGAGTTGGAGTCAAATTGTATCGCCAATCTGTAATGTACGCGTTTGTAGTGCGTGTTCTCCGCATACGTACATAGGAGTTAACCAACTGATAGTTTTGTGGAATTACCACACGAGCTTTGTTTACTTCAGCCCAATTGCGGTATTCAAAGGGAAAGAGGTTCCCGCCGGCATAATTTGAACAGCAATCACCGATACTCATGCCAAAGTTTTGCTGAATCACCCGGGTACAGGAGTTCACAGTAAAGTTGTTTTTGGAGGAGTTGTTATAGAAGTAACCAATCAGGGTAAAACGACCGTTGTAGTAGCCGCAGGAATAACCTCCACCCGAACTTGGATTAGCCATAAAGGAAAGGTATAGACTGTTGTCCACCTTCACCTCTTCAACTATACCTCCTGGGTTGCTACTTACCCGATACCGACAAACCAATTCAATGGAGTCTCCAGGGCTGTATTTCCACTGATTTAACGCCGCATTTTGCGAGACATATTGAAAAGCCGAAATATCGTAGGCAAAGGTCTTGTTGGTTCCAGAAACGGTTTCTGAAGGATTGGACACAGTAACGGTGTAATAAGCTTGAGCCGATGCGTCGTAAATATTCAAGGTCGCATCGATCGCATCGAGGTAGGTTCCTTTTTCGATTTCAGAACTGGCGTAAGCGTACGACCACTGAGACGAACCGGTAGATTGAACCACCCCGGTAAAAACTCCTTGCAGGGTATCTCCAACCATCACTCGCTGAGATTTTATTTTACTTAAATCCAGGCTTCCACTATTGTCTGCCAAGCCATCCTGGTTGTTATCCGGTTGTCCAAAATTGGTACGGACAATGGAATAATTCTGGAAATAAACACCTTGGCAAGGCCCTGAAAGCGGACAATGCAAATCCACCTCAACAGACTGGTTGCAGAGAAAAGGAATACTTACAACCGTGGAGCAAGTGGTATCGGGAATGTAGGATACGCCATAGTCCACGGTCAATCCAGGAGTGCTTCCTACCACCGAGCAATCTCCAGTCAAGTTGAGCTGCACTTCTGATTTTGGGAGGGCGAAATTAACCGGCAAGGCAAAGTCTACTTCCAATACTCGATTTTGGGCATCCCAGGAAGACTTTAAAGCCGGCCATTGAGAACTTCCACTGGTCAAATTCAGGGTATTTGCCGCTGGACTGTAAGCCAATCCTTGAGGAATGTCGAAGCGATAACGCAAACGACCGCCTGTGCCTAATGGCAGTTCATTGGTGTAGCTTGAAATGCTGAAGGTAAATGTTTTGGTTTCCTGGTCTTTGATGTCGGTTGGTGATTCGGTAAAAATGCTCATGTTGGCATCCAAGGTACCTTGTCCGGTCCCGCTCTTCGAATAGTTGACCGCACAACCATCTTCATAAGCCAGGGAATAGGCCCAACCGCTAACCTCTTCACCCTGGCATACGGAAATGGCACAGTGACTCATATCCCATTCCAGGGTGAGTTTTTGTCCAGGGGCCAAATCGGGTAAACTCAGAAAAACTTGTCCCACAGGGTTTTGACCCAAGCAGGAATAAGAGCCGGAAGATTGAGTAGCAACTACACTATCCGGAGATATGGCCACTTGCGTTCCTCCATCTATTTGGTACACAAAACTTTCAGCCACAATCTTGGAAAACAAACTCTGGTCATATCCCGACCCGCTCGACTTGAACAGGTTTAACACAAGATCTTTTGCGGTTCCTTGGCCGTTGTTGGTAAACTCCAATTTCTGGCCGCTTAAGTCTCCTGAGGCAAAACAAGTCACCAAACTTGGAGTCGCCTTTGCTGAAATATTGGGTTTTTGATACTTGATTTGAACATGACCATAAGTGGAAACACCAGCCAAATTCTCTCCCGAACAGCCCCAATGGGTATTGATTTCGGAGGTAACCGTTACATCCTGGCAACCGGACCCTTGAAAGGTCTGAACAATCAGAATAGATTCATTGGGATCCAAAAAACCATCGTTGTTTCCAATTCCTTGAAAGTCGGAACTGCTTAGGGTAAGCGTGTCGCCCGTGGCATTCCATTGACCATGACTGGCCGAAACCGCGCTCAACCGAGCATCGTTGCGAACATCTGAAATTCGGATCTGATCAACTTTGCCATATCCGGCATTAACCACGGTGACTGTACGAGTAACCTGATCTCCACAATTAACCTGAGTGGTACTTGGAGAAACCTGAGTTATACTCAGCGCCGGGTACAACAGATTAAAAGCGTTGGAATATTGTTGTGCATTTCCACCTTGATATTGCAAGTCGGTTAAGACTCGAAGTGTATTCCCTTGCTGCAGGTAATTAACGGCTTTTGGGTCCGCCTTAACCAACAAACAAAACTTCAGGCTATCCCCTACACCCAGGAATGTGGCCCCAAAAGTTGGCCGCTCCAAATTTGAACTATCCAAAACTGTTAAGCCATGAGACGTAAGCTCTCTTGTACTTCCAGCAACATACTCTATTCCCGTGGGTAACTGGGTCTCCACAATGAGACCGGAAAACGCTTGTGACAAATCATTATATACCGTCACTTTCAAAGTATCCGACTCCTGGCATACCGTTAACTCTAAGGCCATGTCTGTTTGAATGGTTTGAGCTTGAAGAAAAGCCAGTCTTAAGAAGATAAGTTGGAACAAAAAGATCTTTTTAAAGGAATTTGAGCTGAAGTAAGGGTAATTCATGGTGTAAATTTTCCTATCCCCTTAGGAGCACCATGCCAAAATACAGACTGTTGATTTTCAACAACTTAAATGAACCAACATAATCTTCAATTGTCTCTAAAAGAAAAAAATCTCTATTTGAGATACATTCTTTAAGTTTATAGGAACCTAATTCTAAACTCCCGGTTCTATGCAGAATACATTTAAAATATTTCTGGTCGAAGACGACATTTGGTATGCCGAATTGCTTCAGTATCACCTGAGTTTGGATCCGGAATTTGAAGTTCGTCATTTTGGAAATGCCAAAGACCTCCTGGGTGCATTGAATGAGAACCCCCAAGTGATTTGTACCGACTTCAATTTACCCGACATTGACGGAGGCGAACTGGTGAAACAGCTAAAGGAACAGATGCCCAAGGTTCCTCTTTTGGTCATCTCAGGACAAAACGATGTGAGCACCGCCATCGACCTGCTTAAAAACGACAATGTATACGATTACCTGGTTAAGGATGACGACACCAAAGACCGACTGTGGAAGGCCGTGCATCAAATCAAGGAGCGAAGCAGCCTGGAAGAGGAAGTAGAAACCTTGAAGGAACAACTGGGCCAGAAATACGACTTCAACGAAGCCATAAAAGGAAACAGCCAGTCACTTCAGGATGTGTTTAAACGCATGAAAAAAGCGTGCGATAACAACATTACCGTATCCATAACCGGAGAAACCGGAACGGGTAAGGAATTGGTGGCCCAATGCATCCACTTTAATTCTACCCGAAGCAAAAAACCCTTTGTGGCCGTGAACATGGCCGCCATTCCCAAAGAGTTGATCGAAAGTGAACTTTTTGGCCATGAGAAGGGGGCCTTTACCGGAGCCCATGCCAGGCGTATTGGAAAGTTTGAAGAAGCCCACAAAGGCACTCTATTTCTGGATGAGATTGCCGATTTAGATGCCAGTTTACAAGCCAAGCTCTTACGTGTTTTACAAGAGCGTGAAGTAACCCGTATAGGGGGAAACAAACCGATCAAAATAGATGTGCGGGTGATTGTGGCCACCTACAAAGACCTGGCGGTGCAAGTGAAAAACAACCTTTTTAGACAAGATCTTTATTTCCGTTTGCTGGGCCTTCCCATCTCCTTGCCTCCGCTTCGGGAAAGAAAAGAAGACATCCTGCTGCTGGCCAAACACTTCGTTGATCAGTTTTGCCGAGAGAACAAAAAACCCAAGAAAACCCTTTCGGCAGAAGTCCGAAAAAAGCTCAACCAATACCACTATCCTGGAAACGTCAGGGAGCTCAAAGCCATTATGGAACTGTCTACAGTTCTGGCAGATGACACCGAAATTAAGCCCGAAGATGTAACCTTCAACAGCAGTGTTTCGTTCACTGACTTTATAGGTGAAGATACTACCCTTAAGGGCTTTACCTCTCAAATTATCCGGTATTACCTGGATAAGCACAGCAACGACGTGGCCCTGGTGGCCAAGAAGCTGGACATTGGCAAGTCGACTTTGTATAAAATGATTCAGCGAAACGATGTATAATCTTAAACTAAACGAACATAATTATGTATGGAATTGTTAATCAAGCGATTCAGGGCCTTGTAACCGAAAACTTCGGAGAAGACAAGTGGGAAGCCATTAAAGCCAAGGCTGAGATCGATACCGATTTCTTTATGAGCAATGAGTCCTACGATGATTCAGTGACCTATAACCTGGTTGGCGCCGCCAGCGAGGTTCTTGAGGTTCCTGCTTCTGCCGTACTCAGCGCTTTTGGAGAATACTGGATTCTGAAAACCGGAATGGAAAACTATGGCTCACTATTAGCTTCCGGAGGAGATAACTTCAAGGAGTTTTTGGTGAACCTTCCCAATTTCCACAGCCGGGTAATGCTTATGTATCCGGAATTAACCCCTCCTGAGTTTCAGGTGACCGATGTAACGGATAACACCATGCACGTGCACTATTTCTCAGAACGTGAAGGCCTGGCTGATTTTGTGACTGGCCTGCTCAAGGGAATAGGGAAAATGTTTCAAAAAAATGTGGACGTAGAAATGGTTGAAAGCCGTGATGCCGGAGCCGACCATGAGGTCTTTTTGGTGAAATTTTAATCTTTCGATTTGCCCGATCTTTTTCAAATAGATGGCGAACAGCTCAATGTTCTGTTTCCGTTCTACATTCAGGTAGATCCGGATCTCAACATTACCCGAGCGGGTAAGAGCATGGTTAAGCTTTTTCCCGATATAGTAGGTCAAAACCTGTTTGACCCCTTCAACATTTTACGTCCATCATTGCACCTGAACTTGTCCTTCGAATCCATTCAGGAGAATACCAACAAAGTATTCATCCTAAAAGGGAAACTCGGCATGAACCACATCCAGTTTCGTGGACAGGTTTTAGCCTCAGATGAACGATTACTCTTTGTGGTTAGCCCCTGGCTGACCGCGGTAGAGGATTTGGAGAAACACAATTTGTCCCTCACCGACTTTGCCATTCACGATCCGGTTACCGATATGCTTCTGGTCATTAAAGTGAGACAACTCGCTATTCAGGATTACAAGAAGCAACAAGCCATTTTAACGAAAAAGAACAAGGAAATTTCTGAGCTGGCAACCATCCTTTCAGAAAGTGAAGATCGCTATAAACAGCTGGTGCAAGATGCCAGCGATATCATTTACAAAACCAACCCGGCCGGTTTTTTCACCTTTACCAACAGCGTAGCCGAGCGACAAACCAAAATGACCTCGGAACAACTCGAGAAAACCCACTTTACGGACCTCGTTCGCGAAGACTGGAAGGAAAACGTCATCGAATTCTACCGCAAACAATTTGAAGAGCGATTACCGACGACCTATTTCGAGTTTCCAATTTTAGACTCCGAAGGCAATGAATTGTGGATCGGGCAAAATGTTCGAACCCTGTTTGAAGGCGACCAAATTGCAGGATTTCATGCCGTAGCCAGGGATATTTCTGAAAAGCACCACTTCATTCACCAAATCAAAGAAAGTGAGAACAAGTACCTGGGTATTATTTCGAATATGAACCTGGGCTTGCTGGAGGTGGACCAAAACGAAATAATCCGCTTTGCCAATCAACGCTTGTGCGAAATGAGTGGCTATGAACGCAATGAACTGATTGGTAAAAATGCCCGAGAGTTGTTCTTACCTGAAAACAAACGTCAAGCTGCCATCAAGGTGAATGAACGGAGAAAAGCCGGTAAGTCGGATGCCTATGAAGCGGAAATCATAACGAAACAGAAAAAGAAAAAATGGTGGCTTATTAGTGGGGCACCACTCCGGGATCGTGAAGGTGTGGTCGAGGGATCAATTGGAATTCACCTAGACATCACTGAACAAAAAGAACTGGAGGAAAGCCTTAAGGAATCCAAGCGAATCGCTGAAGAATCTTCGGCTGCCAAGGAACTTTTTCTGGCTAATATGAGTCATGAAATAAGGACGCCTATGCACGGTATTATCGGGATGAGTCGGTTGCTACAGAACGCTCCTCTCAATACCCGGGAAAAACAATACCTGGAAGCCATTCAGAATTCCTCTCGAACCCTGCTCGAAATCATCAACGATATTCTCGATTTGTCCAAAGTGAATTCGGGTAAACTCGAGCTTCAAAATGCACCTTTCTCACTCTCTCAACTTATGGCGGGTGCATTGACAGGTGCAGAATACCTGGCTGCTGAAAAAGATCTGATCCTAAGTTCCAACACCGATGAAATGGATGAAAATCTTGTTCTGGTTGGAGATGGCATTCTGCTTCACCGAATTCTCACCAACCTGTTGAGCAATGCCATCAAATTTACACCGGATGGCGAGGTGCGATTGAGCTGCAAAATGGAGCTGAAGGACACCAAGACGGTATTGGCCCATTTTGAAGTAAAAGATACAGGGATGGGTATTCCTAAGGATCGGTTGGAGTCTATTTTTGAGAGCTTTGAACGGGTAGAATCCAAAGACCGTCCAGCCATTCCGGGAACAGGATTGGGGCTTACGATTTGCCGCCAGTTGGTCCAAATTCAACAAGGAAAGATTTGGGTGGAAAGTGAAGAGGGCAAAGGAAGTTCGTTTTTTGTGACCATTCCTTACCCCTTGGGTAAACCCGAAGATTTAGGACACAAAGAAGAAAAAGAAGATTTGGTTTACGACCTCTCCGGGCTCAAAATTTTGCTGGCAGAAGATAACCGTATCAACCAGGTTTTGGCTTCCAGTATTTTGGAAGAATATCGGGTTTCAGTAACCCTGGCCGATAACGGTAAACGAGCTTTGGAAATTCTTGAACAAGAAAATTTTGACCTCATTTTGATGGATATTCAAATGCCGGAAATGAATGGGATTGAAACCACAGAGGTAATCCGAAACCAAATGGAGTTGCCCATACCTATCTTGGCCCTCACCGCCAACGCCTTTAAGGAAGACAGCGAAAACTACTTGCGGGCCGGGATGAATGATTACCTCTCCAAACCTTTCGATGCCGACCAGTTAATTGAAAAAGTAGGCTCCCTGACCGGGCGAAAACGATTGCAAGTCAAATCGGGGAAAGAACGAGATTTGGCCGCCTCAGAACCCGAAGAAGAACTACTCTACAACCTGGAAAAAATCCATGAAATTTCAAGAGGCAATGACGACTTCGTCAATCGGATGATAAACCTGTTTGTTCAGGAAATTCCAAAGTCGCTCGAAGCGCTTGAAAAACATTTGGAACAAGAAGATTGGGCCAGTATCAAACAAGTGGCGCACTCGATAAATCCGTCCGTTCAAATGATGAATATAACGGGTATCGGAGACCAGATTCAGGAGTTGGAAAAAATGGCTGAGTCACCCAGTGACCGCGATGCCATTCCAGCTCGAATTGAATTTATCACTCAAGCCTGCCGAGCGGCTATCAAACAGCTCGAAAAAAGGCTTGCTGCTTATTCAGAATAAGACTTATCAACCTTATTGCCCGATTCTCTGATCGAGAATCACTCTCTAACATAGACTAATTGACTTTGTTGGAAAACATTTAACCAGTTGCTTTTCAGGGGATTATGTTTTTGGTATCGCTATTGAATATCCAAAAGCAAACAATAAATCATGAAAAAAATGGCCTCTCCCCTGGTATTTGTAGTTGAAGACGACCCGCTCTACGGAGCTTTCATCAAAGAGGTGCTTCTTCAGAACGAATACACGAACCTTAAACTCTTTCAATCTGGCAAAGAATTCATGGAAGAGTTACATAAAAACCCTTCCATCGTCATTTTGGACTACCGCCTTAAGGAGCCTGGATTGGATGGATTGAAAATCTTAAAACGCATTAAAGCTTACGATCCTGACATCCATGTGCTGATGCTTACCGGGCAGCAAAAGCTCGAAGTAGCAGTAAACACCTTGAAGTATGGTGCTTTTGATTACGTGATCAAAGATGAAAATGCGCAACGCAACCTGCAAAAACAACTGCAGCGAATCGAAGAGATCAATAACCAGATCAAAAACAAAAAGTCGTCTGGTGGTTTTGGTCGCCAGCTTTTAAACTCTCTTCTCCTTTCCTTTTGAATCATGAAAACGCTCCCATCCTTTCAACTGATGCTTTTGTTTTTTCTGGTGCTTAGCCTAAGCAGCTGCCAGGTTCAAAACTTGCTGGAAACCGGAAAGCACTATCCCCTAACTGCAGATAGTCTCGCTGCCGACTCAGCAAGCTACGTGCTACGGGTAGACGACAAAGTGTCCATCAGCTTATGGAATCACAACGACTTGAGTGTAGGATCTGTTTTTGACATCTACAACTCCGCTGAGGCCTATGGAAAATGGGAACTGATCGATCCGGAAGGAAATATCCAGGTTCCAAAAGTAGGCAAGGTGCACCTGGCGGGTCTTACCCTAAATCAAGCAGCTGATACCCTAAGCGCCCGGTTTGCCGAATTTGTGGTTAACCCCATAGTGGTGGTCAAAGTGCTGAACAAGGAAGTTACTCTTCTAGGTGAATTTAACTCGCCAGGAAACTACCTGCTTGAAAAGGAAAAGAACACCCTATACGAAGTCATTGGTAAGGGTAGCGGCTTTGATTACTACGCCGATAAAAAGCGAGTGAAACTCATTCGCAACAACCGTCAGTATGTCTTGAATCTCACCGAAATGGAGGAGTATGAAATCAACAACATTTCGGTGTTGCCTGGAGACATGATCATCGCCCCGGCTAAAAACGGAAAGGCCCTGGACAAAAAGGCCCCGACCCTCATCTCTGTAGCAAGTATCATAACTGCGGTAGTGATCCTATTCACCTCATTTGGAAATTAATCATGGAAAACGCTCAACAACTAAAACGAATGCTCTGGCCCCTGCTCAAGGGTGCACCCATCATCCTATTGAGCGTGTTGCTGGCTCTGGTATTGGCCTTTCGCTACGTGCTGTATACCAATCCGACTTTTGAAAGCACCTCAAAAATCAAGTTGGACGATATTGGACATGGTTTTTCGAGTGCGTCCCTGTACGAAGATTTCGACCTGTTTTCTCACTCCAACAAGATTGCTGCTGAGGTGGAAGTATTGAAGTCTCCGATGTTGGTTCAGAAAGCTTTGGAAACCTTAGATTTTGAAGTGAGTTACTTCCGGGTGGGAAAGGTGCGCACTTCTGAACTTTACCTCCACACACCCTTTTTGGTGGAGTACTCAGGTATGGCTTCAGAAGCCTATGATCGCTTTTTCGATTTGTACTTGAATCAGGACTCCACCTTTACCCTCGTTTTTGCGCCGGGAGGAGTTGAACGCCGGGTAACAGGAAAACTAAACACGCCTGTAATAGACCCTCTTTTTCAATTTACAGTAAAACTAAATCAAGAACTATTTACCGACAAAGAACAAATAGATTGGGCGGATCATTTTCGCTTTAAAATCCACTCCAAAGAATTTATCAGCGAGCACCTGGTTGGTGACAATCTGGACGTGAGTGCCATCGATAAAGACATTGCCATTCTTCGGGTATCCTATCGCTCCGAAGTACCCGAAAAGGCGGCAGCTTTTGTCAATGCCCTATCCGAATCGTATGTGCGCGATTACGTAGAAAACCGAACTCAAGCCGCCGGTCGTACCGTACGTTTTATTGAAAATCAATTGGCCAAGGTTGAAAATGAGCTGAAGGAATCGGAAAGTGCTCTGGAGAAATACCGACTACAAAACAACATCATCAACACCTACCAGGAAAATGAAACCGACTTACGGAAAATAGCCCAACTCAAAATTCAATTGGCCAACCTGGAAATGAACGAAGCGGCCCTGGACACCCTGGAACACTACGTGACCAAGTCTCAAAGAGATTTTACCGAATTGGCTCCCAATTTCGAGGCCTTTAACGACTTGCTGTCCACCGAACTGGTAAAAGAACTAATCCAGCTTGAAGGCGAAAAAAAGGAGCTTTTGGTGGTCTACACTCCTGCCGATGAAAAAGTGAAGTTGGTGGAGGATCGTATCCGTCATATCGAGAACTACATTGTGGAAAGCATTCGCAATACCCGGATTAATAGCGGGATAAAAAGAAAGGAAATTGAAAACGCCATATTAGCTGCTGAAGAAGCATTGCTTTCGGTTCCTACCAAGGAAAAGCAGCTGGTTATTTTGGAACGCGACTTTAAACTGAACCAAAAGATCTACAACTTTTTAGCTGAGAAGAGAACGGAGGCGTCGATCGCAGAGGCGGCCAATATCTCCTTTCACCGCATTATTCAGCACGGATTGATACCCCGAATTCCGGTATCGCCCAAAAAGAACATGGTTGTTATCATTTCGGTATTCATCGCCTTGTTGGGATCTATCTCCTTAATCGTAATTCACGAAATGCTGCAGGGGAAAGTAAACTCCCGGGAGGAATTGGAAGCTACTTCTGCCACTCCTCTTTGTGGCGAAATTCCACACCTGAGTGCTAAATCCAATGGTAAGGATGAAGCCGCCTGGCAAAGCCTGGCCACCAATCTGCAGCTGCTTAAACGAGTGGTTCGGGGAAGTGCCGTGTCATTGGTATCGTCTCATCACGGTGAGGGTAAAACAACTTCAGTTCGCGGATTGGCCAAAGCTTATGGATTAATGGGATGGCGAGTTATCGTGTTGGATGGAAACCTGATCAACCCGGATCTATCTGCTCAAATGCAATGTGAATCTCATGCCGGATTGGCCGAAATATTGAACGGTAGTGGCACTTTGGAAAACTGCCTGGTACAAAATGAAACCGAAAACTGGAGTTTCTTGCCTGCCGGCAACAATCGCAATTTCCCGCTTCGGTTGTACAATCAGCCACAGCTTGAAGAATTGATCAACTCGCTCAAAAAAGACTTTGATTTGGTTCTAATCGACTCCCCGGATTTGGCAACCTCCATAGGAGCCTTAAAGTGGATGGAATACAGCAACCAATCCATCTGGGTGATTCACGCCAAACGCAGCAAGGAAAAGGACCTAATGGCCGTAGATAAAATCAGCGAAGAGTATGGGTTTTCAAACCTGTCCATTCTACTCAATGGAGTAAAGGGCTTCCACTTATCCGAAGTGTGGCCCTTCAATAGCCTCAAAGTGTTGTGGGGTTACCTTCCCAGCAATTCCCGCTTAAAACTGAGTGGCGATAAACTCATTAAACACCTAAGATCATGAACCTAAGTAAGTGGAAATCTAAGTTGTTGCCCTTTATGGATCAAGGCGTGGTGAGCGGAGGAAACTTCATTGCCGGCGTGCTGCTGGCCCGTGCTTTAGGAATGGATGGCTTCGGACAATTCTCCATCTTTTGGTTGGTGGTATTGTTCTTCAGCAGCTTGAATCAAGCGGGAATCAGTACTCCTTTATACACTCTGTTTCCACAGAAGTCCTTGGAACAAAAAACCGGCTACCTCACTTCGGTAGGTTGGATGCAAGCCTTGTACAGTATTGGCGCCTCTGGACTTCTGATCCTCGTTTTTACCCTGGCTACCCCTTGGGTGAGTGTTTGGAATCTGGACCAGGCCTTATTGGGTTCGGGCGTGTTGTTCTCCTTTTTGACCTTTGACTTTATCCGTCGCCTTCACTATTGCCAGGGAAAAACCAAGCAGGTTCTGGTACTCGATTCGGTGGTTTATACCCTTCAATTAGGGGCCTTCGCGATACTTACCTGGATGGGTTCCGTAAGCTTAACTTCTGTTCTATTGGTGCTGATGGTTACCTACCTTATTCCTCTATTGGGTTTGAATCAGGTTTTGCCCATTCGCTCTATCAGTCTCCATGATTTTAAAAGTGATTTAGCCCGCCACTGGACCTTTTCCAAATGGTTGATCGGTACGGCATTGCTTCAATGGACTTCCGGAAACTTCTTTTTGATTGCCGCATCCGTTCTACTTGGACCAGCGGCCGTCGGCGCCATTCGAATTTTGCAAAATCTGGTGGGCGTTATGCATGTGGTATTCCAGGCCCTGGAGCACATTGTTCCTCTTCGGGCTTCTCAAATTTTCCAGCAGTTAGGATCTGGAGCACTAAAATCTTTTTTGAAAAAAATTGCGGGTCAGGGGGTAATGGCCACTACCGTCATGGGCATTTCTATGGCGGTTTGTGGTCCCTTTTTGGTAAGACTTCTTTATGGAGATGATTACGTGGATTATGCCCACTTGCTGTATGGCTTTGCCCTGTTGTACATCTTCGTGTTTACCGGTACTATTCTTCGTTTTGCCATTCGTACGCTCGAACTCAATCGAAGCATTTTTATCGCCTACACCTTGAGCACTATTTTCAGCATTTGCCTGGCTCACCCGGTAATTCAATTCTTTGGTATTGCCGGTGTGGTTATTGGGCTTATCGCCAGCCAAGTCATCATCCAAATCTACTTTCTCTATTCCCTAACCTTAAAATTTAAGCAAGCATGAAAATCATTCACTTGATACTTGGAAAAGCCAATCCCCTACGCATGAATGGGGTAAACAAGGTGGTGAACAACCTGGCCACTACCCAGGCTCAATTGGGTCACGAAGTAGAGGTTTGGGGAATTGCCACTAATCTGGAGTTAAACTACCCGGAAAGAAACTATGTGACCCGCCTCTTTTTGGCACCTTCTTTTCCGTGGGGACTGCCTTCAGAACTTAAGCAACGACTAACCGCCATGAAGGATCCTTGTGTGGTTCATATTCACGGTGGATTTATTCCTCGCTTTTTCGTGGCTTCCAAACTGCTGGATCGTTTGAAAATTCCATACGTACTCACTCCGCACGGAGCCTACAACGACAAGGCTATGGAGAAAAGTAAGTGGGTCAAAAAAGTCTACTTCCAACTTTTCGAACGCCGTTTGATTGAGCATGCTCAATCTCTACATGTGATCGGGAAAAGCGAATGGAATACCCTTCAGCAACGTGAACTGCACCCCAACGGCGTGTTGATTCCCAACGGACAGATTCTGCCTCAAAACCAAAAAGATTACAAGCTGAAAAACCGCAAGCACCCTGTATTTACCTTTTGCGGAAGAATCGATATTGAAACCAAGGGCCTCGATATTCTGTTGCAAGCTTTTGAGCTGTTCACCCGTCAAGGTTTGCAAGCCGAACTCTGGATCATTGGCGACGGCGCTGAATTGCCCAAGCTCAAGGAACTGGCTCAATCACTGGGCCTAGATCATCGGGTGACTTTTCATGGCATGCAGACCGGTGATGCGAAAAACCAATTGCTGCTGGAATCGGATGTGTTTTTTCACCCCTCCCGGAACGAAGGTTTGCCCGGAGCCGTGCTGGAAGCCGCCGGATTTGGCGTGCCCTGCGTGGTAAGCCAGGAAAGCAACATGGCCGATTATATCAATCAATTTAAGGCCGGTGCCGGATTGCATAACAACAACTCCAAAAACCTGGCTCAAAGCATGAAACAAATGCAAGATCACTTTGCCAATGGCTCTCTCGAAAAATTAGGAGAAAATGCGCGCCAAATGGTGAGAAAAGCATTTGACTGGAGCTCCATCAGTGAACAACTATTTCAAGTATACCGCGCCGCACTATGATGGCCCAAAGCCAAGATAAATTTGCCCGAAACATCGCCTGGGTTCTGATCGCTATCCTGTTTTTGAAAGTGGGAAGCTACTTTACGGTATCCGAGAGTATCGTGATTACCCGAGTAGTTAAGGTGATCGTTCGATTAATGGCTACCGGGTGGTTGATCTTGGTTTTAAAACAACTTCAAAATCGAGGAAATGTTACTTCCTTTCACTGGCAAAATCAGGCGGCTTTGTTCTTTTATTTCGGCTACCTGTTTTTGGGTTTGTGTTCCCTTTTGTGGTCCACCAAGCCGGGTTACTCTTTGCTGCAATTAACCATGAACACCGAAAGTTTCCTTTTCGGCTTTTTGTTCATCAAAACCTACTTGGTACTACGCGATTTTTATCCGCAAAGAGCCACTCGATTTTCGGCTCTATTGGCCCCCGCCCTGTTCTTTATCCTGGCCATTTTCGTCATTGGATTATTCGTTAATCCCGACACCTTTTACCGGTTAACCCATGGAGGGGAAGAAGCTCGACTTGGAGGATATTTTATGAACCCCAATGAGCTGGGTATGCTGGCCGTGATAGGATTGGCTTGTAGCGGAATGGAATTGTACCTCGGCGCACCCAAGGTGAAGCACATCCTCATGATGGCGGTTATGCTTTTTGCCCTGGTCAAAACCGGATCCCGATCGTCGATGATCGGTTTGGCCTTGATTCTGGGCTACTTCATTTTCATTTCCAAAAACCGTAAGCTAAAGTTGGGTATGGTGGCAGCAGGAATAGCGGCCGTTCCTTTGGTCGTAAATACCATCATCATCAAACACGGCGGCCTGGACGAGGTACTAAGTATGACAGGACGTTTACCGTTTTGGAAAGCCCTGTTGAGCGAAGGTCTCCCAAAAGAACCTCTATTCGGTTTTGGCTACATGCGCATCGCTTACACCGATGCCTTTCAAAGTGTACACACCTATGCGGGTAAGATGACCCACAACACCTTTATTCAAGTCCTGATGAATTTGGGCTTCGTGGGGTTTTCCATCGTACTGGTTCAAATGATATTCACCTTCTCCGGTGTTCGAAAACTCTCCCTTCAGGCCGATCGCTTGTTTTTCATTGGACTGATTATTCCCTTGCTGATTAACTCATTCACCGAATTCGGGATTTTTGGAGAAACCAATTTTGGTATTCTCTTCTACCAACTTCTAATCTGGCTGCTGGTGGTTAAACGTAACCCCTTGCTCACCCTCAAGCAGAAAGTGATTTTAAGGAAAAAGAGGCCCGACCTCTATCAATCCTGGGTAAAAGGCTAAGCGTATTCTGTTTTCTCCTGTAGAAAATGTCTCTAATCGAGAATAGCTCTTTTACCTGCCAAAAACACAACCAACTAAAAAACAATTAGTTACAATCTTTTCCGCCCCTGGCACAAGGTTGGTTTAAGGTTTATGGAACGAAATCATTGCTTATGAAACCCTTTTTAAACTCCAGCGATTTAAACATTCTTACTCACCTCTTCGCTTCACCCGAGGCAGGCATAATAAGTAAGAATTCTCAAGATAAAATAGGCCACAACGAAACGCTTCGTAATGCCTCTCAAGAGGATGCACCTACCATGCAGATTCGTGTGGCTGAGGATGATCGATCTGAAATGCGATCAGACTACATCATGGACTTTACGTCTCGCTCTGGAGCTCCTCAAAAGGGTTATCAGCACAAGAAGTTTTACTACATCAAAAATCAGGATGGAAGCATGCGCTGGGTTGTTCCTCAAAACGCCAAGCGAGCCACCTTCTTGAACTTCTATTGCTCTTCGGGCATGCGGGCAAAATTGTTGGCCTTTGTTTGGTCCCTTGCTTTTGCTTTGAAAGGGTTTCGTTCGGCCTTCTTCCCATCCTTTACGGTTTACTACAAAAAGCCTCTATGGATGGAAGGCTGCTGGGCTCCATTAGACTTTGAGAGCTACAGCTTTTTTATGGGCACTACCGGACCCAATCGCAAGGTTGTGGTGGAGCTCAATCAGCGCGGCAAATCCACACATTTTGTAAAAATTCCACTGGGCCGTGGATCCCAGAAAATATTGGAAAACGAAATGTCGGCCATCCGCCGACTGTCCTACCACAGCTGGACCAAGCTTGTATTTCCACGGCACTCCTTTGATGGTGCTGGTCACAGTTTGATTACTCAAAACGTTCGTCCTTCCGCAGATTCACAACCCACAGAAATAGGGAATGTACACAGCGCTGCGCTGGTGGAGCTTCATGTGAAAAGCAGTTCACTTTCCACCTTGGGAGAGACTGCCTTCTTTCAAAAAGCCAAAAACCGGATGGACCGCCTCTATCCCGATCACCGAATCCAGCACAGTGATTTGATCCGTCAATGCATGATCGAGCTGGAAGCATCTTTGGATGAAGGAAAGCTGATCCACACCTCCATGGCTCATGGTGATTTTACACCCTGGAACTTGTACAAGGCTTCCAACAGATTGCACGCTTTCGACTGGGAGCTATCCGAATCCAAAATGCCAGCCTTGTTCGACCTTTTTCATTTTGTATTTCAGAGTGGTGTTTTGGTTCAGCGTAAATCTTATTCAGAAATCAAAAAGACCTTAAACAAGGCCTTGAAAACAGAGCCTATTCGTCGTTTGATTGAAACCCACAACCTGGACGTGGATCTCTATTTCAAATTGTACCTCTACTACCAGGTAAGTTATTACCTCACCCTGTATGCTGCTCAGGAGAAATTGCATACTCAGGTTCAGTGGTTGGCCGAGACCTGGTTAGACGCCCTTCGCGATGTTATTCCATTGCCTCAGGAAGATGTGAAAATGCTGTTTCTCCAGGATTTTTTCGGACGTATGGCCAACAGCACCTATGCCCTGCTTAAGTTTCACGAAAATCAGTTGGAAGAACTTCAGCCTGGTTCCGACTTAGATATCTTAATTCCAAAGGCCAACTTGGAGCCCATAAAAAGCTACCTGAAAAAGTATCCAGGGGTGGTTCGTGCCCGGTTTGTAGACAAGTCGTTTATGACAACAGCTGAGCTACACCTTTCGGATAACTCATTCCTAAGCCTCGATTTACTACACTCTTTTAAGTACAAAGCCAAGGCCATGATGAATCCCGAGCGAATGTTGCTCACTGCTCGTCAGGAAATGTACGGCTTGGCCCTCCCAGACGAGGTACTTGATTTTGAATTCGTATTCCTGTTCTACCAATTGAACAGAGCTGATATTCCAGCCAAGTACCGCACCTTTTTCAAGGCCTTCAGTGCCAAGAAACAAGATTTGACTATCCATCACCTTAACCGCAAGTACAATCTCGGTTTAGAGAACAAGGAAAGCCTGTTTAACGCATCCGCTTCTATCCGTCAATCTTTGATGCAGACTTTGAATCAGGATCCTCGAAACAAGGGATGGGAAGGGTTAAAAAACACCTTCAATTATGTGGTAGATACTTTCACCCGACTATGGAAAAACCAAGGCATGATCATCACCTTTACTGGCGTTGATGGAGCTGGAAAATCGAGTGTGATTGAGGCTGCTGGAAAACGCATCAGCTTAGAACTTCGTCGCCCGGTAGTGGTGCTACGTCACCGCCCTTCCTTGTTGCCCATTTTGAGTGCCTGGAGATACGGGAAACAAGGAGCGGAGCAGCGCAGTATCAATCGTTTGCCACGAACCGGCACCAACAAAGGAACCCTGAGCTCCCTGCTTCGTTTCGCTTATTACTACACCGATTACGTGGTGGGTCAGATCTACGTGTACTTCAAGTACATCTTACCAGGAACCATTGTACTCTATGATCGCTACTACTTTGACTTCATTAGCGACTCTCGTCGATCCAACCTGGTATTGCCCAAAGGATTGATCCGTGCCCTGTACAAATTCATCTGGAAGCCTGAAGTAAATGTATTGCTCTTTGCCTCGGCCCAGGAAATTCTAAAACGTAAACAAGAGCTCACCGAAAACGTGATCACCCGCCTGACTCAGGATTACCAATCCCTGTTTCACGATTTGGCTGGAAAAAACAGCCAGTCCAAGTTTCTTCAGATTGAGAATGTGAACCTGGATGCCACAGTAGAGCAAGTTGTACAAGAAGTAAGAACCTTTTAAATCTCCGCCTTATGAAAGCTATTATAGAACGCATTATCCGTCTGAGAAACCCTCAATTTGCCTTTGGTCCGGCTGTAACCACCTCCATGGTAATCGAGCTTTTTACTGAAAAGTTGATGGCCTGGGCACGATCCGGAAAACTGATCCTAAGAGGACGAATTCCAAACAAGGTTCTTTTGGGCCGCGGAGTTCAGTTTCACTATCTCAGTAAAATCTCCCTGGGTCGCTGGGTAAAAATTGAAGATCACGTTTGCTTAAGCGCCCTGGGTTCAGGTAAAATCAAAATTGGAAACAACGTAGGAATCGGAGCCTTTAGTCGGCTTATCATTTCCACTTCATTTGGCCAAATCGGTCAATTCATACACATAGGAAATAACGTCGGGATTGGGGAATTTGCCTATCTGGGCGGGGCTGGAGGACTGACCCTTGGGGAAGGTTGTATTATAGGTCAGTACTTCAGTTGCCACCCAGAAAATCACCACTTCGGAAGGTTGGATCAGGAAATTCGCTTTCAAGGCGTTAGCCGCCAGGGAATTAACATCGGTAAAAACTGCTGGATTGGATCCAAAGTCACCGTTTTGGATGGAGTAACCCTGGGCGATGGTTGTGTGGTGGCTGCCGGATCGGTCATCACCAAAAGTTTTCCCGCCAACTCCGTCATTGCTGGTGTTCCAGCTCGAAAAATCAAAGAAAGAATCGTCACCCCAAAAGTGGCTTAAACACCCCAAAATCATGACTACAATTTTAGCCTCAGCATACGCCGTAAATCCATACAAAGGATCTGAAGATGGAATGGGATGGAACTTTGTTCTACAAATAGCCCGCTTTAATCGCATCTTGGTGGTGACCCGAAAAAACAACCGGGAAGCCATCGAAAAATACCAGCGGGCCAATCCTGATTCGCGCTACAAGAACATCTCGTTCTACTACTTTGATTGGCCTTACATTCTTCGGGCCTGGAAAAGAAAAGGTCAGGGAGCACTCCTGTATTTCTACCTCTGGCAAATGACTTTGCCCCTGTTTGTGCTGGCTCAAAAACTCAAATTTGATATCACTCACAACCTCAATTTCCACAACGATTGGACTCCCTCTTTTTTATGGACTTTAGGCAAACCTTTGGTTTGGGGTCCTGTTGGACATCACCCCAAAATTCCAGCAGCCTTTGTTCAATCGGGAAAACCCTTCAAAGACAAGCTGAAGAACTCCATGACCTGGTTGGCCAAAAAGTTCTTTTGGAACCTGGATCCCTTTGTGTTTTTGACCAAGAAAAAATCCAATAAGGTTTTAGCGATGCACTCCGGTGTGGCCAAAGAACTTCGCTTGGATGCCAAACAATGGGAATACATGCCAAGCGTGGCTTCCGAATGGCACAATGATCAAAAAACAGTACATGGAGAAGGCTTCAAGGTGCTCTCCGTTGGACGGTTTGTAAGCCTTAAGGGGTTCGACGTTACGTTGCGTGCATTTGCCCGGTTTCACCACCGCCTGCCAGAAAATCAAAAAGCACAATCTCAATTGCACCTGATCGGAAAAGGGCCTTTGGAGGATTACCTGAAAAACCTGAGCAAACGTTTAGGCATCGATAAGGCGGTAACCTTTACCTCCTGGATCGATCGGAATGAACTCATGAAAATCTACCAGGAATCAGATGTGTTTCTTTTTCCCTCGCACGAAGGTGCTGGAATGGTCGTATCTGAAGCCCTTTCTTATGGTCTTCCTGTCATTTGTTTTGACAACGAAGGTCCCGGAGAGTTTGTAGACAATTCCTGTGGTCGCAAGGTTCCTTATGGTGAGTATGACTACACTGTTATCCAGTTTGCTAACCGCTTGACCGAATTGTATTACAACCCCATTCAGAGAAAACAGCTATCTCGTCAAGCTCGCTCTCATTTTGAGCAATGGTTTGCCTGGGATCAAAGAGGCTTGCAATTGCGTGATGTATACGACCAGGTTTTGGGTCATTCTCAGGCTGCTTTTTCCAAACAACAATTTACCCCTCAAACTAAAAACGACGCCTATGTCTCTGCCTAAAACAAAACTGGTTTTTGTTCATTTGATGGACGACCTCAGCGGTAGTCCAAAGGTTTTATCTCAAGTCATTGATCACTTTGCTAATCAAGGACACCCCGCCGATTTGTTCACCTCGAGCACTGGTAACAAAGGTTTCTTGCAAGATCTAAAGGGCGTTAATCGAGTGGAATTAGGGTATAAACGGCATGAAAACAAATGGCTTCAGCTCTACTCTTTTTTGGCCAGTCAGGTGGCTTTGTTTTTTATGATTCTAAAATACCGAAAGGAAGATGCCATCATTTATGTCAACACCCTGCTGCCCTTTGGTGCTGCCCTGGCCGGAAAGTTAACCGGTAGGAAGGTGATATACCACATTCACGAAACCAGTTTGAATCCACGTCAACTGAAGTGGTTTCTAAAAAAGGTGGCTCAGTTTTGTGCCACTAAGGCTTACTACGTTTCAGGATATTTGAAGCAAGCCGAAGAACTTATCGGGGTGCCTGGCGAAGTGGTGTACAATTCACTTACTCCCGAATTCATTGAAAAATCTTCGCAATCCATTCCATCCTTACATAAGCCTTTCACTGTGCTTATGCTCTGCTCCCTTCGGACCTATAAAGGCGTTAATGACTTTGTGGAACTGGCTCGGAAACTACCTAATCTTCAATTTGTGTTGGTGGTAAACGCTTCTTCTGTGGAACTCGACCAATTCTTTATCGATCAGTCCTTGCCTTCTAACTTAGAGCTTCATGCAGCGACCAAAAACGTGCACCCATTTTATGAAAAAGCACATTTGGTTCTCAACTTATCGCACCCCGATCAATGGGTAGAAACCTTTGGCTTAACAGCCTTAGAAGCATTATCCTATGGCCTCCCTGTAATCGTTCCACCGGTTGGCGGAATTACGGAAGTGATCGAGGATCAGCGCAACGGTTATGCTATTCATGTTGACAACAAGGGTGAAATGGTGCAAAAAATTGATCAATTAGCTCGAAACGAGCAGCTCTACGAAGAGTTTTCAAGAGCCGCCCGAACCGGTTCTCGCTTCTTCACCCCAGAAGTAATGAACTCCCGCATTGAACAACAAACCTTAAGTGCCTAATCTCTAAAAGAGAATCCGTCCTCACAAGAGAATAACAATTCCTTACCAAAAACCATTAAACACTTGATTTTCAACACATTCTTCTTCTGGCACGACTCTGACATAAAGAGTAGAAAAAGAATTCATGAAAAAGATCGCCATCATAGGTACAGCTGGAGTCCCTGCACGATACGGGGGATTTGAAACCCTCGCCGATAACCTGGTTGACCAATTGGGAGATCGTTTTGAGATGAGTGTGTATTGCAGCAATCGGTATTACTCCAAATCGGAGCGAACCAAATACTACAAGAAGGCTCGCCTGTATCATTTACCACTCAATGCCAACGGACTTCAAAGCATCCCCTACGACATCATCTCCATTCTACATGCCCTCATTTTTGCAGATACGCTGATCATTTTGGGTGTATCGGGTTGCATTGTTTTACCCTTTGTCAAACTCTTTTCCCGCAAACGCATCATTGTAAACATTGATGGCTTGGAGTGGAAACGGGGCAAGTGGAGCAAACCGATTCGGGCGTTCTTGAAGTTTTCGGAATACCTCGCCGTACGTTTTAGCGACGCTGATATAACGGATAATGAATCCATCAAACGATACACCGGTCGTTACTACAAAACCCTAAGTCACCTCATAGAGTACGGAGGTAATCATGCTCGCTCCAGAAGAATCAACAAGGCTGATCGGGCTAAGTATTCCTTTCTTCAGCAGTTTTATGCTTTCACGGTTTGTCGAATTGAGCCCGAGAACAACATCCATGTATTACTTGAAACCTTTAAGTCGCAGCCCGACAAGCCTTATGTAATAGTAGGCAACTGGGAAAACAGCCCTTACGGTCAAGAACTTAAAGCCAAGTACAGCTCCTATTCTCACTTGCATTTACTGGATCCCATATACGATCAAAAAGAATTGGACAAGTTGCGGTCCAACTGCTACGTGTACGTTCATGGCCATAGTGCCGGAGGAACCAATCCATCGCTGGTAGAGGCCATGTACCTGGGGCTGCCCATCATTGCTTTTGATGTTTCCTACAACCGGGCAACTACAGAAGGGAAGGCTTTCTACTTTGAAAATAGCGACGACCTCACCCAGGTGCTGAAGGAGAAAAGAATTGCCGACTACACCAAGAATGGTAAAACCATGAAGCGGATTGCCAAAGACCGATACGAATGGTCGGAAATTGCAGGAAAGTACGCCCGATTGATCTTCGGCTTTGACTACAACTACCAGAAGAAATCGATTTTCAGTTCTACCCGCTCACTGGAGCCACAACTCCTGATTAAAACGGGCAAAGCTCATTTATTGAATCAAAGACTCTTTTTTGACGACGACGAATATTAAACCCTAAAAAACACCCTTGATATGGAACAGATTTACCCTTTACTGATCGTTTTGTTGGCAGGTTTAGCCCTTGCCGGAATGGGTTTAATAACTCACTTCCTCATCCCAAAAATTATTCAATACGCCGTGAAGCACCGCTTGCTCGACGAACCCGACGAACGCAAAAAACACGCAACGCCAAAACCAGCTTTGGGTGGAGTAGCCGTCATGATTGGATTAACCCCCATGCTGTTTTCTTTCATCTTTTTACATGATCCGGTTACCTGGTTCGCTGTTGGTCTCGGCATTATCGCCTTGTTTTTTACCGGTTTGCGTGACGACCTTAAAGAGATGAGAGCGACCCTAAAACTCTTCATTCAGTTTGCCGCCGCTTCCCTGGTTTTTGCCGCAGGTATTCGAATCGAGTCGTTGTTTGGAATCGGATTTGACGGAGAGCTTCCTTTTATGGTGCAATACCTACTTACCGTATTGGTGATAACGGGTATCACAAACGCGATTAACCTCATGGATGGAATCGATGGATTGGCCGGTGGAATTGGTGTGATTTTGAGCCTCCTGTTTGCCTCCGTTTTCTGGGTTCAAGGACAAGTGGAGTTCATGTTATTATCCTCAGGAATGGTTGTTTGTTTGCTCGCTTTTCTCAAGCACAATTTCCATCCTTCCAAAATATTTCTGGGCGATAATGGGTCACTCGTTGTTGGATTTATTCTGGCGGTATTTGGCGTGGTGTCTACCCAAAACCTGGAAAGTGGATTTTCAATGACCTTACTTCTGGGGCATTCATGCTACCCGTATACGATACACTTCGCGTCTTTTCCTTGCGCTTACTCATGGGTAAGTCGCCTTTTCACCCTGACCGAAGTCACTTGCACCATAGCTTGCTTCGACATCGCTTAGGTCATCAGGGAGCTGCACTTACTCTTTATGCCTTGGAGGTTGTGTTGATCATCATCTCCTTCGGGCTTGATTTTACCTCCTTAGACCTCTTCAGCAAGGCTATCATATTGGCTGGAACAACGGTGTTTTTCTCCGAATTTATGGCCATCAAGCGTTTGCTCCGCATCCGATCAAGAATTGCGCAGCTACGTCAAATGCAACATATCAACCGTCAAAAAAACTATTTACTCGAACGATAAACGAAACCCATGACTCCTCAAAAAATTGCCATCGTTTCCAATTCCCCGGCAAAAGCGCTGGGATGGGCCCAACAAATAGAATCTTCAGGAAATTACCTGGTCAACTGTTTTCATCCTCAACAATGGAAAACCTTGAATGTACCTGGTGCCTTCTCCTGCTTAATTATCCTTGAATCGGCAGACTCTGATATCTCCTACCGGGAAATCCGCCGATTGATAAGCCGTCCTGAGGTTTTGCCCACGGTTATTCTCTCTGATGTTGAAAACCATTTACAGCGAGCTTTACAATTGCTCCGCCATGGTGCCTGTGACTACATCATCAACAACAGCCGTGCATTCTCACAACTCATTCCGTGTATACAACAAATGCATCGGCAAAAACAAGATCAACAAGAGTTGCAGCATTTGAAAACGAAAAGCAAGCGAACCCTAAAGCAAACGGTTTTCGTCATTTCGTTATTTCTCACTTGTGCCTTAATCGCAGCAAGTATGTAGCTGAAAAATACGGGAATTACTCTATTTTTTGGAGGAAATGAGTCCGGTAGCTTTGGTCTAATCTGCAATTCAAAAATTAGATCGTTATGAAAAAAGCTGCAAAACTTGGGCTCTCGGCACTGGCCCTTCTTCTCGTGTTTTACTCCTGTAAAAAAGAAGAAACGCCCGAACCAGAAACTCCGACTACCACGACCACTACAACGAACAATAACTCAAATAACAACAACAATCCCGTCACTCAGGGAGAGTACATTCAATGCAAAATTGACGGCAAAGATTTCCTCTCTAAGGATGATGACGAGAACCGCTTCTCTTATGCTCGAATAAACTTTGGGCAACACCACCTCAAAGGAGCAGATTCCACCACCCAATCTATCAATCTCTGGTTCTTCGAATTTGATAGTGTGGGTACCTATCCAGTTGGTGGGCCCAATAATGTAAGTTGCCAATGGCTGACAACGAACCCGCTCAAAACCTACGACTGTAGCGAGAAGTTGGCCAAAGACGGAATAACTACGGGCCAAATCGTGGTGACCCATTTCGACGGTGTTAAAATTGAAGGAACCTTTGAGTTTACCGCCGTATTCCCGGATTGGAATGATCCACAAAACCCAGACTATTCAGACAAGGTTACCGTGACAGAAGGTAAGTTCCGACTCAACTACAAATAAGGCCTTATTGGGGGCAGCCTGGTCAAGGAGCATTTCATGCAGATTGGCCGGGTTGCTTTTAATGAACAAGCTTGTTCTCAAAGGCAAAACGCACCAAGGCAGCCACATTGTGTACCTCCAGTTTGCGCATAATATTGGTTCGATGGGTATCCACGGTCCTTGGACTGATGAATAATCCCTCTGAAATCTCTTTGTTCGATTTTCCCTTGACCACCCATTGAATAATTTCCAATTCCCGAGGAGAGAGCTCGGCTACCAAAGGACTCTGAGTCAAGGATGGATTTACCCTGCTTTTGTTGGTTAATACTTCTTCTACATCTTTGGGAAAATAGGTCTCGCCCTGGGCCACTTTTCGAATCGCTTCAGCCAGCTCTTGTTGACCTACCGTTTTAATCAAATAACCCTTTACACCCACCTCCAGGCAGCGAGTCATCAATGCCTTTTCAGCGTGCATGCTAAGAATAATAATTCGATCGTTGGGGTATTTTTTTAGCAAGGTTTGAGCGCAATCAATGCCATTCATCTCAGGCATATCGAGATCCAATAAATAGACATCTACCTCCAGGTTGGCTACCTGTTCAATCACATCGCGGCCATGGATACATTGGGCTACCACTTCAATATCCTGCTCGGGCTGGAGCAATTGAGCAATTCCATCCAAAATAATTTTGTGGTCATCTGCTAAGAGTACTTTGATCATCCCATTGGAATTGTAACCGCCATTCGAGTTCCTTTATTAGGCGTAGATTCAACCATTAACTTTCCTTGAACCGTTTCCAACCGGCTGGTTATGTTACGCAATCCGATACCATCGCTGTTTGCGTCTGAATCAAAGCCTACTCCATTGTCCTCAACGCTCAAATGGATCTGACTTCCAGCTTGAAACAACTGAACCTGCACCAAAGATGCTTGGCTGTGTTTAAGTAGGTTATTAACCAACTCCTGGGCCACCCGAAAGAGCGTAATTTCCAGGTTTTCAGCGTATCGATTCGGTACATTAAAATGCTCAAAAGAGTATTCTATTCGATTTTTCAAAGAGAGTTCCAGCATGTCTTCCAAAGCTGGCACCAAACCAGATTCAGCAAGCGATCGAGGCATCATGGTATGGGAGAGTTCTCTTAACTCCTGAGTGGATTGATCAAGCAAGTCCATGAGCTTTCCCGAATCTTGGTGAGGTGTATCTCCAAACAATCGTCCGAAACCTAATTTAAGGCCTGCGAGTTGTTGGACCATTCCGTCGTGCAGATCCCGTGCAATGCGACTGCGCTCTTGCTCCTGAGCCTCGATAACGGCCTCCAATCCCTTTTGCTGTTCTTCGATTCGAGCAGCCGCCAGTTTCGATTTTTCCTGTTGTTTGTTCCTGTAAAAAACGAATCCTAAGCCCAGGATTAAAAACCCACCAGCCCCAGCAATAATGCCAATCAGGTTATTCTTTTCGGAAACCTTGAGCTCGGCTTCCGCTTTTTCTTTTTTGGTTTTATACAGCTCCTTCTCCTTCTCACTGATCTGGTATTTCTTATCCAATTCCAAAATCGTGCTTTGTACTTCCTCCCCACGCACCTCTTCTTGCAGCTGGTAGGATGAATCCAGGTAGTGATAGGCTTGGGTAAAGTTTTTCTGCCTGGAGTAGATATCGGAAAGGGTGTAGTAGCTCATGAATTTTAACCGTTGGTCGCCCATTTCCCGAGCCAAACTCAACGCTTGTTCCACTTGATTTCTGGCCTCGGCATAGTCTCCGGTTTCGTTCAATGAAGTTCCCAGGTTGAATCGATTGATCATTACTCCCTCCCAATCGCCAATGGCCTCGTCCACCTCCAGGGAGTTGCGGTAGCAATCAATTAAATCTTCTTCCGACGAGCCCATTCGGGTGTAGATCGCACAACGGTTTCTGCGGGCGATGGCTTCGTTATAGATCAATTCTTCTTTTTGGAAAAGATCAATGGCTTTTTGGTTGTAAAAGAGTGCCGAATCGAAGCGTTCGTTACGTTCCAATCCATAGGCCAGCGAGGTATAGATGTTTCCCAACGTTCGGGGATCTTCAATGCCTTCCATGGCACTTAATGCCCGATGCTGGTAGCGATCTCCTTCGTCAAAACTGTTCATTAGGTAATAGACGTTGCCCAGGTCATTCATCACCTTGATCATTTCCAGGGAATCCTGTTGCACGGTGTAATAGGCCAGGGCTTTGAGGCTACTTCGAACAGACTCTTCGTAGCGTCCACCGTTTCGGTAATTGGCTGCCAGGTAGCGATAAGTTTTCATCACCTTAGCGGAATCGGGAATGTGGCGGGCGTGGATCAAGGCTTGGGAAAAATAGTAGCTGGAAGAATCTATATATCCCGAGTATTTATAGCTGATTCCAATGGTCATTCTTAGGTCGTAACTTACCTCTGAGTTCAATTCTTCCAGCTCGTTGAGGAGCGGGATACAGAGGGAACGAACTGCCACTTGATCCGTACGAACCATCAATTTTCCATAAGCCACAGCCAATTCGGCTTTTTCCTGGTCTTGGGTCGATTGATGGTAAATCTGAAGCAGGCTATCTGCTTCCGCAGAATCAGCATAAACTGATCCAGGCGCTGCTAGCCAGAGGCAAAGGACTATACCTACCCAAATTGATGATCCCCTCATTGTTTGCTTGAATTTCCCACTCACCTCCAGGCCGACTCAGGATAAAAATAAAGCAAATAAACCAGTAAATCAGCACCTTCAAAATACAGGAATCACCGTATTGATCTCCGCGTATCACCCCGATAATTTTGAGCTAAATGCATGAAATTATGAAGTTTATTAAAACAATTTTAGCCTCAGCGGGGACCACGACTCTCGTCGTTCTCACTTTCGTCTTCGCTCCTGTCTCTCCTGTTCAAAGTCAGTCAAAAGACCTGCAAAAACTGGTCGAAAATCCTGAAAAATTAGGCAAGTACATCGTTGTGCCTCCGGGCCGAAATGAAATCAGAAACTGGCAAATCAAAAAAGGGTATTGCTCAGAAGGTGATTACCAAATTCCCAAGAAAGTCGCCTTACTCAGTTTCTACATCAAAGATGATAACTACACCGCTTTTTCCAGCGGCTATTACTTCAATACCAGCACCACCACCAAGGCATCGGCTGCCCAAGTCAATGTGCTTACCCAAATTCTATACGATCAAGAAATCGCTGCCCTTAAAAAGGAGTTTGAAGCCCTGGGTATTCAGTTGCTCGAACCCCATGAGTACCTGGACACCGAAGAAAAGAAAAACTGGTATTATAACGCCTCGTTACCCATTATCGATGAAAAGATCAAATCCTGGGGACTAAGCGGCAACAAATCAGCTATTCCAGATGGATATCGTTTGCTACCTTTCAATGACCTCTTTCTCAACGGAAACAAGTTCTTCAACGAAAAAGACGACTTCCTCGACAAGCTGGGCATGGACGCCTACCTTACCATTGGCATAAATCTATCTGCAGCCGGCGGCCTCTACAAACGATCATCGGCGAGCATTGATGTTAGAAACCCTGCCCAGGGAAGCAAAACCATCTACCGGCCTTTCCATGAGAACGTCTATGGCAACACCAAATTCGGCCGACAGTTTGACGGAATCTGGATCACCGAAGAAAGAGATGTGGTCAACAAAAAAGGTAAAACCAAAACCCAAACGGTAAAGGTGGGAGTAGATCAAAACATCTCAGTAGTAACCCGCATTGTGGCCACAGCTACCGGGCAACAACTGGTCGCCTGGATTGAAGACAAAAAGAAGAAGAAGAAATAGTCACCTCACTTCAAACAGGTCTGCCAAAGGTTTGCGCACTTTTTTCAAATGCTGGGCTTGGTCCTCTTCTGAACGGAATCCTACAGTAGCAACCACTACAGAAGCCAATCCTTGCTCTTTTAAACCTAATGCTTCATCGTACTGGCTAGCGTCGAATCCTTCCATCGGGCAAGCATCAATACCCATGGCTGCTGCTGCTACCAGAAGTTGACCCAAGGCGATGTATACCTGACGAGTGTTCCAGGCCTGAAGAAATTCTGAACTCTTCGGTTCAATAGTCTTCTTAACAAAGTCACCATAACCAGAAATGGACTCCAGGGACACTCCTCGGGTATCGGCCATTCGCTGTACGAATTCATCTACCATATCGGGAGTCATATCGGTATTGGCGCAAAACACAAACAAGTGCGAGGCATCCGTAATCTGAGACTGTCCCCAGGACATGGGTTTTAGTTTTTCACGCAATTCTGCATCACGAATGTCAAGCACTTTGTAAGGTTGCAGTCCATACGATGAGGCCGACAATTGAATGGCTTCCCAAAGCTCATTTACCTGTTCGTCAGACAGTTTTTTGTTCGGGTCAAATTTCTTGGTGGCATAGCGCCACTTTAGGGATTCATTTAAATTCATTGCTTACTATTTAAATCGCCATGGGCACTTCCATCAACAGTACGCGGGCCGTGCTTCCAGCTTTTACTTCAATTTCATTTACTTGGGTTATTCCGAAACCATCTCGTGGTGCCAGTTTTTGACCGGCCACTTCCACTTCGCCTTCAAGAACGAACAGGTAAAGGCCGTTACCTTCCTTTTTTCGGGTATAGTTCGCTTTCTTTCCGGCATCGAGGTTGGCCAGGCTAAACCACGCATCCTGGTGAATCCAAACCCCTTGGTCATTCGGATCGGGAGAGAGTACCTGGTAAAAACTATTTGGCTTAGCAATATCTCGGATGGAGATTTGATCGTAGCGAGGGGTTACGTCCTTTTTGTTCGGAAATACCCAGATCTGTAGAAACTTAACCGCCTGGTTTGCATTCTTGTTGTATTCACTGTGAAAAATACCTGTCCCAGCACTCATCACCTGAACATCTCCCTGGCGAATAACAGCGGTGTTTCCCATGCTGTCTTTATGCTCCAGGTCTCCTTCCAGGGGAATGGAGATGATTTCCATGTTATCATGCGGATGGGTTCCAAACCCTCGTCCAGCTTCTACTCGATCATCATTTAATACCCGCAATACACCAAAGTGCATCCGCTCAGGGTTGTAGTAATTGGCGAAACTAAATGTATGGTGTGTATCGAGCCAGCCATGGTTGGCATGGCCTCTTGTTTCAGCTTTGTGTAATACCGTATTCATGGTTTTGTCCTCCTCATTGGGTAGGTGATTAAACCCTACCTGTTTCATCATCTGGTCGTAATCGGAGTTTTTCAAGCGTACATTTTTGGCCTGAAGCATGGCGGGTGCAATGGCTCCAGCAGCTCCGGCTAATAAGGTCTTTTTGAGAAATTCTTTACGTTCCATAACGATGCGATTTAACGATAGAACAAAGTTCCCCACTTAGGGTTGAATGGAGCTTATCAAAATTCCGGGTGGGCTTATCAAAATCCGGGGTTATCTTTTTTGCCGGAAAGAAGAAGGGCTTATTCCGGTACACTTTTTAAAAAAGGAACTGAAGTTTGCGGGCTCGCTGAATCCTAATTCGTAGCTGATTTCTTTGTTGCTCAATTCGGTAAAATAGAGCATTCGTTTGGCTGCTACCGTGATCCTGGATTGTATGTGTTCCTTGGCTGATTTACCCGTCAGTGACTTAACTGAGGTATTCAGGTAATCCGGAGTCACGTTCATGGCTTGGGCATACTCTTTTACCTGGTGCCATTCCTTGAAGTGGTTTTCAAGTAATCCCTTTAAGTTCCGCAATAGCGTGAAGGATGCCTGGGCTTTTTGTGGATTATCCTGCGAATCGTTTAAACACCGTTGATTGCACCGGATGAGCAGCAATTTTAGCCAGGACCCAATCTCGGCGTATTTCAAAGCGTGGTTTTCGCCTTGTACCTGGTGGATTTTATGGGCAAAATCCCAAATCTCTTGGAACCCTTCTTGACCAGGGTTTAATGGGGGTCGGTTGCCAAAGTCCTCAAACAAGTGCAGGTCATCTATAAAGATCTTTTCGATGCCACTTTCCAACATGAACTGGGTAGAAAAAACGATAGCATATCCTTCCGGTCTACTGGTAGCGATGAGCTGATGGACCTGCCCTGGGGACAAAAAATAGATCTGATGGGCTCCCATATCAAACTCCTTAAAATCAACCAGGTGTTTGCCACTTGCCTTTTTGACCAGCAAAACGATGTAGAAATTGTGTCGGTGAGGTTCATCCGCAATGCCTTGATTGCGGTCATAGATATCCTCCATTCGCTTAAGGTCGAAGGATAGTTCCGTATTATCCGGATCAACTTCCTGGTAAACTTTTATGGGTCGTGCCTCGCTTGACATGAAAATTCAAAGCACTAAAATAAGCCTTATCCCTCGGCCCTTAAGGTTAAGATTTGTCAATCCTAATCCACCTTCTCAAGCGGTTTTTTAGTCACCGATGGATGAAGCATCTGCCCGGTTTCAATCCGGATAGCAATTTTTGCCAGGGCACTGAAGATAAAAGCCCCCATAGCCAGCACACCTACACAAACCACAAGTTCTACCCAGGTGGGGGTATACTCCACAATTTTGCCCCAAGGTCCGGGAATGAATCCTGGGATGATCAAGCCCAAACCCTTTTCAATCCAAATACCCACAAAGAGCATGGCACAAGCCAGAGAAAGCATTTTGAAATTTTGCCGAAACATTCGGATCGTAAGCATCAAGGTTGCCACTAAATTGAGGGCTATACCGGTCCATACCCAAGGAACCAAAGACTCATGACCTTCCAATCCAAAGAAGAGATATTGGGCACTCAAGCTATGGTGAGTGGGTGCGTAAAACTCCTTGAACAATTCAGATCCAAGCATCACCAGGTTAATCTGAGCCGCCACCGTTACAATCATGGAGATCTTTCTCAAGGTAATGTCCTCGATGGAAAACCGGGTGTACTTACGAACAAACTCAAGAACCAGAATAATCAAAGCAGGTCCCGCTGCAAAAGCAGAGGCCAGAAAACGAGGGCCCAAAAGTGAGTTGTTCCAAAACGGACGAGCGGGTAATCCGGCATAAAGAAATGCGGTAACCATATGGATTCCCACAGCCCAAAAAACGGAGATCAAGACGCCTGGAAGGTAGATGCTCTTTTTGGGCTCAATGCCCTTGTAATGGCAGTAAAGAATGTAGCATGGAATGGAAAAATTGATAAACAAATAGCCATTCAACACCAATACATCCCAGGCCAACATAGAATTGGGCCAGTTGAAGTAACCAATAACGGGAATCAAGTGCCAGGCTCGAGCAGGCCCGCCAAGGTCAACCACCACAAAGGCCAAACACATGCATAAGGCTGCCACAGCCAACCCTTCTCCAATTAATACAGCCTGCTTAAAGTTCATATCCTTCAACACATAGGCGGGAAGAATAAGCATCACAGCAGCCGCAGCTACCCCAACAAAAAAGGTAAAGTTGGAGATGTAAAGCCCCCAGCTAATCCGATCGTTCATTCCTGTGGCCTGAAGCCCTTCGTCCAGCTGAACGGTATAGGCATACATGCCCATCAAAACCAGAAAGGTGAGCAAGGCCATCCAAAGGTGGTAGGCCCGGTTTCCATGTATGACTGAATCGAGGCAGTCTCTTACAAATCTGAATATGATCTTAACTTCCATTTCTACTTTCGATTAATCCATGAAATACCAAAACTTAGGCTCGGTTCCGAGTTCCTCTTTTAAGCGAAACACCTTCTTGTTCTCCAATACCCATCTGATTTGACTGTTGGGGTCTAATAGGTTACCAAACACCCGTGCACCTGTTGGGCAGGCGTCTACACAAGCTGGGTTTTTACCACTTCGGCTTCGCTGAATACAGAAGGTACATTTCTCCATCACCCCTTTCTTCCGAGGGCGATTTCCCAGGTAATGCTGTTTCAGGTTGATTTCTTCTTCAGGAATTTCGGGCTCCTTCCAGTTAAAACGTCTTCCATCATAAGGACAGGCAGCCATGCAATAGCGACAGCCGATACACCAATCGTAATCGATTACCACAATTCCATCTTCTTCCTGCCAGGTTGCACCCACAGGACATGCCTCGATACAAGGAGCGTTTTCACAGTGAAAACACTGGGTGCCCATATAAAAGTGACCAGCAGCAGGAACTTCGTGAAAGAAGTTGTCATCTGCCCCATCAAAATTCACTTTTCCATTTTCAATTTCATGAATCCGGATATACTGCATTTGAGTACTTCTATCCTGGTTGTTTTCCTCCACACAAGCGTTTACACAATCCATGTAACCCTGGCATTTGGAAACATTGAAGGCGTACCCATAAAGCACATTTTCAACCGGGGCATCAGTACCAATGCTCACCGTTTTACCAGTTCGCATTTCATAAAGCTTTTGAAGTCGGTCTACGGTTTGGCCGCGCTCTTCATCCGTCATCAAGCGGTAGTTGGTCTTGAAGTATTCGTCCCACTTCATACTCGTTTTTTCACGAGATTCGGTTGAAGTGGCCATATTACAAGCCGTTTGAGTGAGCCCTGCCCCCACAATAAGTCCTTGGGTAATGGTAGATAGTGCCTTCCGCCGACTTACGGATTTATTCAACACATTATCGTAGCCATCCGGTTTCTTGTGATCCTGACATCCACCGGAATTTGATCCACATCCGCAGGATTCTTTTTTCGTTTCAGCAATCTCCGAAGCAAAAAAGGATCGGATACTTTGCTTGGCTCTGAGTAAGTCAATTAACATAGCATTCCCGTTTTGTCATTTGTCTTCCAATTTTTGAGTACTGTATCGGGCCGGTAACCGGGTTGGAAAAGAGGGATTGTGGGGATTGTGACAACCGACACAGGTTTTAGCCAGCCGGGGTGGCGCCCAGCCGTTGAGTTGTTTGCCGTGAGCTCCTCCCTGCCAATCTTTATACTGGGTGGAATGGCATTGCCCACAAAGCTCAAAACTTCGGTTTATAGAGAGCGGTTTACCTGTAAGTGTCACCAATTCATCCAGGTTGGATTCTGAGTGGCAAGTCAGGCATTCCATGGTTTCCGAAGAAGCATGTTGCAAGCTCAAGTTCCAATGTGAGTTTTTAGGCTTATCGGGTTTGGCTTGAAGTTCGGCCAGAGATTCGCTGTGGCAGTTGGAGCAGGGAAAAGAATTTAACCCATCTTCCCGGGTTTCGGTATAAAAGGGGTGAACTCCGGCAAGTTTGGGGTGCACCCGAACCAATAGGGAGGTGTCCAAACGACTGTTGTACTCCAAATGGTAAGTGGGTACCTCATCGTTTTTTTGAATTTCCTTAATCAGGCTTCCGTGATGGCCTGAACCATGGCTCAGCTGAGGAGCCAGTTTGGCGATCAAAACGACCATCAACACGAGAACTAATAGAACGATCCACTTTTTCATTCGTTTGATGTTTTTTGTTCCTTATCAGCTAACCATTGAATCAGCTCTTTCCTTTCTTTTAATCCCTGTTCACTCATCGTATCACGAATGACTGGAGCATTCATCGCATCGGGTCTGGAAAATTCCATGGACGATTCCCCGGCCACATGGCATTGGCGACAATTGATTCGCTCAGGGTGTGTGGTTCGAATTTCCACCGGTGCCGCAGATCCAGCATGACAGGAAAGGCAATTTCCCCTTAACTGCAAGGTGTGCGGAATGGGCGGAGGTGCCCCTGGTAGAGCCGCTTGATGCAATTCTGGAAACTCGGTTTTTTCCCATTCGGTGGGTTTGAATTCTCCATCTGTTGTTTTGGGAACATGGCATTGCCTGCAGTTGGTAAAATTGGGGTGTGGAGCAATCGGTGCGTACGCTTCAAACTCGGGAGTATAGCCCCCGTTTTTGTGACATTGTAAGCAGGTTTTTCCGCCCACCTCGTTCTCCGAAAAAACGGCATGAGGAATAATAGGTGGTGCTCCTGGATAAGCCCGATGAGCATAATTGTCTTTCAGGCTTCGATCTCCGTCAGGCATATTTTTGTATTCCAATGCCTTTTCGGATATAGAAAACACGTCCCGGTCTGCTTGAAGGGATGGTGTTAACACGGTTTCCAGAGGCGTTTCATGTACGTCCTCCATCTCTTGTTGGAGAGCCGAAAAGAAAACCAGAATGCTTCCCAACATGACCAGCGTGAAAAGACCGATAAAAAAGAGTCGTTTTTTCATAATTGCCGATTTATTGCCAAGTAAAGCATGGTTATACCTTCTCGATTTTTACTGCACACTTCTTGTAATCTGGCTCCTTGGAGATGGGGCAAAAAGCATCCAAAGTGAGCTCGTTGATAAGGTAACCCTCATCGAAAAAGGGAACGAATACCTGACCCACAGTTGGCTCTCCCCTTCCATACACAGATGCTGGAAGAGTTATGGTTCCCCGCCTTGAAGTAATTCGAACCAAATCTTTGTTGTGAATGCCCATTCGTTTGGCATCTGCCGGATGTAGTTCCACATAGGCATTGGGAACGGCTTGATGCAACACGGGAATTCTACGGGTCATGGATCCGGTGTGCCAGTGCTCAACCACACGACCAGTATTCAACCAGAATGGGTATTCCGAATCTGGAGATTCAGCCGCTGGTTCGTAAGGTCGAATCCATATCCAGGCCTTACCATCGGGCTTGCCGTAAAAGTCAAATCCATCACCTTTGGCTGCAGGGTCATATTTAGCATGGAACCTCCATTGAGTACTCTTTCCATTTACATAGGGCCATTGAGCCCCAGGTTGAGACTTCAGCACTTCGAGGGGTGCCATTCCATGTTTTTTGCCTTCGTGGAAGCGGGTGTATTCGTTGTAGATCTTTTCCACATGATTTTCGGGAGTCCAGGGAAACAGCTTTTCATAACCCATTCGATGGGCCACCTCAATCAGCTGCCAGGTATCGCTCATAGCTTCTCCGGGAGGATCTACGAGTTGATCAAAATGCTGGGTTCTTCTTTCGGAGTTTCCATACATTCCTTCTCGTTCAATCCACATCGCAGAGGGTAGTACCACATCGGCTATGTCGGTTGTAGGTGTTGGGTATACATCGGAAACCACAATAAACCGACCTTCCTTTTTGGTGGCATCCCGATATCGTTTCAACTTGGGTATGGTTACCATGGGATTGGTTACCTGTACCCACATAAATTTGATTTCACCACGGTCCAGAGCCCGGAACATTTCCACGGTATGGTAGGTCGGTTTACTCGGAATATTTTCCACCGGAACCTGCCAGATTTCTGCCGCCATTTGACGGTCTTTTTCATTCATTACCACTCCGTGAGGCAACTTATGGGTAAGTGTTCCTACTTCACGTACAGTTCCACAGGCACTGGGCTGTCCGGTGAGGGAGAATGGGCTGTTTCCAGGAGTGGAAATCTTTCCGGTAAGCAGGTGAATGTTATACACCAAATTGTTAATCCAGGTTCCTCGAGTATGTTGGTTCATTCCCATACACCAAAGCGACATCACTTTGAGATTAGGATCTCCATACAAAGAGGCCATGTACTTAATATCCATGACGCTTACTCCAGAAATCTTGGCCACTTTTTCGGGGGTATAATCCTGTAAGAAAGCCCGGAAGGAATCAAAAGAGGCATCCTCCGCTTTATCCTTGAATTTGAATTTGTCCTCTACTCCATATCCGATGTTGGTTTTTCCACTTTTAAATACACAGTGATTACGCACAAACTCCTCGTTCACCCAGCCATTTTCAATGATCTCATAACAAATGGCATTGGCAATAGCCAAATCGGTTTGAGGTTTAAACAAAAAGGAGCTGTCAGAGGCATGGCTGGTTCGGGTTGTTCGAGTAGCAAGATCAATAATCTTAACACCCTTTCGGTTCAAGCGCTGATCCAACATCCGAGAGAACAAAACGGGGTGCATTTCGGCCATGTTGTTTCCCCACATCACGAATACATCGGCGTGATTAATGTCTTCGTAGCAACCCATGGGTTCGTCCATTCCAAAGGAGGTTAAAAACCCGGTTACAGCGGAAGCCATACACACACGTGCGTTGGCTTCTACATTGTTGGTTCCAATGGCGCCTTTAAATAATTTGTTAGCCACATATCCGTCGGGAATGGTCCATTGTCCAGACCCGTAGATAGAAACGGCATCTTTTCCGTGATCGGCAATGGTCTGCTTCATTTTACTGGCCACGAGATCGAGAGCTTCCTCCATAGAGGTTTCAACCAACTTTCCGTTCTTTCTAACAAGCGGTTTGGTCAATCGATCTTTGCCATAGAGGGCCATCACGGAATGGTAGCCTTTTACGCAACACAATCCTTTGTTTACTGGACTGTCTGGGTCACCTTTTACAGCTACTGCCTTACCATCCGATAAGCCAACCAGAAGACCACAGCCTACTCCGCAAAATCGACACGGAGTCTTTTTCCAGGAGATCGCATCTCCCAGCAATTCTTTCATCACCTGGTCTTCCGGAAAAATGATTCCAGGAAACAAGGATGCCGCCGCCAATAGCGCCGAACCTCGAGCTATTCGCTTTAAAAAATCTCGTCTGTCAAGTTGCTTATTCATCATGACTAATTCTTTATTCACTAAATGCTGAAACCAGCGTGAGTAACTTAATGGAGTCCATTTCTTCCAACTTTTGTTGCAAGGCTTTTTCCTCCGTTTCGTTTTCCGTTTCGGTTAATAGAACCACCACGTCCTTGTTGTCTGCTGGAGAAGCATCACATTCTTTCATGTTATTCAACTCCTGAAGGAGCTTATCTTTTCCTCCGGCAGCGGGTATTGCGAGATAACTCTTGACGGGCATTCTATTTAATTTTTGGCTTGAACGTATAAGAAGGTTTTAAGGTAATCATGGCCCAGGCCCAATTCTGAACTTCGTTGCGGTCTCCTCCCTTCAATCTTTCCATCGTATCGCTGGCAAATAGGTGAGAATAACCAAAGTTCAACTTGCTGTTCTTCGTCAATTTTAGGCCTACGGAAAAGTCAAGTTCCGTACCCAAATAGCTGTCCATGGCTTGGCTTCGAGCATCCACCACATCGGCATTGGAGTAGAATACGTGACCAGTCAATACAAGCTTGAGTTGCTTCGGTCCTTTTTCTTTCCAGGCCGCTGTCAGGTAACCATCGTTCAGTCCAACACTTCCAATGTGGTTTCCGACATAGAAGTAGTCCATATAACCATTGAATTTGTGGTTGGTACCGAAGTAGGGATTAAAAGCATTGTTTTCTCCGTTAGCAGAAGCTTGGCTGTTTCCACTCAACATTTCATATCCTCCAGTGGCAGAAAGTTTCTTGGTCACTTTGTAAGTTACATCCAAGCTGGCCTGATAGGCATTCATAGTACTACTTAGCGTATCTCCATTTACTCCTCCTTGATAATAACCAGATCCATTCACAGCAAGTTTTCCTTTCTTCCAACCGATCCGACCTCCGTAGGTCTGAGCATAGTTAACGGATGGGTTTCCAATCACAGGAATAACCTGTACTCCATTGTTGAGAACCAATAAACTCAGATTCAAATTCTTCCAATCCTTATGCAACCACAAATACTGCATGGTTTTGTAGTTGTTTCGGGTAGTATATAAGGTGGTGTTTGACCGAATGCCATCCTGGTTGTAGGCCAACCCTAAGTGAGCCTTGAAGGTGCTGTCTTGATAACGCAGCAACAAAGCGTCATGACTACGAGCTTGCTGCGCCCAGTTTACGGCACCAAATAAGCGTTCGTCGTCGTATGAAATTTCTTGTCGACCAAATTTGAGGTCCCATTTCTGGTGTAATTTTATGATCCCCCAGGCCTGGTGAATGGCTGTTAATGCACCATCATTATCCACCAATTGAGGTTGCGATCCCCAAACCCGTATATCTTGAAAACTGAGGTAAACCTCTATATCCGACATTTTAATTCCGGCATTCAACCGCGTTCGTTGCTGAACATAAAAGGCCCCTTCCTGATGGGTATTGGCCAGCGTTCCATAACCATGTCGGTATTCTGCCCGGGGTCTGATTTCACCTTCTAATTTGATTTCTGTTGGTGGTGTTACCTGACCGAATGCGGGTTGCATCCAGCCGCAAAGAATGAGACTTGATACACACACCAAATCACGTATTCTTCTAATCATAATACTAGATTTTGTAAAACTGATAATGTTTGAACCGGCCCTCTTTTTAATAACCTGTTTTGGACCGTCTTTCCAAATGTAGACCATCTATTCACCTGATAAACTGATATATAAATCCATCAATTATGAGTTTAATCATGTTCAAGGATCAGTACTCAATCGAGTTAAAAAGATAAGATTTTTAAAAAGACTGTTCTGATTATCAATTGGTTAATTTCAGTATCCCCCGCAAATGGGGGCTTAAAGAAGATTTGATCTTGGATTGAACTTCCATTTAACAAGTTCAATTTTGGATTTTACTCATCCTGTCCATTCCATTCTCGAGTTAATCATTTGGTCTCCGTATTCCGCAAGGGCATGCCCATCTATTAGTCGATTATCATACCTTTGGGCGGTACCCTAAATTGATTATTTCCCATGGCAATGAACAAAGTTGTTTCGAGCGTAGAAGAGGCCCTGGAAGGCGTGCAGGATGACATGACCTTTATGTTGGGTGGATTTGGTTTATGCGGAATTCCCGAGAATTCGATCGCCGAACTGGTAAGACGCGGTATTAAGGGAGTGACCTGTATTTCAAACAACGCTGGTGTAGACGATTTTGGATTGGGCTTGTTGTTGCAAAACCACCAAATCAAAAAAATGATTTCATCCTATGTGGGAGAAAACGACGAGTTTGAACGCCAGATGCTGAGCGGGGAATTGGAAGTGGATTTGATTCCTCAAGGATCTTTGGCTGAACGCTGCAGAGCGGGTGGAGCTGGAATTCCTGCATTCTTCACTCCTGCGGGTTATGGAACTGAAGTGGCCGAAGGAAAAGAAGTTCGGGTTTTCGATGGAAAGCCACACATTCTGGAATCTGCACTAACTGCTGATTTTGCCTTTGTAAAAGCCTGGAAAGGGGACACCGCCGGAAACTTGGTATTTAAAGCAACGGCCAGAAACTTTAACCCGATGATGGCTATGGCCGGAAAAATTACGGTTGCTGAAGTGGAAGAACTTGTTCCTGCTGGTGAGTTGGATCCAAATCAAATCCATACACCGGGGATTTTTGTGCAACGAATCTTCCAAGGACAGAACTACGAGAAAAGAATCGAGCAGCGTACTACACGACCGGCCTGATTTTTTCGTTACGCTTAGTCTAACGAATTCAATTCAAGGTCGCTTCGAATGATTAACACCCCTCGCCAAAGAGACCTACTCCTAATCACCTGTGTGGCTTTGTGCCTGCGCTGGTTAATGATGCCGTGGGCCGAAACCGTGGATGCCGATGCCGTGTCTCGTATATTTCTGGCCAAGCAATGGGCGGCCCATCCCGATTGGATTTCGGAAGGAGTATGGGGTCCTTTTCACTTTTATCTATTTGGTTCTGTTTTTTGGCTCACGGATGATCATGTTTGGGCTTCTACTTTTTTGCAAACGGTAATTAGTGGATTGACTGCTATTCCGCTTTACTTGCTTGGATCTCGACTTTATGGTCGGGTGGGTGGGTGGGCCTGTGCTCTATTTCTGGTGGCAAATCCGGTTATTTTGCACAACAGCTTTCAAGGCTTATCCTTTCCTCCTTTTGCTTTGTTTACGGCCTGGTCGATGTATTATTTTCAACGGGCGATGGCTTCCGAAGGAAAGGAAAAGGATGCTTTTTATGCAGGTCTTTTTCTCACCATCGCCTCGGGTTTTCGATTCGAAGCCTGGATCCTCATGGCTTTGTTCGCCGGCTTTCTTCTCTGGAAAAAAGGATGGAAATCAACTCTGTCTTTCGGACTCATTGCCGCTTCTTTCCCACTCATTTGGATGGCCGGCAATTGGAGTGCTCACAACAATCCTCTTTATAGTATTACGCCCTACCAAACCTGGTGGAATGAATCTCTCACAGATGCTCAAAAAAACCCAATCATCTGGTGGAAACGTAGGCTTTTCTTTCCCCTTTCACTCACCTACTTGGTGCAACCTATATTGGGGCTCTTTTTCATAGCTATGAGCGTTTACCTAACGCTTAAAAAGAAGTGGAGATTTGAAGTACTCATCTGGTGGGTTCCACTCCTGGTTTTCCTGGTCCTTTGGATGCTAAAGGTGATTAACGGATCTATGTTTATGCAACATCGATTTACTTCGATCCTGTTGTTGCTTCTGGCTCCACTCATTGGAATTCTCACCCAAGCTCCCGGAAAACGCTGGATCAACCATAGTCTGCTATTCCTATTGATTGCCATCAATATTCCAGCCTCCTTCCGTTTCCGGTCCTTCCGAATAGAGAACTTCATTAACCAACCTAAAGAGGTTCGTGAGGCTCTTTTCGACTTTAGAGAAATGGGATTAGAACAAACCACGGCGATTCCCAGACTCAAATCCGGAAAAGTGCGTCCATGGGTTCAAAAACTTCAAGCCCAAAGATTAGAAAATCCCAATGGATTAATCCTGGATTTTATGGGCTGGGAAGAAACCTATCACCTGGCTTTTACGAGTGGATGGCACCCCGACAATATCTTACTCATTCCTGGCGGATGGGAAGGTGATTTTAACCCGGATGCCTTTAAATACTTTTTTGACCGATCTAATAACCTTTCCGGGACCTTGCTCATTCAAAAAAATTCTAAGTTTGATGAGTTATTTGGACCCGATACTCCCGAGCGTTTTTTCGAAGGCCGTGGCATCCGAGTTGAGCTCATAGAATTGGATCGGGACGAAGAATTTATCCTGTATAACTACACCTGGAAAAAAACGACATAACATGGCATTAGATAAAAACGGTATCGCACAACGAATCGCACGAGAAGTTCAGGATGGTCAATATGTAAACCTTGGAATTGGTATTCCCACCTTGGTGGCCAATTACATTCCTGAAGATATTGATGTAGAATTTCAATCGGAAAATGGTTTGTTGGGTATGGGCCCGTTTCCCGTAGAAGGTTCTGAAGATGCCGATTTGATCAATGCAGGTAAACAAACGATTACTACCCTTCCTGGAGCGGTATTCTTTGACTCGGCTACTTCTTTCGCTATGATCCGTGGAAAGCATGTGGACCTTACCATATTAGGAGCTATGGAAGTTTCTGAAAAGGGCGATATCGCGAACTGGAAAATTCCCGGTCGAATGGTAAAAGGAATGGGTGGTGCCATGGATTTGGTTGCTTCGGCTGAAAACATCATTGTGGCCATGATGCACACCAACAAAAAGGGAGAGTCTAAATTACTTCCTGAATGTTCTCTTCCACTCACCGGAGTAGGTTGTGTAAAGAAAATTGTGACCAACCTGGCCGTACTCGATGTAAAACCGGAAGGCGGTTTCCGCTTGGTGGAAAGAGCTCCTGGAGTAAGTGTTGAGGAAGTCGTTCAGGCCACAGCAGGTGAATTGGAAGTTCCTGCTGACGTTCCTGAAATGGTTATCTAATACCGTACGTAGTAAAAATTGACCCGTAAATGGTCTATCCAAACGGGGTCTTTTGAGTCGTTGAGCAAGAAGAAATAGAGGCCTTCCTCATCTTCTTCAAGCGATTGAATTTTATACTCAAATCGAGCTCCATTCCACACGTTTTGTTCCCGGGCACTGGTCGTTAACTTACGAGACATCCATCTGCCTCCACCACCTTTCTTCTGAGTGCCCACCACCGCTACTGCTTGAAGGTCGGGTCGTGAATACAAGGCATCAAAGGTTACTTGCATCACCAGGGAATAACGATTGTCTCTAATGGAATCCGTGGATAATTTTATTTGACCTCCATAAGGAGCCAATCGATCTACCTTGCAGCTGGTCATTCTGTTCTGAAAAGGCGAATGAGGTAACCATACTTCGGGTTGTTTGTTCTCAAAATAGGGAGATGGGTAGTTAAAATCTGTGTAGTAGCATTTTACAGAATCAATTACCTGATTTCTCAGGTATTCAGGTGGATCTGAACTCAGCCATCGGTATGATCCATCGGTCTTTAAAAAGACTTGCCAATACTTGGTATCATCCATGTCATCGTAATGGATGATGTTGGTTACGTACTGGTAGTTTTGCAACAGGTTTAAACCCACAAAAAGCAATACGATTCCAACGGCCATCACCCGACCCATACTCTGCCGAATAACCTGTAATCCCAAAGCCAGAGGAAGAGCAAAAACGGGAAACAAGTCAATCATAGATCGCATACCAAAACTCCCTCCATACCACCAGCACCACCAAGAAGATAGAATCCAGGTATTGACTACGAAAAACAAAACGAATGTTACTCCCGATCGAGGGCTGTTTTTCCAAAGGCGAATCACCCCTGGAAACAACAAAAAGAGCAAGGGAGTATAGACAAACAACCCCTTCCGAAATCCGAAGAGAAAAGGTCCCCAATTAGGGTTGGATAAATCAAAACTCTCCCCCTCGTATGACCACATCCACCAGGAACCGGTTTGCCAATAATACCAAAACGACTGCCCTCCCAACAAAAGAACCGGAAGAAGAATACACAGCCATCCCCAAGGTGAAATGAGAATGGATCGAATGCTTTGAAAGAGATCGCGCCAACCACCGGCCAAAAGCGGCAATATCAATAGGACCAAACCGGAGGTCGGCCGTATAACCACGGTTAATCCAAAACTCAATCCTGCCCAAGCCAGATATTTCCAGTCGCCCTTCCTAAACCACCGGGTTTGAAAATACAGAAAAGCCGATACTGCAAAAAAGGCATAAGCATGGCTAAAGCCCGATTCGTTGAAAACATAGTTGAAGAGGCAAGTACCCATATACACCCCTATGAGGGTCAGATAAATCAAATTATCGGACAGGTTCATCAATTTTAACCACCTCTTGAGAAAATAAATTCCAAGCAGGGAATAAAACAAGGCAGCCAGCATAACGCTCCATTGAAAGGGAGGGGAAAAGCCATCAACCGGATAACCGGAAACCCAGGCAAAAGCAGCTGCTCCCAGAAAAAAGGGCAGTTGCAGCAACGAGGTACCATAATAGTATTTGGTATATCGTTTCCCGTCGGCTGTATTCTTTACGGCATAGGTAAAATTTTGACCGTACCTTTCATTAAAGGTCGGTTCAAAGAGGTAATCGTAATTGGAATCCTGGTAAATGAACAGCGTGGGTAATCCCAAATAATAACCCAAAGCATCGTTTTGGAGAACACCGTACCAATTTCCTTTTTGGTGATGGGGAAGTTTCAAAGAAAACAAGGCTATCATCCAAAACAGAATCAATACCAGATACAAGCCCCGGTTTTGAGCTACACGGTATTTTAGCCAGGCAATCACAACTCGCTAAAATAGCCTTTTTAGCAGCTACATCTACCCGGTGATTTTCTGTAAATTCGGAGCTCACTTAACACCCCGGTTCATGGAGATCAAAGACGAAAACAAAAAGGTGTTTTTTCTAGACGCCTACGCACTCATATTCAGAGCCTACTATGCCTTTATCAAAAACCCGAGGATCAATTCCAAAGGGATGAATACCTCAGCGGTTTTTGGATTTGCCAACACCTTACTCGATCTTCTTAACCGGGAAAAGCCGTCGCACCTGGCTGTGGTATTCGATCACAAGTCACCCAATGTACGTGTTCAGGAATACTCCGAATACAAGGCCAACCGCGACGCTACTCCAGAAGATATCAAAGTAGCCGAACCCTATATCCGTCGTTTAATTGAGGCTTTTAACATTCCCCTACTCGAAGCCGCCGGATACGAAGCGGATGATGTAATTGGAACCTTGGCTAAAAAGGCTGAAAAAGAAGGCTACACTGTTTTCATGATGACCCCGGATAAAGACTTTGGCCAGCTGGTGTCAGAAAACATTTTCATGTACAAACCGGCCCGTGGTGGCGGTGCTCCTGAAGTTTGGGGTGTGCCTGAGGTGTGCGAAAAATTTGGGGTAAATCGTCCGGAACAGGTAATCGACATTTTGGGAATGTGGGGAGATGCTGTAGACAACATTCCAGGAATACCAGGAGTGGGTGAGAAAACAGCAGCCAAGTTGGTTCAGCAATACGACAGCATGGAAGGTTTGTATGAAAACACCCATGAGCTCAAAGGAAAAATGAAGGAAAAGGTAGAGGCGAACAAAGACATCGCCTTCCTTTCTAAAAAACTGGCTACCATTCTTCTGGATGCCCCGGTAGCCTTTGAACCCGATAAATTGATCATGGAAGATCCGAACAAGGATCAACTTCGTGAACTATTTACCGAACTGGAATTTAACAACCTTTCCAAAAAGTTGTTGGGCGAAGAAATTCGAATTCAAGCTCCGGCAAAGCCAGCTTCTTCCGGAAATCAAATGTCTTTGTTTGGTGGAGAAGAGCCAAATGTTGCTGAAGAAACCCTGGAAGAAGAATCTTCGGAAATCAAAAACCTGGAAAATTCACCGCACGAATACCACTTTACAGATACTCCGGAAAAACGGAAATCCTTACTCTACATTCTTCGCGGGCAAAAGAGTATATGCTTCGACACAGAAACTACGGGTACCAATCCCCTACTGGCTGAACTGGTAGGATTGTCCTTTGCTGTAAGCGCCTATGAGGCCTTTTATGTACCCGTGCCTGATACCCTCGAAGGAGCTCAGGCCATTGTGGATGAATTCCGCGATATTCTTGAGGACGAAAACGTAGAAAAAATCGGCCAAAACCTGAAATATGATATTCTGGTACTTCGGAAGTATAATGTGCGCGTAAAAGGCCCTCTTTTCGATACCATGGTGGCTCATTATCTGCTAGAGCCGGATATTCGGAAACATGGTATGGATTATTTGTCCGAAGTGTTTTTGAACTACCAGCCGGTTTCCATTACCACCCTCATTGGTCCAAAAGGCAAAAAGCAAAAATCGATGCGGGATATTCCTCAGGAAAACATCTCGGATTATGCCTGCGAGGATGCCGATATTACACTTCGGCTCAAGCGCAAATTCCAACCGATGTTGGAAAAAGAAAACGAGATGGATTTGATGAAATCGGTGGAAACTCCGCTGATCTCGGTGCTGTCGGATATGGAGGAAGAAGGAATCCGATTGGATACGGAAAACCTCAGCGAACTCAGTGAAAACCTGGGTAAGGATGCCCTAAACGTTAAGGAAGAAATCTACGAACTAGCCGGCATGGAGTTCAACATTTCCTCTCCCCGACAAGTGGGTGAAGTTCTGTTTGATCACCTCAAGGTGGATAGCAATCCGAAGAAAACCAAGACGGGTCAATACATGACAAGTGAGGACGTCCTCAAAAAGCTGGATGCCATGCACCCCGTAGTAGGTAAGATTTTGGACTACCGGGAACTACTCAAATTGAAAAACACCTATGTGGATCCCCTACCTCAATTGGTCAATCCAAATACCGGAAGAATTCACACCACCTACAACCAGGTTATTGCAGCTACCGGCCGATTGAGTTCAGAAGCTCCCAACTTGCAGAACATTCCTGTGAGAACGGAAAGAGGGCGGGAAATTCGAAAAGCTTTTATCCCCAGAAACGAAGATTTTATCCTCCTCTCTGCGGACTACAGTCAAGTAGAATTGCGCATTATGGCGGCTTTGAGTGAAGATCCGGGAATGATTGAAGCTTTTAAAAATGGAGAGGATATTCACGCAGCCACGGCGGCCAAAGTATTTGGGGTAAACTTCGATGAGGTAACTCGTGAAATGCGTTCTAAGGCCAAAGCGGTTAACTTCGGTATTGCCTATGGACAGGGAGCTTTTGGTTTGGCTCAAAACCTCAACATTAGTCGGACGGAAGCTAAAGAAATCATTGATTCTTATTTCACCAAATATGCGGGTGTAAAAGCTTACATGGATGCCTCTATAGAAAAGGCTCGTGACAATGGATTTTGTCAAACGATCTTGGGACGAAAATTAAGGTTGAGAGACATTCATTCTTCCAATCATACGGTTAGAGCTCAAGCCGAACGAATTGCCATTAATGCCCCCATTCAAGGATCGGCAGCAGATATCATCAAGAAGGCGATGATCAACATTCACCGTCGAATGAAAGATGAAAAAGTAGAAAGCAAAATGTTACTCCAGGTACATGATGAATTGATCTTTGATGTTCCTAACCAAGAGAAAGAATTGATCAAAAATCTGGTGGAAGAAGAAATGGCCTCAGCTGTTCAGCTGGTCGTTCCACTGGTTGTGGATAGCGGATTTGGCCACAACTGGCTGGAAGCACACTAAGCTATTGCTCGAGCTTTTCTACCAGTTCAAAATCCAGACGTCGACGAGATAGGTCTGCCGATTTTACGCGGATTACAAGCTTGTCACCCAGGTTAATTTCGCTTTTGGAGTTATGTCCAAGAACCCGGAAATTGGCCTCATCGAAGTAGTAGTAATCGTCGTCTAATTCCCTGAGTCGGATCATACCTTCACATAAGCTGTTTTCGAGCTCTACGTAAATACCCCATTCGCTAATTCCGGAAACGGCACCGGTAAATTCTTTTCCCTCAGTATCCTGCATGTACAGCACCTGGAAAAACTTAACGGAATCGCGTTCAGCATTGGTAGCCCGTTGCTCCATTTCACTACTGTGCTTACACAACTGCTCCAGCTCATCCTCATTGGCCGACTTGCTATTGGTTTCGTAGTATTCCAACAAGCGATGAACCATCATATCCGGATACCGGCGGATGGGTGAGGTAAAGTGAGAGTAGTACTGAAAATGCAATCCGTAGTGGCCAATGTTATCGGTGGAATATTCAGCCTTAGCCATGGTTCGAATGGCCAGATTTTCTAAAATGGACTCTTCCCGTTTGCCTTGAATTTCATTGAGCAACTGGTTCATATTGGAAGCCACATTGCCTGACGAAAACTTGTAGTTGTAGCCAAACTTTCGAATGAATTCGGAGAAAACGGCCAACTTTTCCGGATCAGGATTATCGTGTACCCGATAAACAAAAGCCTTTTTAGTTTGCCCACCATTTACCGATTTTGACACGGTTTGATTAGCGAGCAACATGAATTCTTCAATCAGCTTATGAGCATCCTTTTGAACTTTAAGAAATACACCTTCAGGCTTTTTCTCTTCATCCAATTGGAACCTTACTTCTACTTTATCAAAGGCAATGGATCCCTTTTTGATTCGCTTTTCCCGAAGGACTTTAGCGAGGTCATTCAGCTTGTGCAATTCCTCTTCGTAATCGCCTTTTTTTCCTTCCAAAATTTCCTGTACTTCCTCGTAGGTAAATCGCCTATCGGAGTGTATTACGGTCCTTTTGATTCGGTAATTAACCACCTCAGCCTGGTCGTTCATTTCGAAAATACAGGCATAGGTGAGTTTGTCCTCATTCGGACGAAGTGAACAAACCACATTGGAAAGTTCTTCAGGAAGCATGGGAATCACCCGGTCTACAAGATAAACCGAAGTAGCTCGCTCAACAGCCTCTTTCTCCAGCTCCGTTCCTGGTCTCACATAATGGGTTACATCGGCAATATGTACGCCCACTTCCACATTCCCATTTTCGAGGGAACGGAAAGACAAGGCGTCATCAAAATCTTTAGCATCTACCGGGTCGATGGTGAAGGTAGTAACCTCTCTAAAATCTTCCCGCTTTTCAATTTCCGATTTAGGAATTTCCATCGGAATTTGGGCTGCCTGAAGCTTAACATGTTCTGGAAAATCGAGGGGAAATCCATATTCCACCAAGATTGAATTCATCTCGGCTTCGTTATCTCCTGGATATCCAAGTACTTTTTCTACCCGACCAAAAGGACTGGATGCCTTTTCAGGCCAATCTGTCATTTGAACAATGACCTTTTGCCCATTCTTAGCTCCGTTAAATTTGGATTTAGGAATAAAGATATCCACCGGCATTTTATCATCATCGGCGATCATAAAGGCAAAACGATCCGTAATTTCCATGGTTCCCACAAAAACAGTCTTTTTGCGTTCCACCACTTCGAGTACCGTGCCTACCAGTTTACTTTTTCCTTCCTTGGATACTTCCACTTTTACGCGGTCTCCATTCAAGGCCTTACCAATTCTACGGTTTGGCACATAAACGTCCTTCTCCATACCCTCCACAATGACATAAGCAGAGCCTTTGGAAGTCATATCAATCAATCCTTCCACCACTTGAGTCACGTAATTGAGTTTGTATTGCCCGGGTTGAATTTCTACCAACATACCTTGTTGGGCCAATTTCTCCAGGTTATGCTGAACAATGCTTTTCCCCTTTTTTGTATTCAGGCTTATACGACGCGCCATCTGCCTGTAATTGTAGGGCTTGTTGGGAGTGTCGTGAAATATGGATAAGATGTAATTCCCAATACTTTTATCCGCGCCTGATTTCTGCTTTTTCTTCTTTCTCCCCAATCTTGTTATGTAGATTTATTCCAAATTCCCTCTTTTCCGCTATTTTTCCTGCAGGAGTCCACAAATTATGTGCAAAGTTTTAAAAGTAGACATAATTTTGACGTAGAAAATCACTCCAGGTTTTCTTTTACTAAAAACACACACTATGCTCGCTAAGAAGATTGAGGACGCATTAAACGAACAAGTACGATTGGAAGCGGCTTCTTCCCAATTTTATCTTGCTATGGCCAGTTGGGCTGAGAATCAAGGATTTAATGGCACGGCTACTTTTATGTATGCTCACTCTGATGAGGAAAGAATGCACATGCTTAAGCTTATGCAGTACATCAACGAGCGCGGTGGTCATGCGGTAGTTTCAGCTTTGGATCAACCCTCAACGGATTACAATTCCTTGCAAGAGGTGTTTGACAACTTGCTGAGCCACGAAGAATTGGTTACCCAAAAGATTAACGAATTGGTTTTCCTCTGTCTGCAAGAAAAAGATTACACCACTCACAACTTCCTGCAGTGGTACGTTTCGGAGCAAATTGAAGAAGAAGCTTTAGCCCGCACTATTTTGGATAAACTCAAATTGATCGGAAACGACAAAGGTGGATTGTACCTGTTTGACCGCGATGTGGAAAACATTCAGGTAAAAAGTGTTGCGGCTAACAATGGATAATTCTCCTTTGTTTTGACCAAAGCCCAATTGGCAGACGCACTGAACCTGTGGAGTAAACTTACCCCGCGGCGTTTGTTCAATGCCATTCAGGTTTTCGTTGGTTATTACTATTCCAGAATTACCCGCTCACCCAAGCCTTGGGGTGCACCCATTTCTCTTTCTATTGAACCTACCACTACTTGCAATCTGGGTTGTCCGGAATGCCCAAGTGGTCTACGTTCCTTTACCCGACCCACCGGTAATTTGGAGACCGGTATGTTTCAAAAAGTGTTGGATGAACTGGGTGATCGATTGACGTATTGCACTTTTTATTTTCAAGGCGAACCCTACCTCAATCCCAAGTTTTTGGATTTGGTAAAACTGGCTTCCGATCGGGGTATTTACACCAACACCTCGACCAATGCTCATTTTTTGAGAGATTCGGTTGCCCGTAAAACGGTGGAATCCGGACTGGATAGAATCATCATTAGCATCGACGGAAGTACCCAGGATGTTTATGAACAATACCGGGTAAATGGTAAACTGGATAAGGTGATTGAAGGAACCAAAAATCTGGTTCGGTGGAAAAAAGAACTCAAGAGTAAAACACCCTACATCATCTTTCAATTTTTAGCGGTTCGTCCCAACGAACATCAAGTGGAAGAAGTGAGGCAATTGGGTAAGGATTTAGGAGTGGATGAAACCAAAATAAAAACGGCTCAACTCTATGATTACGAGGATGGAAATCCATTAATGCCTACCCAAGAAAAATACTCCCGCTACAAAAAAGGAAAAGACGGAAAATACCAGATCAAAAACCCTCTACTCAACCACTGCTGGAGAATGTGGCAGGGTTGTGTAATCACCTGGGATGGCCGAATTGTTCCTTGTTGTTTTGACAAAGACGCCAAACATCAATTAGGTAATCTTTCGAATCAAAGTTTTTACGACATTTGGACCTCAGATCCTTACCTGGATTTTCGCAGGAACTTATTGACATCGAGAAAGTCTATTGACATTTGCACCAATTGTACCGAGGGAACTAAGGTATGGAGCTGATTTTTTGATCTTTTTAATTCTCCCTTTATCATGAAAGTTAACTCTCTCCTTTTAGCTTCAATCGCCTTATTTGCCGGATTAGTCACTGCTGCATTTTACCCAAGTGCTGGTGCTCCAAAAGCCATCGTTTCTGAAGAAATGAAAGCCTTGGAAATTGGTGCTGTTGCACCGATGGCTGAGGTAAAAATGAAAGATGTTTCGGGAGAAAGTTTTTCCTTGACGGACCTAAAAAAGGGTAACGGATTACTCGTTATTTTTTCTTGCAACACCTGTCCATTTGTGATAGGTCATGGTGAAAAAGAAGGCTGGGAAGGTCGCTACAACGGCTTGTTTGAAACCTGTGAAAAAAATGAGATGGGAATGGTTTTGGTCAATTCCAATGAGGCTAAAAGAACCGGTGATGATTCCATGGATGAAATGATCAAAAGAGCCCAGGAAAAAGCCTACAAAATGAACTATGTTTTGGATCCCGGATCAGCCATGGCTGATGCCTTTGGAGCTCGCACCACACCACATGTTTATTTGTTTGACAAAGACTTGAAATTGGTTTATCAAGGAAAGATTGATGACAATGTGAATAGCGCCAAAAAAGTAAAGGCTGAATACTTAAACGATGCGTTGAAAAATCTGGCCAACGGTAAACCTTGCGATCCCAACCGCACCGAAGCTTTGGGATGCAGCATTAAGCGTATTTAAGCCTCAATAGAGCTGGCAGGAATACCCTTCTTCCTGGTGGTGTTTAACTTCCTCATCCAGAGAATCGAAATAGGGATCCACATTTGAACCACAAAGCCGTTTTACAATGCTTCCTTTGGTGCATAGGTAGCATTTATCCACCACGTTAATTCTCATTTCTGCCATGGTTGGATTTCCAACTCCCAATCCATCTCGGGAATAGGCTTTTAATTTCACCAGATAAGACCCAGGATGATTGTAAGTATGCGAAAATGAACTTTCGTATTCATACTCTGTCTGCACTCCCCAATAGGAATCATAGACTTCGTATTCCCAGTCCACACCACTGGTGCGCTTTGAACAAGAATTGAAAACAACAGGCTCACCTACAAGCACTTCATTGGAAGAAGCATCAATACAAGCTTCGGGTTTGCAGGAAACCAAAGAAATGGTCAGAAAAAGGGTTCCAAACAAAAGATATTTCATGTTGATCGTATAGGGTTCGACGACCAAAATATAAAAATCGATTTTAAGGGTGGTTTTAAGGCTTTAATTTCAGATTTGAGGGTAGGATACTATTTGATCTTTACATTGTCATATTTCTTCTCCCTACCATCCTTAAATTGAATCTTGAGCAGAATGGAAGCATCCTCATTGTAGCGAATCCAATATCCTTCTTTGGAACCGTACTCGTATTTTCCTTCCAGCATTTTACGTCCACTTGGGTAGTAATACCGGTGCTTACCCACGGCCAAACCTGATTCATATTTTCCCCGAAAACGAACCACACCATTGTTGTAATAGTGCACCCATTCGCCTTCGCGCTGACCATTGACATATTCGCCAGTTTCCTTGTAATCATGCACTTGGTAAACCCATGGACCTTCCTCCATTCCTTCCACATACTCCCCTTCAGAGAGCACCGTTCCAGAATCGGAGTATTCTACAAAGGGTCCATTTTCGATGCCGTAGGTGTAATACTCATCGCGCCAAACTTGTCCACTTGGGTAAAACCATTCCCAGTGTCCATCGTAGTACTCGTTTTTGGTAAATGATCCCTTCTGCTCTACCTCTCCGGTGGGGTAATAGAAAATCCATTCTCCGGTTTTTAATCCCTTGTCGTAGATTCCCTCAGCTCTGAGCTTTCCATCCTCGTAATACTCCTTCCAGTGATCGAACTTAATTCCATCCTGATCAGCCAATCCTTCACCCATCAAATTTCCGGCGCGATACACCTGTGCAGCAACTACATTTCCGGCCGTATCGAATTGTCTACAAATACCTTCACGAAGTCCTGCAGGATTGTAATTGCAAATGGAAGAAATTTCTCCATTGGAATGAAAAGTGGTACGAATATCCAGAAAATCAATTTCTTCTGAATCTTCATCCAGTTGCCCATCCATGTATTTCTGGGTGTTGATCAACAGCCCTTTTGGGTTGTATTCTTTCCAGTATCCGGTCTTCTTGTTGTTCCGGTATTTTCCTTCTGATTTTACCGTACCGTCTTCGTAAAATTCCTTCCAAAGTCCTTCTTTTTGGCCGGTTGTATCACGTCGGTTAAGTTCCTCCCGTTTGTACACAAAATCGTTTTTGTATTCCACCATGGAAATGATTTTGCCGGTACGATCGTAGCCGTAAGCCATGCCGTGTTTCTTGCCCCACACGTAGGGTATTTCTTCACTTACACGGCCATCATCGTGGTAATAATAGGCCATTCCATGCAGCGTATCGCGGGTAAAAGGCAGAGAAGATTCTAAAAATCCTTCGGATGCATAAGTCAGCGTACGACCATTGCGAATATTTTCTCCGTACTCGATTTCTTTCAGCAGAATACCTTCTTCGGAATAAAACTTCCATTTACCAGACAGCAAATGATCTACCCGGCTACCGGAAGATTTTACCGCACCATTTTCAAAATAGGTAATCCAATAACCTTCGGGCTTACCATTCACCAAATAACCCTCGCTAGAAATCGCGCCGCTAGAATATTTGAATTGTTGGAAAGTTCCTCCCGGTATTTCCGGAATACTGTCTTTGTTTTGGGCCGTGGCCCATGACATCATACAAAACAGAAAAAGGAATACACTTAGGGATTTAAACATCTCCAATTATTTATTTAAATATTTAAAAAAGTTATTAGTAATAGTATTATGCTGTTGATAGTGTTTGAAAGTCGTTGCCAAAATTATTGGATTTCTGCTTTATCAAAATTTAATAACATCAAATGAACAGATTAATTTTTCTAAAGGCTTGAAAATTAGCAGGAGGTTTTTGGTTTTACACAATAGTTAACAATTTCAACACCCTGTTGATTATTGAAAAGTTTTGGTGAATTTGACTCCTAGTAACGTATTTCGGAGAGTGAATAAGTACTCAAAATAAAAAGCAATTCACTCTTGATTTCCTCGACAGAATAGTCAATTCACATTTTAGGGGAATAATGCAAGAAAAAAGTTTGAGGAGTTTTTAACGGTTATCAACGGTGTTATTAAACGTAATCTTAACCCATTGTTAATTCATTGAAAATCAACCTATCTTAAAGTTAACTCTGTCTTAACTACCTGTAAACTACCTAGAAATCAATTTTCCTTTCCTATTTGATGATTCCGAAAGCCAGGGTAAATGTATTTTTGTCCAAAATAGGAATCTATGAAACTTGCATTGGGAAGCGATCACGCTGGATTTGATTTAAAGGTTGAAATCAAAAGTTACTTGGAAGAACTGGGTCACGAGGTAGTTGACTACGGTCCGGGTTCTGCTGAGCGTTGTGATTATCCTGATTTTGCACACCCTGTGGCAAATGCTGTTGAAAACAAGGAAGTAGAATTAGGAATCCTCATGTGTGGAAGTGGAAATGGGATCAACATGGCCGCAAATAAGCACCAAGGTATCCGTTCGGCTTTGTGCTGGCAAAAAGACATCGCTGAATTAGCCAGACAACACAATGATGCTAATATCTGTGCACTTCCTGCTCGATATTTGGAAGTAGATAAGGCGAAGGAAATTGTTCACGCCTTTTTAGCGGAGTCTTTTGAAGGTGGTAGACATGCTGATCGTGTGGCTAAAATTCCAATGAACCACTAGTCTTGTGAAATCCTTCGGCTCGCTTCTTATTTTATTGGGAATTGTTTCCCTGGTTTCGGGCCAAACCTATTACGATAAATTACCGGAATCATTCAATGATTTTCCTCGTGGAGAAGATGCCATTCGCGTGTCTTTCTACAATGTTGAAAACCTCTTTGATACTTACGATGATTCCTTAAAGCGGGATGAGGACTTTACTCCAAAGGGAAATCATTATTGGAACAATTACCGTTTTTACGATAAGCTAAACAAGTTAAGTAAAGTGGTTATGGCGGTTGGCGGTTGGGAACCTGTTGAAATCGCCGGATTCTGTGAATTAGAAAACCGCTATGTACTGGAGCAGCTATTGAGTGAAACTCCATTATCGAAGAACAACTATGATATTGTTCACTTTGAATCGCCGGATCGACGGGGAATTGATGTGGGACTTATCTATCGGGCTGAAAAAGTTGAGCTGCTAAGTTCCAAACCCATTCCAATAACCTTTCCGTGGGATAGTGCTTACAAAACCCGAGATATTCTATACGCTCAATTCAAAGTACTGGAAAAAGATACCCTGCACCTCTTTATCAATCACTGGCCCAGTAGATGGCGAGGGCATTTAGAAACTCAACCAGCCCGAATGCATGTTGCCCGGGTATTAAAACAAGAGGTGGATCGGATCCAATCGGAAGATCCTTCTGCACGAATTTTAATTATGGGCGACTTCAACGATCAGCCAGTGGACAAAAGCATGAAAGAGGTACTCAATGCCAAATTGGATACGACTAATCTTGATTCTACTGATCTGGTAAACATGATGTTTGATAAATTGGAGAATCAAGGCACTCACAAATACCAAAGTGAATGGGCTGTTTTGGATCAGGTAGTTGTGAGTGCACCTATGCTTACCAAATCCAAGGGCCTTGTTGTTCGAAACAAACAAGCTCAAATATTTTCAGCTCCTTTTCTAATTGAGCGGGATGAGAAGCATGGCGGTACTAAGGTTTACCGAACCTATATCGGTATGAAATACCATGGTGGATACAGTGACCACTTACCGGTGTTTATCGACCTCAAAGTATTTTAATTTGCCTACAAACCAGGACCAATTTCCAGGATGTCTTGTTCTTTCTTTTCATCCATAGTGATATGAACAATTTCATCACCCATATTAGAAAAATCAATCTTCTTTAAATCTAACTGACGTAACCTGCGGTTGTGCTGGGTATGAAAATTCAGCTTGAGATCCGTCATGTTCCAAGAAGTAGTCCAAATAGTGGACGAGCGCATCAGATCATTATTGCTTTTTTCACTGGATCCTTCCGCTCCATCGGGACCTAAAGGAAGTTGAAAATTGTCTAAAATTCGGAACAATTCGTACGTAGCTTCTTCCGCATTTGGAAGTTCACGAGCGGTTTGAGACCAGGCTACGGCTCTAATAAATCTTGAAGGAGGAGTATTGTCTCCAGGTAATCCGGTCATTCCAGATCCAGCTCCAAGTGGACTAAAACTGTAACTCTCAATTTCTTTGGTAGGCAAAGAATACATGGATAGGTTGATGTGGTTTCGAAGGTTGGTAAGGTGCCAATCGTAATTAGGCGCGTTGGTAATTACACCCAAGGGAGCATCAAAAATTTTTAATTCCCCTTCATTGTATTCAATCACTATGGAATTGCCGGATGCATCGCTCACCATCCAATGACCTTCTACAATGATTCCTAGTTTGGGTTCTACCACGCCAACGACTTTAACTTGTTCCATTCCTGTTTTTACTTCTTCCACCGAGGCAAATTGAGTTAAGATGTAATTGGGAACTTCCTGAGCAGAAATAGTGTTGGTTGCCTGAGTCTTTTCAAATTCTGGGTATTTGGCAAATCCAGGATGGTAAAACAATCCGATTGTTAGTCCTTTTTCGTTCATTCCATCGGCAATGAGGTCTTTGTGTAGCATATCCAATCCCACTACTCCGTATATTGCCTGGTAGGTTTTTCCAGTAAATCCATCCGGAGTGAGGCCTGTAAAAGTGTATCCTCGGGGAACAATGGCCACTCTTGAATTTAGATCAAAAGCTCCCCATTCCATACTTCTACCGTAAATAACACCCCCGTCTTTGGTTACCAATCGAATGCCGGTACAGGTATTTCCAATAAAACTACTGAGAACAAGGGCAACCGTAAAAAGGGATAGGAAAAGGTTTTTCATAGCTAGCGTTTTAGGGCGATTTGAATACAAACAAATAGAAATAAAAAAACGGGTGAAATCATTAGATCGCACCCGTTTTTCATGTTGAGGTCTCGAGCGGATTCGAACCGCTGTACATGGTTTTGCAGACCAGCGCCTAGCCACTCGGCCACGAGACCCTTTTTTGTAAGGTCTGCAAAGGTAATAAACTCAGTTAATAAATCACTCTTCCAATGTTACACTCACCCCTTTGGTTTTTTGAGGAATGGGTGGATAGCATTTGGTAATCTGAACCTTAATTCGATTAATGGGTGAAAATTGTTTTTTGATTCGATCAATAATTCGCTGTGCAACGTGCTCCAAAAGATGAGATCGTTGCGCCATTTCGGCTTCAGCGAGTTCAATCAATTGGGTATAATCCAGGGTATCTTCCACCTGATCACTAATAACACCCCGATTTTGATCTTGCCAAACATCTATGTTGATCAAGAAAGTATTTCCGTTTTCAGCTTCCTCCGGATATACACCGTGGAAGGCTTTAATCTCCAGTTCGTGAACGGAAACTTTAAGCATTGGCCAGGTTGTTCAATCCTGTATCAATCCGATTCAATACCTCTTCTTTTCCTAAAAGAGCAGAAATTTCAGACATAGAAGGGCCCATTCCTTTTCCGGTAACCAAGAGTCTGAATCCAGGCATTACCTTACCAAAGCCATAACCATTGGCTTCCAAAAACTGGTGGAAAGCAGCGTCAATTGATTCAGCATTAAATTCCGGAAGATCGGCCAAAATCTGACGTAGGTTCCCGATAATGGATGGAGTATCCTCTTTCCATTTCTTTTTACGGGTTTTTTCGTCGTACTCCGTGGGCGCCGTGAAATAGAAGGATTCGGAAACCAAATCGCTAATAAATGTAGCTCGTTCCTTCATCAATTCACATACCTGAGCCAGATAAACTTCATCTACATCATAACCAGCTTGCTGTGCCAAAGGCATGGCCAAAGCAGCCAACTCGTTTTTATCTTTTTTGCGTAGGTATTGCTGGTTGTACCATTTGGTTTTGTCAGCATCAAATTTGGCTCCAGCTTTACCCACTCTTTCTAATGAGAAAGCTTCGATAAGTTCGGTAAGGGTAAATAACTCTCGATCATCACCTGGGTTCCAACCCAAAAAGGCCAACATATTGATAAAGGCTTCTGGAAAATATCCCTTTTCACGATATCCACTTGATACTTCATCACCAGCATGCCATTCCAATGGGAATACAGGAAAGCCTAAACGATCTCCATCACGTTTACTCAATTTTCCATTTCCATCTGGTTTTAGGATAAGAGGAAGGTGAGCAAATCGAGGCATTTCTTCTTCCCATCCCAAGTAACGGTATAGTAAAACGTGCGTAGGTGCAGAAGGCAACCATTCTTCCCCACGAATTACATGGGTAATTTTCATAAGGTGATCATCCACCACATTGGCCAGGTGATAAGTAGGCATTCCATCAGCTTTTAGAATAACCTTGTCATCAATGTTGGAAGTATTTACTACTACCCAGCCACGAATCAAATCATCGATACGGATTTCTTCATTTCGGGGCGCTTTTAAACGAATTACATACGGAGTTCCTTCATCCAACAACTGCTGGGTTTCATCCTTCGACAAGGTCAAGGAGTTTCGCATGCTGTTACGCGTAATGCTGTTGTATTGCCAATTCGGCATTTTCATTTGCTTGGCCTGTTCTCTTACCGCGTCAAGCTCTTCGGGTGTATCGAAGGCATAATAGGCGTGGCCATTTTCAACCAGCTGATCTGCAAACTGACGATACATTCCCGCTTCCTTACGTTCACTTTGGCGGTAAGGACCAAAAGAACCGGGTTGAGAAGGACTTTCATCAGGAAGTAATCCACACCAATCCAGAGCTTCTACGATATAGTCTTCAGCTCCTGGAACGTAGCGGGTTTGATCCGTATCTTCAATTCGAAGAATAAAAGTTCCACCGTGTTTTTTAGCAAACAGGTAGTTGTACAATGCCGTTCTTACTCCACCCATGTGAAGGGGTCCAGTCGGACTGGGGGCAAATCGCACTCGAACATTTTCCATTTTCAACGCCTTTAATTTGGGCTGCAAAGATAATTTTTGATTCCTATTCCATGAAGCGCTCTATCGAAGGTTTGGATTTTGAGATTCACAATATGGATTCTCATTTTAAGTTAAGAAGTACTAACAGGATTGTTAAAACCAATGGTCAACCTAAAATGTCGCTATATTCGTAGGTTACACAGTTGAAAACATGGCATCAAACTTTGAGCTCATACTCAAAAAATTAGACCGGTTTGTACGTAGGTACTACACCAATCGACTGGTTAAGGGCATCATCTTTTTTGTGGCCTGGTTTACCTTGTTCTTTATTGGGGTAACTACCTTGGAGCATTTTGGCCGGTTCGGTACTGGAATCCGGACCTTTTTGTTTTTCTCCTTTTGGTTGGGAAATGGATATATCCTGGTACGCTATGTAGTTATTCCCCTCACCCGATTATATAAACTGGGTAAGGTTATTTCAGCCGAACAAGCTGCTGAATTGATTGGTCAACATTTTCCTCAGGTAAAAGATAAATTAACCAATACCCTTCAGCTCCAAAAGCTGGTTGAATTGTCGGATACCAACCGGTTGTTGATTGAAGCAAGTATTGATCAACGAGCTGAAGAACTGAAACCCATTGCTTTTTATAAAGCCATTGATTTATCCCAGAACAAAAAGTACCTCAAGTTTGCTGCAGTACCCTTAGGTGCTCTCTTGATTTTAGTTTTTGCGTCTCCTAGCGTAATTACAGATAGTACGGAGAGAATTCTGGAATACGACGAAACTTTTGAAAAACCCAAACCCTTCGATTTCATATTACAGAATGAAAACCTCAGCTTTCTCAAAGATCAGGATGCTGAAATTGTCGTGAGAACTGAAGGAGAGGAAATTCCGGCTGAGTGTTATTTTGAATGGAAGGGTAACCGTTATAAAATGAACCGCCAGGAAATAGGTGTATTTAGTTACACCCTAAGAAATCTGCAGGAAAGTAATTCCTTCAACCTTTCGGCCAATGGTTATGAATCCAATTCTTATGAACTGCACGTAATGCCTCGTCCGGTTTTTAGAAGTATATCGCTGGATGTGAAATACCCGGAGTACATCGGTCGCGAAGCTGAAACCCTAAAGGACGTAACCGAACTATTTGTACCAGAAGGAACCCAACTCACTTGGGATTTTGAAACCCGTCACACCGGAACGATTCAGGTAAAAACAACCGATTCCCTTGTTGAGGTAAATCGTAAAGGAGAGGATATTTATTCTTTTTCAAGAATTGCATCCAATCTGGAAACCTTAACTTTCTTTCCGTCCAATAGTGAAGTAAGTCTGCATGATTCACTTAAGGTTCACGTAAAAGTGATCAAGGATCAATACCCAAAAATTCAGGTTTCAAAAATGAGCGATAGCCTGGCTACTCGGATCTTTTATTTCAAAGGCCAGATTACCGACGACTATGGTTTTACCAGATTGTGGTTTAAGTACCGGAAAAATGGTGGGGAGAATTGGAAGCAGGAGGAAATTCTGTTGCCAAAAGGTGTGAACAACCACCTGTTTTTTCACGCTTGGAATTTGAAGAATCTGGAATTGGCCATGGAGGATCAGCTCGAGTACTACTTTGAGGTTTGGGACAACGATGCCATTCATTCCCCTAAATCGGCCAGAACACACTCGTTGTTTTACCGAATGCCAGGTAAGAAAGAAATCCGCGAAGAAGCAGATCAGAAGGCGGAAGAAATTGTAAAGGACTTGGAGGCCAGTCTAAAAGAAGCCAAAGACATTAAACGAGAAATTGACAAGCTGAATCGTAAACTGATTGAAAAGAAAAATATCAGTTGGGAAGAAAAGAAACAGCTCAATGAATTACTCGAGAAGCAAAAGAATTTGCGCAATTCCTTTGAAGAAATTCAAAAGAAAAACAAAGAGAGAAACGAACGTCAGCGAGAGTTTAGCCAGCAGGATGAATCTTTGATGGAAAAGCAAAGACAACTCGAAGAACTTCTGGAAAAAGTGATGGATGAAGAGATGAAAAAAATGCTCGAAGAAATCCAGAAGATGATGGACGAAATGAACAAAAACCAGATGCAGGATAAGTTGGATAAGATGGAACTGTCCAACAAGGATCTTGAAAAAGAACTTGACCGAAGCCTGGAGTTGTTCAAGCAATTGGAGTTTGAGGATAAACTCAATAAGACTATTGAAGACCTAAAGGAGCTTCAAAAGAAACAGGAAGAACTGCGAGAAAAAACCGCTGACAAGAATGAAGAGAGCGAAGACTTGAAGCAGGAACAAGATAGCCTGAATAAGGAGATGGAGGATCTCGAAAAGGAATTGGAGAAGCTGGAGGAGTTGAACAAAGATCTCGAGAATAAACAGAACCTTCCGAATGTAGATCAGGAGAAAAAAGAGGCTAAAGACCAGATGCAAAAAGCCTCCGATCAAATGCAGCAGCAGAAGAAAAAGGAAGCGCAAAAATCCCAGCAGCAAGCGGAACGGCAAATGCAGAAAATGCAACAGAAGCTATCCGACTTGCAACAACAGATGCAAGAAGAACAGCAACAAGAGGATATTGAAGCGCTGCGTCGGTTGAGAAAAAATCTATTGGAGTTGAGTTTTGATCAGGAATCGTTGATTGATGAATCCAAGAAAACACAACCCAACGATCCCCGATTTACGGAGTTGACCAAAGAACAAAAGAGATTAAAGGACAACGCCAAAATGATTGAAGACAGTCTATTTGCCTTATCCAAGCGCAACATTCAGATTCAATCGGTGGTAAACAAAGAAATTTCGGCCATAAACAGCAACCTGGAAAAATCGATCAAACACATGGCTGATCGGAAATTGCCGGAAACCCTGAGTCGCCAGCAATTGGTGATGACTTCGGTAAACAATTTGGCTCTACTGCTGGATGAAAGTATCCAACAATCGCAGAAGCAAATGGCCGAAAAGAAGTTTGGTAACAAGAGCTGTTCGAAACCAGGATCAGGCGGAATGCCTAAGATGGGTGACCTAAAGAAAATGCAACAACAGCTGAGTAAACAGATGCAAAAGTTGGCTGAGCAGATGAAGCAGCAACAACAGAATGGTAAGAAGCCAGGAAGTGGCCAAAAAAAGGGTCAGGGAAATAAATCTGGGCGTGGGTCCCAGATGAGCGAACAAATCGCTAAAATGGCCGCAGAACAGTCTGCAATTAGAAATGAATTGAGACGTTTAAGTGAGCAAATGGAAGGTCAAAATGGTGGTGCTGGCTTGAAAAAATTGCAGGAGTTGATGGAACAGAACGAAGAAGATCTATTAAATCAACAATTAACTCAAGAAAGTATTCGTCGTCAGGAAGAAATTATGAGCCGCTTGTTGGAGTCTGAAAAGGCAGAGCGGGAGCGGGAATTTGACAATAAAAGAGAATCTAATACTGCCGATAATCTGTACGAAGAACAGCAGATGTTAGAAAAGTACAAACAAGAGAAAGAGAAGCAATTAGAATTATTGGAAAGTATTCCCTTAAATTTGAAACCTTTCTACAAGAATAAAGTTAACGAGTATTACAACAACTTGTAGCTGATGAAAAAAACGATTAGCTTTTCTTCGGTTCCTGAAAATCTGGATATCGTGGAACGCTTTGTTACCAACATCTGCGATTTTGAAGAAATCGACGAGCGTTTCTTTGGAAACATTCTCATCGCATTGACTGAGGGTGCTACCAATGCAATCAATCATGGTAACAATGCGGACCCCGAAAAAGAAGTAGTTCTTCAATACGATATCGACGGGAGCAGGTTGAAATTTGTTATCCAGGACCAGGGAAACGGGTTCGATTATGAAAACATACCAGATCCTACCTTGCCAGAGAATTTGGAAAAAGTAAATGGACGAGGAATTTTCCTAATTAGGAACCTTTCTGATGAATTAGAATTTAAGGATCAGGGTAAGGTCATGGAAATAACTTTCAACCTGAATGAACAACCCGCCTAAGATTGAATTCTACTCTGAAGATATTGATTTTCAGATAGATAAACCGGAATACATCCAAAATTGGATAGAAAAATGTGTTCAGGAAAACTCCTTTTCCATTGAGCACATCAATTACATCTTTTGCTCCGATCCCTACCTCTTAGACATCAATCAGAAGTACCTGAATCACGACTATTTCACGGACATTATCACCTTTGATAATAGTGAGCCGGAAAGTGAAGACCTCGAAGGAGACCTCTATATTAGTATAGATCGAGTGCGTGATAATGCTTTGCAATTGGATCAACCCTTCGAGCGTGAATTGCACCGTGTAATGATTCATGGTGTCTTGCATCTCATGGGCTTCCAGGACAAGACTCCTGAGCAAGAATCCGAAATGCGCGACCAGGAGGATAAATGCCTAAATTTGCAGCCCTGAAAAGGCACAATGTTCCACGTGGAACATTAAAGGGAAAATCATGTTACCAGAGTATGACGTTATAGTTGTTGGAGCTGGCCACGCTGGTTCTGAGGCTGCCGCCGCTGCGGCTAATCTAGGTTCAAAGGTTCTATTGATCACGATGGATATGGGTAGAATTGCTCAGATGTCGTGTAACCCGGCTATGGGTGGAATTGCAAAAGGCCAAATTGTTCGTGAAATCGATGCACTCGGTGGATATTCTGGAATTGTAAGTGATTTGTCGGCGATCCAGTTTAGGATGCTCAATCGGTCAAAGGGTCCTGCGATGTGGAGTCCGAGGACTCAAAATGACAGAAACCTCTTTTCTGCTGAGTGGCGTAAAATTTTAGAATCAATACCTAACGTCGAATTCTGGCAGGATATGGCAGTGGGTATTTTGACTAAAAATGGAAAAGTTTGTGGAGTCAAGACCAGTTTAGGAATCGAAATAAGATCCAAATCGGTAATTCTTACCAGTGGGACGTTCTTGAATGGATTGATCCATATTGGAGAAAAGAACTTCGGTGGTGGTCGAGCTGGTGAAAGAGCGGCTGTTGGAATTACGGAATCACTTAATGAACTCGGTTTTGAAAGTGGCCGAATGAAGACGGGAACACCTCCAAGAGTAGATGGAAGAAGTCTTGATTATTCGAAGATGGAGGAACAAAGAGGTGATGAAAACCCGGGTGTGTTCTCTTATCTAACGGATAAATCGCTACCCGAACAAAGGAGCTGTTACATTACCTATACGAATCAAGAAGTCCATGATTTGTTGAGAGAAGGGTTTGATCGTTCTCCCATGTTTAATGGACGTATTCAATCGATTGGGCCGCGCTATTGTCCATCGATTGAGGATAAAATTGAGCGTTTTGCTGAGCGAAACCGGCACCAAATATTTGTTGAGCCAGAGGGTTGGGATACGGTAGAAATCTATGTAAATGGCTTCAGTACTTCTCTTCCGGAAGACGTCCAGTTTAATGCAATGCGTTCCATTCCTGGGTTTGAAAATGTTCGTGTATTTAGACCTGGTTATGCGATAGAATATGACTATTTCCCTCCTGTACAGTTGAATCACACCTTGGAAACGAAGTTGGTTGATAACCTCTATTTTGCTGGTCAAATCAATGGCACTACGGGTTATGAAGAAGCGGCGAGTCAAGGATTGATGGCTGGTATTAATGCCCATCAAAAGGTAAAGGGATTGGATCCTTTTATATTGAATAGGGATGAAGCCTACATTGGTGTTCTTATCGATGATCTGATTACGAAAGGCACAGAAGAACCCTATCGGATGTTTACATCACGAGCGGAGTATCGAATTTTACTCCGTCAGGATAATGCGGATATTCGATTAACTGAGCGATCAAATGCAATTGGGTTGGCATCAGATGAACGTATGCGTCGATTAGATCAGAAGAAGGTTGGTACTGCTGAGTTGTTGGAGTTAATGGGTAAGGAAAGTGCTCAACCGGATGTTTATAATGATGTTTTGGTTGAGAAGAATACGAGTCCACTAAAGCAAAAAATCAAGCTTCAAGCCTTACTTTCGAGACCTCAAATTTCCTTATCGGATATTGTTGAACGGGAGAATGGTGTTCAAGATTTGCTCAAAATTTTTCCTGGCAGAGAAGGCGAAATTTTGGAGCAAGCGGAGATTGAAGTTAAGTATTCGGGTTATATAAACAAGGAAAAGGAGATGGCCGATAAACTTCAAAAGTTGGAACACATCAAAATTTCTGAAGGAATTGACTATCATTCATTCTCTTCCTTATCGATGGAAGCTCGGGTAAAGTTGACTGAAATTCAACCCAAAAATTTGGGTCAGGCTTCCAGAATTTCGGGTGTTTCTCCTGCCGATATTTCGGTACTTCTCGTATATCTTACCAAATAGTTCCACGTGGAACATTCCTAATATTTTAAGATCAATTATTTGTAAATCAGTTTTTTAGACTTTTTTCAGGTATTAGGTGTGTGGATTTGTTCCACAAGTTATTGATTTTGAAATTTGAATAACTTGCGGGAGTATTCAATCGGTCTATTCTATGGATTTTATGCACTTGGTTGGCGGCTGGATGTTGGTCGCTATTTTCACGTTTATCGCCCTATTATTTATTAGAGCTCCATACGGAAGATTTACCCGTGGTGGCTGGGGTCCGATGATTGATAACCGTTTAGGCTGGATTTTAATGGAGACGGTGTCGCCATTGAGTTTGACTTTTTGGGTGATGCTGAGCCCAAATGAACTATCACCATGGGTGTGGCTTTTTTACGGTTTATGGGTGTTTCATTATTTCTACCGGAGTTTTGTATTTCCCTTTATGCTTAAAACTACGAACAAGAAAATGCCACTTTCGATCGTATTGATGGCGGTGTTTTTCAATTCGGTGAATGGTTCTTTAAACGGTTATTACTTCGGTTATGTCAATCCCGATGTGCAATGGAGTGATATCCATCCCCTATTATTTGGCCTGGGTTCGGCACTTTTTGTGATTGGTTTTATGCTACATTTTCGATCGGATCGAATCTTAATTGGGCTACGGACATCAAGTGATGAGGGATATAAAATACCCTTTGGTTTTGCCTATCGTTATGTTTCCAGCCCCAATTATTTAGGTGAAATTGTGGAATGGCTGGGTTATGTATTGCTTACAGGATCCCCGGCAGCGCTTACTTTTTGGGTTTGGACCCTGGCCAATTTGTACCCTCGAGCCCTGGCAAATCACAAGTGGTATTTAACCAAGTTTGAAGACTATCCTAAAAACCGAAAGGCCATCCTTCCGTTTATCCACTAATCTCAGGCGAAGCAATACTTGATTTTGCTAATTTTGCGCTTCTTTTTTCGGAGAAAATGACAAAACCTAAATATCCTGAATACAAAAACCTCGATTTGCCCGCCCTGGCTGATGAAATGCTGGACCGCTGGAAAGAGGAAAATACGTTTGAAAAAAGTGTCTCGACCCGTGAAGGGAAAAAGCCTTTTGTGTTTTATGAGGGGCCTCCCTCAGCAAATGGTCTACCTGGTATTCACCACGTGATGGCCCGTACCATCAAAGACCTTTTTTGCAGGTACAAAACCTTGGAAGGTTTTCAGGTAAAACGGAAGGCTGGATGGGACACCCATGGACTTCCCGTGGAACTTGGAGTTGAAAAGGAATTGGGAATTACCAAAGAGGATATTGGAAAAACCATTTCGGTAGAAGACTACAACGATGCTTGTCGAAAAGCGGTGATGAAATACACGGATGTATGGAATGACCTAACTGAAAAAATGGGTTACTGGGTGGATATGGATGATCCATACATTACCTACAAAAGCAAATACATGGAGTCTGTTTGGCACTTGCTCAAGCAACTTTATGACAACAATATGTTGTATAAGGGCTACACCATTCAGCCCTATTCTCCGAAGGCTGGAACCGGATTGAGCTCGCACGAATTGAATCAACCTGGAACTTATCGTGAGGTAAAGGATACGACCATCGTTGCCCAGTTTAAAGTCATACGCGATGAGGCCTCCGAAAAGGTTTTTGAAAAAGCATCTGGGGAGGTGTTCATCCTCGCATGGACAACAACTCCTTGGACACTTCCAGCGAACACTGCTTTGACGGTTGGAAAGAAAATTGAATACGTTTTACTTCAAACCAAAAACCGATATACCCAAGAACCCATAAATGTGATAATGGCAAAAGACCGACTTTCGGCCTATTCCAAAGAGGATAGCGGAGATGAGGTATTAGCCACTTTTACGGGTGAGGAATTGTTGAACATTCGCTACGAGCAATTGATCGATGCGGTGCAACCGATGGAAAATCCAGATCAGGCTTTTCGTGTAATTCCTGGTGATTTTGTTACCACAGAAGATGGTACCGGAGTGGTTCATACTGCACCAACGTTTGGAGCGGATGATGCCTTGGTAGCTAAGTTGGCTGGAGTGCCACCTATGTTGGTTGATGATGGAAATGGAAATGCCGTGCCCATTGTAGATCTGCAAGGACGCTATATTTCTTCCATGGGCGAATGGGCCGGAAAGTATGTAAAGAATGAATACTACACGGACGAAGAGGCTCCGGAAAAATCCTTGGATGTAGAAATTGCAATCAAATTGAAAACGGAAAACCGGGCCTTTTTGGTTGAGAAATATGAGCACACCTATCCTCATTGTTGGAGAACGGACAAACCGGTCCTTTACTATCCCTTGGATTCTTGGTTTGTTAAGTCAACTGCTGTTAAAGAAGAGTTGATCGAGAACAACAAGAAGATCAATTGGAAACCAAAATCTACCGGTGAAGGTCGATTTGGAAACTGGTTGGAGAACCTTCAGGATTGGAATTTATCTAGGTCCAGGTATTGGGGTATTCCTATTCCCATCTGGACAACCGAGGATAAAGCGGAACAAATAGTTATCGGTTCCGTGGAACAACTCAAGGCAGAAATAGAAAAATCACTTCAGGCCGGATTGATGGACAAAGATCCATTCGAAGGATTTGAAGTTGGAAATATGAGTGAGGAAAACTACGAGCTCATCGATTTGCACAAAAACATTGTTGATGCCATCGTTTTGGTTTCTCCTTCTGGCAAGCCCATGAAAAGGGAAGCGGACCTGATCGATGTTTGGTTTGATTCGGGATCCATGCCTTACGCTCAGTGGCACTACCCTTTTGAAAACAAAGAAGAGTTTGAGCAAAACTTCCCTGCAGATTTCATTGCTGAAGGTGTGGATCAAACTCGGGGATGGTTTTTTACCCTGCATGCCATTGCGACGATGACCCAGAAAAACATTGCGTACAAAAACGTAGTGTCGAATGGACTGGTACTGGACAAAAATGGACAGAAGATGTCTAAGCGTTTGGGTAACGCAGTAGATCCTTTTGAGACACTGAAAAAATATGGCCCTGATGCTACCCGTTGGTACATGATTACCAATGCACAGCCTTGGGATAACCTGAAGTTTGACTTAGAAGGTATTGTTGAAGTGCAGCGGAAATTCTTCCGAGCCCTTCATAACTCCTATTCCTTCTTTGCGCTTTATGCCAATGTGGATGGATTTACCAATGAAGAACCTGAAATTCCTGTAGCCCAAAGACCGGAAATTGATCGATGGATTCTTTCCCGATTAAATTCCCTGAACAAAGCTGTGAGAGAATCCTTGAGTGATTATGACCCAACGAAGGCTGGTCGTATGATCCAGGAATTTGTCGTGGACGATCTTTCCAACTGGTGGGTTCGTTTGTGTAGAAAACGATTCTGGAGAGGAGAATACAACCAGGACAAAAAAGCGGCTTACCAAACGCTATTGACATGTTTGGAACAGGTAGCTGTATTGTCTGCTCCGATTGCACCCTTCTTCAGTGATAAACTTTACCGCGATTTAAAGGGACAGGAGAATTCAGTACACCTGGCCTATTTCAGCGATGTTCAAGAAGAGTGTATTGATGCGGCCCTGGAAAGTCGTATGCGTAAAGCCCAGAAAATTTCGTCTTTGATTCTCGGATTGAGAAAGAAGGAAAATATTCGAGTAAGACAACCGTTACAACGGATACTAATTCCAGCTATCCAGGAAAATTTCCGGGAAGAGGTGGAAGCGGTACGATCTTTGATTTTGAATGAAGTAAATGTAAAAGACTTGGAGTTCATTGATCCGGATAATGAAATTCTGGTCAAACAGATCAAAGCCAATTTTAAAACCTTGGGTCGTGTTTACGGAAAACAAATGAAAACTTTGGCCGGCATCATTGCTGGTTTGGATGCTGGAAGTATCGCTCAACTTGAACAAAATGGAGAGCTGGACGTAGACTTAGAAGGAAAAATGATTACCCTTAATCACGAGGATGTCATCATTACTTCTCAGGACGTACCAGGTTGGTTAGTAGCCTCTGAAGGTAATATTACCGTCGCTCTGGATGTTCAGATTTCCGATGATTTATGGCAGGAAGGTATTGCCCGTGAAATGGTGAACCGAATCCAGAATTTGAGGAAAAACCAAGGCCTTGAAGTAACGGATAGAATCCGTATTAACATTTGCAAAAATGAACAGCTGGACCCGGCGATAAATAACAATTTGGATTATATTCGCGCGGAAACGCTTGCAGATCAGCTGACTTTGGTAAATGAAATGATCGGGGCCGACAGTGTGGAAGTCGAAATCGACGACCAAATCAAAACCGTTTTAGAAATAGAAAAAGTCTAAATCCTTTCGATATGGCTGAAAAAGAAAAAACAAGATATTCTGATTCCGAATTGTCGGAATTCAAAGAAATCATCTTAGGGAAATTGGAAGAGGCCCACAAAGACCTGGAACTACTAACCAGTACGATGTCTCACAAAGATCACCACGGAACGGATGACACCTCACCCACTTTCAAATTGATGGAAGATGGACCGGATGTTCTTTCCCGTGAAGAGACCGCCCAATTGGCTTTAAGACAGCAAAAATTTATCAAGCACCTGGAAGATGCGATGGTGCGGATTGAAAACCAAACCTACGGAGTTTGCCGGGTAACCGGAAAATTGATTCCAAAGGAAAGGCTGCGCGTTGTGCCACACGCTACCTTGAGTATCGAGGCCAAAATGGCTCAGCAGAAGTAATAGAAACATTCTTACTACAAAGTAGAGTCCCGGTTTTTGATCGGGACTTTTTTGTAATCCTACCCCATGAAAAATACCTCATACCTTGCCACGATAACCGTCTTATTGGTTCTTGTGTTGGACCAAGCAAGTAAGTTTTGGGTAAAGTTGAACATGACTCTGACCGATGAAATTGCGGTTGCAGGAAATTGGTTCTACATCAATTTTACCGAGAACAATGGTATGGCCTTCGGTATTGAGTTTGCCGGTGAATATGGAAAATTGATTCTGACCTTGTTTCGAATTGTGGCAGTTTCAGGTATTCTGTACTTCTTGGTAAGAATGATTCGAACAGGATCTCCAAAAGGGCTCGTGATTAGTTTGTCACTGATCCTGGCTGGAGCTTTTGGAAATATTGTGGATTCCGTTTTCTACGGAATTTGGTTTAACGATAGCTACCATCAGGTGGCAACATTCCTTCCAGATGCCGGTGGATATTCCAAATTGTTCCACGGGAAAGTGGTAGACATGCTCTATTTTCCCATTTTAAGCGGCCATTTTCCGGATTGGATGCCATTTTGGGGCGGAGACCCCTTCCTGTTTTTTCGACCGGTTTTTAATATAGCAGACTCATCCATAACCGTAGGTGTAGGAATGATCATCCTTTTCCAAAAGAAATTCTTCGCCAACGCCTAAGAATACCAAGGCACACAAACCCATCAAAGAGACAATCACTCTTTCGGATATGTCATCCGAAAGCATGAGCCGCGGATTACTCACTTCGTTCATGAGGTCGCAAGCTCAGTTTAAAATCCGCAACCTCCAACATTCGGATTACAAATCCGAATGGGACTACTTAAAATAAAGGTTTCAGAATTGAAATTTCAAGATTCAAGATTGAACCCCACCCTACCCACGTTTCTTCTTCAGAACGTAGATCACCGAGCTCGCTTTCTTAGGATTCATCCATCCTTTTAAGAATGACATTTTACCCCAGATAAACCCGGAAATCAGATAAAGCGGATTCTTCTTGTATTGCTCGCTAAGAAGAGAATTGTAGAATGGATCAAAAGGCATACCCGTCAAGCGAATTCTGTTGAATCCATGTTTCTCGGCCAGGTTGTCGATATCCGAAGGGGTGAAATGCCACAAGTGCAAGGGCACGTCATAGGCTGCCCAGTCAGATTTGTAGTGAGCCGCATCCAGGGAATCGTGGTTCGGAACGGCGATAACCAAAATACCGTCATCTTCCAGGTGCTTATGCATGGTTTCCAGATAGCGGTTTAGCTGGTGCAAATGTTCCAATACGTGCCACAGCGTAATAGCTCCAAATTTTTTCCCAAGACCTTTGTCCAGGAATACGTCAGGATCAAGCACGTCGAGGCCAAACAGATCTTTACAGGTTTTACGAGCATCAGGATCCTTTTCTACACCGGTCACTTCAAAACCTTTGTTCTGCATGTAATCCGGGAAGTAACCTGTTCCACACCCGATATCGAGTAAAGTTCTGTGTGCCGTTAACCCGCTGATAAGTTTCCATTTCCGGTTGAGCATGTATTGCCTTACCCGGTGGTAAACTCGATTGATTACACCCTTCTTTGAATCAGAGTGAGAAATGTAGGCTTCACTTTGGTAGTAAGGCCCAATGGTGTCTTCAGAAGGAACGTTTTGAGTAAAAACAAAACCGCAGTTGCTACATTCCACCAGTTCAAACACCTCTTTGGATACGGAATGATCAGGAACCGCCAAAAACGGTTTAAAGTGTTGATGATCACAAACGGGGCAGTGGGTATAATCGATCCGGCTCATAGTATGCTTTGTCTCTGTTTACCTGACTCTAAACCCTTCAGAAGCAGGAGTTTTAAGCGGGCTCGAAATAACGAAAAAAAACAATAGGATTCAAACGAATTCACGAAGAGGAAATCCCCTATTTCGCTTGATTTCTACGCACCATTAGGTCTTTAAATGTGGTAAGAATAACTCCTTCATCTTTTAGAAATTGCTGAAAGTCAGGATCTGTCATTACCAGAAAGTCACCTTTTCTAACGTGGATAGATTCCGTAATATCAGCAAAAGCCGCAGTAGGTTCAGTACAATGCATAATGATCATTGTTACACCAGGCTTGGCATTTTTAACCACTTCTTTGTACTTGTTTTTTCGGTATTCCAAAATGTTTTCGTCGGTCATTTCCATGTCTTCGGGGTATGGCCAATCGTAACTTTGGTTGTGCATGTCATCGATAACGGGAAGGCCAGCACCCCACAACAGTTCACCCATCTGGGCAGATTGTTCATCGGTCATAGGCAAAGGAATATCCATTCCCTCCTGGTATTGACCCATAGCCATCAATCGAAACTTTCCTTGTTCGCGAAGAAAATTCTTGAAATAGGTGTTGTGGCCACAAGGGAACATAACTGGAATATGATTTTCCATTCCCAAAGCAACAAAGTGATTCATGAAGTCTTCACGGGCAAAAATGGTTCCCATGTGTGCATCAATGTGGGAGGGTTCAAAACCCATCTCACGAGCTTTCTGAAGCTGGGCGCGAATCTCGATTTTTACCTCTTCTGGGTTTCCATTTTGAATCGCCTGACCCGTCGATGGCCACAGATAACCCATATCATCGCACAGCGTAGGCACCGCAGATTTACCCGCTACAGGACCCCACCGGTAGTTATCCCATTCTGAATTCAGCGTAAGATGCAAACCGGCATCCACATCCTGGTTTTCCTTCAACCAGTTGATAAAGCCAGGTGCCCAGGGGCAGGGCATCATTACGCTACACGAGGTGGAAGCACCGTCTTTGATTGCCTTTTTGGTTCCTTCATTGGAGTCATAGGACATACCAGCATCGTCTACATGTAAGATGATAACTCGGTCTCCTTTGTTATAACCTAAGCGTTCGGCGAAGGTTTGATTTTGTCCTTTGCAGGAAACAAAAAATACCAGCACAAAGGCCAGCAGCACTGAATTTTTCATAGTCGGGTAATCTTTAGGTTTGACCAATATAAAACAAAAAACATCCTTCAAGCGCCGCTTAAGCCGCTTTAAAAATTAAATTTGGAGCGTTAAAACAGAATGAAAAATGGAGGCATTAGATAAAGTAGTTAAAGCCTATCAGAAAAATGGTTTCGAAGATGGTCAGGTTGTGGAAGCTCTGAAAGCCTTGCGCGAAGAGTTCAAAACGATTGGAAATCCTACATTGACCAAAGTTTGCCGCTTGGCTTACGAGCACATCGAAGAAAACGGAGATTTCCTGGTTGATGTTTTTCCAGAAAGAGCCGAAGACGATGAAACCAGCTTTGAGTATTTCCTCCAATTAGTTGGCGACTATTCCAATAAGTTCAATCTGTCTGAAATTCAGGATTACAAAAAACTTCTTTTAGGAGAAGAACTGGAGCCGGAAGAAGAGGAAGAATAATCCGGGCCTTCAGGAGTTATTACCCCAATGTCATCTTCGGGAATCATACTCCGACTTTTTCGTAAATACGCACCCTACCTTCTTATTGCGTTTACCGTGGCGCTTGCCCTGTGGCAGATAAGCACCTATTCGCGGTTAATGAAATGGGACATGATGGACATTACCTTACCGTGGAGACACTTGGTAAGTGAATGTATTCGAAATGGTGTTTTTCCTTTTTGGAACCCCTACATGAATGGTGGCTTCCCTCAAATGGGCGATGGTTCCACCTGGTACCCCATTGCCTGGATCATAGGCTTAATAAGACCCTACACCCCAGCATCTATCCAATATGAGTTTCTCATTCACCTAATCCTTGCTGGATGGGGCATGTATAAACTTATGCGATGGTGGAATATTTCCAAACAAGCCTCTTTGATTGGGGCCATCTATTTTTCCCTCAATGGATTTATGATTGGAAATGCTCAACACTTGGGCTATGCCGCTGGTGCCGCCTGGCTTCCCTGGTTGATTTGGTTATTTGATCGCTACTTGCAGAGTTTTCGATGGCAATTGATGCCGCCCATCTTTTTGGTTTCCTTTTGCATGATTACAGGAGTTTATCCGGGAATTGTCATTGTGGTGGTCTACCTTCTAATCGCCCTGTTGATCATTCGATTAATTCAGCAGATTCGAGCACAAACCTTTGTTCTGAAAAAATGGTTCAATCTGATTAATCTGGGAATCGGGGTAATCATGATTTCCTCCGTATTTCTTCTAGGCCTACTTGATCTAACCCCTTTGATTAATCGAACCCAAGGCCTTTCGCTCGATGGTGATGCCTGGGGAATTTTAACCGGATCTCTTCCCTGGAAGGCTATTTTATCCGTGTTCACTCCGATGGCGGTTACGATTCAGCCAGATTTTTGGGGAGCCGATTTGGCCTTAGTCAATTGTTTTGCGGGTGGTTTAACTTGGATGTTCATATTGCTCGGAGTGGTCTTTTTCCGACGGATGCCAAAGTCATTTTGGGCCTATTTCTTGTTGGCCATTTTCTTTTACATGACGGCCATGGCTCAGGATTTTCCAGTGAGAAAAATGCTGTACCACACCTTGCCGTTAATGGATTTGTTCCGGTTTTCAACGCTCTTCCGAATGTTTGCCACCTTCTTTTCCTTGTTGGCTTTTGGAAATGCGTTTGATGCCTTAATCAAAGACCGAAAAGCTTTAATGGGCTTGGCTGGAATTACCGCGGTCTTGACTTTAGCACTTATCGTTGAAGCCTTTTGGGTAGAACGTTGGATGATTCGAGACTTTTTTCTGGAAGGATATTTTCGTTTTGATGAAGTCGCAGGAATAAAAGAGCGGGTTTACCTGGAGCAGTTTTTTGTTTGGTTGTTTCTCGTTGGATCTGTGGTGTTAATCTACACACATCGGTTGAAGTGGTTGACCGGGTTAGTGGTTTTAGAAATCATACTGTTCACACAGCTAAACATCTACAGCACTGTGATCGAAAACCGAGCTCCGGATGACGTAGAAGCCCGACTCAAAGAAATGCCCAAGGGCTTTCCGATTCCTAACCTCGATCAATCCCTGGCTGAAAATAACGACATCACGCTCAACAACATTCCTTATCTGTGGAAAAACCTGGCCATCTACCAGAAGATTCCTACGATTGACGGTTGCAGTCCCTATGGCTTGACACTTATGGATCAAAGCCGCGAATTAGGTCATTTGGAACCCATTTCGCAAATGCCATTGGTATTTACCGGAGTGGAGCAAAACGGCTTGATTTTACCCGATTCAGCCGCAGCGCCGATTACCATTCACCATTTCGATCCCAATGAAATAAGGCTTGAAGTGAAAATGGAAAAACCGGGACGATTGGTGTTTAATCAAAACTTTCACAAATCGTGGATGGTAAGAGTAGATGGCGAACGTGTCGAAAACCTACCGGTAAACACCAACATCAATTCCGTTCAGCTGGATGCAGGAACCCATGAAATCAAATACTGGTTTAACCCGGCTCTTGTGCGAATGGGATTTTTTGTTTCCCTCTTTTGGTTTCTAATCAGTGTGGTAACCTGGATGGTAAATGGGTTGCTTGCTTGGAAGAAAGGCCTTAGTTCAGAAACAGAATTTTAGTAACCATTTTTTCACTGCCATCTTCACTCGAAGCGAAAACGAGGTATACTCCAGTATGAACCCGGTTACCGTCATAATTCTTTCCATCCCAGGAGTAAGATCCTCCTTGAGACGTTGCCTTCATCACTAAGTTTCCAGACACGTCCGTAATTCGAATCTCAGAATCAGGCATGAGTCCCGATATACCAATGTTTCCGGTGTAATCCGATTTTACCGGATTTGGAAAAACCTGAACTTGGCTGTAATTACTGTTTCCTGTAGTCGCTTCACCGCGATAGCCGATCAGTCCTTTGTCTGTTGCGAAAAGAACTTCTCCTGAAGAACCATCGATTACCAGGCTATTTAGGTAATCGCTATAAATCGGCGAGTTTTCCACCGTGAAGTGCGCAAGTTCTTCGGACCCATCAGCCGAAATTTGAAACGCTCCTGAACCTCGGGTGGCCATCCATTTTTGATTGGCACCATCCACCGCGATCCAAGCTACATTCTCATTTTCCATGAGAATTTGGGTGTAGATTCCTTCCTGAATATACACGTCTTGTGCATTGAAATTACTGGAGTTAAAAGCATTTCGAGCATTGTAAAAAACGCGCATTCCTACACGGGTTCCCACCCAAACGTGGCCGTCATAATCCTCCACCGCACAATACACCTCATTGTCAGGTAAATTTCCGGTTTCCACTCCTGAGTTCAAAAACATGTATCGGTCGTCAGTCGTGTCCTTTAACGTACCGTTGTAATCATAGATAAAAAGGCCATTTTGAGGGGTAACAACCCAAATGTGACCCCAGGTCATGTGAAACATTCGACCCGTGTTTATGGTAGCACCATCCAACAAAACAGGGAACCTTAAGTGCTCACCCGCAGGAGTAAAAGCCTGGAGTGGTTCTTTGGTCAACCCATTCACAAACCACAGGTTTGCATCTTGATCATAGCTTACATCACTAATGAAGCATATTCCCCCGTAATGGTATCCAGCGTATCTCCATCACAAGGATAATGCGTTGTGGCCTGGTCATTTTCAAATTGAATGAGTCCTTGATTTAGTGAGGAGGCGAAGAATATGTTTTTGTTTTTGGGGTTTACCGTAACACTGGTAACATCCTGTACACCCTGAAATTTGCTGGTATTATAGCCTGTGTAAATGGTCCAATCGTCATTTTCCTGAAAGGATAATTCGGCACTCAATTTAAAGGTAAACCCATTCGTATTGTGACCTCCACCTGTTACAAAATGACGATTTCCATACACAAACACGTTAAATGCCCGATTGGATGCAGGTCCGCCCAGATTGATCACATCGTTTACCTGCTCATTGAGGTTTTTGATCAAGCCTACGCGTCGATCACCAATCCAGACAACCTCATTCTGTCCCAAAACACAAATGTTAGGGTCCAGTCCGCCGCCACCCCAAGTAAAAGCTTTGCGCAATACCGTCCAGCTGGAATCATACATTTCCATGGAGGTGGTAGATGCAAAAACGATTCGATCGTCGTAGCGTTTCATCGATCGGTTGTCCTCACCAAGCCGATGCGTATTGACACTCCACTTTCCATTGATTTTAGAAAAAAGAGTGTCTTTGCGGTATTCAAAAACCGGATAATTGACCAATAGTTCATTACCAATGGAACTTACAATGTCGAAGTTGGAATCAGGGTTGGGAATCGTAGTGTCCTTTTTCCAATTGGAGGGGACATAAAGTTCGTTGTTGTACGGAGATAAAAACAGCCCTTCTTCTGTTGCCGCATAAAGAGTGTCGTTGAGCACATGGGTTGAATTAACAAACACATAAGCACCCTCATCTCCGATCAAAAAGGTTTCTCGGGTTTCGGCATTGATGATGTCACCATTTTTGTAATCGAATTCGAGAATACCAAAACCTGTGGCGATGTAGCACAAGTCATTGTGAAACATGAAGTCATTGATCTGGCGGTTACCCAAAATATTGGCCCGCACAGCATCCGCACGGTAAACTATCTGATTTCCCTTGACCAAATCAATACCGCCGGTTTCGTAACCCACGAAAAGCACTTTTCCATCCGGAGAAGCACCCAATGCCGTGATTCCAATATCCGAAAGACCGTTAATGGTGGAGATTCGATCTACCGACTGTTCGTTCAAATCATAGGCCATAAGACCCGATTCAGAAGAGGCATATACCCGATCCGCTGTTTCAGCGATCAGTTTTATGTTTCGGTAGGGAAGATGATCTCGCCACTGGCCGATGGCCACTTCCTGGGCTATACTTCCCAGTGACAGAGTCAATGCGATCAGACTGCTTAAACAAACTTTCATTGCCATGGGTTAACAAAAGTATCTCGAATTTAGTATTGCAGGGCTTTCTTTTTTTCTGATCGGTCAATAGGGTGACTTCTTTTGAAGCCAAATTCAGAAAACTAAATGCTTTTGAACTGGAATGGAACCGGGTAAAAATCAAATTCTCTAATCGTTCTATTACCTGTTTGTGCTACGTCAGGCTTTCCTACTTTTGTGCAGCTATGGACGAAAAGAAAAAAGGAGTTGCTATCCTCGGATCCACAGGTTCTATTGGAACCCAGGCTTTGGATGTAATTCGAGCACACTCTGATAAGTTTTCGGTGGAAGTATTGACCGTGAACAAAAGTGCAGATGCACTTATCGAGCAAAGTTTGGAATTCAAACCTAATGCAGTAGTTATTGGTGATGAATCCCAGTATCAAAAGGTATCCGATGCACTTTGGTCAGAAGGAATCAAGGTGTACGCAGGTCGGGAAGCTTTGGAGCAATGTGTGGAAATGGAAAGCATCGACATCGTCCTAACGGCTTTGGTTGGCTATGCTGGTTTGAAACCCACACTAAATGCCATTGAAGCCGGAAAGAACATTGCCTTGGCCAACAAAGAAACCCTCGTGGTTGCTGGCGATTTGGTTACCCAGTTGGCTCGCCAAAAAGGGGTAAATATTTATCCGGTGGATTCGGAGCATTCCGCCATTTTTCAGTGTTTGGCTGGAGAATTTCACAACCCCATCGAGAAGATTTACCTCACCGCATCAGGAGGTCCGTTCCGCGGAAAAAGTCGCGACGAGCTTCAAAATGTTACCCGGGAACAAGCCCTCAAACATCCCAATTGGGATATGGGTGCTAAAATCACAATCGATTCGGCCACGTTGATGAACAAAGGCCTGGAGGTCATTGAAGCAAAATGGTTGTTTGCTTTAAAACCAGAGCAGATCGATGTGATTGTACACCCTCAATCCATTATCCATTCTATCGTTCAATTTGAAGATGGAAGTATGAAAGCGCAAATGGGATTACCCGACATGAAGCTGCCGATCCAATATGCGCTTACTTACCCAGACAGATACCCTTCTGACTTTCCGAGATTTAATTTTTTGGACTACCCATCTCTTACTTTTGAACAGCCTGACCGTGAGACATTTGGCAACCTAAATCTGGCGTTTAAAGCACTGGATTTGGGAGGAAATATGCCTTGTGTATTGAACGCATCCAATGAGATAGCTGTAGAAGCTTTTTTGAACGGTAAAATTGGGTTTCTGCAAATTGCTCAATTGAATGAGGCGTGCATGGATGCAGTTTCATGGGTTGAGAAGCCAGGTTATGAAGATTATGTCTCCAGTGATGAGCAAGCCAGAGGTTGGGCTCAGGAGCAGGTTAGTAAAGGATTTTAACGCTTTTTTTGTTCCAATCCGGGGAATAAGAAATTCTTATGACCGATAAACCACGGATTTTCTCAAATTTGCCATTCATTTTTCGAAGATAACTATGGAAGAGTTTATCATAAAAACCGCTCAGCTCATTTTGGGGCTATCCCTGCTGATCATTCTCCATGAGCTGGGTCACTTTATTCCCGCGAAACTGTTTAAAACCCGGGTTGAAAAATTCTTCCTCTTTTTTGACTACAAGTTTGCCCTGTTTAAGTTCCGGATTGGTGAAACCGTTTACGGAATGGGCTGGATTCCGCTCGGTGGCTATGTCAAGATCGCTGGTATGATCGATGAGTCGATGGATACCGATCAAATGGATAAAGAGCCCGAACCCTGGGAGTTTAGAACAAAACCCGCTTGGCAGCGATTGATCATTATGCTGGGTGGAGTTTTTGTCAACCTCATATTGGCCATGGCCATTTACGCAGGAATTCTTTTCACCTGGGGAGAAAAATACATTCCCAATGAAAACCTAACGGGTGGAGTTTGGGTAAGAGATTCCCTGGCTTACGACCTTGGGCTGAGAAGTGGTGATCACATACTTCAAATTAACGATCAGAAAATAGATCGATTTACAGACATTCTACCCAACATGATCTTGGGCGGTGAGATGCAAGTTCGTCATGAAAATGGCCAACAAGAAACCATGGAGATTCCACAGGACTTTATTGGAAAGCTCATCGATAACCCAACCAAAGCGGTCATTTTTTATCGGGTTCCTTTCATTATTGGTGGAATTCCGGATAGTTCGCATAACGTCAATTCCGGCATTCAGCTCAAAGACTTGATCACTGGAGTAAATGGTGTGGATTTGCCCTGGTGGGATCAATATGCAGATCACCTCAAGCAATTTGCGGGTCAGGAAGTTACCCTTAACGTGATGCGCGACGGAGAAGCTTTGGAAATTCCAGTAAAGCTGAATGATGCCGGTCAAATCGGGGTAATGCTCTATCCTCCATCAACGGATGATTTGGAAAGACTCGGCATTTACCAATTCGAAACCCAGGAATACGGATTCTTTGAATCTATCCCTGCTGGTATCAACAAAGGAGTAGAACAAGTGGGCTCTTACCTGAGTCAGCTAAAAATGATTTTTACCCCAAGCACGGGAGCCTACAAAGGTGTGGGTGGATTTAAAGCCATTTGGGATTTGTATCCACCAGAATGGGAGTGGCAGGTATTCTGGACCATGACTGCCTTTCTTTCAGTGATGCTGGCCGTGCTTAATTTGCTACCTATTCCTGCCCTCGACGGCGGCCACGTTATGTTCACCCTTTGGGAGATCATTACAGGTCGTAAGCCGGGTGATAAGTTCATGGAATATGCGCAGATTTTTGGCTTGTTCATCATTCTTGCCTTGTTCCTGTTTGCTAACGGGAATGATATCTTCCGGATGTTCAAGTAATCCTTATCCGGGATCAACTGTTGAAAATTATCTTTTGGGGCGGCCTACAGGGCTTTGAGTCGCTGTAATTTTAAGCCATAACTTTTCGGGATGAAGAAACTCCTGCTGATAGGCTCTTTTATTTGGGCCCTGGGTGCTGTTCAGGCTCAGGATGAAACCATGCATATTCTTGAAAACGATCACGGTCGATTGGTCAACGATACTCTTTGGACTTTTGGTGATCAACCCAAATTGATGGTGGTTCCTTTTAAACCCATGATGTATAAATCATCCATCACCTCCAGTATTGGGCGTAACGATGGAACAAGTTACGATCAAATTGTAACGAATTTCCGAAGAGGACTCGACAATCTGATTTACCTGGAGTCTAATGCAAACTATCAGGTAGTTCGGATGATTGCTGCAGATGAAGAAACGCAGGAAGACCTCCATTTTATCTATCGCTCTCTTAAGGACGAGTATCGGGAGCTGCCAGATCAGGGAAAAGAGGATGACAAAAAGATCAAACTCAAACTGAACAAAAAGAAAAAAGTAGAAGAAGATCCGGGTAAGAATGGAACTTATATGCAGCAGGGACAGATTCGCTCCAATCCCGATGGAAAGCCCAGGTTTATGGCATGCTCTGTTCGTGACACCGCTCTGTTTGACTACCTGGAGGATAAGTATTCTTCAGTACTTTATCTTATCATCAATCAAATCGATATTGAACCTCAGGCCGGTTTGGATTATCGGGCGTTTGAGGGTGATGAGTACCAACGTCAGATAACCGTACACTATTCTATTTTCACCCATGATCAGGAAGTTTATGCGGGAGTAGTAAAAACGTACTTCTCTTCCACTGTAAATGGGCAGAAAGAAATTATTCAGGATTATTTTCCATCCTTAGCTCAACAATTGGTGGGCAAGCTACCCGTAATGACGGCAGCTAAATCAAATTGATGAATGGCAGGAACAAGTCCCTATATTCTCATTATTGTCCTCAGCGCGCTGGTTATCCTGTCCTATGTCTATGGGCTTATTGCCAAGCAAACAAACATTCCATCGGTTCTTTTACTCATTGTAACCGGGATGGGAATAACCTTGTTGATCAAGTATTTTGAGCTCCCATTTATTGATACCAACTGGATTCCCATTCTCGAGATTTTAGGAATTGTAGGTCTAGTCATGATTGTGCTCGAAGCCGCTCTGGACCTGGAGCTTACCAAGGAAAAATGGCCGATTATCTGGAAATCGTTTCTCGTTGCCCTACTCTGTTTGGCGGCAACGAGCTTCTTGTTTACCCTGTTGTTCAAACTCTTCTTTTTGGCCGAAACACGGAGTGCCATTTTGTTTTCGATTCCCTTGGCCATCGTAAGCAGTGCCATCGTGATTCCAAGTGTGAGCAATTGTAGAGAAGAGATCAAAGAGTTTCTAATCTATGAGTCTACCTTCTCCGACATTCTTGGGATTATGGTTTTCTACTTTGTTCTCGAAGGGTTTGAGGCACCTCCAGGAACGAACCTGTTTTTGGACATTACCGGGAACCTGATTCTTACGATTGCCATTTCGATCATTTCAGCCTACGTTCTAACGATTATTTTTCAGAACATCACCTCCCAGGTTAAGCTCTTTTTGTTGATCGCCGTTTTGTTAATGCTCTACTCCATTGGCAAGATGTTGCATATTTCGTCGCTGCTCATCATCTTGTTCTTTGGTCTTATGATAAATAACCACAAGCTGTTTTTTGTACGTGGGCTGGACAAATACGTGGATCACCGAAGGGTGATTCAAACCCTAAAGTATTTCAAGATTATCACCTTGGAAACAGCCTTTGTTGTTAGAACCTTTTTCTTCATCGTATTTGGGATGAGCATTACATTGGCGTCACTGGTTAACCTGGAAATTTTGATCATTTCCCTGGTCTTTTTAGGAGTCATATTCATCGTTCGATATGTCTTCTTTGCTTCGGTCGCCAAGCAATTTATGATTCCGTCTTTGTTCGTTTCGCCCCGTGGTCTGATTACCATTCTTCTGTTTTTTGCCATTCCAGAATCCTTTGGCATTCCTCTATTCGATAATGGGGTATTACTTTACGTCATTTTGCTGAGCAGTGGTATTATGACACTCGCTCTCATTACCCGGGAGAAAGAAGAAAAATTACCAGGAATTCTCAAGGCAACCAGCCGCATGCTCAAAGCCGGTGAAAAGGAAGGTAACCCTTCAGACAAAACTGAAGGCGAATAATTCTTGCCACGTTATTTTACGATAGTACCTTTGCGGCTCAAACGCTAAATCATGGATCAAAACGAGATAAAAGAAGTACTCGGCCAGTTAGGCTTAGGAGACAAAAATGGTGGAACTTCTACTGGCGAAAATTGGATGGATAGTGGATCATACCTAACGTCTTTTTCTCCAATCAACGGAGAGAAAATCGGTGAGGTAAGCACAACTACCCGTGAGCAGTATGAAGCAACGATAGAAAAGGCGTCAGAGGCGTTCAAAATTTGGAGCTCTATGCCCGCACCTAAAAGAGGTGAGATCGTTCGTCAATTTGGAGAAAAACTACGTCAGTATAAAGAACCACTTGGAAAGCTGGTTACCTATGAAATGGGTAAGTCTTACCAGGAAGGATTGGGTGAAGTTCAGGAGATGATCGACATCTGCGATTTTGCTGTAGGTCTTTCTCGCCAGTTGTATGGACTTTCTATGCACTCTGAGCGTCCAGGTCACCGTATGTATGAGCAGTGGCATCCACTTGGAATTGTGGGAACCATTTCAGCATTCAACTTTCCGGTAGCCGTATGGTGCTGGAACAGTGCTATTGCCTGGGTTTGTGGTGATGTTTTGGTTTGGAAGCCGTCTGAAAAAGCACCAATGTGTGGTGTGGCTTGCCAAAAGATTATTGCAGAAGTATTGGCTGAAAACAACCTTCCGGAAGGAATTAGCTGCTTGATCAACGGAGATCGTGAAGTGGGAGAATGGATGACTGCTGATACTCGCGTTCCTTTGGTTTCGGCTACTGGATCTACCCGCATGGGTAAAGAAGTTGGAGCAGCCGTTGCTCAGCGCTTAGGTCGTTCTTTGCTCGAGTTAGGAGGAAACAACGCAATTATCATTACCCCAGATGCTGATTTGAATTTGGCGATTACGGGTACTGTATTTGGCGCCGTTGGAACTTGTGGTCAGCGATGCACCTCTACCCGTCGATTAATCATTCACGATAGCATTTACAATAAGGTAAAAGACAGTTTGGTTCACGCCTATGGTCAGCTGAAAATTGGAAACCCATTGGATGAAACAAACCATGTTGGTCCATTGATTGATCAAGATGCGGTTAAAGCTTACTCAGCTGCTTTGGAAGCTGCCGTGAGTCAAGGAGGTACTTTGGCTGTTGAAGGTGGTGTATTGTCCGGTGAAGGTTACGAAGGCGGATGCTATGTAAAGCCAGCCATCGTTGAAGCAGAAAATAGCATGGACATTGTTCAGGCAGAAACGTTTGCTCCAATCCTATACTTGATTAAGTACAGTGATTTGAACGAAGCTATTGCTATCCAAAACGGAGTTAAACAAGGATTGTCTTCTTCCATCATGACTACGAACATGAGAGAAGCGGAGCGTTTCCTTTCCCAAGGAGGTTCTGACTGTGGTATTGCTAACGTAAATATTGGTACTTCGGGTGCTGAAATCGGTGGAGCCTTTGGTGGTGAAAAAGAAACCGGTGGAGGTCGTGAATCAGGATCTGATTCTTGGAAAGCCTACATGCGTAGACAAACAAACACGATTAACTATACCAGTGATATTCCACTGGCTCAAGGGATTCAATTTAATCTCTAAGAATAGAAAATTTCTCCCGGATAGTCGGGAAACGAATAAAGATTTGGCGCTTATCCGAGAAACTTGGAGGCGCCAAATTTTTTTATACCCCTCCAGTTAAGAGGTAAAGTTCTTTTCGAATATTGGAGAAGTTCTTAAAACTGGTAACGAAGACCAGCATTCAGGCCGTAACCTGAGAATTGTCCAGAGTAGGAATGATCCTCTTTGTAAGCCGTGTTTAAGCTACGAGAATAGGAAGGATTCAAATAAAGGCTCACACGATCATTCACGTTATACCCAATTCCCAAATTCAAGCGATACTTCCAAAGGACTGGGTTCAATTCAGATTTGTCCAGTTGAGCAATGACGCTTTGGGTTTCTGGATCGTATACGGTTCCCGTAGCGCTCACCAATACCGCCATATCCATTCCTGTACTCAAATGAAGGTAAAAGTCCTTCAAAGGCAGCTCATATCCAATGTATAGAGGGATCTGAGCATAGTCAATGGTATAGGAGGAGCGATACATTTGATTTTCGGCTACTACAGCGCTGAAGTAATTGGTATCAACATGGATAGCCCAAGCCGTATCATAAACCGTGTCAATGCGGTAATCAAACGTATTATCAGGACCAGGAACAATGATAAGCTTTGAATTTGGGCTTGGCAAAGTCTCTTTAATCACTCGACGCTCGCTGATATCCATATCAACTTGTTCAGACAAGGCAATGAAGTTCATTTCATAGGCCTGACTTAAGTTTGAATATTTCAACCCAGATTGAACCAAGAAGTTGCGGTACTTCACACCAAAATCAACTCCAACTTCCATCGATTGGTTCCGATACATGTCCATGGTCAGATCTCTATAATTACCAGATGGGGTAATCAAAAGATTGTTGTCGTTGTTCAACATAGAATACCCAGCGCTTGCACCAAAATAGAAGTGCAGTTTAGGCATCTTGAAGGGGTTTCTGGCAATGTTAGACGCCGATGACTGTGAAGTGCTTAAATCAGGGCTTAAAATCGCTCCCTCGGCAAATAGAGTTGCATCTCTAAATGGCATTCTTGGAAGAGCATTGTCATTGGCTACAGTTTCATTAACCTCAACATTCGCAATAGCGCTTTCGCTTTCAGAAGTGGATGAGAAACGTTCGGCCTGGGCAAGAGAGGAGCTTCCAGCGCCAAGTACGGCTTGCTGCTGATTACTTTTCTTTGGAGAAGATAAAGCAAATCCAGCCTGCTGAATAGCTGCTTTTTGCACCGATTTCGATTGTTTCTCTTTCGAGAAAAGGCTCGATGCCTTGGACGCCTTATCCGGTTGAATAGAATGACTACCCTCTGATCGGGCTTCTGACGTCTGCTCAACCTGATCCATGGATGCCGATTCTGCTTGAGCTGAAGTACTTTCAATACCCGAGGATAATGAAGTTTTACCTTCTGATAGCGTTGCCGCAGCCGGTGCCGAGGCAACAGATTTAGAATTCAATTCTTCGTTGGAAGAATTATTGGCGTTTTGAACCGAGGTAGACTCAACTTGAGTCTGGTTCTTATCAGCCAATACGGGACCTTGTTCGTTTGAGTTCCAGAACCAAACGGAGGCCGTAGTTGCCACTGCCAATACAGCAGAGGCAGCCTTCCACCACCAAGAGGGTACTCGAGGTGCAGCCGGGCCCATGGAAGCTTCCATTTGCGCCCAGTACTCAGGCTTGTAGCTATATTCCTGCTTGGGAAAAGCCTTCTTATACGCGTTATCTATATTGCGGTCGCTCATAAGGCCACTCTTCGGTTTATGTTTAGGTTATCCTTTAACAGTCTTCTTAATATTTTACGGGCATTGTTTAGGTGCCACTTTGATGTTCCTTCAGAAATTCCCAAAATTTCAGCAATCTCCCGGTGGTTGTAACCTTCGAGTACGTAAAGCTGGAATACTTCCTGCGAACTGTCAGGAAGTTCATTGAGTAACTCCTTCAACTTTTCTACAGAGACCAATTGAGATTCTTCCCAATCGTCATCTTCCACCCGTACAAAATGATCCAGCATCGCTTCTTTCTCCATGTAGATGTATTCCGGAGAATGCTTTTGTTTGCGGTAATCATTAATGCAGCAATTGATGGTAATTCTTTTGGCCCAGGCTTCGTAAGGAATCTTGGGGTTGAGGTTTTCGAGGTTATTCAGGATTTTGAGGTAGGCATCGTTTAGGATGGCAACTCCGTCTTCCTGGTTAGTCTTGTAGCGCATACAAATCCCCATCAGCATGTCAAAGCTGAGCTCATAAAGCTTCTTCTGAGCGCGTCGATCGCCTCGTGCAGCAGCTTTTAATATTTTGGGACTTATTGTCATTGGGCTACAAGCCAGTATTAATTTTTAATAACCTTGAATATGCTCTCTTCGTTGCTTTCGTTTCTAAGTTTCAGGAAGTAAATTCCATTTTCCAGGGTAGTTAAATCCAGCTCCATTTGAACTCCAGTGAAAGAATCAACAATCATCTTCACTTGTCCGTTCATGGCAACCAATTCGCCTTCCACAGTGCCGGCTCCCTGTAATAATACACGTAATTTACCCTGGGTAGGGTTTGGATAAACCCTAATGTTAAATTCTTTTTGTTCCTCAGCTTCAGTGCTTAGAGCTCCCGATAGGCCACTACCCAAAGGAGTTACAACCATTTCCACACCAGTCAAGTGCATTCCTGATTTAGCGATGTAAACGGGATATGGATGATAAGGAATACCCACTTGATCATACACCAAATAGTACTGACCAGAAGTGAGGCCATCAAACTCAAATTGACCATCACTATTGCTTTTGGAGAAGGCCATAGGCTCTTTCATGCTGTTGAGAAGCAAAACCGGAACTTCACTCATCGGAGATCCCGATTGTTGGATAGGGTAGTAGTTAATGACACCACGAATGCTGCTGGTTCCATTTAAAGGGTGGAACTCATCCAAATGAATATCTAATTCAGGCTCAGGATTACCATTGATCTTGATGATCTGAGCTTCATCCCAATAATTGACATCACCATAGTATTCAGGCAGTAACCGGTGTTGAGCGGAAGCGGGTATGGCTTTCACCAGAAAGCTTCCTGATTCGCGAATCGAAAACAAATAGCTTCCACCATGACCAACAGGCTGGGAGGCTTCCCAAACCAAACTTTGGGTAGAAGCCTGGTAACGGAATAGGTGCACATCCACTTCGTTGGCATAAACAGGTAAGCCGTCGTTTAAGATTCTACCTCCAATAAAAGGAAAGGGATCTGTTCGGCAACTCTCGTAATCGATTTGAATACTATCGCGGGTTTCAAAAAGCCAGTTTTGCATGACAATTGAGCCGTAGCAATCAGTCAATTTGGAGAAAATGACACCGGATTTATGAATTCCTGTATTAAACGTTTGGCTGTAGGTTCCATCCTTGGCCGTAATGGCGTTTCCAATAAGTTTATAAGTCTGGTTGACATAGAAACTGACCACAACGCCTTCAGCTGGACTTCCATTATTCAAAACGGTTCCACTGATATAAACCCGGTTTCCAGAAGGGCACAGATCAAAATTCTTGGTATAATTAGTGATTCCATTCTGGTATTCGAAACTCCGGGTTACCGTGTCTCTAATACAGTCGATGGTATAAACATCGAAGGACTCAAAGTCATTATAAGCTTGGAAGGTAAGCGAGTAATTTCCGGCATTGTCAGTGTATACTACCGTATCCACGTTTTGTCCTGTAAAGTATACAGCATGGTTGATTTTGATCTGACCAGACTGTTTTACCCAGCCGCTAATGTTGCAAACAGCGGAGAAACCTTGGTGGCCAGCAAGCATAAACAGGCTTAAAATCAAGATTTTAATTGTCGGTATTTTGTCCATCACCTCTTTCATGATCCTTTTCACAGAGTAATCCTAATTGTAATTTCGGACTCCTTTTTCGTATTGCCTAAAAAAGCAAATTAATTCAGTAGTTAGTTTACCTTCTTACTGAATAACACAAAATAATTATTGAGGGGTTGGGTAACCCATGAAAATCAATGACTACTGATTCCTATCGGGCAATACCGATACTGATCCCTGGGCGGAAAAAGAAACCATAGTCGCGGTAATAAACATTACCCTGATAAGTTCCGAAATTATCGTAGCGATTTTCAGAATAGCGGTAGCTTCCAAACCCTGTTTGAATATTGAAATCAATCGCCAGGTTTTTCTTCACTACTTGGTATCCAAAATGGCCACCAATTTCTGGTGCAACACCCGTTTCAGAAGGGAACCCCATGCCCAACCCAATTCCAGCGTAGGGACCGCTGAAGGCAATATCAAAATACCTTCTTGCCATAATACCTACGTTAAATACGTTTTGGTATTGAGGAATATTTCTGCGCTGCGTTTCAGAGTCCTCGGTTCTGGTAGCATAGTTAATGTTGAGCCCAATAGTGGATTCGTAGCTTATTCTTTTTTCCAAAACACCTCCCCAAACTGAAGAATTTGTTCTGGCTCCAGAAAAGGAAAAAAGTTGATAGTGACCACTTGCCCGAACGGAAAAATCTACCTCTTTTTCTTGAGCTTGCACAGTTGAAGCAAATCCCAAAAAAAGAAAAGTGGCGATCAAAAGAGAAGAGAAATAATTCATCAAATACGGTTTGTAGCTTTCGGATAAACTATCCGAATAGATTCATTTTAGCGAAAATTAGCCTGCAAAGATTGTGAAAACTGAAACTTCACAATAGGGTCGAGGTTCGGAAATATTTCTTCCAGCCCATAATCAAGGATATTAAAGGCTCCTGAGCCGGAAATTTGATACATGTTTTGGTTGTTGGTTTTCTTATTGGAAACGGTCAAAACAACAATAATCTCGCTGGTGTTGTTATTAATCGTCGCCTCTCCGGATACAGTAATGTTCTCATCCGCATGGCTGTGGTACTCAAATTGATTCACATCCACCTCTAAAACGATCTCAATGTTACCCAGAAAAGAATTCTGAAGCTGCTCATTAAACTCGATATTATCCGTTTGCAGGGTCATGGGGTCTAAATAAAGAACCATTAAATCCTGGCTGGGTGGATATTCAATTTTCATGTCTTTTGAGCTTCCGTTAATGGGAACCCCATTCTGTGTAGCGGCTTGAATTTCAGTGTGAACCATACCGGTTTGGACATATTGCTGACCAAATGACAAGCCCGAAAACAGTAGTAAAGCGATTAGAAGTAAACAGTTTTTCATACCAGCAGTAAATATAATAATTCTGCCCAAGCCCTTCAGGTTAAGAATTCTGGCTTAAGACTTTAAAAATAGTAGGACAGCGAAAACAAAAACACGCCTCCAGCAAGGATTGCAGTCCATCGATCCATGGGGACCCATTTCAAACGATGAACCAGAAAATTAATCAATAATACGGCCCCAACAATGACTAATTGACCAACCTCAATGCCCACGTTGAATGCGAAAAGTGATACCACGAGGTCGCCACTATCGTTGAGAAGACTGGCAAGCAAATTGGAAAACCCCATTCCGTGAAGTAAACCAAAAGAGGCTACCAAGGCATATTGAGTGAGGAATGACCATGAGGTTTTCGTGGATCTAAAACTGGTCACCAATTGAAACAAGGCGGTTATGGAAATAGTCACCGGAATCAAAAACTCAACCAGCTCTGCGGAAACCTGGATCCATTGAAAAGTGGCCAGCATTAGGGTTAAACTATGAGCAAGGGTAAATGCCGTAACCAAACCAAGGGCACGCTTCCATTGATGAAGGGAATACCCCAGACCCAATAAAAGGATGAAAAGAATATGGTCCAAGCCATCAGCCGAAAGGATGTGGTCGACCCCGATGCCGAAATAGACGTTAAAGGTGCTCATTGTCCGTTTTGTGAGCCACGAAAATAGGGAGAAAGGAATTATTGATTTAGCTTTGAGAACATGTATATCCAGAAGCGATTTTCCCTTTCGAAAATTATTCTATTTGAGTCCAAGTGGGTTGTTGCCATTTTGATTTATTGCCACACGGTGGCCGTTTGGTACAGTTACAACCCAAACCTCTCCATTAGTATTTCCATCCCGGCGGTTTTAGGTACGGCCATTTCCTTGTTTCTTGGTTTTAGGACCAATTCAGCGTATGAGCGTTGGTGGGAAGCCCGAAAAATCTGGGGAGCGGTGGTAAATGATTCCAGAACCTTGGTTCGAAAAAGCTTGGGTTTTATTCAGGATAGCCCGGAGCAATCAGCCAAGGATTCAGCCAAACGCATTGCCTATCTACAAATGGCCTGGTGCTATGCCTTGAGCAAATCGTTGAGAAAGCAAGACGTATTGGAGAGCCTGGATCAATTCCTTACAGAACAGGATTTGATTTGGCTAAGTAGCCAACAAAATATCCCGAACGCTATAATCCAGCTTATTGAAATGGAGTTGAAGCAGTGCCGTTCTCGGAATCAGTTGGATGCTTATCAATTTGTTTCGATGGATAATACCTTGACGCGGTTGTGCGATTCCATGGGAATGTGTGAGCGAATCAAAAACACGGTTTTCCCGACTCAGTACAACTTTTTCACGGTTTTTTTCATCATCATTTTCGTGGCCATTCTCCCTTTTGGTTTGTTAGAATACCTGGGTTATTTCACCACCCTGGTCACCTTGGTGATCGGATTTACCTTCTTTATGATTGAAGCCATTGCTGTGTTTATGCAAGATCCTTTCGAAAACCGGCCAAATGATACCCCAATGACGGCTATTTCGCGAACCATCGAAATCAATATTCGACAGATGCTGGGAGAGACGGAACTACCCGAGGCGGTTAAGCCCGAAAATGGAGTATTGCTATAGAGCTAACTTAGTCCAGGTGGTTGTGAGATCCATCACAAAAGGGCGGGCTGGATGTCCTTTTACACATACATAAGGCTCGTGTCTGAGTTTTCTCTTCCTTAAACACCAAAGGTTTGTGTGAGGTTCCTTTATGTGCTCCGTTACACCAAGGCTGATTTTCTGATAACCCACACGCACACCAGGCATGGGGTTTCCCTGCCTCTAAATCGAGAACAACGGGCGTTTTTCCAGCAATTTTTGCGGTGGTGAGTTTAACATCCGGTTTTGATGCATCTGTATTTTGAGGCGCTTTTTTCCACTCATAGGATAAGGCTTGGGAAGGGCATTGATCAATTTGCTGGGCAATTCTTTCAGAGGAGGCGCCATCCAATTTAACCCAAGGTCGATCCTTAGGGTTGAAGACCTGGATAAGTCCTTTCCAACAAATAGTAGAGTGAATGCATGTAGAAGGTTTCCAGGTGATCCGGATATCTTCGTTTTCGTAGTGTTTTGTGATTTCCCGCTTTGACATAGCACCTAAGATACAAAATGCAGGAGTAACAAAATTGGACCGTGGCCACTTCAACCAACAATGCTTAGTTTAGTGGACCTATAAATTTGCCATGTTAAGTAATATCTGGTATTCTCCAATTCTCCTTTTGATCTTGGTTTTTTCCCTGGTAGGGTCGACAAATCTTGCCGCGGAAACTAAGACTGATACCATTCAGGGAGAGGCCGTTGAATCAGTTTCAACTTCCAACATTACGGTTCAAACTGAACAGACGCTTTCGCGAATGAATCAGATTTCAGAAAACCTGATTCAGAATCACAAAGTAGACGCTCTTGAGAAAAAATTGTCCAAAGCGCAGTCCAGGGTGGAGGATTTGGAGCGTGAAACCAATAGCCGGATAAATGATGAAATTGGAGTTCATTACTTGAATGATATCCGAATAAAATGGGACGGCGAAGAAAAGAAGCTGCGAAGTATCGAGGGTGATATTAGTGAGGTTGTTGCTCAATTGGATGAGTATCGAGCCGAACTTGAAATGGAAAAGTTTCGATGGAATTTGACCATTGATCAACTACGAGATGAAAAGGCCGCCCCGAGTTTGATCAAGAGTAGTGCAGAATTGGTCAAAGAAATCAAAAAGACAATCAGAACGCTCCGTGATACAGGCAACTCAGCTATGGATCTCCTGAGCCAGGTCGGGGCGATTAAACAACAAGTTTCCAAAAATCAAGACCTGGTAATTTCTACCGCCCAGCAGGAGCAATCGCGTATTTTCGAGAAAACCCGGCCCAATCTTTTAACCGAGATATTGAACCCAGAAAAAGACAGCGTTGGCGTTCAAAGTCAGTTCCGCTTGATTTGGGAATACTCAGCCAGAGATGCTGTTCGTTTTGTAAAAAAGAAAAAGAATACGGTCATTGGCCAGATTCTATTACTGGTTCTGTTGATTGCTATTTTCTTTTTCGTTCAGGCCCGATACAAATCCTGGCGAGTGTTTAAAGATGAAAGCCTAAGGACCACACTTACCTTTATTGAAAGTCCCCTTGCCACGGCGCTGTTCATAGCAATGTTTTGCACGTTTTGGATCTATCCGGGTCTCCCAAGTACTCTGGCCGAATTCAATACCCTCATGCTTACGTTGGTTATGATGGTGATCCTTCCCAAAATTGTCAATCGGGTAATTCACCCATTGATGTACATGTATGCAGCAGCCTTCTTGTTGCTTCAGATTGAGACTTTACTCGTGGGCCATGGATACGTGCAGCGGTTGTTAACCTTTACCAGCAATGTGCTTATCCTGGTAGGAATGGGCGTTTTCTATTTCAAAAACCGCCAAAGCATTAGACAATACTTAAAGAATAAACCTTCTTACCGGTGGATATCCCTATTCCTATGGATTTCGGCTTTCCACATTTTGATCGCTTTGGTAGCCAATGCCCTTGGCTATGTGGCACTTTCTGATTTCCTCACAAGGGCAACGGTCAGGTCCTTTGTGATCGGGGTGTTACTGTTTGTTTCAGAGCGCATTGTTCAAGGAATTCTCACCATCATGCTACAAAGCACTTGGGCCAACTATTCTTACGTAATCAATAAGCGTCGCGCTGATATCCATCGTTGGATTTTGGGCGCTTATGGATTGGTGGCCATTTATCTGTGGGTTGGTGTCGTTTTACATCAGTTTGGTATCAGTGAGGATATTGGGGCCTTTTTTAAAGGGCTGAAGGAAGAAACATGGGTTTTTGGATCGGTCGAATTTACCCTGTCTAATGTGTTCGACTTTGTTCTGGTCTTGGTCATTTGCTGGTACCTGAGCATTATTGTAAAAACCATTCTCGAAGAAGAGATTCTCTCCCGATTGAGGTTAAAAAGAGGGGTTCCAATGGCGATTGCCATTGTGACCCGTTATTCCATTTTAACTTTTGGGTTCTTCCTTGCAGTTGCTGCAGCGGGACTCAATTTGGAGAAGCTAAGTTTTGTTGCCGGTGCTTTGGGTGTAGGTATTGGATTTGGCCTTCAGAATCTCGTGGGGAACTTTGTGTCTGGTATGATTCTCATTTTCGAAAAACCGATCATGATTGGAGATGTCATCGTTGTAGGTGAATTCGAAGGGGAAGTCACAGAAATTGGAATTCGATCCAGTAAAATGAGAACCTGGGCAGGGGCTGAGGTTATTATTCCCAATGCTGAATTGATTTCTCAGCACGTCACTAACTTAACCCTATCCGATAAGAAAAGACGTATCGAGCATCTTTTGGATGTTGAATCTTCAGCCGATCCACAAGTGGTGATTGATTCGGTGAAGGAAGCGATAATCAAACAAGAAAACGTACTAAGGGAACCGGAACCCCTGGTTTTGTTTCAGGGCCAGGTTGAAAATCGCTTAAAGTTTAGAGTGCTTTACTGGCTTTCAGAAAACCTTCTTAGAGCCAAAGCAGAGGTATCCTTGAACATCCATCAAAACCTTAAGCAAGCAGGAGTTGATTTCGCATTGCCTGAAAGCCGGATAAGTTTGAAGACAGAGGAAAAGATCTCCATTGAAAGCATCAACCGGAAATCCAAAGACAAAGATTAGCCCCCTAATTGGTAGCGATCTCCTGAAACAGGGACGATAAAGCCGCTCATTTCAGCGTCAAAAACCAGTTGGGTTACTTCTGATTCCCCTAAGCACAGTCGACCTTGAATTTGTACCAGATTGAGCTCCTTTATTTCCTGGAACAACTGATGTAACTTTTCAAATGCAGGAGGAATAATCCTTCGCTTTTTCGTGGCGGGTTTCAATGCCTCCCAATTAAGGGCGTCCAAGAGGTCTTGGGCATTGGTAATTAAGGCTGCTGTTTGAGATCGAATAAGCTTGTTGCATCCTTTAGAAAGCGGATCGTTGATGCCTCCTGGAATGGCTAAAACATCTCTGTTGTACTGGGAGGCCAATTGGGCTGTGATCATGGCTCCACCCTTTTCAAGAGATTCTACCACAAGGGTGGCGGATGATATTCCGGCAATAATCCGATTTCGCCGAGGAAAGTTTTCACGATCCGGACGGGTGCCGCTCATAAATTCTGAAATCAGCCCACCACGGCTGATCATTTCTTGGGCTATCATTTGGTGCTCGTGGGGATATACTCGATCAAGCCCGTGGGCCAGCACACCCAATGTGGGCAAACCAATTTCAATAGCCTGCCGATGAGCCCAATAATCAACACCATAGGCCAACCCGGAAACCACCAAAAGTCCTTGATCCTTTAAGTCGGAGATGATCGCCGATAAAGTCTCTTGGCCATAGCGAGACATCTTACGAGTGCCAACGATACTTAACACTTGATGCTTATTTAAATCTTCATTCCCCAAGTAATATAAAACCAATGGATGATCGGGGCATTGCAAAAGAAGTTGAGGAAATTCTGGGTCGGTGTACACGATAGGTCGAATGCCGCACTGTTCCATCCACTCAACTTCTCGATCGATTCGATCAAAAAGATCACAATGATGAATGGCTTGGGTTAACTGTGAGCCAATACCGGGAATTTTTTGGAGGGTGCGTGAAGATTCGTGAAATACGCCTTCGGCACTACCACAATATTCGATTAGGACTTTTGCTTTAACGGGGCCAATGCCGTCCACGCAGGACAAGGCCATGAGGTACTTTTGGTTGGTTCGCATACCCAAAGGTATGCATTCCCCCGGGAAAAATACTACTCAATCAGGTTATTCCCTAAATCCCAAAACTATGGAGGCGCACCCACTGGGTGTGGTCTCTGATAGGTTGTCTTTTTGCTCAGGGACGATAACGTCTATGCGGAGATCCTGAGTGGATGCCACGGAAAAGTCATAGAAGATTTTTCCGCTTCCCTGACTATCATACAATAGAGTTCCACTCATATCTCTCACTTTAAAGTGAACGTTTTCACCTAAAACTGGGTGAGAGCACACGAGAAGTCTATAGTCAAGCAAAGAATAAAAAGTCATCACGAGGCTTGCAGAATCTCCTTCAAAAAGTGAAGTTGTATTGATCTGGCCATTATTGATGAATGGGGCCAGTTCAGGCAAGCAATTTTTTTGGGTAAACCTCCGGCATTGAGCGGAAGCATCCATATTCATGAAAAAGGCGAATACCGCCAAAATGGAAAGGGTATATAGCGTCGATTTCATAGAATTGTTCTTAGGCATATTTCTTCCGAATGTCAGTTGTTTTAGCGATGATTTTTTGAAGCACTCCTTCTGGGTAGGTATGGCTTATTTTTGAGCCAATAACGGCCACACCATTCTCATCTACAGAATCTTGTGCTGGTGTCGAAGTAGTTTGAATTTCATCAAACAATACCTCCAACTCTTCCAAATCATTTAGTACTTCCTTCAGGTTTTTAGGGTCTTTAAATGATTTGAGGTATTTGATCAATTGTTTTAATGATCCTTTTTGCTCGGCAATTCGCTCGGCGATCATGGAATTTTCGTCAGAACTTCCCACCAACGAAACGGCGATATAAAGCCCTTCTATCCAACCACCAGCGGCAACTAGTGCAGCAAGGCTTTCACGGTCATTTTCTTTTAATTCGGTATTGGCCTTCCAATAGGATTCAGACAAAAACTTGAGCACGGAGTCCTCACTGTTAATATGCTCATCTACCTTTTCAATAAACTCTTTGGTAAATACTCCACTTAGTGATAAGTCATCCGACAAAGAGCGAACAGCAGAAAAATAATCGAAGCAATCTTGCTGTTGCCCAAACGCATTGGCATAACTCAAATCGGCTACGTAGATACCCAACGCGATGGCTTTGCTTTTAGAAGTTTGGTAGTTGTTAATGTTCCCAGGCTCGTTCAGGCTTTCCTTGTTATAAATAGCTCCCGATTTTTTCAGAATACGGGAAGTTTCCATAGGGGAAGGCAAGGAAAAAAATACAATCTTAGCGCGCTGAAATCTCACACGATCTTTGGCACTGGCATTGATCTCCGCACTGTCCAAGGTGGTCTCAGGAAGGGTGTTTGTTTCGTCGGTGCTGGTTCCATCCGTGCACGATGCAGCAAGAAAGATCAAGCAGGTTAGAGGAAGATAAAATTTTAGCGGATTACGCACTTTGATTTGATTTAAGTTTAAAAACCAAGCAAAAATAAGAATAATTTGATACCGTCTTTTTTCATCTGTATCGGATAGTTCGCTGATTTTCAGGCAATTCAAAAATCTCTACAAAAATGAACCTTTCAGATACGCACAATCATTTTTATACAGATGCCTTCGATGAGGATCGTGATTATGTAGTTCAACGTGCTGTTGAACAAGGGGTTAAAAGATTCTTTTTGCCCAACATTGATTCCGGCTATACAGATAGATTGGTTCAAATGAACCAAAAATACCCGGACCTTACTTTTCCGATGATGGGATTGCATCCCTGCTCGGTTAAAGAGGATTATAGAGAAGAACTAAAACGCATTGAAAATGACCTTTTTAACCCAAGTCGATTAGGTGATATAACTTGGTTTGGAGTGGGAGAAATTGGCCTGGATTTGTATTGGGACAAGTCTTTTTTTGCCCAGCAGCAGGAGGCGTTTCGAGTGCAGTGTGAGTGGGCAAAGGAGCTTGGCCTTCCAATTATCATTCATGTAAGGGAAGCTTTCGACGAAATATTTGATTTGGTAGATGAATTGAATGATGATCGCCTCTTTGGGATCTTTCATTGTTTTACCGGAAATGAGGCTCAGGCTCAGCATATTTTGGAATACGGTGGTTTTAAACTCGGAATTGGTGGGGTTCTCACCTTCAAGAATTCTGGACTGGATAAGGTAGTTAAGAATATTTCCCTGGAGCACTTAGTCTTAGAAACAGATAGTCCCTATTTAGCACCGCACCCGTACAGAGGTAAAAGAAATGAGCCCTCTTATACTTCTATTGTAGCACAAAAGCTGGCAGATATCAAAGAGGTTGACATATCGGTGGTTGCAGAGCAAACGGAGCGCAACACCAATGAAATTTTCAGACTTTGAGATTACGGTACAAATTCGTACCATTGACATCCTATGAATAGCAAGGAGCCATCAATCCTAATGATTTACACCGGTGGTACCATCGGTATGATTTTGGACCCGGTAACCGGACGCCACAAGCCCTTTGAGTTGGATCATCTGATTCATGCCGTTCCGGAGCTGGCCAGGTTTAATTTTGATATTCATACCCGCTCGTTTGGGGAACCCATCGACTCATCAGATGTTCAACCCCAATTGTGGTCAGATTTAGCACGGGTCATTCTGGAAAAATACGATGACTACGACGGTTTTGTTATTCTTCATGGCACTGATACCATGGCGTTTACTGCCTCGGCACTTAGTTTTATGATTCCCGAGTTAGACAAACCCGTTATTCTGACGGGCTCTCAACTTCCCATTGGAATGATTCGAACCGATGGAAAGGAAAACTTAATCACAGCCCTTCAGATTGCGGCCTCAAAAAATAGCATGGGAGCAGCTCGGGTTCCTGAGGTGGCTATCTATTTTGATAGTTTCTTATTTCGGGGTAATCGTTCACACAAATCGAGTACGCAACACCTCAATGCATTTTCCTCTCCAAACATGGCGCCCTTAGCAGAAGCTGGAGTTCAAATATTGTTCTACGATCGCCGAATTTTGCCGCCTTCAACTAATGGGTTGTCTATTTTGGACAAATACGACGATCGGATTGGAGTACTTCCCTTTTTTCCTGGAATGTCTCCTGATTATTATGAACCCACCATTAAGAATGAACAGACTCGTGCGTTGATGCTGATGTCTTATGGTTCAGGCCAAGCTCCCAATGACCGCAAGCTTTTAAAACTTTTGAAGGATGAGGTGGACCGAGGTAAGATCATTGTAAATGTTACTCAATGTGCTCAAGGGATGGTGGACCAAACCCGGTACGAAAATGGTGCAAGGCTGCATCACGCCGGTGTAATTGGAGCTAGGGACTTGACCTATGAAGCTGCATTGACCAAACTAATGGTGCTTTTGGCTAATTTTCCAGACCATGAAGTGGCAGAACGATTCACGAAATCCTGGAGAGGAGAATTAACAGAGTCATGAAAAATCAAAGCCAAAACTTAGGAAAAATAGCGGTCCTCCTATTGGCAGTTCTGCTGTATGCCCAAACCTTGAACTACGATTTTGTGCTGGACGACAAGATTGTAATCACCAACAATTCATTTACTAAAAAAGGCATTGATGGAATCGGGGACCTGTTTACCCATGATAGCATGACCGGTTTTTTTGGTAAGGATAAGAACTTGGTTTCTGGTGGACGATATCGCCCCCTGTCCATGACCATGCACGCTTTGGAGTGGGAGTTTTTTGGAAACTCTCCGGGGGTGTATCACTTCTTCAACATCCTTTTGTATGCCTTAACAGGCTTGATGTTGTTTCTAATCTTATCCAGACTAATTCCTCCGGAAAAAGGGCTTTGGTTTTTGGCCCCCGCTTTTATCATTACCGCAATCTTCTTGGCTAACCCTCTACATACTGAAGTAGTGGCGAACATTAAGAGTCGTGATGAAATACTTGGAACTTTTCTGGCGTTAACCGCTTTCTATTATGTGTTGCGCTTTTTTGAAAAGTCAAACTGGATTTTTTTAGGAGCTTCAGGCTTTTTGTTTTTTCTAAGTCTTCTTTCCAAAGAGTCGTCCGTAGTATTTGCCGGTTTCATTCCTTTAATCACTTTTATCCTGCTCAAGGATCTGGATAAAAAGAAATGGGCCATGGCATCCGGAACCTTGATTTTGGCCACGCTTATATATATAGGTATGCGGTACCAGATATTGGGGTCGGCCAAAACAGAAATTGCCAAAGAGTGGATGAACAATCCATTTCTTTATGCTGAGCCGGGCGAGAAATTGGCGACCATCTTTCACACCTTGAGCCGTTACCTCTATTTATTGGTTATTCCACACCCACTTACTCACGACTATTACCCTGCTCAAATTCCAATTTATGGTTGGGGAGAATGGACTGCTTGGCTCGGGTTAATATCACACCTCTGTTTAATCGGTGTATTTGTTTGGGGTGTTATCAAGCGAAATATTTGGGCCATTGTTTCTGGAATTTACCTGGGAGGAATTGTTTTGTATTCCAATCTGCTGTTCCCCATTGGTACCTTTATGAATGAACGGTTTTTGTATTTACCCGTTCTTTCCATTGGCTTTGTGGGTGTTTTTTTCCTTCAGAAAATCAAAGCAGAAAAGTTACGTGCCGTCGTTTTCCTTGGAATTGTGATTGCCTATAGCATTGTCACCTGGGTAAGAAACCCGGCTTGGGAAACGGATGCGACCCTGGCATTGACCGATGTTGAAGTATCCACCAACAGTGCCAAGTGCAACATGTCGGCTGGATTGGCCCTAATTGATGAAGCAGATATTGAACGGAACCCGACAGAAAAAGCGCGAAAATTGAACCAAGCAATAAATTATCTCCACCGTTCATTGGAAATATATCCTACCTACATGGCCCCTATGCTGCTTTCGGGAAATGCTTATACAGGGCTGAAAGATTACGCTTCAGCACTGGTTTATTATGAAAACTGCTTAAAGATGACGCCGGGCTATTCCTTTGCCATGACCAATCTGGAATACGTAGGGCAGGAAGCTACCGCAGATGGAAAGTTTGCGGAAGCTGAAAAGGCCTATTTACTCTACTTGCAATACGATCCAAAAAATGGCACAATACTTGAGAAGATTGGAGAGTTGTACGGAAAGAACATGAATAAACCCGAACAGGCCATCTCTTACTTGGAAAAAGCCTACCAAATTGATCCCCAAAACAAGGATTATGTGCAGAAACTGGGCGTTGCCCACGCTCTACTTGGTCATTTAGATCAGGCAATTGAGATGTTTAATCAAGGAATTAAACTGGATCCGGATAATGCTCGATTGTGGCTAAATCTTGGAGTGGCTTATGCGAATCAAGGTAAAACGGAGCAATCCAACGCTTGCTATCAAAAAGCGTTTGAAATAGATCCAAGCCTAAAAACACAATAGGGTAAGCAGTATTAACTAAAAATTAAACAAATCGCCCGTTACGTACGGTGAAGTAAAAATTTTGTAATTTGCGCCCGCTTTTACGGGGGCTGCCCGAAGAAGATTAGAGGAGAGGTGCATGAGTGGCTGAAATGGCACGCCTGGAAAGCGTGTAGATCTTTACGGGTCTCGAGGGTTCGAATCCCTCTCTCTCCGCAAGGAAAAACAATGATGACAAAAACTAAATAATTCAAATCAAAACAGGTATGAACAAGTTGTTTTCAATGATGGCCATTATTGCAACGCTAAATTTTGGCTATGTAACAAGCTCATTTGCTCAAGGTGATCCCGCCGATGACAGCACGGCTACAGTGGAGCAGACCACAGATTCTGCAAACGCTGGAGCTGATATGATGCAAGATGATCAAATGGCAAATGAGGAGTCGGCTGCGACTGCTACTGAAGCTGAAAAAATGGGTCCTGAAGAGGATAAGCAAGCCGCTGAAAGCGATAAGCCATTTCACCAAATCCTTAAAGACAAGTTTATTGCGGGTGGACCTTTCTTTATGTCCTTCGTATTGATTTGTTTGATTTTAGGATTGGCCGTATGTATTGAAAGAATTCTTTACTTGACTCTTTCTACTTCTAATACTAAGAAGTTGTTGAGCGATGTAGAAGGAGCTCTTCAAAGCGGTGGTGTTGAAGCTGCTAAAGAAGTATGCCGCAATTCTCGTGGTCCTGTAGCTTCTATTTTCTACCAAGGTTTAGACCGTGCGTCTGAAGGACTTGATATGGTAGAAAAATCAGTTGTTTCTTATGGATCTGTTCAAATGGGTCTTTTGGAAAAAGGTCTTTCTTGGATTTCATTGTTCATCGCCCTGGCTCCGATGCTCGGATTCTTCGGAACGGTTGTGGGTATGATTGAAGCATTCGACGCGATTGCTGAAGCGAACAACATTTCTCCAGGAATTGTAGCGAACGGTATTGGTGTGGCTTTGATTACTACAGTATCCGGTCTTTTGGTTGCGATGATTCTTCAGGTTTTCTACAACTACATCGTATCTAAAGTAGATAGCATCGTAAACGATATGGAAGACGCTTCTATCTCTTTGGTAGACCTTTTGATCAAGTACCAAAACGCTAATAAATAAGAGGCTTAAAGATGAATGCAGAAAAAATTTCATCAATGGTACTGTATGTACTTCTAATCATTGGCGTTATCGTATTCGTAGGTAGCGTATGGTTCGAAGGTTACAATGCCATGTTGATGACCTCATACATCTTCATGTTTATCGGTGTGTTGCTGGGCCTTGTTGCCTTTGGAGCCGGATTGGCTGCCAAACCACATACGATTAAAAACATGTTGATTGGGGTAGGAGCACTGGCACTCGTTGTCGTGCTGGGTTACGTGCTGTCCTCTGGTGAACGTTTGGATTCATATCCTGCAGAGGTTTCAGATACAGCCATTCGTTGGAGTGGTGCTGGTCTTTGGATTTTGTACATCCTTACCGGAGTTTCGGTATTGAGCATTGTTTACGCCGGTGTAGCGCGTATTACCAAATAATTAAGATAGTTAAAGGTTATGGCTAAAAAAGATCCACCCGAAATAAACGCCAGTTCGATGGCAGACATTGCGTTTCTGCTGTTGGTGTTCTTCCTGGTTACAACTACCATGGATACGGATTTCGGTTTGGCGAGAAAATTGCCACCACCGCTTCCGGATGAGATTGAAGAACCACCGGAAATCAAGGAAAGAAATGTATTCGTTGTTCTGGTAAATGCCAATGACCAGTTGCTGGTCGAAGGTAGCTTGATGGACATTAGTGAGTTGAAAGACGCAGCTAAGGAGTTTATCGCAAACCCATACGACGACGAAAACTTGCCTGAAAAATCCATGAAAGAAGTTCCGTTGTTCGGAAATGTGGAGGTTTCAAAGCAGGTTATTTCTCTTCAGAATGATAACGGAACATCTTACAACATGTATATCCAGGTTCAAAACGAATTGGCCCGGGCATACAACGAGTTGAGAGATGAATTGGCAAAAGAGAAATTCGGAAAATCTTACGATGCTTTGATTGCTGCTAAAGATGAGCAACGAGTAAAAGCAGTTCGTTCGGTTTATCCACAAAGAATTTCCGAGGCTGAACCTAAAGATATTGGAGGAAACTAAACATGTCAAAGTTTAAACAAGGCAAAACGAAAGATACACCTGCTGTATCAACCGCCTCTCTTCCGGATATTGTATTCATGCTACTTTTCTTCTTTATGGTTTCTACCGTAATGCGGGAAGTAGAGCTCAAGGTGAACATGTCTCAACCTGAAGCGACGGAGATTAAGAAACTGGAGAACAAATCTTTGGTTAACTATATCTATATCGGTTCTCCTACAGATGCCGCTAAATATGGTACTACTCCAAGGATTCAGTTGAATGACGCCTTCGCTTCTCCTGCTGATGTAGGTCCTTACATCGAGCAGAAAAGAGCTGAACAAGACGAGCAATTAATTCCTTTGTTGACGACTTCTATGAAAGTGGATCGGGAAACGGAAATGGGAATTGTTACCGAGGTTAAGCAAGAGCTTAGAAAGGTACAGGCCCTTAAGATTTCCTATTCCACCATGGAAAAAGCGCAGAAGGAATAGAAAAATTCATACCTGATAAAAGAGAGTCCGCCCTACGGCGGGCTTTTTTTTTGCCCATTTTTGAGGTAGTAAATGAAGCGACTGGTTATCATCATTCTGTTTTTTGGCACCCTTAATAGCTATGGGCAGCAAGGAATAATTCTTGGAAATGATTCCTTGGTGCAAGTAACTTTCCAGAACAATACCCAAGAACAGGTGGTGGATATGGCTGAGGCCATTTCACAGAAATACAACCGGGTGGTACTGCACCTTGGGCGTAAATACCCCTTCGGAAGAGGTGGCTTTTTCCAATCTTCTCAAAGTCAGGAAAACTTAAAGGCGTTTTGCATGGCTTTAAATCGCCGAGAGGTAGAAGTTCACCTCTGGTATATGGATAGCTATGGAAAGGACGGTTTTAAGGCCTTATATGAGGATCATGAGGGCATTACCAATAACCTGGTAGAAGAATTGATGCGGTTGGAGGTTCCTTACCAGGGATTGGTTCTGGATATGGAATGGATAAATCGTTCGGGAGGGAATAACAACAAGAAGTACCTGGAGATATTGGCCTACGTGAAAAAGAAAGCCAAAGGAAAGCAGGTTCATGCCTTCGCTTCTATCATTGATGTGCCTGATCACAACAAGAAAAGGGGCTATGACGAAGCCAAAATCTCTAAAGTAATCGACGGAATTTGGCCAATGCTCTATCCGGCCGATGGAGGATTTCACAAGAAAATGGGAAATATTCAACCCTGGGTCCGCGATATTCGGATCGATAGTATGAGAACCTATTTTGATTCTCGGTCTTATCAGGTGGTTATATCTGCAGAGCCTGTTTTGCTCAAAAAACGATTGTTTGGGGTGACTCATTTAGCCAGCCCTACTCAATCGGCCTCTCTTTTTTCTCACCTTAAAAAGAAAAGGGTAAAGAAGTATAAGTACTACACGATAACCAAATACAAAGCGGTATCTGACTTTTCAGTGGCCAACAGAAAGGGCGAGAAAAAGCAGGTTAAATCAAAGCAAAAGCTCTTCTATTTTCAGATCAAACCGGAATTGGTCCAGGCCAACGATTTGATCTGGGAATACACCTATCTCCACTAATGCTTTCTATCGGTACGGAGAGAAATTAGCCATCCTGCCAAAATATATGGGTTTCGTTTTCGTTAGCTAAATAAGCCTAATCCACACATTATGAAATTTTTAGCATCGGTATTTACCCTGGCATTGCTATGCCTTTTTTCTTCCTATTCCTGGTCTCAAACCGAATTTACCTACCACATAACCGTCAAAAATTACCGGGGACAAAGCCAACCCAATGTCCGAATTTGGTGGAAGGAACAGAATACTGGAGAAGTGCTTGAAGCCAGAACCAATTCTACGGGGCAGGTGGAGTTTGAAATACCTGCCGGAGAATGGGCAGTGAGCCTAAACGGCTTACCTGATTATAAACAGATTAGAATCAAAGAAGGGGCCATGGGGTCTGGGTCCATGACCATAGCCTATGATTTGGCTACCATTCAACGGGAAGAGGCTTTACGAAAAGCTCGGAAGGGACAAACCTTTGAATCGGTTGATCAAACCGGAAAGGTTTATCGGCAGCCGAGTAGGGGAATGGCCGTCGTTCAGATTAAGGTAAAAAACAAAGAGAAAAAAGGGGTGCGCGATGTTCCGGTAAGCCTTTTGGGGCCACAAAAAGGCGTGCAATACCAATCCAAAACCAACTCAACTGGGTTGGCCAGTTTTCAAGTGCCCATTGGCGAAGCTTACATTGTGGATTTGGATGGAATCAAAAACCACGGTTATACTCCTGAAATTTCCCGAGAAAGCATCCACTCCCTTAGCTATACTTATGTTCCTACAGAGATTAAGGAATGGGAAAAGAACGATACCCTAATTCAAAGTATCAAACCCGATGAACCTCCTACAACGGCAAGGGTACAGTTTAAAATGCAGGTGAATAACCTAAAGAAGGGCGGGCCCATTTATCTGAATCAAATAGGTAGCAACAAGGTGTTTTATTCAAAAGCGGATGCCGATGGGAAAGCTACGTTTTTGCTCCCTAAAAAGGAAAAATACCTCATCCAATTTGAGTTTCAGCGTGATGTAGATGTGATCAATTTGGAAAAGACCTCGGGACTCGCCCATAAATTCATGCAAATAACTTACCAGCCCAACCCAAGGTTGCAATATCCAGAGCGATACCTGCCAACACGAGAAAGCGCTTTTATACAGGAATTCGAATCCTTTTTAACCAAGAACCTTCCTGCGCCGGATCACGGAAAGAAAATTGGTCTCTTCCTGAATTGGGGTAATGACCGCGTGAAGAGCACTTCTCGGGAAGCCGTGCTTCAAATTGGTGTGAAGGGCACTCCTGAGCCTGTTAAGAGAACCAAGGAAGTTGATTTGGCGTTCGTTATCGATAAAAGTGGATCCATGGCGGGTTACGATCGATTGGATGCGGTGAAAGTATCCATGGCCAATTTGATTCCGGATTTGATTCCTGGAGATCGGGTAGGGTTATATGCTTTCAACGAGACGGCATCAGAGCGACAACCGATAGGTGAGGTACAGAATGGAGCACTGTTAAAAGAAAGAGTGGAGGAGTTGGAAGCTGGAGGGGGCACTCGGATCTACAACGGACTGGAAATGGCCTTCCAGAAAATGCTTGAAATTCAATCTCCCGATCGCCCTCAACAGGTTATTCTACTCACGGATGGATATGGCTCCAGACCTCCTAAAGAAGTAGTAGATATGGCGAACAGCTATACAGCCAAAGGGATTGACATTTCTGCCATAGGAGTAGGAAACAACTATAACTATGCCTTGTTAAAGTTGATTACTCAAAACCACGGCGGCTTACTTTCCCAAGCTGTGGGCGGGAAGGAAATTGAACAAACCTTCAGAAAACAATTAAACGGCATCATAGCTCCAGTAGCAGAAAATGTGGTTCTCTCCATCCAATTCAATCAAAAAATTCGATTCAAGGAACTCTTTGGAGCTGAGGTCAAAAAAACAGAAAAGGATCGAGTTCAAGTGGAATTGGGAACGGTTTATAGAAATTACCAGAAGGTTACTTTGGCGCAGTTTAACTTAATTAAGCCGGATCAATCCATCGAAAATGAACCGGTTACAATCGAATTGGATTACCGGGATGCCGAGACTGGGAAACAAGAACGCTTGACTCAAAAAGCCTATTTGAAATGGGAACCAGCTACGGGAAGAATGCAGGTAATTCTCGATCGGGAGTTTAAGAAATTGTATGCCGTGGCCATCATGAATCAAAGTATCAAAGTGCTTATCGAAGCTTTGGAAAAGGAGAATTTCCTAGAGGCTAAAGTTGCCGTTGAAGGCTGCTTGGATCAAGTGCAGGAGTTGTTTCCTGAAGCGAAGGATGAAGATGTCAAAAAACTGGTGGATGAGTTGACCGGTTATGTTCTCGCCGTTGACCAGTTGGCCAAGAATGGAAATGTTAAAGTGGTTAAAAACTAACAAGTTGGCACAGAGTTTGGAATTTGTGATTCAAATTCCAAACCATGAAATACTTCAAAGAATTACCCTCTATCAATGCCAGTTCAATGGCCGATATCGCTTTTTTGCTTTTGGTCTTTTTTCTGGTAACCACCACGATGGATACGGAGTATGGCCTCGGCCGAATTCTGCCTCCAGATAATGACGTAACTCACCCGCCTGTTGAGCGAAAGAGAAATTTAATGATCGTCCTGATCAATGGGCAGGATGAGCTGCTTGTTGAAGGAGAGTTGCTTCCGGTGCAGGAGCTTAAAGACAAAGTGCGAGAGTTTATTCTCAATCCGGATAACCTGGACCATTTACCGGAAAAGAGGGAAAAAGAGATTCCGGGGCTCGGAAAAAGGATGGTTTCCAGGCAACTGATTTCCCTTCAGAATGACGCCAAAACCAGCTATAACCAATATATCCAGGTACAAAATGAGCTGGCTCGTGCCTATAAAGAAGCGAGAAACGAATTGGCCCGGAAAGAATTTGGCATCACTTATGAGGAGTTAATTGAGAAAGGTGAAAAGGAAAAGGTGCTGGCCATCAGAAAACTTTGTCCGATGAGGATATCTGAGGCCACGCCCTATGTGTCTGAACGATAAAGAGGAGAATTATGGGAAAAAAGAAGAAAGGAAAGCAGTCAACTATATCCACATCGTCCCTGCCGGATATTGTATTCATTCTATTGTTCTTTTTTATGACGGTAACGGTTATGCAGCAAAAAAATCTGTTGCTTAAGATTAGAGAACCTCATGCCAGCGAAGCCGAACGAATTCAAAATCGATCGTTGGTTAGTTACATCTACATTGGCTCACCCATTGATACCGCACGTTATGGTCGTGTTGCCCGGGTGCAACTAAACGATGCCTTTGCCGACCCATCCGAGATTGGGGCCTTTGTGGAACAAGAGGTGAACCGACACTCGGAGGCAGAACGAGGAAAATGGACGGCATCCTTAAAGGTTGATCAAGAGGCTCGTATGGAAAATGTGACTCAGGTAAAACAAGAACTTCGAAAGAGTAGAGCGTTCAAATTGCTCTACAGTACCTACCCCTAATTCCGGCTCGCTCAAACCAAAAAACGGAACTTCTACGAATCGGTAGCTGGCTTACATACTTCGTTCCCACTTAAGACGTTTGCTTGTGTTCTTGCTGTAGCGCTCAAATTGGCCTTGCGGCAAGGATAATGGATACCTTTGGGTGCTGGTATGAAATCTGGGATTAAGACGTTTTTTGGCCTACTTCTGATCGTCGGAGTGATAAACTCGGCTTGGTCACAGCGCCCTGGAAGTTCGTCTCAGTCTAAGTGGATTCCATTGATGGAAGACACGGTGCGAATGGATAGCCTATCCATAATTGCCCATTCGTTTAAGCTGACCACAGAAACGGGCACTCCCATCGATACAGCGTTGTATGAGTTAATACCCCTAACGGGCGAATTGGTTACCACACCTGAATTTCGAAACCAATACCCTCGTGTAAAGGTTCAATACCGCACCTTTCCCTTTAGTTTTTATGAGGAATACTACCACAAGAACCCGGATCGAATCAACCCTAAAATAACCAGCCTTCAAAATCCATTTCGATACACCGGTAAGGATGCCCAGAAGCAGGACGTTTTTGAATTGGGTGGTCTGGAAAAGAGTGGTAGCATCAGTCGGGGAATTGGATTTGGAAACAACCGGGATGTAAGTGTAAGCTCCAGCTTGAATTTACAATTGAGTGGAAAAATTGCTGATAACCTTTACGTTTTGGCTGCCATTACCGACGAAAATGTCCCGATTCAACCGGATGGAAATACCCAGCAGCTTCAGGATTTTGACCAGGTCTACATCCAGGTATACAACGACAAAGTCAAGCTTGTGGCTGGTGATTTTAAGTTAAACCCACCGCAAAGCTATTTTATGCGATACCTCAAAAAAGCTCAAGGACTGAGCGGAGAGGCCAAATTTTATGTGGGCAAGAATAGACCTGATACCCTGGATCGTGGCAAGATGAAGGTGAAGCTCAGCGGGGCTTTGAGTCGGGGTAAGTTTTCCAGAAACATCATTCAGGGTGTGGAGGGTAACCAAGGTCCCTATCGCTTGATGGGAGCTGAAAATGAATCCTACATCATCATCCTGTCTGGTACGGAGCGAGTATTTATAGATGGTCGGCTTTTGGTGAGAGGGCAAGATCAGGATTATGTGATCAACTACAATACCGCAGAGATCACCTTTACGGCTAAGCAAATCATCACCAAAGACAAAAGGATTGTGGTGGAATTTCAATATTCTGACCAGAATTATACCCGCTCCCTGGTCCAATTTTCGGATCACTACCAGTACAAAAACCTGACCCTTGATTTCAATTTGTACTCCGAGCAGGACGCCAAGAACCAAAGCTTACAGCAGGATCTATCGGATGAGCAAAAACAGATTTTGACCCAGGTTGGAGATAGTTTGGACAACGCCTATTCCTGGAGCCCGAAGCAAGTGGAGTTTAACGAAAACGAGATTCTGTACAAGATGGTGGATAGCCTGGGCTATGATTCCGTTTTGGTTTATTCCAACAACCCCGACAGTGCTTTTTACCGAGTGACTTTTACTGAGGTTCCGCCTGGAGCGGGAGATTATATCCAGGTAAATACAGTGGCCAATGGTCGCGTATTTCAATGGATTGAGCCGCTGGCTGGAGTCAGGCAAGGAACGCATGCTCCGATAACCGTTTTATATGCCCCTTCTCAAAAGCAAATGGCCACGTTCGGTGGTGCCTGGAAATACAAGAAAGGATCGAGCGTTACCGGGGAAGCGGCGATCAGCAAAAACGACATCAATACGTTCTCCGACTTGGACAGTGACGACGATGTGGGTTATGCAGCTAAGGCCGGCTGGAAGCATCAATTTGCGCTGGCAGAAGACCCCAAAGGCTGGGCATTAGTGCCTGAAGTGGCCATCGAGCATTGGAGCAAACATTTTAGTGAAATAGAACGGATTCGAACGGTGGAATTTTACCGGGATTGGAACCTGAGAGACCTCAACTTGGTTGCTGAACAAAACATTGCCCAGGCTGGAGTGAGTTTGCAAAAGAGTCCGGTGCGTAAGGTTGAGTTGAACTGGCAAGGTTTTTTTGCAGAAAGCCAGTACCAAGCCAATAAGGCCAATCTCTTGGCTCAGTACAAAACGGGGGGCATTCATTTGGATTTTACAGGAAGTGCCTTGACCACGGATGGTGAAATGAGCAAGTCTGAATTTATCCGCCATAAAACCTTGCTCAAGAAAAAAGTGTGGAACCTATGGCTGGGATACCGGGATGACCGAGAGGACAACCGAATATTTGATCCGGCAGCTGATACCTTGTCCAGTGCGGCCTACCGGTTTTGGGAACGAGAGTTTTTTGTGGAGACAGGAGACAGTAATCAATTCGGATATCGGGTGTTTTACAACCAACGGGAAGATGATAAAGCTGTGGAAAACAGAATTTCTCCAGCCACTTTTGGAGAGAGCTATGGGGCATCCATCCATTGGCGGAAAATGCGTCAACTTCAAGTGGCCGCCAGAACCACCTATCGGAAACTTGAAATTCGCAATGAATCTATTGCTGCTTCCGAACCAGATGAAAACCTGCTAAGCAGGTTGGAATACAATCTTAACCTGTTCAAAGGAGCTGTAACGGCGGGTTCTTTTTATGAAGTAGGATCGGGGTTGGAAGCGAAAAGAGAGATCCGTTACATAAAAGTGGCCAGTGGCCAAGGTGTGTATACCTGGATCGACTACAATGAAAATGGAATTGAGGAACTCAATGAATTTGAGATTGCAGCATTTCAGGATGAAGCGGACTATATCCGGATCTTTAATGTGACGGATGAATACGTGAAGACGTTTTCTAATCAGTTTAACCAAACGCTTTACATCAATCCTGCGCGAATATGGCGGAGTAAGAAAGGTATCCGCAAACTCCTTTCTGCCTTTGCGAATCAAACGGCCTACCGGATAAGTCGCAAGACGGAAAATGAAGACTTTGACGCTCGTTTTAACCCACTTCCCAGTGCCGGTATCGATTCTCAGTTGGTAGCGCTTAATTCATCCTTAAGAAACACGGTGTATTTCAATCGAACCCACCAGATTTTTGGAATGGACTGGACCTATCAGGATATCCGAAGCCGAACATTGCTTACAAGCGGACTGGAATCCAGGGCCAATATTTTCAATAAAATCCGTGCTCGACTGAACATTAAGCGCTTGTATTTGATGGAGGTGGAAGCAACCCAAGGAGACCAGTTCAGCGATGCTGAATATGCCACGAGTCGAAACTTTAGCATCGATTATTATTCCGTTCAGCCCAAGCTCACCTACCAACCGGGTATTGCTTTCAGAATGGCTTTGAAGTATCGTTACGAATGGAAGGAAAATGAGATTTCGCTCGGTGGAGAAACGGGAGAAATCAATGAGTTAGGATCTGAATTACGTTTCAATAAGGTGGGCAAAGGAAGCTTTTTGGTAGAGGCCAATTACCTGAGAATAGCCTACGAAGGGGAGAGCAACAATTCCCTGGCTTACGAAATTTTAGAAGGCCTTCAACCCGGAAACAATGCTACCTGGCAAGTATCCTACCAGCGAAACATAGGAAAATACCTTCAGCTGGATTTGAGTTACAGCGGTCGTCAATCAGAGGATACCAAAACCATTCATTCAGGTACGATGAGGGTACGGGCTTATTTCTAAACCTGCGGAGGTAATGCCTTGAATTGATACCCTTTATCGGAAAAATACTCAAGGGTTTTCTTTAGAGCGGGCAGCATATTTTTTTCAGCCTTTTCGCTATCGTGAAACACGATGATACTACCAGGTTTAGAGTGTTGAATGACACGCCGGGTGCAAATCTCCGGGGAATCACTTTTTCGGTAATCGCCGCTGAGAACATCCCACATAGCAATTTGATGGGTACGAAAAATGGCTTTAGCCTGAATTGGTTTAATCTTTCCGTAGGGTGGCCTGAACCATTGAGTGGCATGTTGGTTTTCGGCCCTGAGAAAATCTTTGAAATACGACTTGTTTCCTGTTTTCCATCCATTCAAATGATGGAAGGTATGATTGCCAATCAAGTGCCCTTTTTCAAGCACCTGTTCGGCAACATCAGGATATTTTCTCAAGTTATCACCTACACAAAAGAAGCTTGCCTTGGCATTAAAATGTTCAAGCAATTCAAGCACTTGTGGGGTGATTACCGGGTGTGGACCATCATCAAAGGTGAGGTACAATACCCGCTCATGGCGTGATAAATGAAAGGTATACTTCCGAAGCAGTCCGGAAACGCTATCAGGCGTTCGGTAATACGGCATGCGGAAAGTTACGAATTAACGTGCGACTCCTTCTAATCGGTTAAAGTCAGCCTCCAAACGCTTGAAATCATCCGTCAAATCTTGGGTGATCTGATCACCAGGCACATATTGACTGGCCATGAGGTTCAATCGGTAGAGGATAGAAATCGTTTGTTTCGCCTGACTCTTAATCTTCGCATACATATCACGGTCAAGGGCAAAGTAGTAATCCAACTCAGCTACGTAGGTTTCACGCATTTCTGAAAGGATCGCAGTCGCCTTTTCCGTTTGACCTAACTTGTAATAGAGCTCAGCAATAGGTAGTACAAAGAAGTTGTAAGGAACATTCTCTTTTGGCATTTCAAGCATACAGCGATCAAGCACTTCCAGAGCTTTGTCGTTCTTTCCTTGGCGGTGCAAGGCCTCAGCACAACGAGCAAAGTTGTTTCTCAGGTTCATGCACATTCTCAAAATGTTGTGATCCACGTATACATTTGGATCCTTCACATTACCAAACTGGAACTTGTTCATCAAGTTGTCATACATGATTTCAGCGTGTACATAACCCGTTTGTCCATCAGGGCTTGCAGCTTTATAAGGTACCAGACGATAAGTCAATCCTTCCAACTGGAAGTAACCTTGAAGACCCAAGTAGGCGTCATTACCCGTAGTAATAGCGTAGTAAATTGGGAAGTCCCAATTGAAGTGAGCCAACAAGTCCATCATCATGATGTCTTTCTTCAGCAGGTAGCTTCGGCCGACGGTCCATTGAATTTCAGGAACAATCTCGCCCCATTTTTCCTCAGGAATAGATGGGTTGTTGATGAATTTATTGGTATCCACCTTCAAGGAGTATAGCTTGGTAGGGGAGTAATTCATCTTCTTATTCTGACCCATTACCGCTTGATTCTTCTCATTGGTGAAGAATTCAACCACACGCTTGATGTCCACGTGTTCCTTCTTTTTGTTTCGGTCAATTACGGGAATGTAATCACGAGTTCCCTGACGGTATTTTGGCTCAGGAATGGTGAAGCGAACGGGGCCAGATTTGTAGGCCTTACGACGCATTTGATTAATGTACCAATCGGTATTCAAAAGGCTCAGGTTAATCACACGTACGTCTGTTCTATATCCTTCTACCTCCTGTACGTACCACAGTGGGAAGGTGTCGTTATCCCCGTTCGTGAAAAGAACCGAGTTAGGCTCACAGGAATCGAGGTACATTTTCGCAAAGTCTCTTGCTGTGTATCGCCCGGAACGATCGTGATCATCCCAGTTTTGAGCGATAAGGATAGTAGGAATTGGAAGACAAATCAAGAGCGCCAAGCCTGTTGCGATAACGGGCTTCATCGATCTCTTCAAGGCGTCAAACAAGGCCAACAGACCTAATCCAATCCAAATACAGAAGGTCATAAACGAACCTACATAAGCGTAATCACGCTCCCGAGGCTCCATCGGAGTTTGATTCAGGTAAACAACAATCAAAATACCGGTAAACATAAACAGCATCGTCACCACGACGGCACTCTTCATAGAGCGGCGGTAATGGAAGACCAGTCCAATTAATCCCAGGATCAAGGGGAGGAAATAATAGGTATTTCGAGCCTTGTTGCTTTTCAGTGAATCAGGCAAGGTACTTTGTGGGCCTAGGCGTGCCGAATCCATAAAGTCGATACCGCTAATCCAGTTACCATTGGCAATGTCTCCGTGCCCCTGAATATCATTTTGTCGACCGGCAAAGTTCCACATGAAATAGCGGAAATACATCCAGCCAAGCTGGTAGTCCATCAGGAAGCGAATGTTTTCTCCCATGGTGGGCTTTTCGATGACCTGCATTTTGCCAGCCACCTTGTATCGAACCTTTTTACCCTTAAACTTCGACCATCTTTTATAGCCGGAAAGGTGTCTTCTTTCCTGACTTGCCATTCTCGGGAAGAGCATGTTGAATTCGCCGGCGTAATTAGGTATGGAGGCCTTTTTCTTATCGGATACGATGTATTTGCCAGAAGCTTCGTCCTGAAACCAAACTTGTTTTCCGTCTTTATAAGGTTCATCCTTATCCAAGGGAGAAGCAAAAGAGTGACCAATGAGTAAAGGACGCTCTCCATATTGTTCACGGCCTAAGTAAGCCAGAAGGGTAAATACGTTTTGTGGATCGTTTTCATCCAACGGAGGGTTGGCGGAAGAACGAATAAGAATGATGGCATAAGAAGAATAACCGATCAATACAAACGCAAAGCCCAACAAGGCTAAGTTGGCTAAATACTTTCTGTTTTGGTGGCTGTAGTAAACTCCATAGGCGATTAGCGCAGAAAGCAAAACAAAGAAGATGATCAATCCAGAGTTGAATGGCAAGCCCATGGTGTTTACAGAGAACAGTTCCATGTAAGCGGCTACCCGAAGCATTTTTTGGATAATTCCATACTGAATGATCATCAAAAGCAAGAATCCAACACCAGCGGTGATAACAATTCCTTTGCGGTTAACCTGGTGACGTCTGAAGTAATAAACGAAGCAAATTGCTGGAATGGCAAGAAGGTTCAATAGGTGAACCCCGATGGACAATCCAATAACGAAGAAGATGAAGAGCAACCAACGATCACTACGTGGTTCATCGGCAACTTCCTCCCATTTCAAAATAGCCCAGAAAACCAAAGCCGTTAAACACAAGGACAAGGCATATACCTCAGCCTCTACTGCCGAAAACCAGAAAGTATCGGAGAAAGAAAAGGCAAGAGCACCAATGGTAGAAGAGGCCAATACAGCGGCGATATTTCCAGCTGTAAAGTCTTCCTCAGACTTCATTACAATCTTTTTGGCAATGGATGAAATAATCCAGAACAAGAACAAAACGGCAAACGAACTACTCAACGCCGACAGGATGTTAACCAAATAACCGGCATCTTCAGGAGACCCAAAAAGCGTAAAGAAACGGGCAATTAACATAAAGGTAGGAGCACCTGGTGGGTGACCGATTTCCAAGCGGAAAGCAGTTGCGATAAATTCACCACAGTCCCAGAAGCTAACGGTGGGTTCGACGGTCATGATTAGTACAATGGTTGAAATGGACCATACCAGCCAACCTACCAGATTGTTGTAAAACCTGAAAGTTTTCATAGATGTGTTGAGTTTTGTACCTATTTATACAAAAGGGGCAAATATATTAATCTATTGCTATTTATCCTCGCCTATTTCCTCAAGCTACAAGCGGTTTTTCAATCTCTCGATCTGTTGTCAAATCAAGGACTTTCGTAAACTGCTTCGGAATACTGAGAAAATTTATCCTTCTGTTTTAAACATTTTATTTACTTTCGCGTCTCCAAATTACGCTGTCCCATGGTGTAACTGGCAACACGTCTGATTTTGGTTCAGAAGAGTCTAGGTTCGAGCCCTAGTGGGACAACAAGATCAAAAGATCGCAGATCAAACCCCCTGAATGTTCAAGTTCCGGGGTTTTTTTATGATTCAACTTTCAGGTAAAAAGGTTCACCAAACTTTGGGAATAAAAAAAGGGCCCCGAAATCGGAAGCCCTTTAAAATCTTGTGTGATAAGTAGTTTAGAACTTACCCTTCACAGCAATTGTTTCTTCAGAAGAGTTACCTGCAGCATCAGTACACACAACTTTTAGGTCCATGTCATACTCGGCTACTCCACCTTGAGGAGAGTGCTGGATAGTAATTTCTTCATTAATGTTCTTAGGATCGCTGAATTTGGTAGCGTCGGTAGTCGTTTTTCCGATTTCCGATCCGTCACTTTTCAACGTAAGCGTAGTTACGATAGTAGCAACTCCCATATTATCGGTTACTTGAACACGAACTTTGTTCGGTGTAGAAGCTTCCATGGGGTTTGGAGCCAATGGCCAGGTAACTACAGGAGTTTGCATAACTGGCTTTTCGTTATCAGCAACATCTTGTGTAACCTTAATCGTTACGGTAGATTCAGCGGAAACATTTCCAGCCTTATCCGTTGCAGTAGCAGTTAGTGTATAGTCTCCAGCTGCAGTGGTGCTGCTTACTACCAATTTTTGGTGAGCATGAGCACTCGTTCCAGTAATGGACTCAGTCAACGTTTGATCCCAACTACCACCAGAAACTTTCAAGGTATATGTAGAAAGAGCTACATTATCGGTAAAGTCCATATGAACTTCAACGGTATCATTCTTGGCATATTCAGTAGCATTTGCAGGTTTCTCAATAGTAGCTACTGGCTTTTGAGTATCCCCTGGGTCAGGATAAGTACAAGATCCATCATCAGTTTTGGCATCAGCGTCATAATTCGTTGCATTCGCATCCGTACATCCTTCTTTTTTACATGCACTAAGAACCAACGTAGCGGACAGTAAATAGAACAGCACTTTCTTCATAGGATTCAATTTTTTTAGTTTCCGCCTAAAAGTACGCATTTTTACTAATCTTTTAATAACCCGGAAACACCACCCACAATCAGATAATTGGCCTTCATGAGGCTGTTGGCTATTTAGAACGATTCTATTTAGACTTTCTCTGACATTTCCATGACAAAGTAACTCGCCTTTCCCCGCACTTTTGCAGGACGATCGTTATTGTATGAAGTATTTTCATGCTGTCACATATACGCACAGTTCGGTTGGTATCGAACAAGTAGGAGCCTTTCACATCGCTCCTGAAAATCTCCAGAATCGCTTACAGTCACTTTTGGGATCACGGGTAGAGGAATTGTTGTTTCTCAGTACCTGTAACCGAGTGGAAATGTGGTTTCGCACGGAGGAAGAGTTAACCGCTGATTTTCTAAATGAGATGTTGGCTGAGATCTATCCAGATTGGAGCCAGGAGCAAGTAGACAAAGCTGAAAAGCAAGCTTTGGTTTATTCTCACTTGGAGGCCGTTGATCATGTATTTCGCGTAGCGGGTTCTTTGGACTCACTTGTGGTGGGTGAACGGGAAATTATTTCTCAGATCAAGGATGCCTACCAAAATTGTAAAGAAGCCGGATTGACCGGAGACTTTATTCGCATCCTGATGCGTAAGACGATCGAAACAGCAAAACAAGTTTTTACGGAAACTTTGATTGCTAATCGCCCGGTGAGCATCGTTAACCTGGCGTACCGCAGATTAATTGAACAAGGAATTTCTACCGAATCGGGAATTGTGGTTGTTGGTGCAGGAAAAACCAACAAAGCAATGCTGCTGAAATTGAAAAAAGCGGGTTATACCAACTTTTACATATTCAACAGAACCTTGAGTCGGGCAGAAAATTTGGTTCGCGAAATTGGTGGTCAGGCTTTTGCTTTGAGTGAGTTGAAAGATTTTCAATCTCCTTTTGATGCACTCATCACCTGTACCGGATCTGAAGAAGTGATTATCACTCCTGAAATATATGCTTCTCTTAACCCAGAGCAACCAGCAAACAAAACGATCATCGATCTGGCTGTTCCTGCTGATACCCACTCTGACATAGTTAAAGAAGAGTCGGTGGAATTTATTGGTGTTGAGTCTTTGAAAGACTTGGCGGCGAAAAACCTGGAATTGAGAAAAGGAGAATTGCACCGTTGCGAGGCCATCGTTAAAGAAAACTTGGACGACTTTGTAAACATTCACAAGGTGAGACAAGTAGAACTGGCGATGCGTAAAGTGCCTGAGCAAGTAAAAGACATTCGTAGACGAGCAGTCGAAGAAGTTTTTGCCCGGGAAATTGACGAGTTGGATCAAAACTCCAGAGAAACGCTGGATAAGGTGGTTTCTTACCTCGAAAAAAAGTACATGAGCACTCCTATGCTCTTGGCTAAGGAAATCCTACTAAAAGAAGAAAAAAAGTAATGTCGGATCGTCAGTCCGGTATCATCATCGGTACCAGAGGAAGTGATCTTGCCCTTTGGCAAGCCAATCGTGTAAAGGATCAGCTCGCTGAGCAAGGTGTAAGCTGCGAACTCAAAATAATTAAGACTCAAGGGGATAAAATCCAGCATCTCAGCTTTGATAAGCTAGAGGGAAAAGGGTTTTTTACCAAGGAAATTGAGCAGGCTCTGTTGGATGAGTCGGTTGATTTAGCGGTTCACTCCCACAAAGACCTGGAAACCGAACAACCGGAAGGACTCTCGATTGCAGCAGTTTCGGATCGGGAAAACCCATCTGAATTACTACTTATCCGTCCAGAGAGTGTGGATACCTCGAAGCCGCTAAGTTTGAAATCGGGAGCCAAAGTGGGAACTTCATCGGCTCGTAGAAGATCTCAGCTTTTATTCTTTAGGGAAGATCTAAACCTGGATGATTTGCGCGGAAATGTTCCTACCAGAATTCAAAAGCTGCGCGACGGACAATACGATGCCATTGTTATTGCCCTGGCAGGTGTATCTCGCCTGGAGCTACCACTGGATGATTTTTTCGTTGAAATTTTGGACCCTACGGCTTTTATTCCGGCTCCCGCTCAAGGAGTTTTAGCTCTTCAGATCAGAGAAGGAGATGAAGAATTGCGCCAAACCCTCCAAGCCCTAAATGATGATCAGGTAGCTACAACGACCCATATCGAACGAGCTATTCTCAATCGTTGTCAAGGGGGTTGTAAATTGCCTTTGGGTGTTTATTGTCGCGAAGAAGAGGGACAGTTTCAGCTTTGGGTTTCTTATGCTGCCAAAGAAAGGGATCCGTTAAAACGATTTTTTCTAGAAGGAAAAGATGGTGAAGCCTTGGTTCAGGAAGCGATGGATCGAATCCAGGATCAGGTAAAAAAAAAGTCTTAATCACCAAAGAGCTTGATTGGTCGCTCTTTGCCCAATCTTCAATTTCCCATTTTCTAACGCTTGTAGAAGCTCCGTTTATTCAAACTCAGCCGCTGCCTTTCGGGCCGGTAGAAGAGGATATTCAATGGGTGTTTTTTAATTCGCCGTCGGCCGTTCGCCACGCCTGGAATAGGATTCCATCTACAACCAAAATTGCGGCCTTAGGGGAGGGAACCGCTCGTGAACTCATCAAACAAGGTTTAACACCTCAGTTTATCGGATCGCACCCTGTAGAAAAAGCGGCAGCCCAGTTTGGTCAGCTGGTCGGTGAGGGAAAGGTGCTTTTTCCTGTAACGCGCATTGGAAAAAGGACGGTGCAAAAGGCTCTTCCTGCAGATCAGGTAATCGAAGTAGGGGCCTATGAAACCCTTAATCGATCTTGTGAATTACCCGGTGATTTGGATGTTATTGCCTTTACGAGTCCATCCAATGTTCAATCATTTTTCGATCAGCATGAAATACCAAAAGGCGTTCAATTGGTAGCTATAGGTGAAACCACAGCAGAGGCGCTTCGAACCAAAGGGTATTCGGCTCGGGTAGCCAAGGGTTACGGAATGTTAGCTATTCTTGACCGGATAATGGGTCTTGGCCCTGAGAAGGATCCTGCATGATTCCCGTTTGGATCCGAATGGATTCTACGTGGATCAACTCCATGAGCTTCTTGACAAACTCGGCATCCATTCCGAGTTCTCCACCCATTTTGGCCCGGGTTTTCAGGATTTCGTTCCACCGATCAATTTGGTAAACAGTCACATTGTTCTGCCTTTTGTACTGACCGATTTGTTCAATCATCTTTAATCGAACTTCCAAGGCGCTCAAAATCTCCTCATCCAGCTTGTCGATTTTGTCTCTCAATTCTTCCAATTGATTGATAAAGACGTCATCAGACCCGTGTTCTGAACGAACCGACAACAGGTCTACCATGTCGTGGAAGTGGCCAGGTGTAAGCTGTTGTTTGGCATCACTCCAGGCTTCTTCCGGATTTGGGTGAACTTCTACCATAAGTCCAGCCATGTTCAAGTCAAGAGCTTTTTGGCTCACCAAAGGAATTAACGGGCGACTACCAGCGATATGACTGGGATCGCAAATGAGTGTCAGATCAGGAAATCGACGTTGGAGTTCAATGGGAATTTCCCAAAGTGGAATGTTGCGGTAAGGTGAACTTCTAAAGGTGCTAAAACCTCGGTGAATAGCGCCTACATGGGCCACTCCTGCATTTTGAATCCGTTCAATAGCACCCATCCATAGGTTTATATCTGGATGAATAGGATTTTTTACAAATACGGTAACAGGGGCGCCCTTTAGCGCATCTGCAATGTCTTGAACAGAAAAAGGATTCACTGTGGTGCGAGCTCCAATCCAAAGGTATTTTAACCCCTGATCGAGAGCCTCTCGGGTGTGCCGGGCGTTGGCAACTTCGGTGATGGCAGGCATTCCAAACTCTTCCTGAACCCGCCGAAGCCAGTGTAATCCTTTTTCGCCAATTCCTTCAAAATTGTCTGGTCGGGTTCTGGGTTTCCAGATTCCTGCCCGAAAGAGCTGAACCTTTTTTTGGGCCGCCAAAGATTCGGCAACCGATAAGATCTGTGTCTCACTTTCGGCGCTACATGGCCCAGCAATTAATAGTGGTTTCTTATCCTTCACCCTCGGTAGTACAAGATCGTTCCCTTTTTCGTTCAAACCCTTCATAGCCTGTGCCTGCAAAGGTAGAACAAACCGCATTTAAGAGGGTTGAATTAGGATCTACTGATCAGACTTAAAGTAGGGTAGGCTTATTAGTTCCTTATCGGTTTGGATACGAACAATGTATGAGCCTGAAGGTAAGTTAGATACAACGACGGGCCCATTCCCTGGATAATCCATCTGATGTACTTGTTTGCCGGTCATATCCAGCATTTCCATAGACAGAATGATTTCACCATCCGGGTTGTGGAAGAACAACTCATCAATACCCGGATTGGGATACAGTTTTAGCGTCGTTTGATTTGCACTAATCTCTTCAACTGATGTAGTATCAATTTCGGGTGGACGGATGATGTTTCCTCCATCTTTCAACAAAATACTCATCCCACCAGCACGATGTCCGAATATCATATCCGGCTTACCATCGCCGGTTAGGTCTTCCATGTGAATGCTTGGGTGTCTGGTGTAGATGTACAGGCTATCCAGTAAGCGGAAAGAGGCGCCACGGGTGCTGCTAAACTGATCGTATAAATACATCCAGCCAGATCCGGCAGAAACGAACATGAATCGCTTGATCGAAGTATCATTCGGGTCGTTGCTCTCCACGCCATTGGTGTCCATGTCTTTAATAACTACCGTTAAATTTCCATGGCCCCATTGATCGGCGAGGGAGATGTTGCCAAATGTGCTATCCACGCTGGTAGGGCTGAAGTCCGCCACTTGGGCAGTTCCGGTATTGTTGTAGTAGCGAATAGTATTTCCCTTATCGCCCAACAAAATGTCCAACTTGCCATCGTCATTCACATCATACAGATAGAGTCTCGGGTTCCTACCAAACGATTTTCCATTATAACTCACCGACGTCCTCACAAATTCCGCAGAATCCTGTGCTGAAGCCGCTTGATTTTCATAGTAGTGCAAATAGCCCTGGGCTGTAGCCAAAAGCAAGTCCTGGTCACCGTCATTATCCAGATCACCAAAGGCGGGATATAGTCCGGTATCAATCGGGTTAGGTGTGGGAATTAAATCCCGGGTAATGAATTTAAACTCAGGAGAGGTAGTGGTTCCCACATTTTTGTAATAAGCCAATCGGCTGTCAAATGTCCCTAAGGAAGGCTGGTAAACGCCATATCCTCCACAAACAATATCCATCAGGCTATCACCATCCACATTGAAAAATACGGGGTAGGCATTTCTTCCCAAGTCAATTACGTCTCTTTCAAAAAGCGGATCAAACTGGTATTTATAATCCGGGCAGCTGGAATCACCTTCGTTTTTATACAGTAAGACTTGCTCCGTATTTAAGTAGCCTTCAATGTCATTGGGTGCAATTACCAGGTCGCGCAGGCCATCATTGTCCGCATCGAAGGTGTAGGCAGCAGGGAAGGAGTGTAGCTCAACAGGAACATCCTTGGAAGGATAAGACGTGTCTTGTTGGGTAACAATTGCCGTATCTACGTTTCCAAAATTGTAGCCCACAATCATGTTAGGAAAGCCCTGGTCGCCTATCATCAAGTCGGGTAGGCCGTTGCAATCCATATCTTCCAGCAAAATGGTTTTGGTAGGTGCGTGTCGTCCGCCTGGGGCTGCGGGTGGTATCATACCAAAGCACGAGTGCAAATCCAGGTTAAAACCAATGGAGCCTTCTCTCAGTTGGCCCCAACAAATGTCGTAAAGCATAAAATCCAAAGGCTTGGAGCTGCCCCATTCCACTTGCATGTTTCTCCAATATTGAAAATTTGGAGTGTCAAAGGCCATGATATCTAAGTCTCCATCGTTATCCGCATCCACAATGGCTGGAATATCGGGGGAGCCACAAAATACATTGGTGTAGAAGTAGGGCTTGGAAAGGCCATTTACATAGTACCTGGCCGTTAAGTTTTTATACATGAAGTTGCTGTCCCAGTGTGCTGGAAAGAGTTGACCCATAAAGTCCATCGAATCAGGATCAAAGGTGCTGGACTCATTTTTAAACACTCGAAAGTCGCCTACGTCTGAGGCTGTAAAAATGTCGTGTTTTCCGTCGTGATCGTAGTCGCGGAAAAGAGCAAAATCCCACATTTTTGGGAAGGCAGCTTCGTATTCCGGAGCATGACGATAGGCGTCATCGCCAGGCAAACCCGTATTGATCAAAGTTCTGGGAAGAAACACATCACGATCGAAGAACACCAAGTCCATCAAGCTGTCTCCATTAAGATTGAACGGAGAAAACTGGGGAGTTTCCATACCTCCCAACCACGGCATTTGCATCACACCATGACTGTTGGAGACTTCAATAGAATCGTATCTACCATACTGGATTAGCTTAACCTCAGTCTGAGCATTCAGATCGGAACTTAGGAATCCGCCCACTAGCAGAATGCCCAAAAATCCGAGTATCGGGTTTGTGACTTGTTTCATAGTTTGCTGTTTTAAAAACTAATCCTTAGCGCACGTTAAGGTGCCAGTAGATACCTTGTAGTGAAGATACCCTTTTCGTGGGTAATTCGAATCAAATATATGCCTGGCTTTTGGTTAATAATTTCAAATTGAGAATTATTTAGCTCTTCAAATCGTTGGACCAATTGCCCTGTTGTACTCCATACTTCTACCGCAGAAATCAGGTGGTTGTTGGGGTTTTTGATGGAAACAGCGCCGGTTCCGGGGTTGGGAAATAAGCTAAATTGCCCAGATTCAATAGTGGATTCGTTCACACTAACGGTGGAGTCAACAGGTTGAGGAACGGTGTTGCCACCATCCTTGATCAAAATACTTAACCCTCCGGTGCGGTGTCCATAAATCATATCTGGCTTTTCGTCACCATCAATGTCTGCCATGGAAAGACTTACATCTCGGGTGTAAAGAAATAGACTGTCGCGAATCCTAAATTGAGCACCGGTGTTTGGACTAAACTGATCGTAGAGGTATACAAGGCCTTCAGAGGATCCGATAAAAACCATCCGCTCTGAGCTCATTTCTCCAAGGGTATCTATCGTTTTTCCAGCTGTATCTATATCCTGAATGGTGATGGTGAGGTTTCCAACCCCGCTGGCATTGCTGTGATGGATTCCACCAAAATTAGGCTCCATAAAAGCAGTGTCGAAATGAGCGACTTGAACGCTACCTACGTTCTGAAAATATTGGATGGATGATCCCTGGTAACCTACCAGTAAATCCAATTTGTTGTCGTTGTTTACATCAAACAAATACGGGTGTGCATTTTTTCCCAGCCAGATTTGATCGTAGGAGGTAGATTGAGGAACAAAAACGGCTGAATCCTGAGGGCTTGCTGCTTGATTTTCGTAGTAATAGACTGAACCGTCGAAAGAGGCAATGAGCATGTCCATATCGCCATCGTTGTCCATATCTCCAAACGTGGGGTGCAACCCGGTATCAGCTGGAGATGCAGCTCCAAGCAAGTCTTCGGTGGCTAACACGTACTCTGCTCTTTGAGCGGTACCCGTATTCTTGAAATAGCTGATCTTGCTTACAAAAGTTCTTTGAGTAGTGTCGAAATAGCCCATACTTCCGCAAAGGATGTCGGTGAGTCCATCCTGGTCCAAATCGAAAAATTGGGGGTGAGAATTAGTGCCTAAGTCGATTAGGTCTGTTACGAGGTAAGGATCAGGTTGTCGGGCAAGCCTTATGCAGGAATCCAAACCTCTATTGAGGTAAATCTGAACCTGGTTTTTGTCCATATACAGTTCTGAAGCATTGGGCGCTACTACAAAATCCTCTCGGCCGTCGTTGTCTCCGTCAAAACCATACGCAGCAGGAAACGAAATAACATCTACAGGAACGTTGGATGATGGGTAACTGGTGTCCTGATTTGTAATGTTTGCGCTGGAATGCATTCCTGTGTTGAATCCAGCAATCATATTCCGGTAGTCGTTATCACCAAATACAATGTCAGTCAATCCATTGCAGTTCATGTCATTTAGGTAAATGGAGGATCCTCCGCTGTGGCGGGTTCCAGACAGATTAGGTCCAAGGCCCTTACAGCTTCCCAAAAGCATAGAAAAGTCAATGGCGCTTTCCATAAATCGGCCCCAGCACAACTCTAAAAGCTCAAGCCGGAGTTCATCTGGATAGCCTTGATCTGCACCTTTGTTTTCATACCAGTATACCGAGCCGGAACCGTTGCCAAAGGCCAGGATATCCAAATCACCGTCCCGGTCCACATCCGCAATTCCGGGCATGTCGTTTACGGAGTTGTATACATTGGTGTAAATGTATTGGGGTGGATTAGCGTAGTATTTACAAGTCAGGTAATTCTCTAACTGTGTGGTGTCCCAAGGGGCTTTAAAAAGCTGTTGGGTAAACTGCAATGAATCGGCGGAAAAACCAGTTGAGGTATTTTCAAATACCCTAAAGTCTCCGTTGTAGCTGGTAAAAATATCTTCTCGCCCGTCGTGGTTGTAGTCCCGCATGAGCGTGTAGTGCCACATTTTGGGGAACCCCACTTCATACTCCGGTGCATAGCGGTAAGGACGTAATCCACGATCTCCACTATTTAAAAATGGTCGGGCACACCATCCATCTCGATCAAAAATCAATAAATCGGGCAAGGAATCCCCATTCAAATTCATTTTTGAAAACTGGGGAGCATTAAACCCGCCGGCCCAAGGGAAGTATAGGCTATCCCCATATTGGTATACCGCAATGGAATCGAACCTCCCGTATTCCGAAAGCTTAACCTGTGCATTTAAGGCTCCCGTGGTGAGAACTAAGACCAGGCAAAACAGAAGGTTATGTAGAAAATTTCTCATGCAGCAAAAATAAGCCCGTTGTTTGAAATTGATTGTTTGCCACCTGCTATTAGGCTCAGTGGCTCTTAGGATTGACGGAAAGTTTTTCAAAGGGTTGGTCGTCAGTGTACAATAAGCGTTGAATTTTGGAGTTCAGAGTGGAAGTTGGATTGCATTGAACCACAAGAAGTAAATGAGGCATTGCGAAATCTTGGCTTTCCCAATAGGAAGGTGTACGAGGTGATGAAATGACTTACATTTGCAGCGATTGAAAAGCTATGAGAGTACTGATTACAACCCTGTTGTTGATGGTGGCCTTTGGAGCCATGGCCCAACGGGGGCAGAGAACGGGAAAGCCCATTAAAGAAGATAACCTTCTAGTTGACCTGACCTACGAGTCTTTAGGAAACCAGCCGGCAGGTGTCCATTTCGATTTTGGATTTGGAGCATCTTTTCAGTTGTTGTACGATCACCAGTTTAAGGTGAAGACCCTGAGTGGAGCCATTGGTATTGGATATAGCAATGCCAATTACTACAACAATGCTATGTTGCTACACAAGGATTCCGTTTTGGGCGATTATGCTCAATTCATACCGATGCCTGAAGACTCCTCTTACAAACGAAACAAATACGTTACCAATTACTTCGACATTCCGGTTGAAATCCGTTACCGATCCAAGCCCAATTCCAGTGGACACTCCTGGAAGGCTGCTGTAGGATTTAAAGTAGGGTTTCGTTTAGGATCACACACCCATGTGGTGACCGATGAAGGGGTATACAAAGACTTTATCCACCCAAATTTAACGCGTACTCGGTATGGACTTTCAGCTCGAGTGGGATATGGAAGGGTAGGCTTATCCGGCTATTATAGCCTTTCCACCTTGTTTGAAGAAGGCAAGGGTCAACGATTGGTTCCCTGGAATGTGGGAATCACCATTTCTCCTTTCTAAAATTTAAAGGGAACCTTTTACAAGGTTTTTACGTAACAATCCTGACGGATTATTTCAGCCATTTGGCGATGATCGATAGGCTTGTGGAAGAAGCGGTCGAATCCTAAACTTAGGAAGTATTCTTCGTCTTCAGGAATGCCCAAACCGGTGATGGCGTAAACCAAGGTTTCGTCTGGCATGCCGTTTTGCTTCATAGCTTCCAAGACTTCGCTTCCGTCCATGGAATGACCCAATTCGATATCCATAAGAATCACGTCAAAATTCTGTTTATGAGCCAAATGGATGGCTTCGATTCCATTACGTGCTACGGTTAAGCGGTAATGTGGCTTGAGAATCTTTTCCATAACGAAGATGGCGATCTCATCGTTCTCAACCAGCAGTACATGGATATTGGAGAATTCAGGTGACATGTGTATCAATATTGGAACATTTCAAATATAGCTGGGTGATTCCGCAATACACTTGTATCGAAACTAAGGTTTTACACGGCGCGATGTTAATTGGCTATTCGAATCGCGGCAATGCCAGATGGCTGTAAGTGAGGAGGTTGTGGAAAACTATATGCGACCCATGTTGCTCTTCAGCATCTTCACCTGGTCGGCCAGCAATTTTTGTGGATCATGCTTTTTAACCTGAGTCAGGTAGGTCATAGCTTCTCTTTTCCGTCTGCGAGCCATAGCAATACCGGCTAAGTTTAAATTGGCCATCGCAATGTCATGGTCCATATTCAATCCGGCGTTCAGTGCTCGTTTGAAGTACTTCTCACTTTTTGACATGTTCTTGCCCTGAGAGGCACACAATCCGGTAAGGAAGTAGTAATAAGCCTCTTGTTTTTTAGGCATTTGCTCAGGGTGCTTTACCCAGCCCAAAATCTTTTCGGCACTTTCAAACTTTTGCCTTCTGATTTGGAAAAAGGCAATTAGGTTAACCTCATGTTTGAAAAGCAACAAGACGATAACGGCAATAATCAGAATAAACATGATGCCATTTCCGATGTGACCTTCGTAAAACTCGTAGGCCATCATAGCGGTGCAAAGGGCAATCAAAACGTACTTGATAATCTTATTTACCATGGGCTTATAATTGGGTCGGCAAAATTAATGGCTACCAATGGGATAACCAAAGAAAGAAAAATTAATTCCCCATCTTTTTCTGGGCTTCTTTCCTGGCCTTTTTCTCGGCCTTCTTTTCATCCTTAATTTGCTGCTTTACCCGCCGCCCCATGGAGTTTTTGTACTGATCTATTGGGGAAAGCCTTTCGTTGAGCTTAACAAAACTGTCTACGTAGGCTTTTTGGTAATCAATTTTCACTTCTTCAAATTCCATGGTAAACAAGGAATCATAGAGCAAGGGAATGTAGGGTATGTTGAGATCAAACTTCCGATTGTGCTTAAACATCATGGCACCCTGATAGGGGTCTGTGGCTAAGGCTACCTTTTCGAATCCCAGTTTTTTGGCCAGTTTGTAGGAGTAATACAAGTTTTCCGACCCGTGTTCGGCTTTTCCTTCCTCAAATATATGTTCGGCAGGGATACCATACTTTTTGGCGTATTCAGCCATAATGGTGGATTCCCGGTACGGACTATGAACGGCAGACCCGGTGAAAATGATGTTTTGGGTTATTCCTTTGCGGTAGAGGTATACCGACCAAAGAACCCGGGTTTCCATGATTTTGTCCCACTCTGGCGGATCAAATGGAATTCCAGGGACGATTATCGCGTCGTAGGTTTCTTGGGTGTTTTCCCTATAAATTTCATGAATTCCAGGTTGGAAAATAAGGCAAGATCCACATAAAAGAATGGGGGTGAGGGCGATAATGATTAACCTATAGCGCATACGATTCAAGTTGATCGGCTATGCTTCGGTCATTCGATAATCGGGGTACTTTATTTTGTCCACCCAGTTTTCCGGCCGATTTCATAAACTCTACAAAGCCTCGATCTTTCATCGAAGTAACAACCAAGGGGCGTAAAATGTTTCCTTGAATCAAATCCAGGTAGTAGGGGTTTTTTTCCTGTAGCTTTTTGTCCAGCAAATCCGCAAATTGATCAGGGTGGGAAGGCTCTTTTTCAAACTCTACAAACCACTGATGAAATGGAAGTCCAGATGCCGGACTTACCTGTGGAGCAACGTGAAATTCGCGTACAATGGCATCGCTGTTTTCCAGGGCATGTTTCATTGCACCTTCCACCTCTTCGGCAATTACGTGCTCTCCAAAAGCGGAGGTAAAATGCTTGATCCGTCCGGTTACTATCAGACGATAGGGGCTTTTGGAAACAAATTTTACGGTATCACCGATGCTGTAGCCCCAAAGTCCGGCGTTGGTGTTGAGAATGATGGCATAATTCACACCTACTTCCACATCCTTCAAGCTTACCCTTGTAGGGTTATCATTAAAGTATTCGTCGGTGGGAATAAATTCGTAGAATATCCCGTCGTTGATCACCAGAAGGAGGCCCTCATTTTTCTGACTGTCTTGAAAGGCTATGAATCCCTCAGAGGCCGGATAGGTCTCTACCAAATCCACATTTCGTCCAATCAGTTTTTGAAAAATCGATTCGTAGGGTTTGAAGTTTACCCCTCCATAAACGAACAGGGAGAAGTTTGGAAATACTTCGGCGATGGATTTTTTTCCAGTTGATTTAATGAGCCTTTCAAAGTACATCTGAACCCAGGATGGGATTCCTGAGATAAGCCGAAGGTCTTCTGTTTGAGTCTCGCCAACAATGGCATCCACCTTTTCTTCCCAATCCTCAATGCTATTGGTTTCAAAGCTCGGAAGACGATTTTTTTGAAGGTAGCCCGGTACATGGTGAGCCACAATACCCGACAGACGTCCAAAATTGATTCCTGCCTTTTTTTCTAAAGTCGGACTACCTTGAAGAAAGATCATTTTTCCATCCACAAACTGGCTGTTTCCCGTTTCATGCACGTAGCAGAGTAGGGCCATTTTTGCCGAATTGATGTGGTTGTGAATCGATTCTTTACTAATCGGAATGTACTTGGCACCAGAAGTGGTTCCTGAGGTCTTGCACAAGTAGATGGGTTTTCCCGGCCACATAACATCAGACTGACCATCCAGAATCTGATCAATGTAGGGCCTAAGTTGTTCGTAGTCTCTTACCGGAACCTGTTTCTTAAACGATTCGTAATCGGAAATCTGATCGAAATGATGGTCCTTTCCGAAAACCGTGTTCTGAGACGATCGAATGAGGTGATCAAGCACCTTTTGCTGTTCCTGCACCGGTTGTGCAACCGCTTTTCTTAAGCGACCAACCAGGAAGGAAGCATAGTATTTTGCCAGATATGATTTGAGGCCCATACGGGCTCAAATATATTTAAAATGATAGGCTCAAACCAACTCCAAGAACCTCCTTAAACTGAGTACGAGGACCTACGGAATCTTCTTTGCCATCTCCGGTCGTGTCAATCGGGATATCGATGTCGTGATCGTAGATGAGAGAAGTGGTTAGACTTGCTGAAAGCCACTTGTTTACCTTCATTTTTAGGAGCAAATCCCAGTTGACGTCAATATTGCCCGGACGATCCAAATAGTTGGAGAAGAAATTAATCTTGGTGTCCAAATCAATGTTTTTGGCAATGGTATTCACGTAACGAAGCGATAAGTTACCCCCGAACTCGTAGCGAATGTTTTCACCTTCGGTGATAATTCGACCATTGGTATCATAAGTAGCAGCTTCTACACCAAAGGCTCCAAAATTGGCCAGATCCTGATTTCCAACAAAGGTGATTTTACCAGCAACCGGTGAAATGTTAGCCGAAAAATGATCGTCTGGCTTGTAATCCATACCGAGACCCATGGTGAGGTAACCAGGTGCCATGAAGGTAGAGATCAGGTCTGAGTCATTAGGCAAAGCATAACCATCAAACATCTGAGTACGGAAATTGATAAAAGCCGAGTAGTACCATTTCTTCGCAGCTTCGCGGCCCCCTTTGGAGTTAAACTCAATACGGTCATCGGTTTTGTTCCAGGGATCCTCTCCAGACAAAATTCCCCCGTATCCAACCAAAAGGTCATTTTCCCAATTGTATTTTCCTTTTTTGTAATTGGCAAAAACTTTGAATAAACCGTTTGCGGCCACCGAGTTTTCACCACCCGCTGCCCAGTTAACCAAACTGGTTTGGGCAATATTTAGGCTAAATGTTCCTCCTTTTTTCCAGTAGCTCGTATCCGAAGGTGCTGCCGAAGATGAATCGGCTTGGGCAAAAGAGGTAGCCGGGCCTATCAATAGAGCCGCGGCAAGAAGAAGATTCAAGTAAATTCTTTTTTTCATATCCAATCTCTGTTTTGTATTTAGGCGTCCGCGGCAGTGGCAGACTTGTGTACATGAACGTCCATTTGAGGATAAGGAATGGACAATCCTTCTTTATCAAAATTCTTGTAAACTTTTTCGTTCATATCGAAGAAAACTCCCCAATAATCGGCGCCGTCTACCCAGCCTCTTACAGCAATATTTACTGAGCTATCTGCCAGTTCTACCAGGCCTATAAAGGTTTCAGGATCTTTTTTGATACGTGGGTCTTCATCGAGGTAGCGTTGCAAAGTTGCTTTGGCGTGATCGTAATCGTCGCCATAGGCAATACCAAATACCCAGTCTACCCGGCGAGTGCCCATTCTGGAGTAGTTCACCAAGGACCCTTTCCACATGTTTTCATTGGGAATAATGATGGCTTTGTTATCACCGGTGGTCAGTACTGTATTGAAAATGCCGATTTCATTTACGGCTCCGGAATATCCTTGAGCTTCAATCCAATCTCCTACTTTGTAGGGTTTGAAGAATAGAATCATTACTCCGCCGGCAAAGTTTTGAAGCGTTCCGCTCAAGGCCAAGCCGATGGCAAAACCAACCGAACCTAAGATGGCAACGAAGGAGGTCATTTCGATTCCCAGAGCGCCCAAGGCGCTTATTACGACCAATACGCGAAGGAGCATTTTGGTCATGCCCAGAATAAAAGGCTTTAGAGAGGGAGAGAGGTCCTGGCTTTCAAGACGACGTCTGATAACTCCCATGATCATGCCGACGATCCAGAATCCCAGAATGAGAATGGCCAGGCCAGCGGCAATTTTTCCGCCAAATTCGACCGCCATCTGGCTAATCAAATCAGCGTATTTGCTGAAGTCAATGTTGTTCATAACGAATAATTATTAGTCCTACTTAAAAATGATGCACTTCCTATGCGGGCATATTTAATTTCGCAAAAGGCAGGCAAAAGTTTTCTAACCATTCTTCCCAAGCAACAGTTCCTCGACCACTGTCGGAAAATACCGATGTTCGAGCTTTTGCACCTTGTGGGCAACGTCTTGGGGTGTATCGTCTTGATCTAGAGCGCACCTTTGTTGCGTGATGATGGCTCCTTCGTCGTATGCTTCATTCACAAAATGGATGGTTATTCCGCTTTCCTTTTCACCGGCAGCCACTACGGCCTCATGAACAAAGTGTCCATACATGCCCTTGCCACCGTACTTGGGCAGAAGAGAGGGGTGAATATTGATAATTTGATTGGGGTAAGCGGCGACTAATTCGTCTGGAATTTTGAGTAGGAATCCGGCCAGAACGATCAGATCTGTATTTGCTTTTCGGAGTGTGTCGAGTAAGTTTTCGGGAGACTCAAGGTCCTTTTTTTTGACCAACAGGGTGGGAATGTCATTTTCTTTAGCCAGGTCCCATACCCCCGCATTTTCTTTGTTTCCCACGATTAAGGATATGTGGGCCAAATCGCTATCCTGAAAATGCTCGTGGATTTTTCGAGCGTTACTTCCGGTTCCCGAAGCAAATACTACCAGATTCTTCATTTAAACTAAAATAGAACAAACCGGCAGGAATCATTAATTTGCACACAAATTTTTTGACCGTGGAAAAAAGTCTTTTTATCCCTTACGATTTCCAATCTTTTAGCGAATCTGAAATGCAGGAGCGCTCCCAAAATTTTTACCAGGAAATGAACCGCAGAAGATCGGTTCGTGAGTTTTCTGACAAGCCGGTTGATCCAAAGGTTTTGGAGAATATTATTCTCACCGCTGGAACGGCTCCATCCGGAGCTCATAAGCAGCCATGGACCTATTGTCTGGTAGGCGATCCTGAAATAAAAAGAAAAATCAGAGAGGCGGCTGAAAAGGAAGAGTATGAAAATTACCATGGCCGTATGAGCGATGAGTGGTTGAAAGACCTGGAGCCCTTTGGAACGGATCAACACAAACCCTTTTTAGAAATAGCCCCCTATCTCATTGTGGTTTTCAAAAAAGTATTTGACTTAGAAGGAGAGCAGAAAAAAACGAATTACTACGTCAACGAATCTGTGGGCATATCTGTAGGAATGTTGCTTTCAGCCATTCATATGGCCGGTTTAGCATCCCTTACCCACACGCCGAGTCCAATGAACTTTTTACAAGAAGTGTTGGGGAGGCCTAAAAATGAAAGAGCCTTCTTGCTGATACCTGTTGGGTACCCCAAAGATGGAACTCAGGTGCCCGATATTTCCCGTAAACCCATAGACGAAATATGCGTCAAGTATTAATTGTTTCGCTCATTGCGGTTTCCCTGATCGGGTGCAACCCATCCTCCAAAAAGGAAGCGGAGATTCCTTTTCCCTTCCAAGAGGCCAAAGCTGAAATGAAGGCGGCAACCTCGGCTATTGAAAAACAGTTTGTATGGGAAGACAAGGTGGAAAAGAAAACCTTGAGCACCATTGAATGGACGAAAGAGTTTGCTCCACTTGATTCGGCTTTGCAAACTTTTTACGAAAGACCGGATATTGAGTCCAAAACCATTGAAAAAGGGGATACTACCATTATTGAATATCGACCGCAAAAATCGTCCGGTAGCCAAATGGTGGACGTTAAATTAGTCGACAACAAGCTGGTTTATCTTGAAATGACCCGAGAACAAACAGGTACCTTTAACCAAACCTTCAACCGAATGGTTTTGATTCCCGCTCAAGGATGGGAGTACAAAGGAAAACTCAAAGTATACGGACTTGAAGAAAAAGACTACCGGGTGAAGGTGTTGATTGTAACCTGAGTCACGGTATTAGTCAAAATTGTCTTGTTAATTTTGCATCTATGAAAACATTGAAGTTAATGGTAGCTGTGCTACTGATGGGAACCTCTATGATCACAACTGCCTGCAACGGTGGTTCTGCTGATCAAAACCAAGAACAATCAGCCGCTACGGTAAAGGACATTTCTGTGGACGAGTTCAACACTATGAAATCGGAAAAGCCGGGAATCATTTTGGATGTACGTACTCCAGGTGAAGTGGCCAGTGGAACTGTGCCAGGTGCCATCGTCATCGATATTATGGATCCAGATTTTGAAAAGAAGGTAAATGAGTTGGACAAAAACGCTACGGTTTATGTGTACTGCAAAGCAGGTGGTCGTAGTGCTAACGCTTCCGACAAGATGAATGATTGGGGCTTTAAGACCGTTTATAACGTAACCGGTGGATTTGACGCTTGGTCTTCCAAAGGATATGAAGTAAGCAAATAAGATGGCGACATTCAAAGACATCATTGATTCTGACAAGCCGGTTTTGATCGACTTTTACGCCGATTGGTGTGCACCTTGTAAGGCATTGAGCCCCATGGTTCAGCAAGTTGCGGCAGAATTAGGAGATAAAGCAAGGGTGATCAAAATCGACATTGATAAAAACCAGGCATTGGCCTCTAAGTACCAGATTCAGGCAGTGCCTACTTTGGTCGTTTTTAAAAATGGAGAACTTAAGTGGCGCCAGGCTGGTGTCATTCCTGCTCAGCAAATTCGCCAGGCAGTGGAATCATTTCTTTAGTTTTTTCACTTCCAGGTACTCAATAGGAATCTTTTGCTCCATCCTTACCGCGATGGGCAACTCTGATACCCAAGCCGGTTCCCAAAAGGTGTATTGATCGGTGTAGAGTTTCAGGATTTTTTGATCCCATTCCTGATCTATTCCGCGAAGAGTGGACGCTTTGGATACACTTCCAAACTCATCAAATTCTACCAGGACCATTCCCACGCCAATTTTTGGATCGCTTGGCTCTTTTTTGTTCCGTAGTCTAATTGGATTTAGGGTTTTAAGTAATAAACCTAAATCGTAGTCTTCTACTTTATTGATTTCGGCCTGGCTGCTTTGAGTGAGCAGTCGGGGTTCCAGTAAGGTGGCTTGGTTGCTGTACTCATCACTGCTGTTTCGCTGAGAGGAAAAGAAAACATAATTCGGGAACCGTCCTTTGCCAATGTATGAATCAAAATGGAGGACCGTTCGGTTTGCAGACAAGTAGGCCGTGATTCTATCATTGAGTGAAACGCTCCTTGATATGGAGTAGAAAGTTCTTTCCATTTGGTCTCTTGGGCGGCAGGAATCACTTGCGAAGTAAGATTCACGAGCAGTTACTTGATTGGTGTATACTTCTTTGTACCCTACCCGGCCAAAGTCGTTGTAGTAATTCCAGGTGCCCACTTTAATATTGTGGTAGTAGCCTCCTTTTACATTGATGTAGCCACCCGGATTGTAGTCGGTAAAATTACCATGCTTGAGTCCATTCTTGTAGTGAACCACTGACCTCAATTCATCGTACAAATCGTAGGTTCTCCAGATGCCCTCTTTTTTATTATTGACTACTGTCCCTTCAGATCGGGCTCTGCCATCGCCGTGGTATTCGATGATAAAGGCGCTGTCGTTGCTGAAATAGTGCGTTTCTTTTTCCAGCTTCTGTTTCTTTTTAAAGATGTTATAGCTTTTCCAGGTTCCCGTCCGGTTTCCACGGGTGTAATACCCCTCAGAAGTCTTTTGCTCATTGAAAAAGTAAGTCACTTTGCCATGAGTTTTGCCGCCAAGCATATCCACCCGGCTCGCCAGAGATCCATCGTAGTGGTAAAGAAGCAGCTCTCCACTTCCGTTTCTAAAAGTTCCTCGATTATGATCTCGGCCTACGGGGTTGTTGTAATCGTAGATCGCGTCCAACCTTCCTTGGGTATACTTAAATCGCGACCAAAGCAGCGTGGTGTGGTAGTACGTTTCGCGGATGCTGTCTACTTTTTCTCCCAGCATGACCACTTTTTGGTAAAGCTTGCCGGATGGAAAGTACTGTTCCTTGTAAATCTTACCATCTGTTCGGATGCGGTAGAGCTCCTTTTTAATGGGGTCTACATGTTTGTCTTTGGTGTCGGAAGGGTGGTAGTACCGAATTTGATCACCCGTTAAGGTATCCGCTCGGTATTGGTGAACGATGGCAGGATAACCGCCATAGTAGTAACCTTTCCATACGCCGGTTTTTTGTCCACCCTTAAAGAAGGTTTGGGCACGCATAGAACCGTCTGAAAAAAAGTATTCCCATTTTCCATGCTTGCGATCCATGATGTAGTTGGCTTTCACATACACCTCACCATTGGGGTAAAACCGCTTCCAGGCACCATGCTTTTTTCCAATGTGGTATTTTCCTTCCACCACTTTTTGTCCGTGGAAATAGTAAATGTAGTTGCCATGTCGGATGTTGGTATCCTTGGTCATTACTTGATAAACAATGCGATGACCGTGATACAAGTCCTTGGCTTTGTTGCGAACTTGAATGTTGGATTGGGCCGAAATCGAGCCTGAGAACAGGGTTAGGATAACCAGGAATATGGACACGTGGTGGTTCATTATTTTCAAAAATGGTCGATTCGCGGCGTTTGAACAAAAAAAATTTGAATTTGTACTACAGAGACGGAGGAAAATCTTCCTATTATATTTGCACATTAGTTTGTTATCATGGATATTAAAACAGGTCCGCTTCTTAGTCAGATCGTCATTCCTGAAGATTTGCGTAAACTAAGCTTGGAAGATCTACCCCAGGTTTCCCAAGAACTTCGTGAATTCATTGTTGATGTAGTGTCGCAAAAAGGAGGCCACTTCGGTGCCAGCCTTGGCGTGGTAGAACTTACCGTGGCCCTGCACTACGTATTCGATACACCCAGAGATCAGATTGTTTGGGACGTTGGGCACCAGGCCTACGGTCACAAGATTCTGACCGGAAGACGGGAGCGCTTTCACACCAATCGGAAGTACAAAGGTATTTCTGGTTTTCCCAAAAGGAAGGAAAGCGAATACGATACTATGGGAGTGGGACACTCCAGTACTTCGATTTCTACGGCACTGGGGATGTCGGTAGCCAATCGATACCAAAACAAAAAAGACATTCAGCACATTGCGGTCATTGGCGACGGTGCTATGACAGCTGGTTTGGCCTTTGAAGGACTGAACCATGGTGGTGCAGAAAATACGGACATGATTGTTGTTCTCAATGACAACTGTATGTCTATCGACCCGAACGTAGGGGCCTTGAAGGAGTATTTAACAGACATTAGTACTTCTCATACCTACAACACAGTAAAGGATGAGGTTTGGACCTTGCTCGGTAAGCTTTCTAAGTTCGGGTCCAATGCTCGTGAAATTGTAGCGCGGATCGAAAATGGAATTAAGTCCTCACTACTCAAAAACTCGAACTATTTCGAATCCCTCAATTGGCGGTATTTCGGCCCTATCGATGGGCACGATCCTATTCATGTGGCCAAAGTACTTCGGGATTTAAAAGATATTCCAGGTCCAAAAATCCTCCATTGCCTTACCGTAAAAGGAAAGGGATATGGACCTGCAGAAGAAGGAAGTTCTACTACCTGGCATGCTCCCGGGCTCTTTAATAAAGAAACTGGAGAGATTGTTAAGGTGGTTCCTAAGTCTCCTCAGCCTCCCAAGTTTCAGGATGTTTTTGGTCATTCCATCATTGAGCTGGCTGAAAAGAATGACAAAATCATGGGAATTACTCCAGCAATGCCTACAGGGTGTTCGCTCAAGTACATGATGGAAGCCATGCCTGATCGGGCTTTCGATGTGGGTATTGCCGAGCAGCACGCTGTTACTTTCTCGGCTGGTTTGGCTACTCAGGGGATGGTTCCTTTTTGCAACATCTACAGTTCCTTTATGCAGCGGGCTTATGACAATGTGATCCACGATGTAGCCATTCAGGATTTACACGTGGTTTTCTGTCTCGACCGAGGTGGATTAGTTGGAGCTGATGGACAAACCCATCATGGTGCTTACGACTTGGCATTTATGCGTTGTATTCCTAATATGATCGTGTCTGCTCCAATGGATGAAGAAGAGCTTAGAAACCTGATGTATTCTTCTCAAATGGAAAAGAATGCCCATCCTTGGGTGATTCGCTATCCTCGTGGAACTGGAATTATGCCTGATTGGAAAAGACCTTTCCGCGAAATCAAGGTAGGTAAAGGCCGGAAGATTAAGAATGGGGAAGATGTTGCCGTTTTAACCATCGGAGCCATCGGAAACGAAGCCGTTAAGGCCACTCAGCAGTTGGAAGAAAAAGGATTGAACGTTGCTCACTACGATATGCGTTTTGCCAAGCCATTGGATGAAATCATGTTGCACGAAGTGTTCTCCAAATTCGACAAAGTAGTGACTTTGGAAGACGGTTGTATTCAAGGTGGATTTGGTAGTGCTATTGTTGAATTCATGGCCGATCACGGCTACAAGGCTCAGGTTATTCGTCTTGGAATTCCAGATCGTATTGTGGAGCACGGTACCCAGGCTGAATTATACCGGGAGTGCGATTACGATGCCCAATCCGTAGTAGAAGCTTGCCTGAAAATGGTATCCCGCAAATCTCATTCTCTCACGGGGTAAACTCACCATCATCGCACAGATCATTATTTATACCGACGGTGCCGCAAAAGGCAACCCCGGACCCGGTGGTTATGGAGCTGTTTTGCTCTCAGGTGTTCACCGAAAGGAACTTTCCGCTGGATTCAGGCGAACCACCAACAACCGAATGGAGCTATTGGCCGTTATTGTTGCTCTCAAGGAGCTCAAAGGTTATGGCCATGAAGTAACCGTTTTTTCCGATTCCAAATACGTGGTTGACGCTGTGGAAAAAGGCTGGCTTCAAAATTGGAGGCGCAAAGGCTTTAAGGACAAGAAGAACGTGGATTTATGGCTCAAATTCCTGGAGGTATATCCCAAGCATAATGTGCGTTTTGTCTGGGTAAAAGGCCATGCCAACATCAAAGAAAACGAGCGCTGCGACCAATTGGCTGTAAAAGCTGCCGAGGGAGAGAATTTGCCTCCGGATACTGGGTTTGAATAAAGGCAATCTAATATTTCACTAAACTACGGTGATCCATTTGCCCTGCTTCACTTTCGAAAATGAGCAAGTACACGCCTTGCTTTAAGTGAGCAACATCAATTTTTCGTGCTTCTTTCTGAATGTAATAATCCTGAACCTTTTCTCCATTTAGGTTATGAATGGTTAGTGTCCCTGGGTGAGTAGAACTTAACTGAATAAATTTTGAACAAGGGTTTGGATAAGCATTGAATACTGGTCTTTCTGTACGAAGCTCGTCAACGTTGGTGCCATTATCGGAAGGAAAGTACGTACTACAAGAGGTTGTATCAAAGCACCAATTTTGATTGATGGCTACAGCGTATTGTCCAGGTTTGCTAGGAGCAAACTTTGAATGAGACGCACCGGGAATTGCCTTATAGTTGCTGTCGCAATCGAGCCATTGGAAATAGGCCAGCCCTTGAGCCAAAGCATGAAGAGTGTCACCCACTCGAGTAATTTGGGTGTCCACTTTTTGAATGGTGAGGTCTAAAGTTACCACAGAGTCACACCCACTTTTATTTGTGAGGGTATAGGTTGCCGTCGAATCATCCGAAGTATAGGTTTGACCATCAATCCAGGTGAAGGTACGGCAAGAGGTTTGTTGGTCTACACCGGCAGATGGTTGGCAGGCGTTTTGACTATAGACAGCGATAGCTGAACTCCGCAATGAACCTTGAATATTTATTTGATGAATAGACCCATTTGGATCCATATCCAAGGGTGTGCCGGAGTTGGCTGAGATTAATAGCCGATTGGATGGAGTAAGTTGAATATCAGTAATAATGTTGTCTCCATTGGATTCTAAAACCTTAACCCAAGTAAAGTGGCCGGAAGGGGTTAATTTTAACATAAACCCCTGAAAAGTATTGTGAACACCTGTTACCCGCTTCTGACCCGGACCAGGATCGAAATCTACAGATCCTAAAAAAACACCTGATAGGTAGAGCTGTCCAATAGGATCGATTGCGAGATCCCTGGCCCTGATGTTTCCGTCAAAATCCAAAGTCGAAGCCCACAACAAATCACCGTTATTATTGAGCCCTTGTACAAAGGTGCATCCTTTTACTCCCGAGGTCAGTATATGTTGACCAGTATCGGGGTCAAAATCAATCGTTCCTACCATATAGCCAATAGAGAAAACTTCTCCGTTCGAGCCTAGAGCGATTTCATTTCCATAGCTCTGTAACCCGTTAGCGAGCACAGAGGACCAAAGAAATTGGCCTTGGTTATCAAGCTTAAGTACAAAGGATTGGTAAATTCCTGAATCTCCACGATAAAAGTTTCCAGGGCCCGGATCCATATCAACAATGCCCCAGGTTTTGCCCGTAAGAAAAACATTTCCATGGCTGTCAACTTCCACATCTTCACCTTCATCGATACCAAAAGACCCTAGGGTTTTAGTCCATAAAAGTTTACCATTTGGGTCAAATTTGGAGATGAAAAGATCACTCGAGCCTTCAGACTGGTAATAGGTAGTGTCAGGGCCAGGATCAAAATCCATGAAGCCTTCGAAACTGCCTGTGACGTATAAATTTCCGTTATGATCCGTAGCTATATCTTTTATATTCTCATTACCTGCCCCCCAAAAGAATGTGCTCTGATCAGTTGGCCCGATGAATCCAGTTTCAGGATGAAGGCATCGGTAAGACCATTAGAAATATGAAGGTCCTGTGCCGGACCCGGATCAAAATCGGAGGTGTCCAAGAAATACCCAGCAAGGTAAACATGGTCATTTGCATCTATCGAGATGGCTTCAGTTTGGTCTGTGTTTCGCCCACCTGTGGTCAGGACTCTTTTAAAGGTTCCGGTGGAGTCTAATTTGAGAATAAATAAATCCTTGTTGCCATGGGATGTTCTGTTTTCGATAACCTGTGGAGAAGGATTAAAGTCAACCGTATTGGAATAGTATCCTGTAAAGAAGACATTACCTTTTGAATCTGAGGCTATTTGGAAAGTCTGATCGGTTCCGTTGTTTCCAAGATTACCAATTCCCTGGGCCCATTCCATTCGGAAACCCTGACCCTGGGCAAAAAGGATTCCTCCTAGGGCCACAAATGCGCAAATAATTCTTTTCATAGCTGTTAATGCGAGAATCAGGCGATATTAAATCCAGGATATGGATTATGCTGATTACCACAAAGTTGGCTAATGACTTGCTGACGACGAATACCGAATTCAAACCCAAAATGACCGAATTAAAATTTTTGGTTAGGAGTGCTGAAGAAGCAGGATGATGACCTTTAAAGTAACCTTATGACTTCCAAATTCATTAAAAGTTCATCATTTTACCTGAACATTTAAAATTCAAAACAAAAAAAGCCCTCCCACCAAAGCGAGAAGGCTTTTCCATAAATATCTTCTTGTACTAGTACTTAATTAAGGTCTGCTGCAATAAGGCATCAACCCCATTGTCGAAATTGACTACGTAGAGACCTCTTTCAAGAGTGCTTACATCTACCGTTTCAAGATCGTGGTTTAGCTGTTGCTCCAACATCAATTCCCCATTCAAATTGTAAACTGTGAGCAAGCCTGCGTTTTTAGAATGTACCCGCATAAAATCCTGAGCAGGATTTGGGAATATGGAGAAGGCATCTTCATGGTTCGCATTAACTTGAATACCAGTGGTACCGCCGCCGCTTTTTTCTTCTACGGTAAGGGCATCCATATAGACGTTATCTCCACTGGCCATCCGGTTATCATTACCCGCATTTCCGGTTGCGTAGAAACTAACAGTACCGGTACCGGCAGCAGGTGCTTTCCATTGGAATGGCCAGGTTTTGCTATTGCCACTGCGAGTGGTTCCGGTTTTATGAGAGATGTAAATGTTATCGTTGCTCAATTCTGTTCCGGCTCCTGGAATCAGCGTTCCCAAGCCATCACCTGCATTGTTTTGAGCAGTAAGGGAGAAGCCAAATACCATTCTACCCGAATCTCTAACCATAACTGACACGTTGTAAGTCTGGCCCGGCGTGTATCCTTCAGCAGGAATATCGGTGATGATCATTCCCGGCATTTGCGTTGCTCCGCCACCATGACACCCGCCATTGGTTCCGCACGTTCGACCATCTGCTGGAGAGCCTGTGTAACCCTTGGGAGCAGGGGAGTTTGAATAGGACATGAAAAGGCTGACGGCTACGATTGATCCAATGCTAAAGACCGCACCGCGGAGTAGGTAACTGAGTTTCATAGATGTGAGATTTTGAATGTATATACATCAATAACGCTTCAAGATTATGAAACGTTGGTAAATCTCCTAAAAAACTCAGTCTTCGCGGTAGATGAGCTCCAAAACGGTCACCCCTACCGCATGCAAGGTCTTGGTATCGATAATAGCCATGTCGTCCGTGTGACGGTGGTGAAAATGACCAAAATCGCGACGGTCATGGTGGTAGTGAATGATGTCGATAGTAGGGATTCCAGCCAGGCGATTTACGTAAAGGTGGTCGTCCGTAATGCCTCCAGGGGCGATCTTAGGAACGAAGTAATTTCCGTAGCCCAATTTACCCGCCAGGTACCATACCCGGTCGACCAACTCAGGGTTGTACTGCATAGACACCCCTTCCTTAGGGAACACGGCGCCGGTAGCACCTACCATGTCTAATAAAACGCCATACTTAGGTTGATAACCTTCAGGTAGGTTTTGACTCCAATATTGAGAGCCCAGACACCAAGTGTTTCCGTCTTGGCCTCCCATGGCCTGGCTGGGTTTGCCATAGTCTTCAGCATCAAAAAACACAATGTCTATTCCCACATTGGGTTTAAGGCTATCCTGAGCGATAACCCGAGCCATTTCCATTAAAACTCCTACTCCTGAGGCGCCATCATTGGCTCCCGGAATAGGTACATTTTCCCGTGAATCGTCACGATCGGCAAAGGGGCGAGTATCCCAATGTGCAAATAGAACAACCCGATTGGGATTGGCCTTGTCGTAGCTAGCCATGATGTTATAAGCCGGCAATTTTTGGCCATTAAATACTTCTACGGTAATATCTTGAACCTCTACATCCCAACCAAAACGAGTCATTTCGGCAGATAGATAATCGGCACAAGCCTTGTGCTCCTTGGTACCCGGAACCCGAGGCCCAAAGGCTACTTGTTGATCTATGTAGTGGTAGGCACTATCTGCATTGAATGCTGGTTTAGCTACTGGCTTAAAAGTAGATTTAGGGGCAGCTCCCGTTCCTAATTGTCTTTTGGGTTTGTCTTCTTCGCAGCCCCAAATGATTAGAAGGAAAATGGCTAAGGTTGCAGCTTGCAGTTTCATACTGTAGCTCGTTCTTTAAGGTTTTCGATCATGTTTTCGGTCAACCCTTTTAGGTCGTACTTTTCTTGCCATTTCCAATCTTGACGAGCCTCTTTATCGTTGATGGCGGCTGGCCAGGTATTGGCAATTTCCTGGCGGTAATCGGGTGAGTAACTGATGGAAAAATCAGGAATGTGTTTTTGAATTTCCGAGGTCAGTTCGGCGGGATTAAAGCTCATTGCGGCAATGTTGTAGCACGTTCGTAGGCGAACCCATTCTGCTGGAGCTTCCATGATTTCCCGGGTGGCTCTTACGGCATCCTCCATGTGCATCATAGGGAGCGAAGTATCCGGGTTAAGGAAGCAGTTAAACTGCTCACCACGTAAAGCCGAGTAGAAGATGTCTACAGCATAATCCGTAGTACCTCCACCGGGTAAACTTTTCCAACCAATCAATCCAGGGTAGCGCACGCCACGCACATCCACCCCGTATTTCTGGTGGTAATATTGATTCCACATTTCTCCTGCCATTTTACCAATTCCATATACCGTATTGGGTTCAATGACGGTGTGTTGAGGAGTATTGTCTTTCGGTGTAGTCGGACCAAAAACCGCAATCGAACTGGGCCAGAAAATCTTTTTAATGTGATTTTCTTTCGCCAGGTTTAGCACATTGAATTGTCCGTCCATAGACAGCCTCCAGGCAAAGTCTACATGCTTTTCGGCTGTTGCTGAGAGCAGGGCAGCTAAGTTGTATACCTGCGTAATTCCATATTTCTTAACGATACCAAACAGCCGGTCTTTGTCTAACACATCCAGCTGCTCGTATGGATAGATGAAATCCGGAGCATCCTTTACATCTGACGCAATTACATTCTCCGCACCATAATCTGCGGCCAACGACTCAAGTAACTCTTGCCCAACCTGACCCAGGGCTCCAATGACCAAAATTCTTTCCGACATAGGCTTCATTCAAATAAGGTCTACAAATGTATCCAAAAACGAATGTCGAAATCGGTCAAATGAAGCAAATTGTGTTAAGCAATGAGCCCGTGCCAAAAGGGAAGTAAGAGACTTAAATCAAAGTCGGATTTTATTTCTCTTCCAGTTTTTTGGTGAGCCTTCTGAGCTTGTCCTCCAGGTCTTGGATTTCGGTGATCAACTCCTTGGTCATCCGATCGCTCATGTCGTTTTGCTTTTTCAGAAAGGTGTTTTCTGCTCGGAGTTCCCGGTTCTCATTTTTGTACATTTCTGGATCTTCTCTGACCACATCCAGATCATCGGATCCAACTCCAAAAAACCAGTTAGGACTTAGGTTGAAGTGTTCGCTAAGTCGTAAAATTAAGTCCGCACGGGGAATGCGTTTTCCCCAACGGTAGTTGTTGATCGATGGAACAGAGACTCCGGCTATGTTTGCCAGCTTTTCACTGCTCAACTTTTTTCGCTCGATTAACTCCTTGATTCTGATACAGGTTATATGACTACCCTCGTAACTCATAAATAGCTAGGAAAATTTTTTATGATCCAATAAATCAGACCAATACGAATGTTAATTTAAAGTAGTTAGACGTGGCCAAAAGTACCGAACATTTTGGTTTTATGCCTTCCAGAACAAATTTACTTCCCAAGGTCCCAATAAAGTTTTCCATTGTACCGAAAAGGAAAATGACCTAATCCGGTTTACCGCCAACTTGGAAATAAAGGACGATTGTGAAATAATGATTCTTTTAGCCAAACCACCGTTCCGCCGATTATAGCATCACCTGCAGTCCTGGCGCACCAGGGATTATCGATAGGTCCACAAGCATTTGCCGGTACATAAACCGACCAGAAAGGGGTATAGCAGCTTCGAGAAAGGTAATGGTTGATTTCACGGAGTTGGCCGACGGTCATGGTTTGCTGAATGGTCGGTTGTGAAAGGCCATAATCCAATCGACTCTGATTTTTAAGCGCCTCAGGAGAAGTCACAGAAAGTGATACTTGCCCAAAGGAAGTTAAGTAGAGTGCTCCAAATAAAAGGATTAGGATAGCCGATTTCACAGCGTAAAGATACGGCCTATTTCTATAGGATTGACAGCGAGTTCATTGCTTTTCAAAGTTGATATATATCATTGTTCAAGGCTGGGGGACTCGCTACTTTTGGACGGATTTAAATTAAGCACTGAACGATTATGCCTTTTTATCACAAGCTGGGAAACTTTCCCTCCAAGCGTCACATCACCTTTGAAAAGGAAGATGGCGGATTGCACTATGAGGAGCTATTTGGTACTGCAGGATTTGCTGGAATGTCATCGCTGTTGTACCACGTTAACCGACCGACTCAGGTATCCCAAATTTTGGGTTCAAAAGATGTAACTCCAAAAATTGCTGTAGAACGTAACCTGAAATCTCAGCGCTTAAAAGGATTTCAAGTGCCTCCGGCCGCAGATCATCTTGAAGCTCGTGTACCCATTATGGTTAACGGCGATGTGCTTCTCGAACTGGCCGCGCCTACTTCTCAGGAGGTCGACTATTTCTACAAAAATGCAGATGAAGACGAAGTGATTTTTGTTCACGTGGGAAGCGGAACCTTGCGCACTATGTTGGGGAATATTCCTTTTAAGAAAGGAGATTACCTGGTTATTCCACGTGGAATGATCTACACGCTTAAGTTCGATTCAAACGAAAACAGACTTTTTTATACCACTTCGAAGCACCCGGTTTTTACACCGAAAAGATACCGCAACAACTTCGGTCAAATGTTGGAGCACTCTCCTTTCTGTGAGCGTGATTTCCGCCCGCCATCGGAGTTGGAAACACACAATGAGCAGGGTGAGTTCTTAATCAAGATTAAAAAGCAAGGCCAGGTGCATGACTATATTTACGCTGCGCACCCCTTTAGCGTAGCTGGTTGGGATGGTTACAATTACCCTTACGCTTTCTCGATTTACGAATTCGAGCCCATTACTGGACGGGTACACTTACCTCCACCCATCCACCAAACTTTTGAAACCGATGCTTTCGTGATTTGCTCGTTCGTGCCTCGTTTATACGACTATCACCCGCAAGCTATTCCAGCGCCTTATCACCACAGCAACATCGACTCTGACGAGGTGCTTTATTACGTAGATGGTGACTTTATGAGCCGAAACGATATTGCCCCGGGACACTTGACCTTGCACCCAGCGGGAATTCCTCATGGACCACACCCAGGTGCAATGGAAAGAAGTATCGGTAAAAAAGAGACCCTCGAATTGGCTGTAATGGTTGATACTTTCAAGCCGCTGATGCTAACTGAGGACGCGATGAAAATTTCAGACGACGACTACTACCGTAGCTGGTTGGAGCATTAAAAAACTTACATTTATTAGACTCAATTGATAGAACTATGAGCACTGGATTAAAAAACGTAGAATACGGATTAGAAAAAATCTTCGATGGAGCAGAGGATTTCTTGCCTCTTTTGGGAACTGATTATGTGGAATTGTATGTAGGAAATGCGAAGCAAGCCGCTCACTTCTACAAAACAGCATTTGGGTTTCAATCTTTGGGTTATGCCGGATTGGAAACAGGAGTGAAAGACCGCGTGTCTTACGTTCTTCAACAAAACAAAATTAGATTGGTGCTTACCTCGCCAATGACTGAAGGTGGGGAAATCAACAAGCATATCGAAACCCATGGTGATGGTGTTAAGGTAGTAGCCCTTTGGGTTCCTGATGCCAGAAAAGCTTGGGAAGAGACTACCAGCCGCGGTGCTAAATCCTACATGGAGCCGGTTGAAGAGTCTGATAAATACGGAAAAGTAGTTCGTTCAGGAATTCATACCTACGGAGAGACGGTTCACATTTTCGTAGAAAGAAGTGAGTACGATGGTGTTTTCCTTCCTGGATACGAGAAGTGGGAATCTGACTACAATCCGGAGCCAATTGGCTTGCAATACATCGATCACATGGTGGGTAATGTAGGTTGGAATGAAATGGATACTTGGTCTGAGTTCTACTCTAAAGTTATGGGCTTTACTCAGCTTGTTTCTTTTGATGATAAAGATATTTCTACGGAATACACCGCTCTCATGAGTAAGGTGATGACCAATGGAAACGGTCGTATCAAATTCCCAATCAATGAGCCTGCAGAGGGTCGTAAGAAGTCTCAGGTAGAAGAATACCTGGATTTTTACAACGGAGCTGGGGTTCAGCACATCGCTGTAGCTACCAAGGATATTGTTCACACCGTATCTGAAATGATGCGTCGCGGAGTAGAATTCCTACACGTGCCCGATACCTACTACGAAACCGTAATGGATCGCGTAGGAAGCATCGATGAGGAGTTGGCTCCGTTGCGTGAGCGTGGTATTCTAATCGATCGCGATGATGAAGGATACCTGTTGCAGTTGTTTACCAAGCCTGTAGCAGACCGTCCTACCCTTTTCTTCGAAATTATTCAACGTAAAGGAGCGCAATCCTTTGGAAAAGGAAACTTTAAGGCCCTTTTCGAAGCGATTGAAAGAGAGCAGGAAAATCGGGGTACTCTTTAGGTATAACCCGTCACGATAGAAGTTAGAAGGCTTTCTGGTATACCTTTAACAAAAGGTAGCGGGGAGCCTTCTTTTTTTGCCCTATCTGTCCCTGCTTTTTACCTACTTTTGCCCCCTTAAAATGTCCTAATTTATGAGCAATCTATTCCATAAAACCGGTACTGATAACTACCCTAATCAAATTATCCTTTGTGAATCTGTAGACGCTATCCCAGACGGGGTGTTGAGCGATGCAGAAAAGAGTTTTGTTGCTGATCAACTGGGTGAGAAGAAAAGCACCGTTCATTTGAATCGTTTGACCGGTCAGGTTTTTGTGTATCAAGTATCTGCCGATTCTCGGGCTTATATGAATAAAGAGAAAGCCCGTATCGCTGCCGCTCAGGTATGTAATTCACTGAACGGTTTGGGTGTGGAAGAAGTAGCTATTTATGGTTCTGTAGACGCCTATTTGCGTTTGGCATTTGCCGAGGGTGTGGGTATGACCAATTACCAGTTTCTAAAATATTTCTCCGATCAGGATAAGCGTAAAAACTCCTTGAAGAGTATCGCCATTGATGGTGTGGAGGACAATGATATTGTTGAGTTAAATGCGGTTGTTTGGGCCAATGGCCTGGCAAGAACCTTCGTTAACGAGCCCTTGTCTTATTTGACGGCCGAGCAATATGCTCACGACATTATGGATTTGGGCGATGATCTTGGATTCAAAGTGGAAGTCTTTAACAAGGCCAAGATCCAGAGTATGAAAATGGGAGGTCTGTTGGCTGTAAATATGGGATCTCCTAATCCTCCAACATTTTCCACCATGGAGTGGAAGCCAGAAAATGCCGTAAACGCTGAGCCATACATTTTAGTAGGTAAAGGTGTGGTGTACGATACGGGAGGGTTAAGTCTTAAGCCGACGCCAAATTCCATGGACTACATGAAGTCTGATATGGGAGGTTCCGCCGCTGTGGTTGGAACCATCTGTGCATTAACCAAGGCAAAGCTTCCAATCTGGGTAATTGGATTGGTTCCTGCTACGGAAAACAGACCTGACGGAAACGCTTATGCTCCGGGTGATGTTATTCACATGCACAACGGCATGACCGTAGAGGTGTTGAATACCGATGCAGAAGGTCGTATGATTTTGGCTGATGCTCTTTCTTATGCGAGAAAATTCAATCCGAAGTTGGTTATCGATTTAGCTACACTTACGGGAGCAGCTGCTCGAGCCATTGGAGATCAGGCCATGATTTCTATGGGTAACGCAGATCAGACTTACCAGGATGAATTGATCCAAAGTGGTTATGAAACCTACGAGCGTGTTGTTCAGTTTCCATTCTGGGATGAATATGCCGATCAAATGAAATCTCATATCGCCGATATCAAAAACATTGGTGGCCCTGAGGCTGGAATGATCACTGCCGGTAAATTCCTGGAGTACTTTACCAAAGATGATGATGGTAATTCGGCTTATCCATATATCCACTTGGATATTGCTGGGCCAGCTTACAATCACACCAATAAAAATTACCGCGGCATTGAAGGAACCGGTGTGGGAGTGCGTATGCTCTTCGATTTCTTCAAAAGAACGGTTGAAAAAGGCTGATCATGGTCGCCCGAAAAAAGCACTCAAAATCGAAGCCCAAGAGTGGAAAGCTAAGGGTTGGTATTTCGGTTGGTGACATCAATGGAATTGGTCTGGAGGTGATTATCAAAACCTTCTTGGATTCCCGGATGTTTGAAATCTGTACCCCCGTTATTTATGTTTCGCATTCCATGGCCCGAGCTCATCGCAAGCTTCTCGGTATTCAAGACTTTAGCTTTCAGGTGGTAGAAGACGCCGATAAGGCAAACTCCAAGAAAACGAATGTCATCGAGGTGTGGAAGGAAGAGGTTCCACTGGAAATCGGGAATTCCACGGCTGAAGGTGGTAAATATGCCTTCTTGTCGCTGGATGCGGCTACCCGCGATTTGGCGGCTAACAAGCTCGATGTATTGGTTACAGCTCCGATCAATAAACACAACATTCAGTCAGAGGATTTTCCTTTTGCGGGCCATACCGAGTATTTGGCTAATTACGCTAATGAGGATCACCCATTGATGATATTGGCCCATGACAATTTGCGAATGGGTACAGTTACAGGACACGTGGCTTTGAAGGATGTGGCCGGACTGATCACCAAAGAGTTAATTGTTAAAAAGCTGGAGATCTTTAACAAATCTCTCATTCAGGACTTTGGATTAACGCGACCCAATATCGCTGTATTGGGATTAAATCCTCATTCCGGAGATAACGGAACCATTGGAAAGGAAGAGCAGGAAATTATCATTCCAGCTATTGAAGAAGCTTTCTCCAAAGGTATTCGCGCATTTGGTCCCTTCCCATCCGATGGGTTTATGGGTTCGCCCAATTATAAGAAGTACGATGGCATCCTTTCCATGTACCACGATCAGGGCTTAACACCCTTCAAGGTGCTGTCTTTCGATCAGGGGGTGAATTTTACTGCTGGGTTACCCATTGTTAGAACTTCTCCGGACCATGGAACGGGCTATGATATCGCCGGGAAAAATGTGGCGAGTGAACAATCTTTTAGAAATGCCGTTTATTTGGCGCTTGAAGTATTCCGTAATCGTAAGGATTACAGAAAGTTATCAGAAAACCCCTTGAAAAAGGCAAAAATCAGAGACAACCGAGGAGACTGAGAATTTCTTACGGCTGTTGTATGATTAATTTTTATAAATTTGCCGGCTCGAAAACTTGAAAGGTATGGAACGCTATGAAATTAGGCTATCCGGCTTAAGTACAGGGAAACATACATTTCAGTTTGAGTTGGATAAAAAGTTCTTTGAATTTTTTGAGCAGAATGGATTTGGTGAAAACCTGATTCAGGACGGGAGTTTAGCGGCAGAAGTGTTGCTGGACAAGAGAGAAAGCATGCTGGAGTTGAATTTTACAATTGAAGGTTCGGTTTCGGTTCCTTGCGACCTTTGTATGAATCCTATGGATGTTCCCATGGCGATTGAGCAAAGAGTAGTTGGGAAGTTTACGGATGAACCCTCCTGGCATGAAGACGAACTCATCCACATATCCCTGCGGCACATAAATACGACGTGAGTCAGTTGCTGTATGAATTCATACACTTGGCTTTACCATTAAAAAATGTGCATAATGAGGGAGAATGTGATCCGGAAATGGTCAAGAAAATTGAAGAGCTGAATTACGGCGAAGGAGAGGAAGAGGAATCAACCGATCCCCGCTGGAATGCATTGAAAAGTTTGAAACGGAAATAATTTACGAAGATGGCACATCCTAAACGTAAAACGTCAAAGACAAGAAGAGATAAGAGACGGACGCATTACAAAACAGTAGCACCTACTGTAACTACCTGCCCTACAACGGGTCAGCCCCATCTCTATCACCGCGCTCACTGGTTTGAAGGCAAACTATACTACAAGGGCAAAGTTGTGATGGAGAAAGCGAGCGAAGTTTAAATAGAATATCTATTTTAGCTTCCCTTTCTTACCATAATATATGCGTTTAGGGCTAGATATCTACGGAGGGGATTTTGCACCCGAGTCAACCATACTCGGAGCCGTTGAAGCACGGCGAGAACTCCCCGAAGAAATAGATATCGTTCTTATCGGCAACCGGGATGAAATTAAGGCTCGGGTCGAGAAGGAAGGACTGGATCCCTACCGCTTCAATTACGTTCACACCACGGAATTTATTCGCATGGCCGATCATCCGGCTCGTGCTTTCAAAAATTCACCTAATTCTTCCATTGCCCTCGGCTTTCACCTGCTGAAAAAAGGGGAAATTGATGTATTCGCCAGTGCCGGTAATTCAGGCGCTATGCTGGCCGGATCCATGTTTACTATTCGCGCAGTGGAAGGGGTGATTCGCCCAAGTATTACTACAGCACTACCTTGTCCAGATGGGTCGATGACCATCTTACTGGATGTGGGAATTAACCCCGATGTAAAACCGGATGTTTTGTATCAGTTCGGAATTTTGGGGTCGGTTTACGCCGAAAGTGTGTTTGGAATAACCGAACCTAAAGTAGGATTGCTTAATATTGGCGAAGAAGAAGAAAAAGGTAGCCTGCTCGCCCAGGCCGCTCATGGACTCATGAAAGATTCTCCGGATTTTCGTTTTGTAGGTAATGTGGAGGGACGCGATATTTTCAATAGCGACGTCAATGTCATTGTTTGTGACGGATTTACCGGTAACGTGATGCTTAAGGAAGCGGAAGCCTTTTATTCGATGATTAAGAAACGAGGGATTCAAGACGAATTTTTCGATCGCTTTAATTATGAACTTTATGGTGGTACACCTGTTTTGGGTGTTAATGGTAACGTGATCATCGGTCACGGTATATCCAGTCCGGAAGCCATCAAAAATATGCTCAAACATTCGCTCGATGTGGCTAAGGCTCGTTTAGCGGATAAAATCAAAAACGCCTTTCAATAATGGGAAAAATCAGAGCAGCAATTACTGCCGTTGGGGGATATGTACCGCCTGATGTTTTATCCAATAAGGACCTGGAAAAAATCGTAGATACTACGGACGAGTGGATTACCACCCGAACGGGTATCAAAGAACGACGAATCTTGAAGGGTGAAAAAACCGGAGCTTCTGATTTAGCTGTTCCGGCGGTATTGGAGCTTTGCAAGAAACGGGGCATTGAGCCCATGGATATCGATCTGCTTATTTGCGGTACGGTAACCGGAGATTACAACTTTCCTGCTACAGCCAATGTTATTTGCGACAAAATCGGAGCGAAAAATGCTTGGAGTTTTGACGTAGGTGCGGCCTGTTCGGGATTCATCTACAGCTTGTCCACTGCTTCTCAGTTTATTGAAACCGGGAAATACAAGAAAGTAGTGGTTGTGGGAGCAGACAAAATGAGTTCGATTATCAACTACGACGATCGCACAACTTGTGTGATTTTTGGAGATGGTGCCGGAGCTGTTTTGCTGGAACCTACCGAAGATGAAGTAGGTATCATGGACTTTAAACTGCATTCTGATGGATCCGGTGTTAAGCACTTGGTTCAGCCTGCAGGTGGTTCGGTATTGCCGGCCAGTCATGAAACTGTAGAGGCCAATCAGCATTTTGTGCATCAAGAAGGCAAGCAGGTATTCAAATTTGCCGTAACCAATATGGCTGAAGTTTCAGCTGACGTGATGACCCGTAACAACCTTACCGGGGACTCAGTAGATTGGCTGGTTCCTCACCAGGCTAACCTACGAATCATTGATGCGACAGCCAGCCGGATGGATTTAGATCCGTCCAAGGTGATGATTAACATTCAACGATACGGAAATACAACTTCCGGAACCATTCCACTTTGCTTGTGGGAATGGGAGGATAAATTAAAAAAAGGAGATAACCTGATTCTGTCGGCTTTTGGAGGTGGATTTACCTGGGGAGCTGTTTACGTTAAGTGGGCATACGACGGAGCTAATACAAAATAAACACTGACAATATGAAAATTGAAGACATTCAGGCATTAATCAAGTTTGTAGCCAGATCAGGCGTCAGCGAGGTAGAACTTGAGATGAACGACGTAAAGTTGGTGATCAAAACGCCGGCACCTAAACCTAAAGGAAAAGCTGCTGCTGAGCAAACCGTTATTCAAGCGGTACCTATGGCAAACGTACCTCATGTACCTGCCGCCATGCCAGCTGCCCCTGTGGCTCCTGTGGCCCCTGTGGCTGCCGCTCCGGCACCTGCACCCGCACCGGCTCCAGCTGCTGCACCTGCACCTGAAGCTGCTGCCGAGGACAACTCGAAGTACATTGAAGTAAAATCACCTATGATCGGTACCTTCTACCGCTCTCCATCTCCTGATAAGCCCGTATTCTGCAATGTTGGTGATACGATCAACAGTGGAGACGTAGTATGCATCATTGAAGCGATGAAGTTGTTTAACGAAATCGAATCTGAGGTATCTGGTAAGATCGTGAAGGTGTTGGTAGACGATGCCACTCCAGTAGAGTACGATCAGCCTCTATTTTTGGTTGACCCAAGCTAATTGGTAAACTGATTTTCGGATCAAAATAGGAGCCTATGAAAAAGCAGAAAGCAAAGCTTTTTAAGAAGATATTGATCGCCAACAGAGGTGAAATCGCATTGCGCGTTATTCGTACTTGTAAAGAAATGGGGATCAAAACCGTGGCTGTATATTCCACGGCAGACAAAGACAGCTTACCGGTAAGGTTTGCTGACGAAGCGGTATGTATTGGTCCAGCTTCCAGTACGGATTCTTACCTACGCATACCAAACATCATCTCAGCTGCTGAAATCACGAACGCAGACGCTATTCACCCAGGATACGGATTCCTTTCTGAAAACGCCAAATTCTCTAAGATTTGTGAAGAAAACGGAATCAAATTCATCGGAGCATCTCCTGAAATGATTGAAGGAATGGGAGACAAGGCTACGGCTAAGTCTACTATGATTGCTGCAGGTGTTCCTTGTGTTCCTGGATCAGAAGGTATTCTTCCTGATTTTGAAACGGCGAAGAAAGTAGCCAACGAAATCGTTTACCCTATTATGCTGAAAGCTACCGCCGGTGGTGGAGGTAAGGGTATGCGCGTTGCCTGGAATGATGAAGAATTAGAAGATGCTTGGTATTCGACCAAACGTGAAGCTGCTGCTGCCTTCGGAAATGATGGTATGTACATGGAGAAATTCATTGAGGAGCCACGTCACATCGAAATCCAGATTGCTGGTGATATGTACGGAACGGTTTGTCACCTTTCTGAAAGAGACTGTTCTATTCAGCGTCGTCACCAGAAGTTGGTTGAAGAAACACCTTCTCCTTTCATGACTCCTAAGTTGAGAAAGGCCATGGGTGAAGCTGCTATTCGCGCTGGACAAGCAGTAGGATATGAAGGTGTAGGTACCGTAGAATTCTTGGTAGACAAGCACCGCAATTTCTACTTCATGGAGATGAACACCCGTATTCAGGTGGAGCACACGATTACCGAAGAGGTGATCCAGTTTGACCTGATTAAGGAGCAGATTTTGATCGCTGCAGGTGAATCTATTTCTGGAAAGAACTACTTCCCTAAAGGGCACGCTATTCAGTGTCGTATCAATGCGGAAGATCCGTTCAGAAATTGGATTCCAAGTCCGGGTAAAATCACCAATTACCACGAACCAGGAGGGATTGGAATTCGTATCGATACTCACGTTTATGCGGGGTATACGATTCCACCTAACTACGATTCCATGGTATCTAAATTGATCACCGTTGCTCAAACCCGGGAAGAAGCCATCAAAAAGATGGAAAGAGCCTTGGGTGAGTACATTGTTGAAGGAGTGAAAACGACCATTCCTTTCCACAACAGACTGATGAGAAACGAACGGTTTATCGAAGGTGATTTTACAACCAAGTTCCTGGAAGAATGGGACTACAAGAGTGAATCTTAAATCTTAAGGATTGATCTATATTTTAAAAGCCTCGAATTTTCGGGGCTTTTTTTATGCCTAAAAAAAGAGAGAAAGAGAGGGGCTCAATTTTAAATGTTAAAGCTGAAGTCAAATTTTCAGGAAATTAAGATTTAAGATTTTCCCTTATGATTTAAGATTCAACCTAAAAGACCATATACTTCCCAGGATCTACAGGTTGGCCGTTGAACCACAGCTCAAAATGAAGATGAGGTCCTGTGGAAAGTTCTCCGGAGTTGCCCACCATAGCGATCGCCTCACCGGCTTTTACCAGGTCGCCTGCTTTTTTGAGTAGCACGGAGTTGTGTTTGTACACCGAAATGAGGTTACCCGGATGCTGAATCACCAAAACATGCCCTTCTTCCGAAGTCCAGGAAGCCTGAATCACCATGCCTTTATAGGTGGCTTTTACTGAGGCATCTTCGGATGCAGGAACCACATCTATACCATAGTGCTTTAAGCTGGCTTCGTAGGGTGAGCTGATCATTCCTTTAATAGGGGCAAAAAGCACCAGTTGATTAAGCGGATCTTCTCCGTTACCCGATTCCTGATGGGATAAATTGTAGCGCTCTTCTCTTTCTACATGATCCCGAAGCGTATTTTCATCCTCCGAAGGTTGATCGGAGCTGGGTTGAAACCCTGCACTTTGTACCAGAGGCTTTCCCTGACTGGAATCTTCGCCATTAGGTACATTGCCTTCCATGATAGCCTTAATATTATCGAGGTACAATTTATTTTGGCGAACCACATTTTGTAAGGAGTCAGCTCGAATATCAGCATAGGTAGCCAGCTTTCGAGTGTGAATGTCCGCGTAGCCTGGAATAAGCTCACGCAGTGGAGTAAAGGCAATGATCAAGGTGATCACAGTGGCAAAAAATAGGAGAAAGAGTCCGCCCCAGGTGAAGACGTTAAGCATAGACAGATTCATGGAAAACTGCTCTTCAAAGGTGTCGTCATTCATGATTACGAGTCTCGACTTGTGTCGGATTCGCTTCATCATTTTTTGTGCCTTGGGCTGTTTTTTCTTGCTTTCCATCTGTGAATCAGCAAATATCTTATAATTTGACTTAACGAGCTTTCTTGAACTTAGCAACGTTCTGCTAAAAAAATAAAATAATTTTGCGCGTCAGTCGTTTGGTTAGCTTCGCTAAACGCACCATTCAGGTTGAAGACGAAAACCTACATACCTATTCTGTTGTTTGGAGTGATTCTTCTGGTGACTTCTTGTTCCCAAAAGAAGAACACCGCACTCAACCGTTTTTACCACAATACCAACGCCCGTTGGAATGGCTATTTCAATGCCAAAGAGGCCTATAGAGGTGGAACGGAAAAGCTGGCAAATGGCCACCGGGATAACTACCGGGAACGCCTGCCTTTGTTTATTTATGGAGATGACGATGCGGCCAATGCCATTCAAGGTGACATGGACGTGGTGATTAAAAAATGTAGCCGGGTTATCGAATTTCACTCCATGGACATTAAAGGTAAAGAGTACTGTAAATGGATCGATGAGGCCTGGATGTTGATTGGGAAAGCCTATTTCTACGAAAAGAATTACAAGGAATGTAAGCCCATCTTTAAATACGTACACAAGAAGTTTAAGAAAACCGAGACCAAATATGAGGCCCAGCTATGGATGATCCGCACGTTGTTTGAAACGGAAGAAATGGATCGGGCGGAAAACATCATCTACGTCATGAACAACGATGGTGATATTCCAGAAAAGTACATGGCCGAGTTTAAAGCTTTAGCGGCGGAATATTCTCTACGAACCGGAGATGTAACCAAGGCCATCATTCTTCTTGAAGAGGCCATTAAATGGCAAAAGGACAAGCAAATTGGAACCCGGTGGATGTTTATTCTGGCTCAGCTTTATGCTGAAGAAGGAGAGACGATCCGAGCCAATGAAATGTATCAGGCCGTGGTTAAACGGCACCCCGAGTATGAAATGGAATTCTGGGCTCAAATGAACCGAGCCCTGGCCTATACCTCTGATGATGGAAGTGCCTACGACATTAAGCGAGTATTGCTAAAAATGCTTCGCGACGAAAAGAACCTGGAATATCGCGACAAATTATACTATGCTCTTTCTGAAGTATACGAGGCTGAAGGGGAAGAAGAAAAACAAATTCGAGCCCTTACTCTGTCTACTAAAACGAGCGTAGATGATGACTATCAAAAAGGATTGTCGTTCCTGACCTTGGCAGAATTGTATTTTGATCGCCCCGAGTATATTCCAGCTCAGGCCTATTACGATAGTACGGTTCAGTACATTCCCGATGATTTTCCGGATCATGCCCAGATTGTAAACATCCAACAGAGTTTGAAGGACCTGGTGGAGCAGATGCTCATTGTTCAATTTGAAGACAGTGTTCAGCAATTGCGCAACCTGAGTGAAGATGAGCTGGAGGCCTACATCGACAATATTATTGATGATCGAATTGCAGCAGAGGAAGAGAAACGCCGATTAGAAGAGGAGCAAGAGAACGCCATTCCAGAATCTTCAGGATTTTCAGGTTTCGATGACCCCACCGCTGCCAAGGGTAAATGGTATTTCTACAACGACCGAAACCTCCAGATAGGAGAGGCAGAGTTTAAAAAGGTATGGGGAAACCGGGCAAACGCCGACGATTGGAGAAGGAGTGATAAGACCAGTATTTCGCCCGACGATTTTGCTGACTTTAACGATAGTATGGGTGACTCTGTTATGGCAGGAATCACCGATCGTACCCAGTACCTAAAGGATATCCCCTTTACCGACGAAGCTTTGGCTGAGTCCAACAAAAAGATCGCCGATGCCTATTACGCGATGGGGAATATTTACAAAGAGAATATGCAGGACATTCCTGCCGCCATTGGAGCATTCCGAAATCTTGTTAGCCGCTTTGATACCTCAGAGCACCACATGAACTGTTACTACCGCTTGTATCGGATGTATTACGACCTCGGTAGGGATTCGGCGAATTACTACAAAAACTACATCCTCTATCGTTATCCAAACAGTGATTACGCCAAGATTATCAAAGACCCGGATTACGCCTCCAAACTCACCGATAAGAACAAAGCCGTTAGAGATCGATACAACAAGTGTTACTACTACTATTCACGCGGCTTTTATCAGGCTTGTATCGACTATGTGGACAAATCCATGGCGAAGTACCCGGATAACGATTACAAGCTAAAATTCCTCTATTTAAAGGCCCTGAGTAAAGGGCAGGGGAATAAGGGTGAATTGGTGGCCAGTCTCAAAGATTTTGCCGGCCGTCATTCGGGTACCGATGAGGCTAAAGATGCTCAAAACAAGATTAGTATTCTAACAGCCGAAAAGAAGGTGAGCGAAGTAAAGCCTCCTCCACCTTATTCCTATGAGAAGAATTCAAAATACCTGGCGGTTCTCCTGGTGCCTAAATCCGGACATGATATTTCTGAAATCAAGAAATCGGTGGCCAATTACAACAAGGCCTACCATGCCATGAAAGGATTGACCGTGGATGAAGCGATCGTGATGGGCGATAATTACATGATTGCCATCAAGCAATTTTCTAATGAATTAGGCGCTCAGGATTACTACGAATCCTTTAAGGGAAATCATACGAGCTTGAAAAAGATTAATCAACAGAATTTCAAGTTCTTAATCATCTCCTATAACAACTACGCAATCTTCTTCAAGGACAACCGCCCTGAGCTCTACGAGGAATTCATGAAGAAGAATTATCAACTGTGAATTGTTGATAATCGTTATCTTTGGCCCCTTAATTTTCCCGGTATGTTAAAAAACAGGAAGAATATGGCGCGCAACGGAGAAGGAGAATCAGGCGCACGAAATCACATTGCCAATGGGACTAAAATCACAGGTGATATTGAAACTAATGGTGACATTAGAATCGATGGAATTCTGTTTGGTACGGTTCAGTCAAAAGGCAAAGTTGTAGTGGGTAGCACCGGTCGAATTGAAGGTGAAATTATTTGCCAAAACGCCAATATTTCCGGGGAAGTCAAAGGGAAAGTCAAGGTCGAAAATCTACTCTCACTTCAAGCGACCGCAAGGCTCCATGCCGACATCGAAACGGTGAAGCTTTCCATCGAACCAGAGGCCATCTTTACGGGTACTTGCAACATGGGTGCAGTCATCAAAGACATCAACCAAAAACAGCCCCAGCAAGCCGAATTGGTCAACGGTTAATACCGTTAAAAAGCTGTTTGTTAATGTTTTCTGAGCCGGGGTAGAACGCGGTTGTGTTTCTGGCAGATTTGGGTATCTTTATTGAAACTTAAATTTTTTGTGCCTATGGAACAACTTCATACTCTGTTAAAATTACCTTTTATTGAATTTTACCAGTACGCTGGTAATAACGAATTTTTATGGGTTTTGCTCGGGCTACTCATAGCCTTCGGCATCCTCGGACAATGGGTTTTGTACTACAAGTGCAGCCTTCCAGGGGTGGCCAGCATCATCCCGGTTTGGAACGTGGTTATTTTCCTTAAAATCATGGGACGGCCGGCTTGGCAAAGCCTTTTTTTAATGATCCCTCCACCCATCATTGCTTACATTGTTTTGACGGGTGATCATAGCATGGCCGCAAACGTAACCATGGTAGCTATGATGACCATTATGGCCATTTTCATTGCCACTGTTTACATTGAGCTATGCAATTGCTTCGGCAAACGAGGAATCGTTAATTACATCCTTGTTATTCTGTTCAACGGGCTTTACGTGATGTACCTCGGTATGTCTTCCGCTGAATACGAAGGTCCGCTATACGGGCCAAAGGCTTTTAAAGCCGCTTCTGCTTAGGAAAACAGCGCCTTGAGCTCGGTAGCCTGGGAAGGATCCATTTTCCCTGCCAAAATCAGGCTGAGCTGCCGACGTCTCAGCGCTCCTTCAAAGCGTTTAACTTCTAATTCGGTTTCGGGCTTTAAGCCCGGAACCTCTATTGAACTTCCATTTTGATCGACCGCAACGAAGGTGTAGATAGCTTCGTTGCATTTGATTTTTTCACCACTGGTGCGGTGCTCCACGTAGACGTCGATGTAAACTTCCATGGAAGACGAAAAAGCCCGAGAAACTTTGGACTCAATCGTCACAATGTCGCCCAAGGCTATTGGGTGGTTGAACGAAACATTGTTGACGGAAGCAGTAACTACCACGCGACCGCAATGACGGTGGGCCGATATGGCAGCTGTAACATCCATCCAGCTCAGCAATTGCCCGCCCATGAGATTATTCAAAACATTGGTGTCGTTGGGAAGTACAATTCGGGTGGATATGGTGAGTGATTCAGATGCTTTTCTAGCCTTCATAATTTTTTTTGCAAAGTTAATTCGATCCTCAAAAGGCGGGCCTAGTTCCGAGTGCTTTACTTTTGCGTAAAAATTGAGATGTCTTACCTCTATTTCAAGGCGCTTCACATCATCTTTGTAGTCACCTGGTTTGCCGGGCTGTTCTACATTGTTCGCTTGTTTATTTACCAAACCGAAGCTTCCGAAAAGGAAGAGCCGGAGCGAAGCATATTGATTCGCCAGTTTCGTTTGATGCAAAAACGGCTCTGGTATGGCATTACCTGGCCCTCAGCAATTTTGACCGGAGTATTTGCCGGTGGAATGCTCTACCTCAATCCTTCCTTGCTCACAGCCCCATTTATGCACCTAAAGTTGAGTTTTGTTTTTGGCTTATACCTCTACCACATTGCTTGTCATTCTATTTTCAGAAATCTGGCCCAGGATCGTTACAAGCACAGCTCCTTTAAACTGCGTATTTGGAATGAAGTAGCCACTGTCTTTTTGGTGAGTATCGTGTTCATCATTTCCCTCCGTGATCTAATCAATTGGGTATGGGGACTAATTGGACTTTTGGTGTTTTCAGGCTTGCTGATGATCGCCATTAGAACCTATAAAAGAATTCGAAAGCAAAACAATTAGCCTAGTAACCAACTTTTTACCCGTTTTTTCCGTCTAAGCTTATGGATGCCGGATGAACCGTGATTGGAAAATAATTGGAAGTCTTCTTCCAGGGTTGTTTCTTGTGCTTTTTGCATTTGGGCAATCTAATGACAGTCAAGTGGTTAGGTCGGCTGATGCGTTCTATTCTTTATCGGGAAAAGTTTTTAAAGGAAGCTTTACCATGGATTCCGTAAAGGTGTTTCTCTACCGGGAACAATTACCCGGGCATGCTGAAAAAATTGATTCAGTTACCTCTTACGGAGAAAATGGGGACTATGAATTTGATCTCCTTATTCCAGGAACTTATTATGTTCAGGCCAGAATGGTTTCGGCCCAGTCGCATGATTACCTGGATACGTATTATGGCAATCAAGTTCAATGGAAAGAGTCAACCGCTCTGGTCTTAAACGGGGATATGGATCACAAAGACATATCCTTACAATCCAAAACATTGGCATCCACGGGTACCGCTCGAGTTTCGGGCACGTTAACCTACGGATCTGGGGTGGTAAACCACCTGGAAGGTGAATTGGCCAGTGGTGTCCAGGTCATTGTGTTGAATGCACAAGGCCGTGTGATTGCTCAAACCTACTCCAATCAACAAGGCAAGTTTGTAGTAGACCAATTACCGCTGCTCACTTTGGGCTTGGTTGTAGATTACCCAGGTAAATCGATGGCAACTGTTTCCATGGAATTTAACTCTGCGAATCCTACTTTGGAGAACCTTCATTTTATCATTGGAAAGGAATCTGTTGAGGTTTTGGATGCTCTTGGAGCAGCAGATTTAGAAAAAAATAGTCCGGAAATAAAAGTTTTTCCCAACCCGGTAAACGATCGATTTTACCTCCAAGGGGTAGAGTCGAGTACCGAAATTCGGTTGCGAAACAGTCAAGGTCTTGAAGTCCAACATCTAAAGTATGATGGGGATTTCGGAGTAGAAACGACGAATTTGCCAGCCGGTTTTTATTGGTTAGAAATGATTACATCAGATGGAATAAGGACAATTCCGTTGGTGATAAAATAGGATTTGGAATAATAATTTACTGATTACAAGGAGCATGCAACTTCGAACGTATCGTTCTGGTTTGTATATTTGTTAGCTTACTCAGTTAAATGTTTGTAGATAAGGAACTCTTAAAAAAGTGCATGAAGGACAATCGTAAGGCTCAATTCAAGCTTTACAATACCTGCTACAGCACCCTGCTTGCTATCTGCCTGCGCTATGAGCGCAATAAGGAAGATGCGGAGTTTCTCTTGAATCAGGGTTTTCTCAAAATCTTGACAAAACTCAAGACCTACAGCAACGATCGCCCCTTTGAAGCGTGGATTCGGAGAATTATGATCAACACGATCATCGACAACTACCGGAAGCACAACAAGGAAAAGAGCATCGTCCAGTTCAAAGACATCCAATCGGATGGTTCGGCGAACGACTGGGTAGCATTCAATGTGGCAGACCTGCAGTTTGAAGCAGAGGAATTGCTTGAAATGGTGCAAAGCTTACCGCCCGAAAGCCGGAAGGTATTCAACCTTTACACCATGGAAGGATATTCGCACAAAGAGATCGGCGTTAAGCTTGAAATCTCGGAGGGAACATCCAAATGGCACCTTTCCTTTGCCCGTAAAAAACTGAGAGCAATGATCGCCCGTTCGGTGGAGCAGTCCGAACAACTCCTCTATGGACAAACCAGGTAATATAGACGACCTCTTTCGCAAGGGTTTAGAAGACGTCAATCCCGAGTTCAGTGCGAACTCTTGGGAGCAGATGGAGTCTATGCTCGATCAGCGTACAAAGGTTAACTGGTACCGCCGAGCCGGAATGGCTGTAGCTGCACTGTTGTTGCTATCGGGTGGTTGGTTCTTCCTGGGATCGGACGAAGAGGCACCCGCTGTAATTGGTGCTGACCAAATCGCTGAAAAAGCTTCTAATGCGGCAACGGACCAAACTTCAAGTGCGGTAAGTACGGCCTCTCTTTTTCCAGAAACAGAATCTGAATCACCCCTTCCATCTGCTACATCTTCTGCTGAGAGTACACTTTCGGTAGTACCTAATGAAACTATTTCTGCAGATCAAGAGAGCCCCGTTTCTGCCGTTTCGGAAGAAGCATTACCTCAAGATCAGCCTGAAGCTCAGGAATTGGCGGCCATGGCATCCTCATCTGCCGAGTTGCATTCTTTAATGCCCAAGGGCTTTGCGGTAAACAGCAGCACATGGGATTTGGATGGAGCTTCCATGGAAACCAGCGGTGATCCAATCGATCGAAATAGTATTCGCAATAAGCGGAGTGAAATTGGCTTGCGTGCCGGCCTTCTTTTGAATGAAGGATTGCAGCAACGAACCGGAATTTTTGGAGGAAAGATTCTTCAAAATGCGGGCATCTATTACGCTTATCACCTCAACAGTCGTTGGGCTATCGAAACGGGTTTGAACTACAAAGCCCTGAGCGGAAAGGGATCGACTCTCACTTTTACCGAAGTGGACTACGGTTTTGGAAAAACGGTTAAAACAACTCAGATCAAAGCTCGCTCGATGCACTACCTCGAACTTCCTCTTGATGTTCGCTTTAGCCCGGCTGCCAAGCACACGCTTTTTGCTGGAGCCTCTGTCTCTTATTTGTTGAGTGTTAAAAGCGATGTAACCAGCACAGAAGAAGAAATCCTTGCTGGATCATCCACAGAAACCCAAACCCATTGGGGATATCAAAATGGATTTAACTCTTTGGACATCGCCATAAGAGCGGGATACGACTACGAAGTGGACAACCGCTTCAAAGTGGGTGTTTTAGGAAGCTACGGACTTAAAGATGTTACGCAAGACCAATTTTTTGAAGCCGGTGATAACCGCAACCTCGAACTTCGTTTGAGATTGTCCTACCGCCTAAGCAATTTTTAATGCGCCTTCTAACTCTGGGCATATTACTCCTCTTGGTGGCGAGTTCCTGTGAGAAAAAGGAATTTCCAGATAACAGTTATGATGAACCCGACTTTTTCCTTTCCGGAAAAGTAGATGATCAAGCCTATAATCAAACCGCTGGAGACAACAATTACTACATGAATACTCAGGCGTCTCAGGATGCTAATGGAGTATGGGAATATTACGGGAAACTGGAGCCGGCTGGATGCCAATCCGGATGTACGCGTACAGTAGCCCTTCGTTTTAGAGAATCTCAGCCCGGAAGAGTTCCAATTGAGGTTTTGAAAAAAGGGAGTATCGACTTCAAACAAAAAGATACACGTCCCACCTATACCATTGAATTTGACGCTTCGGAAACGTATACCAGCAATGCTAATGGAGTAACTTATTCCTGGAACTTTGGAGATGGTGGAAGTGCCGAGGGAGTAAAAACAACGCACACCTTCAATTTGGATCAATCCTATTATGATGTGTGTCTAACGGTGAACACTTCCAAGGGAAGAGAAAGTGAATTGTGTACTCGAGTATACCCTGGAAACGACTGTAAAGCTGGGTTTGAATTGGAGTATGGAGGCAATGTATTGCTCTTTAGGGCCCAAAATACGGGTGGGGTGGCAAAGAAGTACCTTTGGGAGTTTTCCAACGGAATTACGGCGACAACACCAACTCTGGAAATGGTTCACGACCAATTTCAAAGCACCGAACAAGTTTGTTTGACCATTACCGACCACTTGGGCTGTATTTCACAAAGCTGTCAAAACGTGATTGTGAATGAAGAAACCACCTTTACTGCTGCAAATTTTGAGACCGAAGTTTCGGAAAACATTGTTCAGAATGGAGAACTTCAACTGAACACTGTAGTGGTTGAATACGAAGATGAGTATGGTGTTTTTTACTCTACTGAAATCAATCCTCAGGACCCTTCCCATGAATTTGAAATTCTAACCATAGAGGAGTATTCACTCACCAATGACAACCGCACCCCGGTTAAAAGAATGCAGGTGTTGTTCAGTTGCGAAGTTTTCTCAGCCACAGGAGAGTCCAAAAAACTAACAGACATGACCGGCTGGATCGGAGTTGCCTATCCGATTTAGAGTTCCCCGACTCCTAATTTTACCCGTACTCGATTCAATACCTCACGAGCCGTTTTCCGAGCTTTTTCCGCTCCAGCAAGCAATATTCGATTGATTTCCTCGGGATTTTCCATGTAGTGGTTGTACTTCTCTCTGGGCTCTGCAAAACGTTCAAGAACCAATTCGAAAAGTTCCTGCTTAGCATGACCAAATCCATATCCACCAGCCAGGTATTTCTCCCGCATAGCGGCTGTTTGCTCTTCCGTAGCGAGCAGGCTATAGAGGGCAAAGGCATTGCAGCTATCCGGATCTTTCGGCTCTTCCAAAGGCGTGCTATCCGTTACAATACCCATGATTTGCTTCCGCAACTTTTTCTCCGGAAGGAAGATATTAATGATATTTCCTCTGGACTTACTCATTTTGTTTCCATCCGTTCCGGGAACATACATGGTGTTGTCGTCCAGTTTGGCTTCCGGTAAAATCAGGGTTTCACCCATTTGATTGTTGAATCGGGAAGCCACATCACGGGTCATTTCCAGGTGCTGAAGTTGATCCTTACCTACAGGAACAAAATTGGCGTCGTACAACAAAATGTCAGCGGCCATCAGCATGGGATAGGTAAACAAGCCCGCATTTACATCTTGCAAACGGTCTGATTTGTCTTTAAAGGAGTGGGCCAGCGTAAGTCTTTGGTATGGAAAGAAACATTCCAGGTACCAGGCCAGTTCAGCCGTTTCGGGTACATCACTTTGGCGGTAGAAAATAGTCTTGTCCGTGTCCAACCCAAAAGCCAACCAGGTAGCGGCCGTACTGTTGTTTCCCGTTTGTAGGGTAGCTGCATCTTTGATTTGGGTTAGAGCATGCAAGTCGGCCATGAACAAATAGGAATCATTGCTTCCTTCATTAGCCATTTGAATAGCGGGTAGGATGGCCCCCAAAATGTTACCCAAATGTGGGGTTCCTGTACTTTGTATTCCGGTTAATATTCTCGCCATAATGATTGTAAAAGCGCAAATTTAAAATTACGCCCCCGGATTCCAAGAAGAAACTTCCGGCACAATTAAATTCCACGAAGACCATAGGATGGGTTTAGCTACCTTTGGCGGCTCATGAAGAAACTCCTACACTGGATTCGGCTTCCTTTTATGGTTTTGTACAAGACCTACTTCGTGCTGCTGTTTTTCGTGTACTTGCTTCTTCTTTACCCCTTCTTTGTGTATAACATGAATCGCAAAAATTTTAAGCGAGGCATGTTTTGGTTTCGGGTGTGGTCTTGGTTGATGAGGCTTTCGTCTGGAATTATTCTACGGGCACATGGAAAAGAAAACTTACCCAAGGGTCCTTATATTTTGGTTTCGAACCACAGCTCCTACCTGGATATTGTGTTTATGTATCAAATTATCAAGGAGCACTTTGTTTTTATGGGCAAAGCCGAATTAAACCAATGGCCACTCATTCGAATTTTCTTCCGCAGTGGAATGAACATTTCGGTAAACCGTGCGAATCGAAAGGATTCGCACCGAGCTCTTCAGGAGGCTCGCCAGGTGCTCGAAGAAGGTAAGGTTTTGGTCATTTTTCCGGAAGGAACCATTCCAAATCACACGCCGCGCATGAAGCGTTTTAAGAATGGAGCCTTTAAAGTTGCTATTGATACTGGGGTGCCTATTGTGCCCGTCACGTTTACATCCAACTACAAAAGGATGATGAACGGAGGGTATTTTAAGGCCCAGGCTTCACCAGGAATCTGTCCTTGCTTCATCCATAAGCCAATTCAAACCAAGGGCATGACCGACGAAGATTTAGTAGCTTTGCGCGAACAAACGTTCGAGACCATTAAAAGTAAAATTCCGTTTTATGGAAATTAACGAAGAACTGATAGATCGATTGGCCGGCTTGGCTCGCCTTGAGTTTGAAGGAGAGGAAAAGAAACAGGTTCAAAATGACTTGAATCGTATGCTCGGATTCGTAGAGAAACTGGAAGAAGTAAATACGGATGGTGTTGAGCCTTTGATCTACATGACCCAGCAAACTTCCCATGTTAGAGAAGACAAGGCTGAGGTTACCATTTCCAAGGAAGATGCTTTGAAAAATGCGCCCCTCAAAGACAGCGATTACTTTAAGGTTCCAAAGGTTCTCAAAAAGTGATCTCTACTTCAATTCACGAATGTTTTCTGATTGATGAAAGAAGAACTGTTGCTTCTTTTCATCGCCCTTTATTTCCACTCCTTTTAGCTCCGAGTTTTTGACGTCATCAAACACGATGGCTGGCCGGTAATCGACATCCCTGATTTTAAGTACTACATTTTTGAAGGTTATTCCTTCAGCATGGCGTACATAAAATCCCCAGGCAGGTAATTCACCAAACATGGAAAACTCCGGATAGTGTTTTTCCCGTTCCGGAATAGAATTAAGTCTCGTTAAGGGCAGGTAAGCATAGGCCTTGTTTCCACGTCCCGGGTAGCTGATCTCGATGTTCTCCAAGGTTATATTCTGAATGGGGTGACCTGGAATTCCTACGATAGAGGATGGAAACGGGTTGTGAAAGAAAGCCAACTCCGGGCCTCGCATTTGATAGTTGTAATCAGGACGTTCGAAGGGCACAGTCACTTTTACGTTTCGTATGGTTACGTTTTTTAAGGTGCCCGGAGGTTTATGCGCATACTTGCTATCTCCCAATCGAAGGAATATGGCGTTACCCGTATTGGTAGCCACTACATTCTCCACCAAAATATCTTCCACTTTTCCCCCATAAACCGATTGAATGGTAATGGCCGATCGGAAGGTGTCAAATACCTTAATGTCCCGGATCACGATATTGGTAAACCCGCCACGGCCCGCAATGCCCAGTTTAACAGCACTGGCACTTGATCTAATCGTGCAATTGGCAATGTAGATGCTATCACAAATCAAATCGTCCTTGTAGGATTTAATGCAGATGCCATCATCTCCCGAGTTGAAATAGGAATTGGTGAGTTGAACGTTTCGGCTGTCCACGATGTCCATCCCGTCATTGTTCCAATAAACATCACTTTCCACGCGGATTTGATCGATCACCAAATGGTAACAGCGATCATAGCTTTGTACCCAACAAGAGGCATTTTTAAGGGTGATTCCTTCCACCCGAATGTGCTGGCAATTCACAAATTCGATAAGCTGAGGACGCAAGTACCATTTGGGCCTCATTTCAGGAAATTTGTAGTCGATACTGTCCAATTCACCAATGTAAAAGAGGCTGTCGATACTCATCGCCAGTTTTGCTCCCTGACCGTTTAGAGTTCCTTTTCCTGTAATGGCGATACGAGAGGCACTATCGGCCATGATGAGGCCTTTCCAACGATTGAGTTTCTGGTAATGATCCTGATTGGTGCTCCCTAAAATGGTCGCTTTCTTTTCCAGGTGCAACTCCACATTAGACTTGAGGATAATGGTTCCGGAAAGGAAGTCACCGGCCGGCACAACCACACGTCCACCTCCCTGCTCATGGGCCTTATCCACAGCCAATTGAATGGCCTTGGTATTTAAAGTTTGGCCATCGCCCACTGCACCGAAATCTAAAATATTAAGCTCCTGGCCTTGTATAGAGGTGGCTATCAGAGACCCTATGAGAAAGAAAAACAGGTGTTTTTTAATCATAAAAAATGGCTTTTCAGCGGTGCTCCAAATTACGTATTAAATGATTAATTGAGGCAGGAGGTTCAATCATGGTGATTTTCCTTCTTTCCCTAACTTTAAAGCCGTTTAATGAAAGGAAATTTATCCATCTCGCATTTATCATTTCTCTGGATTGGGATCATCGGAGTTCTCGTTTTTTTAGGGTGTCAACCAAGTGCGCCTAAATTAGTCGGAGAACCATGCAAAAAATCGGCCCGAAGAGTTTCGGAGTTTGATTCAAGTTCAACCTATCCTACCGTTGTGGCTGCTCTATTGGCCTCCCGTTTTGAAAACTTAGAGGAGCTCAAAAAAGAGATTAACCTATTCTACACCCAAGATAGTTCGAACTTCGAAAGTGATAGTACCATTCACCATAAAGTGGTTATGCTTCAATGTGCTGGCGGTGGCGGTGTGGTGAGCGTTTTGGAGAGTGGAATCACCCAAAAAGAAGTGGCTGCCGTTAAGAATGCCGACCTGTATGATAAGTTGAAGTTTGGTATTTCGAGTCCCTATTCTGTGGCCAACCGGGAGTCTTTGCAACAAGTTTTTTTATTGGCCCGCCGGCGATCCAACTTATTTGGGGAGAAGGATTTCGCATTCTACGATTTGGCTTTGGCCCACACCCAAAACATCAGCACTCCCGAATTGGCGTATCTAACGGCAAGAGATAGTTCCGAAAAAGGATATATCAACTCCTTCAACCACATCACTGCCCAAGCTTTTATCACCACGTTGTATTCCAGAAAGCTGGCCGATTTTGTGGCAGACCTTCATGAACGTTATGCCATGCCCGAGCTCCTTACCGGAGAGTTTACCGAAGATCAGTTGAGTCACCCGGATGATAACCCAGTGGACAATTACGTGGACATGATCAACAATGAATGGGGCCAGCAACTGGGGCTTGATCTTAAGAAGAAATATTCCATTAATCCAGCTACTGAATGGACCCCAGAATTACTCGCCAATTACCTCAACGATTTACAGGAATTCTACAGTTGGTCTTTTCAGGTTGCGTTTAAACCATTCAGACCAGATCAGGAAATCGTCATTCGATTCTCGCAAAAGATCATGGATGTACAAAGTCGGAAATACCTGTACGAAAGATAGCACCTCATTTACTTCTTGAGTTGCAATTGGTACTTCTCCTTCGGAAAAAAGGAAGGTGCCTTTTTGATGACTTCGAACCGGTTCAAAATGGACTCGCCGTCAATTACATTTTGAATGGCAAACCGCTCCAACCAGGTATCTTCCACAGCGGCTTCTTCGAGTTGAACCTGGGTAAAAATGGCCTTTTCAAAGGTGGCGTCCTTAAGTAAACTTTGATTCAGATTGGCGTTCGAAAAATTGGCCTTATCCATTTTGGCACCCTTCAAATTGGTGCCCCTCAAATCGGCGTGGTTGAGCATGGTTCCCCTCCAAAAAGACCAGAGTGAAGTTGCATTTTTGAGTTTGGCCTGAACCAAGTTGGCCTGGCTCAAGTCGGCTCCATCTAAATTGGCGGAGGCGAGGTTTGCTTGGTGTAAAGAAGTCCACCTCAAATCGGCACGTCTCAGGTTGCAGGAATCGAGTTGTGCAGAATTCAGTTGAGCCCCCAGAGTTCACAACCCTCCAAATTGGCCTGGCTGAATGTTGCTCCCTCCAGATTAGCATCTCTTAGTAAGGCATTCGGCATGTGAATACCTGTCAGGTTTTTGCCCTGTAAGTTGGCGTTTTGAAGGTCAGCATTAGAAAAATCAGCGGAGTTCAAAATTTGCTGCAACGAGGAGGAATCGATTTGAAGAGCAAGTAAAGCCTGGAGCAACTGTCCTCTTTCCGGACTATATGCATTGGGTGTAAGACTATCTCCCTGCCAATAAGGGTAGGGGCGAAATGCCTGGCTAAGCTCAATGATCTGCTTTCGCGTTGTGGCAGACAAAGAACTATCAGGATTTGATTTTAACTGGGCCACCATTTCCTGCAATACTTGCTCCATTATTTGGGAGGGATTGCTCGTTTTGATGGATTCAATAATCTGCGCTTGCTGCTCAAGTTGATGACGCTGTTCTCGGAGCGTTTTTTGACTCCATTGGAATCCAAATCCGCCCAAGGTAATGGCCGCGATAAGCAGCACAGACAGGCCTAAAACAAGTATTCGACGGGCTTTTCCTTCCTGGGGTCTACGGCTTCGGGAAAGCTTTTGCGAAGCACGGATTAGTTGAACCAGAACAACGAGCAATAAGATGGCTGCTGCACCCGCCAAACCACCTACCCAAAATGAATGCTGAACATCCACGATAGGAAGCCTAAGAAAGCCTAGGGTCCACCCAATAGACACGCAAAGTAAAAACGCCAAGAACAGGAAAGCCTTTCGTTTCATGTCGTAAAGATAAATTTCTCAGCCATTCAAGTTTTGGAGGTGTCAAAGCCATTAAGCCTTGAATTTGAAGTTGTTGTAAAATGGCTATTTTGGTGATCCTAAGCAAAGCGAATATGAACAAGGTTTTTATGTGGGCTTTGGTGGTTGCACTCGCCGGTTTCCTTTTTGGTTTTGATACCATCGTTATTTCAGGTGCAGACAAGAGCCTTCAGGAGTTGTGGAACAGTTCTGAGTTGTTTCATGGTTCGGTAGTAATGGGAATGGCTCTTTGGGGAACGGTTGCCGGAGCCCTGCTGGGCGGATACCCGACCAACCGGCTCGGGAGAAAAAAGACCTTGATTGGAATTGGCTTTCTTTACCTGGTTTCTGCTATTGGTTCGGCCTTAGTGAGTGATCCGTATTCGTTTGCCTTTTTCCGATTTATTGGTGGACTTGGAGTGGGTGCATCAACGATTGCTGCTCCGGCCTATCTTTCAGAAATTGCCCCTGCAGACCGTCGCGGTCGGTTGGTGGCCATGTATCAGTTGAGTATTGTTTTGGGTATTCTGGTTGCCTTTTTATCCAATTTCCTGTTGAGTGGCTTGGGGGAAAACGCATGGCGGTATATGCTTGGAGCTGAAGCCATACCCGCTTTGATTTATTGCCTACTTATTTTATTGATTCCAAGAAGTCCGAGGTGGCTGGTATTGTCCGGAAAAGAAATGGAGGCCAAAGAGGTCTGGAGCAAATTGGGTGTGGTAGGCGTGGATAATCGAATGGTCAAGTTGAAAGAAGGGAAAAATAAAGCTTCTGAGACCATATTCAGCCCCGCCTATAGACCGGCCTTGATGGCTGTCATTCTTATCGCCTTTTTTAATCAGTTTTCTGGAATCAATGCGGTTATGTATTACGGGCCGCGAATTTTTGAAGAGGCTGGATTGGCTGAAAAATCAGCTTTTTTGAGCAGTGTGGGAATTGGCGTAACCAATTTGATTTTTACCCTTTTGGGTATGGCTCTCATTGATCGAGTAGGTCGTAAAACACTGATGGTTATCGGATCCGTTGGCTACATCGTTTCCTTGTCTTTGGTGGCTCTTTCTTTTCTCTTGGGTTGGTCAGGACTGGCAGTGCCACTTTTTCTTTTCTTGTTTATTGCCTCCCATGCAGTGGGCCAGGGAACGGTGATCTGGGTTTTTATCGCCGAGCTTTTTCCCAATCATTTACGAGCTTCCGGACAGGCTATGGGATCTACGGTTCATTGGATATTAGCAGCCTTCATTCCGTCATTGATCCCGGTGGGAATGGCAACGATTGGTGCCGGAAGTGTGTTTGCTCTTTTTGCGATTATGATGGTTGGGCAATGGATGTGGGTAAGCCGTAGTATGCCAGAAACCAAAGGGAAATCGTTGGAGGAAATTAGTGCCGAGCTGGCTCACAAGTAAAGCGTATTATGAATCAATTCGTTTCTTTGATACGAGAATTACCATGATGATAAAAAACACCCCATTTATTTTCTTTCTAATCGGTCTTTTATGGGCTTTAGGAAGTTGTGAATCCCCAGAATCAACCGATACCGATCTTCAGGAGACTCGAGAATCCTTTTATCCCAGCTCCAAGCCGTGTACACGATGGTGGTGGTTCGCAACAGAAATCAAAAAGCCCGATGTGAAACACCAATTGGATTGGGCCAAGGAAAACAACTTTGGCGGTGTAGAGATTGCCTGGGTTTATCCACTTCACCGCTACCAGGGTATGTATGCTAAAAGCTACAACCGGCATTACCCAGTTGATTCTTCTGCGCAAAAATGGTTGAGTCCCGAATGGTCCGAAGTAGTGGCTTACACGAAATCTTACGCCGATTCCATTGGCCTGGCCTGTGATTTTACTTTCGGTAGCGCCTGGCCAGTAGCCGGCATCAACATTGACAAGGAGCACACTACTCAAATCTATGGCGATACATCATTTAGGCAGTGGCTCACATTTGCCTGGTCGTGGCCTGAGAATCAATTGGTGGTCAATCATTTGGACAGTAATGCCTTTAACCTTTTTGCCCAGCCCGTTGGAGATGCCTTGAAAGAGGCTTTGAAAGGTTCTAAGTCTGCGCTTTTTACGGATTCCTGGGAAATTAAATTGAATGGGACCAATAAAATCTGGACGCCTGGTTTTGACTCTACCTTCCAAAAGAAATTTGGTTACGATATCATTCCTTACATGGAGCAAGGCCTCGATTCCTTTCCGCATGTTCGTTACGATTACATGTTGCTACTCGATGAATATGTGACCAATGGATTTTTTAAACCTTACGTCCAAAAGTGCAAAGAATTGGGGGCCTGGTCCAGGGTTCAATGCCTGGCCTCACCCACAGATGTGATGACGACTTATTCGCTGGTGGATATTCCGGAAACTGAGTCCATGCTCAACAATCCGAACTATTCGTTGATCGTGAGCTCGTCGGCTTGCCTGGCTTCGAAGCCTATGGTTTCCAGTGAGACTTTTACCTGTATGTATGGTTTTCCAGCCACCTACCTGCGCAAGGAACAAACAGCTGATTTAAAAATGGTGGCAGATGCGATGTTTGCCCAGGGAGTTAATCAGCACGTTTACCACGGAATGCCCTACAATCCCAAGGGCTCGGATACACTTGAATTTTTTGCAACGACCTACTTTGGGCCGGGAGGTAGTTTGAGTGAAGAGCTTCCGGCATTCAATGCGTACATGGAAAAAGTAAGCGGGATACTTCAAAAAGGAGTTACCTACTCAGATGTGGCCGTTTATATTCCCTATGAGGATGGCGTTATGCAAGGCGCTTATCCCAAGGAGAGGCAACGCGTTTGGGTGTGGGGCGAATATGAGATGCGCTACATTGACCCTCCTGAGGAGACCGAGGGTTATCACCCTCTTTGGATCAATCGGCATTTTCTGGAACAAGCCCAATTTGAAGACGGAAAGTTAAAGGTTGGAGATGCTCAGTTTTCCATGCTGTATGTGGATGTCAAATACATGGACGTAAGGGCTTTGGAACGCATCGTTCAGTTGGCCAAGGTTGGATTGCCCGTATGTTTGAAATGGATACCCATGGAGCCTGGAAAAATCAAATCTGGCAAGTACGGGGATCTTTTGAGCAAATTAAGGTCTTTACCGAATGTTTCGAATGAATTTGAAGAAGTGGTTGATCACCCTCCACTCGTTCAAGGAGAGTTTGCACCCGACTATTGGTGTCGAGTTGAACCCGATGGAACGCACTACCTGTTTCTCGCACAGGGTCCGGCTAAAAAATTGGTGTACCCGGTCTATTGTGGCCAATCCTATAGTGATCGTTCGGAGGTTCGTGAGGTGGTTTTAAATGTTGCCGGCAAACAGCAAAAAGTTCAACTCACTTTTGAGCCCTACCAATCTTTGATGCTCAAGATATCGCCAGAAGGAAATATGGAATATATGGACATTGAATTTGTTCCCAAGGATCCGGTGGTTCTCCCCAGAGAAAAGCAGCGAATGAATTTTTAATCGAGTTTTTTGTAACGTTCAATTTTCCCTCGTGCAGCGAAAATGGGTTTGCTGGGTCTTAAGGTTATAGAATAACCATTAGGAACCCACTTACGATGCACGCAAGACTTTTGCCCCTATTACTTCTTGGTATTACTTTTCTTGGTGGCTCTTTAAGAGCCCAGGATGGAACCTTGGACTCAACTTTTGGCTCCGGAGGAATCTACACTTCAACGGATACTTATGGAGCTGTGAAAATAGACAGGGATGGTAGCCTTTTTGTAGGGGGCTATTTCTCCACTTTCGCTTCCGATTTTAGCTTAACTAAACTGAAGCCAGAGGGAATTCCGGACTCCACTTTTGGAACCCATGGTAGAGCAGTTACAAGAGTACCTCAGTCTCACTGGAATGTAGCCCGGGATCTGGCCATTTTACCGGATGGCAAAATTTTGTTTGCTGGAGATGGAGATGCCATGGGAGTGGTCATGAAGTTTGAAGCCGATGGAAGCTTAGATACCACTTTTGGTGATACGGGTTTTGTTATCAATCGAAATATGAGTTTGTTGAATGCCATGGTCGTTCATTACGATGACAAGATCTTGGTAGGAGGACAATCCTTTATCGTGGCCAGTACCTATTTTACACTGGCCCAATACAATCTCGATGGAACCCCAGATCTATCTTTTGGAAATGGAGGTGTCGTAAACACGGATTTATCATCTGCTCGTGGCCAGGCCGGAAACGATAACCTGAAAGCATTGGCTCTTCAGGCTGATGGAAAAATACTGGCTTGTGGTCAAAAAGCTGGAGATTCCTTGGCCTTGGTTAGGTATCTGCGTAATGGAGATGTGGATTCCACCTTTGGTATCAACGGTGTCGCTGATATTGAACAAGAGGGTATTTTTAATTCTGTGACTGTTCAGTATGATGGAAAAATCATTGCTGCTGGACGTTCAGGGGCCAATGATATCATCGTGGTTCGGTTTGACCCGTCTGGATCTCTCGATACCGATTTTGGCCAGGCAGGTGTAGTTGAAACTTCATTGACCTTAGACCGAGATGAGGCCCATGAGGTGGCGGTTCAATCCGATAAGAAAATCGTGGTGTGCGGCAGAGTCCAAATGAATTTGGAGTATCACCTGGCGTTGATTCGATACGACATCTATGGGCAGGTAGATTCTACGTTTGGAACCAATGGCATTACCATTACCGATCTCACCCCAATGGGTATGGGAGCGGAGTATTCTATGATTTTGCAGCCCGAAAGGAGAATCGTGGTGAGTGCCAATGGTAAAGTAGCTCGTTACCGCAATTCTCTGGTTAGCTGGATTAGTTATCCAGCTTCTTTAGAGCCAGTTACCATTTACCCCAATCCGACCTCCAGGTGGTTAAATGTTGTATTGACAGAAGATTTATCGGATCAAGTAACCCTGGATTTGTACAATCAAAATGGCGCACTGGTTCGACCTATGGAAAATGGGTTTTGGAGTGCAAAAGGAAGTTACTCCTTTGCAATAGACGATCTTCCAAGCGGGATGTACACCTTGAAGCTGACCCAGAATGGAGAGCAACGTTATTTCAAGGTTGTAAAACGCTAAGGCGAAAGTCAATCCTATACCTGGCCTTTTAAGAGGAGACCACTTCCTTAACCCGATCCGTTTGATCCAAAATGGAAAGAGTCAGGCGGACGATGCTTTTTTCTATGGCTTGTAGATCGTGGGGTACATTGCCTTCCAGGGAAATTAAATCTCCTTTTTGAAGGTGATGGACTGTGCCTTGTACTCCAAAGTCGATGGCTCCTTCAACGATTTCGACCACAATGGGAAACTTGGTTTTGTGTTCTTTCATGACTTGACCCGCTTCAAAAGCAATGCGAATTTCTTTGGTAAAGTTGCTTTGAAGGAGAACTTGAATGGCTGGTTTATCTGGGTTATAGTTGAGATCTTTTAAAAGTGATGAGGTTTCCATATCCAATTCTTGAGATTTATTCTTGAGTGATTTTTTGAGACAAGATAGCCCGCATTTGCATCGTGTGCAGGATTCTTTTGATGAGGTAAGTGCTATAGGAGGTGCCTTCGCGGCAACATTTGCATTATTTGTAAGAGAAGGGTTCAAAATATTAGTTCATTTTAGTGTACGAGTTCCATCCGTGATTTTGAGTTGTAGAATCTGCAGGAACCTGAATACTCAAGCCCTCAGTTAGGTCTTTTACCTCTTGTTTGTATAAGGTAATGGTGGTGCTGTCAGGAATTTTTACGAATACAAGAAAGGTGCGATTATCCGAAGTATGGCCTATAAACCGGTTGTTTTCAAGAATAAAAGTGTCCTTGATCATCACGTAGTCGGCCGTTCCGATTGGACCCGATAAGGTATATCGAATACTGTCTTGGTAGACGGAATATAGCACTTCATGCAGGTTTCCAGGGCCTGCTTCAAACTCTCGGGTCCATTTTCCGAGAAATGGAATTTTTTCGTCTTCAGGCCCTGGAGTTTTTACCGTTTGTGTAGTAGATGTGGTTGGCTGTAGTTCTTCTTCATCTTTCTGACAGCCAGTCATTATAAGGATTAATAGAAGAGGAGTTATATATAGCCGATGCATGAAAATTTCTTTTATTTAGATTGGTTCTAAATTAGGTTGGTTGGATGATTCCATTTATGAGTCATGTCAGTTTTTGACATGATTCTTCTGAATCTACAGAGGCCAGCTAAAGATGAGTTGAGCCCTACTTTATTTTCAATACAATGGGGGCTGCCTGAAATTGGTTTCCCAAGGAGTCTATTATTACAATATCCTGAATTAACAGGTAATCTCCGGTTTCCAAATGGGCCATGTATTTTCTATTTGCATCAGAAAATACGGCTCCAATCTGGCGACTTGTTGTCCATGGACCGATAGGAAAATTAAGAACACAGCTGCTTACTTGGTAATTGGTATCAGTCAGTTGCAAGGCAGTGGGAAATTTCGACTTTTTCACCTTCCATTCCCCTGAATCACTTCCAGAAATGTAGCATCTGACATTGGAAATTGGCAGGTTGTTAGAATCTACCTGATTCTTATAGGGAACTTTAAGAGCGATCGAGTTTGCGGAGCATGGTTTGCCCAGACTATCCTCCAATATCACCTGATAGATATGCATCGAGTAGCCGACATTGACACTGTCTTGAATAAAGCCCTTAAGCTCCTCAGAGAATTCTGGGCCTGTATTGGAAAGCGTACTATGATTATGACGGCTTCTGGCTTTCAAAAAAGTGAATTGGGTCAGGTTATAGGACGAATCTTGGATTTCCAGTACAGGATTATTATTTAAATCCGGGATGGATGAAAGCCCGTCTACTTTTTTATTCCAGAACACGGTGGTAAGGCAACTCTTCATGGGGCTGCAACCAGAAAGCAGGAAGAAGAGAAGGATGCTGAGGGCTGTTTTCAAAGTAACTGGGTTCGAACCAAAGATAAGAACCTGATTCAAGCCCATGATCGTCCAATTGGGACCATAGGATTAGGACAATAGAAGCATTCGAACTCCTTCCAGAAACCAAAGCAACTTTCCTTCTATGAGCATTTGATGAAGGAAAACCGGTAGATAGCCGGCATAAAGCAAGAAGTAGAGAAGATAAAACCAATTCGAATTTCGCTTAAACCGCAGCAAAAGGAGTGGAAGCAAGTAGAGTAAAGGAATGAGTGGATACAGGGTAAATAGGTTGATTTCATCATTGATCTCGGTCACATCACCTTCTGGACTCACGATGGAATATCCCTGGAATTCATGGAGGAAGGGAGAAAAGTTGCGAAGGAAAAGATCCCCGCTGTCAAGTTGCACATGAATTTCATTGGGAATGTACTCAGACGAATCATTGGCATAATACACCGGACTCTTGTGCATACTATTGTAGAATTTCTTGGATGCCACTTGTTCGCCAACTTGTTCTACGGGAAGCCAGTAATCGATGAGTATAGTGAGGGAAAAGAAAAGAGAGAGTAGCGCAATTAGCTGACTAATACGCCAAGGCCAACCGCTTGTGAGGTAGTCAAACGCCTGGTTTTCTATTTCTTTCATTTCCTCCCGATTTTTCCGGGCATGGGCCTTAGCCTTTTGTGATTTGGACTCCATTGTAGATCGTTTTCGGGACACAAACGTATACTTTTCGACTAAAATTGTTTTTTGGTCGAAAAAAAATAAAGAAGTTGTTTGTTAATGGCTTATTGAGGAACAAAAAAAGCTGGCCATTAGCCAGCTTTTCATGTTGTATTTCAACCCTATAGGACTAAAAACCCTTTTCCAGAATAACGGAGTCGCTTTCACTCACTTGTTGACGCCAGGCCTTAATGGGTTGATAGTCGGGATCGTTGTAAAAACCTTCAGCGGCCTCTTTTGAATCAAATTCGACGATCACAATTCTTCCTTGCGGTACAGCCCCTTCAATGGTAGACGGATTTTCGTCTACGGCTACGGTTACTCCGCCATGTCGTTCTACAATCGGAACGGCTTTTTCAATGTATTCACGATTAAAGGTTTCCAGATCGTTTACCCGAACGAATGCCAGCATATATGCCTTCATAACTAATTGTTTTAATGATTATTAATGAGGCAAATTTGCGGACCAGCCAGGCCCTGTGCATTAATATATATTAAGGATTTGAGGAGGACCTAATTTGATCTCCTTTGGCCTTACTCAGGGCTTCAGGGGTTATTCCCAAGTAAGACGCGATCATCCGTTGGGATACCCGCTGGGTTAAGTCAGGGTATGTCTTAATAAAGTGTTCGTATCGCTGAAGTCCGGAAAAACTCATCAGCATAATAATACGGCGCTGAAGAACGAGCATACGGCGAGCAATAGCATGACTATTGAGGGTAGTTTGACTGAGGTCTTTGTCTCGTATCACCACAGAGGTATCTTCCAAGGCCTCAATGAAGAACTCACAAGGTTCGTCCATGGGTACCGCATCGGCAATAATCCAACCTTCAGGGGCAAACATGAATATATGCTCTTTACCCTTTTCATCAATGGTGTAGCTCCTCAACAATCCAGAAACCACTTCGTATACGCGGTTATTGATATCTCCTTCATGCTGAAGAATTTGCCCTTTTTTTACCTGCACCGTTTTCATCTTCTCAAAATACTCGTTTTCTGAATTCCGCGAAACCGGGAATTGGGGATACAAAAATCTTCACTTTTTGTAATTTGATCACCCCTCCTGTCGTTAAAGGAATAAAATGCTAAACCGAAAAGTCCTGAGGATGCAAAAAGTTGGGTGAAATTGAATAAATAAACACAGGTTAAATGGTGTTCGGAAAATTATTTGGAAATCGAAACAAATGGTCAGAATCCTCGGACGAAGAAAAGTACATGGCCTTGAAAGAAGCCATTAACAGCGGATCGATGCAAGAGTTGAAAAAACGCACCCGGGAAGGCTTGCCGATCAATACGCTGGATCCGTATTCCCAGGCAAACATTCTGATGTTTTATGCCTCTAAGGCTCGAGATTTACGTTGGGACTCCCGAGAACTGATTGCTTTTTTGAAATCTGAAGGAGTAGATTTAAATCATTTCAGAAACAACCGGTTGAAGGGCTCCACCTCTGCTCTACATTTTGCAGTAATCCAAAAAAATGAAGGCTTAGTAAAAGCCCTTGTCAAGGAGGGGGCTTCGGTGGATCTTAAAGATGGAAATGGGAATACCCCATTATGGAAAGCCGTGATGGACTATCGAGGTGAGCCTGAAATGAAATCCATTATCCACTTTCTCATCGAGCAAGGTTCTTCCCTCGATGAGAAGAATGATTATGGAAACAGTCCCCGCGATATGATCATTCGAGTTTCAGAAGGAATTAAGGCAGGAATCAATCAAAATGAATGGGATTTATCCGAGTTGCTTGGGTAATCCAGCCTGAATACTCATTTTCAAATAATGTAATTTTAGCCAAAGCCCAAGCATAGATCATTTTGCCACAAACAGTATTTAGCGATCATGGTTAGCCCCAAAACAAAAAGGAGATTTTTCCAGGTCATTCCATTCGGAATTATCTGCTTTGGGCTTAGTGTGGTTTACGGCTTGATTGAAAAGGGTATATTGGGAAATGCGGCCTATTACCCTTCCAATGGAAACCCCTACCATTTCAGTATTTGGGTGCCTTCAATTACCGCTTTTTTTGCCGGAATTCTTATCGGTCTTCTTGAAGTTTACTTACTGAATAGGCTTCTGCAGCAAAGCAGTTTTATTCGCAAAATGCTCACCAAATGGGTAATCTATTCCTTTCTTCTGGTCGGTTTGATCATGGTGGTTACCCTTATAGGTAATGCCTACGATCTTGGGTTATATCCTTGGGATGATAGGATTCTGAAAGGGGCACGTGTTTTTATATTCAGCTTTACCTTTTGGAGCGTGATGACCTATGTGGTGGTGGGGCTCGTAATCTGCTTGTTCTACAATGAGGTGAGCGACAACATAGGCCAGGGGATTCTGATTAATTTCTTTTTAGGCAAATACCATCAGCCCACTGAGGAGGAGCGGATATTTATGTTCCTCGATATGAAAAAGTCAACAACCATTGCTGAAGAACTTGGGCATGTGGTTTACTTCAAAATGTTGCGGGAATATTATTCGGATCTCTCCGATGCCATTGTCCAATTTGGAGGGGAAATCTATCAATATGTCGGTGATGAGGTGATCATTTCCTGGAGGCACCATCGGGATAGGCCCAGCAATAAGAGCTTGCACTGTTTTTATGCCATGAAGGCCAACCTTCAAAAACAGAGAAAGAAATACGAACGGGAGTTTGGTGTGGTCCCTACTTTCAAAGCCGGTCTACATTTAGGCGAAGTAACCACGGGTGAAATTGGTGTGATTAAAAAAGAAATCACCTTCACTGGAGATGTGATGAATACCACGGCACGAATTCAAGCCCTGTGCAATGCTTTTGAAGTTGACCTGTTATTGTCTCAGGACTTGGTAGAAGAGTTAAAACTGGGCTCTGAGTTTAAGCCCAAGGCATTGGGTGAAATCGAGCTAAGAGGGCGAAAAGAAAAGGTGAACCTGTTTACCCTCTACACCTAAACTTAATCCAATAACTTGAAGCTGCTGTAGAAGTGTTGGAAGCGCTCGTCCTTAATGGCATCATTCACAAATTTGTACCAGTAATCGTCGGTTTTTAGGACCACAATCTCAATGTATTCCTCACGGTTATCGGGATGGGTAATAGTTGTGTGATCACCTTTAATTCCGTTAATGGTCACGGACTTCTTCTCGATATCATATTCAGGGTATAGGCCCTCATCGTTAAACACAAAATCCAGCCTTTCCTTGTTATCAGTATGGCTAAGCCACATCGTCCATTCGGCATTCCGAAATCCACTTTCCTGGCCACAAATGAAACCGCCCTTTGCACTGCTTGCCGTCCATTTGGCTGGATACTCGATGGAATAGCCCATGGCTGTGTCCGTAAATACCTTCCATCCCGCTATTAATTCCGAGTTGGATTCCTGACTGTATGAATGACTGGACAGCGCTAATAGAAGAGACAATAAGACTGGGAAATACTTCATGATTGATTTAGATAATAAGTAGTTTGTTTAACCAAGCCAAACTAAAAATAAAAAAGGGTGAAGGCAATGTTTCCCTTAAGATTCAGAGCTTGGATTGAACAAGGGATTTGATCCACTTTTTTAATCCAGCTCCAATGGTATGTGGGTGGTCTTCCTGAACGAAGTGAATACCCTTACCCAGTTTAATAGAAGTGAGGTTCGGAAAGTTTTTTTCTATCCACGGAACTTCCTCTATTGGGATCAGCATTCCAGGATCTGCGTAAAACATCAATTTCGGTATTGGCGTTTCCTGGAGCCAATAATTGTAGTTGTTGACCGCCTCTGCTGTATGTGCTGGTTTGTTTTTGATGGGAACATCCCGAGGAAAAACATAGGAAGGCTTGCGACTTTTTAGAGTTTTAAAAGGAGCTGCATAAGTTTCCATTTCCTGAGGACTAAGCTTTCTAACAATACCATCAGGAAGCATTTTTTTGATGAATTGGTTTCCTACTCCGAGCATAAGCCAGCTCAAAGGTTTAGATTGAATCATGGTAAAGGCCATTTTCAACGATGGAGTCAGTTTATTCCAATCCTTTTGTTCATACATGGCTTCCATAAAAGCAATTCCTCTAATGTTCTCCCGGTGTGTATTGGCATAGTGAAATCCGAGCCCCGACCCCCAATCCTGAACCACCAGGATGATATCCTTGAGTCCCAGCTTTTCAATAAAGGCTTCCAGGTAGGCATAGGAATCAGTAAAGCCATAATCAATTGCGGGTTTATCCGATTTTCCGAAGCCGATCAGATCCACTGCAATTGCCCTGGAGTCTTCCGTGACATAAGGGATAATGTTGCGCCATATGTAGGATGAGGTGGGATTGCCGTGGATAAACAAAATGGGATTTCCCTGCCCTTCGTCTATGTAGTGCATTCGACTCCCTTTTACTTCCAGAAATTTGGATTCAAAGGGAAAGTTTTCGCCTATTTCAGTCTTTTTCATGATTCTTTGATTTGTGCTAAAAATTCGGGTACGTTGATAATGCTTCCGTTGGCTTCGTTGTCGATCAGGTATTTATAGGCCAGTGCGGTATCGGCTGAGGAAATTCCCGAACTACTGTCCATTCCAAATAATTCCATCGTTTCCTTAACAAAGGCCGGACTTACGGCATTAATGCGAATTCCTCCAGTTTCTTCCAGAGCAGCAGATCGAACAAATGCTTCGATACCGGCACAGGCCACCGATAGGGTGGATGCATGAGGAATGGGGTTCATACTGGCAATGCCGGAAGTCAGAATGATAAATCCGTTAGGAACCAGTGATTTTACGGCCACTTTTATCAGGTTAAAGTTGGCAATCACTTTTGAGGCAAAGGCGTTTTGAAAATCCGCTGCATTTAACTCCAATAGTGGAGCCATTGGACCATCTCCAATGGTGGAGATTATCCCGTCGATCGGGCCCAGGCCTTCAAAAAGCTGCTCGATGCTTTGGGTATTGAGCAGGTCAACCTGATGGTCACCCCTCGTTTTTCCGATACTTATGATTTCATGGCTTTGCTGAAGCAAATTGACAATTCCTGAACCGACCGTTCCCGGCCCTCCTATCACTGCTATTCTCATGTGTTCGAGTTTTATTTAATCCAATTAGTGATGTTTTTAACTAAATCTTCGGGTTGGTCCTCCTGCAAAAAATGAGAGGCATTTTCGATGGTAATGTGAGGTTGGTCCGCTGCACCGCTGAAGTTCCGTTGCAGTTGCTTATCGTAGCCTTTACCGGCTAAAAAAGGATCTTTGTCGCTGAAAAGAGTTAGAACAGGCTTGTTCCATCGTTTCAATTTTTTCCAATCCTCATTGATTTGGGTTAAATCCGTGGCAATTATCTGGGGCATGGTTCTCGGGCCTGCCACGAATTTTTCACTCGGGAAGGGAGCGTCATAGGCATCCATTTCCTCAGGGTCCAATTCCCGGGTGGTTAATACTTGCATGATTTTGCCAATTTCCAGGTGTTCGGCTCGGGCGAAATATCCACCCCAGTTTCCAAAGTTTTGCTTGCCGGCAAATTTTTCAACAGATGGCTTGCCACTGGTCGTAAGCATAAGTTTCATCACCTTGGGAAAGACCAACTTACCGATGCCCTTTATTTCTGCCAAGGCCGTATTGGCTACAATGAGCCGGTCCAGCCAGTCTGGGTTGTTAGCTAATACCCGTAGCCCAATCATGCCCCCCAATCTTGCATAAAGGCTTGGGCATTTTTGATTCCCATCTTCTGTACAAAATCGCTCATCCACTTCACGTGGTTATAGAAGGTATGGTCATCCGGAGAAACCGGTTTATCGGATTTTCCAAAACCGATGAGATCAGGAGCAATTACATGAAACCCTTGCCGAACCAGGGTTGGAATCATATGTCGGTACAGATAGCTCCAGGAAGGTTGTCCGTGAAACAGAAACAAGGATTTTGGATTGCCCTTTCCCTCTTCTACATAATGCATATGGACACCGCCGGTTAATTCCATATAATGTGGCTCAAAAGGATAGTCTTTTAAGTCTGCGAAAGCCGAATCCGGGGTTTTGACTATATGTTTAACTCTTTTCATTTTCAATGAATTATTCGTTTTAATCGAATGGAAAAGCAAATTTAGATTGATTGGTATATATTTGCTACTGGATATATAAAATATACCGGTATACTTGAGTATACTCGGTCGTAAAAGGAATTGCTATGGGCAAGACTCCAGATGAGTGTTTAAGTAAGTTGATGCCAGTTAGAGACGCGCTGGATGTGTTCCAAGGAAAGTGGAAGATTCAAATCATAAGTGCTTTGATCTACTATGAAGAGTGTGGCTTCAAGCAGCTTAAAGACACGGTTATAGGAATAACCCCTAAGATGCTTTCCAAAGAATTAAAAGACCTCGAAATGAACTTACTGGTCAAGCGGGAAGTGACAGATACCAGGCCCGTGACCATAACCTATTCCATCACGGAATATGGGAAGACCTGTAGCGAGGTGATAAAGGCGCTATATAATTGGGGGCAAAAGCACCGTGAAACTATTATCAATCGGGACTAATGGAGGTTGATTTAATGGAATAGAACCGGTATTAAACCGGGTTAGCCATTCTTGAAAGAGTTAAAGAAACTAATGATTTGACCAATCTCTTCATCTTTAAGCTGGCCGCCATAAGGAGGCATAGAATTACGACCATTTTTGATCACCTGATGTAGACCAAGGCTATCGAGCTGGGTGGTTTGCAAGTTGGCTGCACCCCTCGTCCGGCATCTCCTTCTTTTCCATGACAAACCGAACAGTTGTCCAGATATATCTCATAGCCCGGATGTATTTCTTCGGATGGTGATCCGGTATCCGGGCCCAATCTAACCGATGACTTTTTCGGTTTTTCACTATCCTGGCAAGCAGCTAAAGAGATAACAAGGGCTAAAAGGATTGAAGTTCTTTTCATGATAAGGAGATAATGGGAATGAGAATAAGAAGGTGCGCACTCGAACGATAAGGTTCGAATTATTCACTTGTTTTTAGGCTAAACAGTTGAGCCAGCTTGTAGAGCCCAATGGCTGGAAGAATGATTCGAATCATATTCAAAACGGCCCAGATCTCCAATTGGAATTTTTGAGCTTCTCCAGTCAAAGTTCCTTGATCGATCACCGGTACATTGATAAATACAATGACATAAATGGTTACTGCAAATACGATCATAAATAGGATCAGCGACCACTTAACATGTTGCTTCTGCAAGGCAGTAAGATTCGCTTTGGCCCGCATCAAAAGGAGGTGGGAAACAACGGCCACAATGGTGAGCGGGAAGTAAAACATACCCGGATCGGTGGTGTGTTTGAATTTTCGGAAGTGCTCCATATTTTCATCCACATTTCCAATTAACCAATTCGGTACAAAAACGACCTGCTCCAGCAATTCTCCAAAGAGGAGGGCACTAACACTTAAAAAGGCTATAACTAAATGTCGGGTTTCTTTTGTTAAGTTTCTTTCCATGATGCAATTGTTCAACACTGCAAAATTGCCATGGACGTAACCGGGATGGGGTACTAAAAACCGGGTAAAAATTATGAAAACTTAGGTCCTTGCTCGATCCTATATCGGGAGGGCGTAAAACCACTTTCCTTTTTGAAAAAATTGATGAAATTGGAAGTAGCGCTAAACCCTAAAGTATCCGAGATATGGTCTATGGTATCTGTTGTTTGCAACAGAAGGGTAGAGGCGTCCAGCAGAACATACTCTTTTAGAATTTGCTTGGCGGTTTTGTCGGTAGCCTTTTTTACGCATTCCGATAAGTACACCGTGCTTAGGTTCAACTTTTGCGCATAGAATTCCAGGGGCTGCCTTTCACGAGAATGTTGCTTGATCAGGTTTTCAAAGGAAAACGCAATTTGTTGAGACCGGGTGGAAAGCGTTGTTTTTATAGATCCTTCCAAAAAGGCTTTTCGAGCTTCAAAAAGCAAAATGTTTAAGTACGATCGAATGATTTCCCGGTTCTCAGCGGTGGGCTCTTTAAAGAGGGAGTGAATTTGTTGCAACAAATCTGAAAACACGTTTTCCCCCTTCTCCAGAAAGTAGACCGGAGAAAAATGGGGGTTAAAAAAGGGGAAGGATTGCTGAATATCGAAATTGGACCGGCCGGTTTGAAAAAAACTGGCCTCAAAGGCCACCATGTAACCACTTGATATAGGGTCCACCTTCTTTACGTCTACGGATAAGGTTTGCAAGGGAGCCAAAAAGGAAATCAGTGTTTTGTCCTTGGCTGAGAAAAAGGTGTCGTCCACATGAATGTCGGCATCATAATGGTTGGAAAAGTAGAGTAGGAAGAAGTCGCACTGCCGGGAAACGGTTTGAAGTGAAAGGCGGTCTAAATGGTCCTTAAACTTAAGAATGTGAAAGCTGTCGAATACCTGATAATCAGCTACGTTTAGTGACGTCAATAGGTCTGTTATGGTTTTATGCTTGTTCATACACCCTTGAGCGATCTTCTAAATCCTTGTTGTGGCGTGTTACAATATAGTTTTTCCATCGAATATGGAGCTCCGCAGTCCAGGTGGTTCGGACGGTAGGAAAGAAAGTGACCTTTCTAAATTATCGAATCATTTGCCTAAACGTCAGGTTGATCCTTGGATCGTGCACTCGTTTGGTCGTGGGAAGGTTATGCACCCAATGGCTTTGGGTTTCATCCTTCATTTCCAGTAAGTCGCCGCTGTTGAGCTCAAATACTTTTTTGAATTTCGTTTTTCGGTGCTTAAGAGCAAATTTTCGTTTCGCACCAAAGGATAAAGAAGCAATGGAACCGTGAGTTTGTAGGTCTCGCTCATCGTCGCTATGCCAGGCCATTCCTTCCTGACCGTTGTGGTAGAGATTTAATAAACAGGAATTGTAAACCTGCTGTGTTTTAGCTTCCACTTGTTGCTTCAATTCCAGTAACAAAGATGTCCAGGGGAGGGCGGTCCGGTGAATTTTTGAATAGGTATACTCAAAGGGCTCATCAGCATACCAGGCCACTTTACGTTTAGTAACGATGTGCTTTCCAAAAATGATGGCTTCATCGTTTTTCCAGGCGATGTTTTCCAGCAGCAGATCCAAGTATTGCCTGGCATCCTGTTCAGAGAACACCTGCCCCCAATAATGAACCGTACCGTCATAGGGCAAATGATTGGTGCTACTATCTATGGGATCATCAAAAAGCATTTTTAGGAATCCGTTTTTGCCGCTTCCCAGCCCAGAATAGCCTTCTTTCGGATAGGATTCCAGCGATAGCCACCTGTCTTTCCAGAAGATTGGATGACCCTATGACAAGGCACCAGGTAGGCAATGGGATTGCTGCCAATGGCCGTGCCCACAGCACGAGAGGCTTTGGGTTGCTCTATTTTTTGAGCAATTTCACCATAGGTGGCCAGTTTTCCGGAGGGGATGCTAAGAAGTGCTTCCCAAACTTTGAGCTGAAATTCAGAACCCTTGAGGTGCAATTTGATTTCCTTCAATTCGTCCCAATCGTTGTGAAATACAGCCAATACTTCTCGTTGCAACTCGTCCTCCTGAGACTGGTATTGGGCATTGGGAAACTGTTTTTTTAACTCCGCCAGGCCGGTTTCGTTGTTCTCAATAAAAGCCAGATAACAAATACCCTTTTGGGTAGAAGCTACGAGAATATTACCAAACGGGGTTTCGTCGTAGCGGTAGTTTATGGATAAATGCTCCCCACCATTTTTGTACTCACCGGGAGTCATTCCTTCGAGATTGATAAACAGATCGTGCAACCGGCCTGTACCAGATAGTCCGGTGTCAAGGGCCGTATCAAACAAGGTTGCATCACTTTTCTTCAGCTTGCTTTTTGCGTAGCTTACGCTTAAAAACTGCAGGTACTTTTTTGGTGTAACCCCTACCCAGTCTTTAAACAGGCGCTGAAGGTGAAACGGGCTAAGGTTTAATTGTTCAGCCAGCTGATCCAACGAGGGTTGCTCTTGAAAATGATCATCTAAATACTGAATCGCTTCCGCAATCTTATCGTAGTGATATGGGTTATCCGTTTTCATCTTCCTACTGGTTTTGACAAAGAACAAAGTTCATCAAGAACCCCCTTTTTCAAAACCCGATTCTTGCGGTTTATAGCGCCTCTTCTCCAAACTTTTTAAAGCTTTCGATTACAGGTAAGGCCAAGCGTCCTTTTTCCGTGAGGAAGTATTCCACTTTGGGCGGAATTTGAGGATAAGATTTTTTGTTTAGGATGTCGTATTCCACCAAGGTTTTCAACTCTTGAATTAGCATTTTTTCGCTGATGTCAGGAATGAGCCGTTTTAGTTCTCCAAAGCGCCTTTTTTCCAATCCCACTTCATTGATAATACGCAATCGCCATTTACCTCCCAGCACCTTGATTGAACGACCAACAGGACAGGGATGTAGGCTGTTATCATTTTTTTGCATTTCTGAAACCTTTATATTGCTTATTTCACACCTCAAAGTAGGTACCCTACAATAAGGTATGTACTTGTATCGTAGTCGGTAAAATTAGACTTTTGTTAGCGAATTGAACCAGAATAGAATTTATGTCGATTAAAACAGTGGTTATAGCTTGGGGAATGGTATTGTATTCCGTGCTTAGCACCATTGGGGCTTTTGCTCAGAAAAAGGAGGAAACCAAAATGAAGTTGATTTATGTTATGGACGCACAATGCGGATGGTGTTATGGAAATGGATTTAATATGGCCTCCATTTACCAAGAGTTTCAGGGGGATTATGACTTTGAATTCATCAATGGCGGTATGTGGTTGGGCAATCAAGCTCCAACGGCGGGTTCTCAAATAAGCAGTTACATTCAATCTCACTTGCCCCGGTTTGAATCTTACACGGGCATCATTGTATCCAATGAGTACAAGAGTTTGATCAAAGACTCCGACTACGTGATGAGTAGTTTAGAGCCCAGCGCAGCCATTGTGTTGTCCAAAAAGTTGGCCCCGGATCATGTATTTGAATTTGCCAAAGAAGTTCAATTGGCTCTTTTTGATCGGGGGATGCGTTTAAACGAGTTCGAGACCTATCTGCCCATCCTGGAAAAGTTTGACATAGACCCTAAAGAGTTCAAATCTCAATGGCTGAGTGAAGAGAACCTAAAGGCCACCTATGCCGAGTTTCAAAGCATCCAGGGAGTGGTCAATGGCTTTCCCGCCCTTATTCTTGAAGCCAATGGCCAAAAGCAATTATTGGCTTCTGGGTACTTTCAACTTGATGCCATGCGCAAGGCGCTCACCGAATTAAAACAGCAAGAGAAAACAGCCGTCAAAGCCGATGGAGCTTCCTGTGAGATTGGCGAGGATTGCGACTGATAAAAGGTAATTTACCGCATTGTTCCGTTGTCAAAAAAACGGACTTAATTCCAGCTAACCTCCCGAGGCTACGAATTCGATCCAGAAAAGAGCTCGAGCCTCAAATTAGTACGACAACAAGTGCCCTGGAGATGAGTTAGAACTCAACTTTTTTAGGGGAGGAGCAAATTTCGTCAACTTGATTCCTTCTACGGCCGCTTCATATTCTTCCATTGTTGGAGTTCGTCCAAGAATAGCTGATAATACGACTACGGGAGTAGAGGCAAGTAGCGATTCTCCTTTCTTACGATCAGAATCCGCAACCACACGTCCCTGGAATAGGCGGGTAGAAGTAGCCATAACCGTATCCCCTTTTTCCGCTTTTTCCTGGTTACCCATACAAAGGTTACATCCAGGACGCTCGAGGTACATCATATTTTCATATTCCGTACGAGCTGCGGTTTTTGGAGCGTTATCGTCAAACTCAAATCCGGAGTATTTTTCCAGTAATTCCCAATCTCCCTCTTCCTTCAACTCATCAATGATGTTGTAAGTAGGAGCGGCAACTACCAGCGGAGCATTGAATTCAACAGCACCATTCATTTTCTCCAGGTTTCTCAACATTTGGGCTACAATTTTGAGATCACCTTTGTGAACCATACAAGAACCAACAAAGCCCAGATCCACATTCTTTTCTCCGCCATAATAGGAAAGAGTTCTAATGGTATCGTGGGTGTAGCGCTTAGAAACGTCTTCATTGTGCACGTCCGGATCTGCGATCATCGGTTGAGCAATGGCATCGAGGTCAACCTCAAATTCAGCAAAGTACTTGGCGCTTTCGTCTGGAGTTAGAGCCGGCTTTTTACCTGATTGGATTTCGTCAATTCTTTCGTTGGCCTTATCAATGAGGCCTTGAAGAACTTTTCGGTCGTTGTCCATGCCCTTGTCGATCATGATTTGAATTCGACTCTTGGCAATCTCGAGCGATTCGATCAACGTGTCGTCTTGGGAGATACAGATAGAAGCCTTGGCTTTCATTTCTGCAGTCCAGTCCGTAAACGTAAAGGCTTGATCTGCCGGAAGTGTTCCGATGTGTACTTCGATTACTCGACCCTGGAATACGTTCTCTCCACCAAATTTCTTCAGCATTTGAGCTTGAGTAGCATGAACAACGTCGCGGAAGTCCATGTAATCTTTCATTTGCCCTTTAAAGGTCACCTTAACGGATTCCGGAATGGGCATAGAAGCTTCTCCCGTTGCCAGAGCCAGAGCGACTGTTCCGGAGTCAGCTCCAAAGGCAACACCTTTTGACATACGGGTGTGAGAATCTCCACCAATGATAATCGACCAATCATCTACCGTAATGTCATTAAGTACCTTGTGAATTACATCGGTCATCGCATGGTATTCACCCTTTGGATCACGAGCGGTAATGAGGCCAAAATCATTCATAAACTTCATGAGCTTAGGAATGTTTTTCTGGGCTTTAAAGTCCCAAACAGAGGCCGTATGACAACCCGATTGATAAGCACCATCTACGATGGGAGAAATCACCGTTGCGGCCATTGATTCCAACTCCTGAGAAGTCATCAAGCCAGTGGTATCCTGAGAGCCGACGATATTTACTTCTACGCGTACATCAGAACCTGAGTGTAAAATTTTGCCAGGAGTGTTTCCAACGGCGTTTCTATTGAAAATCTTTTCTACAGCCGTTAGACCTTGGCCTTCATGAGAAATCTCTTTAGAGGGAGCAAATACTGGAGGCACATCGATTCCAAGGGCCTTGGCAGCAAAAGTCTGAAGCTTCTTACCAAATACGATGGCATAAGAACCTCCCGCCTTCATGAATTCCATTTTTTGCGGCGTAAATGCGGCAGAAATATCTTTTAGTTCTTGATCTCCTGAGTAAAGCTTTTTGGTTTTGGTGTTAATGGTTAGCACGGTACCGGTGTCAATGGAGTAGGCTTGTTCCAATACGGGTTCACCCTCTTCGTCCACTACAAGATTACCATCCGCGTCATATTTCTTAACCCAGTTTTTTAGGTCAAGTCCAATTCCTCCGGTTACACCCACTGTTGTCAAGAAGATAGGTGATATGCCATTGGTTCCCGCAACGATGGGAGCAATGTTGATAAAAGGCACATAAGGGCTTGCTTGTTTTCCAATCCAAAGTGCCACGTTATTCACGCCCGACATTCGTGAAGATCCAACTCCCATGGTTCCTTTTTCAGCAATGAGCATTACTCGCTTATCCGGATGTTGTTCCTGAAGGGCGAGAAGTTCATTCTGACGCTTCTTATCATGTTCAAACATACACTGCCCATGAAGCTCACGGTCCGATCTGGAGTGAGCATCACTTCCTGGGGAGAGTAAATCGGTAGAAATATCACCAATACCCGCAACGTAGGTCACTACTTGAATTTCTTCCTCCAACTCCGGGAGATTGGTAAAGAATTCTGCCTGAGCGTAACTTTCGATGATTTCTCGAGCAATTTGGCTTCCGTTGTTGAACGCATTTTCCAATCGCTCTGTATCTGCTTCGTAGAGGAAAACTTGAGTTTTTAGAACCTTGGCAGCTTCTTGTGCAACTTGTCCTTCGTGATCCAGGGCTAAGTCCAAAAGCACCTCGATAGAAGGTCCCCCTTTCATGTGAGACAACTGCTCAAATGCAAATTCAGCACTCATTTCTTCTACTGAACACTGCCCCAGAATAATTTCCTTGAGGAACTTGGCTTTTACACCAGCAGCACTTGTGGTGCCAGGTAATACATTGTATATAAAGAAATTAAGAGAGTCTTTTCGGTGTTCATTATTGAGGTCTTTTATTTGCTCAATAACTTCAGCGAGCAATTCGGATCCATCAATTGGTTTTGGGTGAAGTCCTTGCCCCTTTCTTTCTTCAATTTCCTTCAGATATTCAACGTATAAACTCATACAGGCTCTATTCTATTTTGCAGCAAATACTATGCAGATTTTAACTTGTGCAAAAGTAAGAAATGCCATCCTTATTAAAAACCCATTAACTGGATGGAATATACAGGCTCAGAGTTACACGAAATTGAGGTAATAAAAAGCCGCAAAATGGATCCCCAGCTCGAGCTCCATCTTGGTTCTGAAGCGGACCTCCTTGGCTTGGCCTAACGCGATTCCAAAAATTGTTGTGGTAGTCAAAGTAACCGTTCAATTCGCTCGGCTGCGCGAATCTAAAACCAAGGGCCCATGAAAAAGACTTCCATGCTTGCTGACTCCCACCTGATAAAATGGACTTTAATGCTCTTTATGGCCATTACCGGCTTGCAGCTTTTGGCCCAAAAAGAAACCAATTACTGGTACTTTGGAAAACATGCAGGACTCAACTTCAACAAGATAACGAATGGCTTGCCCGAGGTTTTGAGCGATGGAGAGATGTATGCTTACGAAGCCAATGCTACCCTGTCTGATAGAAACGGCAACCTGCTGTTTTACACCGATGGCCGCTACGTCTTTGACGCCAATCACGATACCATGCCTAATGGAAAGGGACTTTTAGGAAATATGTCCTGTACGCAATCCATCATTGTTCCAAACCCCGGAAATTCCAATAAGTTTTACGTTTTTCACAACGATTACCACGCCTATGTTCGGTCGGTCGGATTTTCATATACGGAGGTGGACCTGTCTTTAAGAGGAGGATTGGGTGACGTTATCCCGACTTCCAAGAATATCAGTTTAGCCGATACGATTGCCGAACGGATTGCTGCTGTGAAGATGAAAGGAAGGAATGGCTATTGGGTGGTAGTGCACAAGTACCAGGAAAATGGACGCCCAACCAATGTATATCTGTCCTATGAGGTTACCTCAGCCGGAGTAAATCCAGTTCCGGTAGTGTCTCGAATTGGTCCTATTCCTACAGGAAACGTGGATTATGTGGGCGCTTTCAAGTTTAGTGGTTGCGGAGATAAAATTGCTACAGCTTTTGAAGGTGGAACCGTCATTCTAATGGACTTTGATGCCTTTACCGGACAGTTTAGCAATGCGAGATCCCATAAAATCACGATTGGGACGCATCGTGTACGTACGTATGGAATTGAGTTTTCAGAAGATGGAGACTTGCTTTATGTAGGGGTTGAGGTCAGAAACGATCAAACCAAAACCAAGATTTTACAATATTCAGCTACCTCTACCACATCCGCAGCCTTTTCCCTATCGGCCATGGATATTACGGATCCGATGTTGGAGAGTATTCGTGGAATGCAGCGAGGGTCCGACGGTAAAATCTATTTCGTCTACGGTGGTGCCAACGTGCTGGGAATTCTTCACGATCCGAACGTCAGGGGAGTGGGCTGTAATCTGGATCCCAATGGACTGTCCTTACCAGGAAACACAGATGTAAACAATTCCCTGGGGCTTCCCAATTTTTTGTGCACGTTTTTTTGCCCTGATCCAAGGATTGAGGCTGAAGACTACTGCTTAGGCCAGCCAACGCTCGTAGAATTGGCGGGCAGCCTCGAACAAGTCGACTCCGTTCACTTCAACTTCGGTGATCCCAATAGCCAGAACAATTTCTCCAATGATGTAAAGAACGCTCATTTATACAGTGCTTCCGGTCGCTTCGACATTGCCGCAATTGTTTATTATACCTATGGCGGGGTAGTGGTTAGGGATACGCTTTATCGAACCATTGAGATCGTTGATGTTCCGCAGGATTTCTTGGGGCCAGACACCGTCATTTGCTTTGGTGACACCCTTACCTTAAACCAATCAGCTCATTCAGTTACCATCCTGGATGATCAAATGAATTCAGTAACAGCGGCGCATAGGGCTGGTACTTACTATGGAAAAATTGAAATTGACGGTTGCTTTGGCTACGATACCCTTGAGGTCGATAGCCTCCCTGCTACTACCGTAGTTTTAGGACCTGATACCCTGATGTGCAGAGATGAATTGGTACTTCAGCCCTATCGCCAGGATACCCTGTTTACTTACGAATGGCACGATGGGTGGAAAGAGCCACAACGAACTATAAATGCTCCCGGAGTTTATACCCTAACTGCTTCTGGGCCCTGCGGCCAGGCTATTGACACCCTTCTTGTTGAAGACGAGTGCCGCTGTGAGGTTTTATTTCCCAATGTATTTACTCCGAATGGAGATGGGTACAACGATCTATTCAAACCGGTTCATGATTGTGAGGTGGAGTATTTCCGGTTTACGATGTACAATCGATGGGGGCTCGAAGTCTACAGTTCAGCTCATGCCGTGCCCACATGGACAGGAGAGTTCCAGGGTAAGAAATGCACCAGTGGCGTTTACTTTTGGGAAGTCGAGTATCAGCAAAAAGACGAACCACGAAAAAGTCAGAGTGGACACCTTATGTTGATGGGGATTAGTTGGTCATCCCATCGAACCCGTAAACGATTTTCGAAAGTAGCTTCCTCGGCTATGCCGAATAATCAGCGAAACGATCAGGGAGTTTCAAACAAGTGATTCAGAATCTCTTTGGCTTGGTGCCATTTGAGACGTGGGCCAAATTGCGAAACGATTTTAGATGAGGCCAAACTTGCAATTTTTCCGGCTTCAGCGAAACTGTGTCCGTGTGTGATTCCATAAAGGAAGGCTCCAGCAAACATATCACCAGCACCGTTGCTGTCTACTGCATCAACAGGGTAAGGCTCAATGTCGATAAAGGTGTCGCCATCGAAAATCATAGCTCCATTTTTTCCTTGGGTAATGGCGAAACGCTTGGCTACTTTTTTGAGTTCTTCACGAGCTTCTTCAATGGTTTCTTTTTCCGTGTAGAGCATGGCCTCTTCTTCGTTGCAGAACAACAAATCAACAGACTCGCCTACTACCTCAACCATTTCGTTGCGGAAGTATTTTACCATACTTGGATCGGAAAAAGTCAAAGCGGTTTTTACACCATTTTCTTCGGCTACTTTCTTAGCTTCAAGGATGGCATTTCGGCCAGATTCGGAGGGAACCAAGTAACCTTCACAGTAGATGTAGGTGGAATTTTTGATGGCTTCAGCATCGATTTCAGCTTCCGACAAATCGGAGGTAATTCCCAAGAAAGTATTCATGGTACGCTCCGCATCAGGAGTCACCATAACCAAACACTTTCCAGTAACCCCTTCAGGAGCTGTTTCTGAAGTAAGCTTTGTGTCAACTCCATTCTCGCCCAAATCTTTGAGGAAGGCACTTCCAAAACGATCTTTAGCTACTTTACAAGAGTAGTAGCAATCTCCACCAAACTGGCTTGTGGCTACGATAGTATTGGCTGCAGATCCACCACCCGTCATCATGTGATCTTCGATATGGATCGCATCAATCAATTTTTTCTGGCGGTCTTCATCCACCAAAGTCATCAATCCTTTTTCCACTCCATGGGAATCCAAAAAGCTCTGATCTACTTCAAAAACCAAATCAATCAAGGCGTTACCTACGCCGTATACATCGTACTTTTTCATAAGCCAAAATTCGGTGCAAATATATTTGAGAAATGCACCTGAAAAACGATCTGGTCTTTTTTTAAAAAAAGGTTGCAAAGTTTCAATTTTGTGTTACTTTTGCCGTCCGCTAATTCCTCCTTAGCTCAGTTGGTTAGAGCATCTGACTGTTAATCAGAGGGTCCTTGGTTCGAGCCCAAGAGGAGGAGCGAAATACAGAATGAGAAGCGAGATTCGAAAACGGATCTCGCTTTTTTTATTTATATCCTTGATAACGAGGGTATTATTGTTCTTGGTTAAGCCTAAAACTAAGCTCCACATTGGGTTGTTTTTCCTTCTAACATTTCTAAGATCAGGTGATTTAAAAGCCTGAATTACCGCATTTAGGCCAATTCTTTGTCATTTTCCGTTGTCACTTTTAGAGATAATGGGCCTTTTTTGGGCGCAAATGATCTCGTGAGACTCGCAGGTTTTTAATCCAAAACGCATTTTACTCTTTTGTAATTGACCGGTCCCGCTTTGTATTTGGACAGCCCTTCTGTCATTTTTTGGGGAAGTTTGAATTTGAATCATTTCAAAAGAAAACCGTGCAATTTAAAAGATGGAAAGGGTCGGGCATTTTGCCCTTAAGGAGCTTGTGGCTCGTGCTTCTATTTTGCCTGCCGGCTTTTCTATTTGCCCAAAAAGAGGCCAATTGGTGGTATTTTGGAAATAAGGTTGGCTTAGATTTCAATTCCGGATCACCCACTCCTTATGCTAATGGAGGTATGGTGGCAACGGAAGGCTGCGCATCCATCGCTCATCGAAATACCGGGCTCTTCTGTTCTATTCCAATGGATCCACGGTTTGGAACCGTAACCATGCTCAGATGACGAATGGATTTGGCCTGTTGGGGCATTCGTCATCTTCTCAGTCTGCTGTAGTGGTTCCTTTTGTAAGTCAGCCGAACAAGTATTACCTGTTTACGGTGCCAACTACTCCCGCAGTAGGGGCTAAGTATTCGGTGGTGGATATGGCGCTTAATAATGGATTGGGTGATGTGGTCCTTGCTACGAAGAACACCTCTTTGACCAATTTTCCGGTATCGGATAAAATGAGCGCTGTTGCCCACGCCAATGGGAGGGATTATTGGTTGATGGTTCAAAATGAAAACACCTGGTCTTTGAATGCCTATTTGGTTTCCAGCTCCGGGGTTGCAGCTACGCCGGTTGTATCCTCCACTTCAGGTGGAGCTTCAGGGTCGGTTGGGCATTACGGTTGCATGAAGTTTTCCCCCAATGGTAAGTTCGTTTGCGCAGCCGTTGGTGCCTATCAAAGCCTTTACTTATATAGTTTTAACGCAAGCTCCGGTGCGGCAACTTCTCTGCTAAACGTGTCCAGCTTGGTCGACTACAATTTAATCTATGGAGTAGCCTTTTCCGCTAATTCCAAGGTGCTTTATGTGAGTACTTGGGGTCAGGTTTACCAGTTCGATTTAACCCAAACCACTTCTACCGCGATCTTGGCCTCCAGATATACCGTTGATACGCATTCGGTAACGACCGGCATTGGGGCTCAAATGCAATTGGCACCAGACAAAAAGATTTACATGTCCAATTTAGGCCAAACCTTTTTGTCTGTAATTGATAGTCCCAATTCACTTGGCTCATCCTGTAATTTTTCAAAAAATGGTTTGAATCTAACCGCCGGATCCAACTGTGCTTTTGGCTTGCCCAATTTTGTTCAAACCTTTTTGCTCAACCCAAAACTTCTGGTGGAGGATGCCTGTGATGGCCAGTATGTGAAAATAGCCTTGGAAGACACGTCAGGACTTGATTCAGTTTTATTCAATTACGGAGATCCTGCTTCTGGGGCATCCAACTATTCCAGGCAATATTTAGATAGCCATAAGTTTACCACGCACGGCAAGTTTTTGGTCACCACCTACACCTATTCCACCGATAATTTTGGCGTGGTAGTGACCGATACTTTGGTCGATTCGGTTCTGGTAGATCGTATACCGATTGTTTCCTTGCCAGGTGATACCATGATTTGTATTTGGGATTCGGTTGAGGCTAGGGTTACTCAAGCCGTGAAGTACGATTTACTTTGGAAGGATAGCAGCACTACTCATTTTTACACCGTTGATACCACCGGATCCCATTGGGTGGTGGCCAGCAATCATTGTGGTAGTTCCACAGACACCATTGTGGTAGATAGTCTATTCCTTCGAACGATTGATTTGGGCAAAGACACAGTGGTTTGTGAAGGAGATACTTTGCGGCTCACGGTTTCGGATACGGGGGCAACCTACCTTTGGTCCGATAGCAGTTCATTGCCCATTTTCGAAATGGATACCAGCGGATTGGTATGGGTGGAGACGGTTAACCAATGTGGGGTAAAAAGAGATTCTATTTATGTAGAGCTAAGAAGGGTTCCTGATTTTACGCTCGGGCCAGACACAACTATTTGTGCAGATTCCAATTACATCCTTGGTCAACCTCTCGAAAAAGGGGTGTCTTACCTGTGGGATAACGGGTGGAGCGGAGTTGCTCAGGTTTTGGCGAGAACCACTGGGATAAAGTGGTTGGAGAAAAGTACCGTTTGCGGAAGCCATCGCGATTCAGTTTTTATCCTCGTCCAGCAAAGGCCCAAGGTCACTTTGGGGCCAGATACAGTAATGTGTGCCGGAGATACCTTCTTGCTACACGTACTCGATTCACCGGCCACTTATACCTGGCAAAATGGGAGCTCAAATCGCAGCTTCGAAGTAACTAAGGATGGTATTTATTGGGTCGATTTGAAAAATGCTTGCGGCCAGGTCAGGGACTCGTTGAAGGTTGATGTGTTAACGGTTCCGGTTGTTCAGCTGCCTTCGGATACCGTATTGTGCCAAGGGGATTCCATTATGGTTGAAATGCCCAATCCGCAATCTGCCTATCTGTGGAGCGATGGAAGTAACCGGCATTTTTTACGCATTTCTTCTCCGGGTGTCTATTGGGGCGGGCCACCAACTCTTGTGGAGACGATCAGGATCAATTTACCGTGACCTATGAAAATTTACCCCAATTCAATTTAGGCCCCGATACTACGCTTTGTAATGAGGAGTGGGTTTCCATTGGAGCGGTTGTCCCCAATCAACCTAATTATTTATGGAGTGATGGATCTGTCACGCCTAAGATTCGTATCAACGCTGCTGGAACCTATACCTTAACGGTGACCAATTCTTGTGGTTCTTATAGGGCTCAAAAGACTGTAAGCATGCGGTATACTCCGCAACCGGATCTTGGGCCGGATCAGTTTATTTGTGAAGGGGAGGAACTTCGTCTCAAAACGGGGTTGACAGAATCTACCTTGGTGGGAGCGACCGTTAAATGGCAGGGCCGCCACGAGCGACATGAGATCAGTGCCAAGAATGAAGGAATTTGGCGAGTTGAAGTTTCCAATGATTGTGGAACCGGAAGGGATTCCATGGAACTTAATGTGCATCTTCTTCCAACCGCCAACTTGCCCAAAGACACCACTTTTTGCGATGCTGAATTGATCATTGATCTCACCGGTGAGGCGCTTGAAGTGGAATGGGATGATGGTCAGATCTCAGCCCGGCGCAGCATTCAGGAGTCAGGAAATTATGTATTTCATTTAACCGATGAAAATGGATGCCAGGCCACTGAACGAATTGCGGTAAAAAGATGTCCAGGCGAATTCTATTACCCCAATTCCTTTTCACCTAATGGTGATGGGGCCAACGATTTTTTTCGACTCTACCATTCTGGATTAAAGTCTTTTCACCTGACGATATATAACCGATGGAACGAAGTGATGTTTGAATCCTATTCGATCGATGAAGGGTGGGATGGACTCCGAGCCGATAATCAAACCCGATGCCCTTTAGGTCAATACATCTGGAAGGCAGAGTACAAGGAGGAAGTCAAAAATACAACCCGTGTAGTGACTGGAAAAGTATACCTGGTCAGGTAGGTCCGAATTAACCCTCCATCAACGTCTGGCTAAAGCCAAAGAGCTTTTTCTCCTCAAACATTCCGGTGACTACCTGCATTCCAAAAGGCAATCCATTGGAGTGGGTAAACAAGGGTAAGGAGATGCCAGGAGTACCGGCTAAGTTTGCTTGCACCGTGAAAATATCCTCCAGGTACATGGCAACCGGATCATGTGAATTGGCTCCAAATGCAAATGCGGTGTGAGGAGTCGTTGGCGTAACAATGAAGTCGTAATCCTTTAATATTTCCAGTGTACGATCTTGAATCATTCGGCGCACCTTTTGAGCCTTAGCGTAATAGGCGTCGTAATACCCAGCACTTAGCACGAAGGTTCCCAACATGATTCGACGTTTTACCTCAGGGCCAAATCCTTGAGATCGACTCTTGGTATAAGTCGTTGGAACGTCTGTTGCGTCTTCACTGCGGAACCCGTAACGCATTCCATCAAACCGAGACAGGTTGCTGGAGGCCTCTGCATTGGATAAAACATTATAGGTAGGAACCAAATGATCCAACAAAGAGAAGTCTACACCTTCCACCGTGTGGCCTTGCTCTCTCAACTGATCAAAGCGATCGAGGTGAGCTTGTTTGACCTCGGCGTCAATGCCTTCAGCAGAAAAGCAATCGTTGAGGTAGGCAATCTTATAGGTTTTTGATTCTTCTCTTTTGGAATAGTTGTCCACCGGTTGATCAGAGGCCGTGTTGTCAAAACTATCTTGACCAGCCATAACTTCCAACACCAATGCAGCGTCCTCTACCGAGTGGGCAAAAGGACCAATTTGATCCATGGAAGAAGCATAAGCGATGAGTCCGTGACGGGATACACGACCGTAAGTAGGTTTCATGCCGACAATGCCACAAAAAGAAGCCGGCTGTCTAATCGATCCTCCCGTGTCTGACCCTAAGGAAACCAAGCACATGTCAGCCGCAACAGCTACAGCAGAACCTCCTGAAGAGCCTCCTGGAACCAAAGATTCGTCCAGTGGGTTTTTTACCGGACCGAAGGCCGAATTTTCATTCGATGAGCCCATGGCAAATTCATCGCAATTTAACCGACCAATAAAAAGGCAGTCTTCCGCTTCAAGCCGCTCAACCACGGTAGCAGAATACAACGTTTCAAAACCTTCAAGAATACGAGAGGACGCCGAAAGCTTATGACCTGCATAGCAGATGTTGTCCTTAAGTCCCATGACCATACCCGCTAAAGAGCCAGCTTCACCCTGATCCATTTTTTGCTGGATCTGCTCCGCTTTTTCCAAAGCTTCTTCAGCCCATACTTCCAAAAAGGCGTTGAGTTGTTCTTTTTGCTCAATGTTGTTCAGGTAAAAACGAACCAGCTCGGGAAGAGTGTAGTTTCCCTCTTTAATGTGGCTTTGAACTTCCTGAAGTGATCTTGGTGCATTCATGTCGGTAAACAAGAAGGGGCAGACCTCGATTGTTATCGGGATATGCCCCTAATTTTATGGATTAGAAGGACCGCTTAGTCCTTTTTGTCATCAATTTTTTTGTCGTCTTCGCGGGTAGCATCTTTAAATTCCTTCATTCCGCTACCAAGTCCTCGCATCAATTCAGGGATTTTCTTACCCCCAAAAAGCAACAGGAGAACTACCACAATTAAAACTACTTGCCAAATGCCAATGCCGCCCATAACTTGAAATTATTGAATTTTCGGTAGGCAAAAGTAAGTAAAAATAAGGTGTAGCTTTGTTTTCAAATGACGGAATCAGAGGACGATAAAAAACCGGTTAAGAAGGGTATGATGGATGCCTATGCGCGTTATTCCTCTATGGCGATTCAAATGGCCTTGATTATTGGAGGTGGAACCTACCTCGGTAATTGGCTCGATAGCCGTTCGGAGTCTGATTTTGCGCTATGGACATTGATCCTATCACTTTCTTCTGTTATTCTTGCACTTTATATTGTACTCAAACAAGTGATCGATCATGGGAAAAGGGATGATTAGCTACGCGATTAAATTGGTAATAGCACTTGTCGTGGTCATTCCCGTGCATGCCTGGGCATTGAGTTTTGTCAGTGCTCTTGATACACTTGATTTTCTGGCAGACATTTCCGTGTATTACTTTTTGTTGATAGCACTATCTATTGCAGGGCAATTCCTGGGCCTTTACCTCATCAAAAACAATCCCGATTATGCGGGCATGTCTTTTTTGGGAATGGGGATGGTAAAAATGATGGTTTTGGTGATTGCGCTTTTGCCTAAAATGCTTCAAGATCCACCTGACAAATTTTTAGCCTTAAATGCGGTTGGATTATTCTTTGTTTTTCTCCTGCTCGATTCCTGGGCTATGATTGTGGAGATAAGAAAATTGAAGTAGTCCTTGCTGTCACTGGGTTGACGTTGGTTTTTGGTCATTTTTTGATGCAAAAATGCGCTTCAGGTAAAAGAACTTCTCCAAATCACTTCGGATCGGCCCTGAAATCTTAAAAAAAACACCAAAAAAACAGCTCTTATAAGTGGCTGTAAATCAGCTGAGAAAGTCTTTTTCTGGATTAAACTTATCAATTTCATTTGGGTAGGTGAATTTTAACTACATTTGCACCGAATTTTTGACCGCTACAAACGGTGATTTTTGAAGTAAATAAAATGCACAGAAAAAGTATTTATTTCTCGCTATCCCTGGCTCTCCTTGTATTTGTTGGATTTTCAGGGTTCTCAAACTCCCAGGAGGCCCCCGCCGACACATTAAATCCAGATCAAATCGTAAAAGAAATTGAATCGGCTGTTCAAGAGAAAGTCGAAGCTCTGGAAGAAGAGGCGTTTAATCCTAATGAAATGATTATGCACCACGTTTTGGATGCCCATGAATGGCACCTGTGGGGACATACTTCACTTCCATTGCCAATTATTCTTTGGGATGAAGGATTGCACATGTTTAGTTCTGCTAAATTTCACCATGGTGAAGATGTAGTTGAGAGCAACGGTAAGTACTACTTTGTTTATCATGAAAAGATTTACCGTACAGATGCTTCTGGCCAATTGAATATGGATGATCACGGTCACCCGACTAATGTGAAGCCCTTGGATCTGTCTATTACTAAGAACGTTTTCTCTATGTTGATTTCGGCCTTAGTGTTAATGTTGTTGTTCATGTCAATGGCGCGTTCATACAAAAAGAACCCTGGAGCGCCTAAAGGTTTGGCCGCTTGGTTGGAGCCTTTGGTGTTGTTCGTTCGTGATGAGATCGCTAAGCCTTACATTGGAGAAGCTAAGCACAGAAAATTCATCGGATTCCTTTTGACTGTATTCTTCTTTATCTGGGTAAACAACTTGATGGGATTGATTCCTTTCTTCCCAGGTGGAGCGAACCTAACAGGAAATATTTCGGTAACTGTTGTTCTCGGATTATTCTCCTTTATCATTATTAATGTATCTGGAAACAAGCACTATTGGGGGCACTTGTTTGATCCTATGGGGAGCAGCATGCCTTTAGTTGCCAAGATTCCATTGTACATCATTTTGGTGCCGATTGAAGTTGCAGGTATCTTTATTAAGGTTGCCGCTCTTATGATTCGTTTGTTTGCAAACATCACTGCAGGTCACATTATCGTGCTTTCCTTGATCGCCATCATCTTTGTAAAGAATAGTATCGGATGGGCTGGACTATCCGTGCCGATGACTTTGTTTATCTCAACATTGGAATTGTTGGTTGCTGCGTTGCAGGCCTATATTTTCACCATGTTGACTGCTTTGTTTATTGGACAGGCAACTCAAGATCATCATTAATTAAGTAAATAATTTGTATAACTATATAATTAATCTATCATGACAATTCCTGGAATCGCAGCAATCGGAGCCGGACTGGCCGTAATTGGTGCAGGTATGGGTATCGGAAGAATCGGTGGATCTGCAATGGACGCTATTGCACGTCAGCCTGAGCAAACTTCTAAAATCCAAACTAACATGATTATTGCCGCAGCTCTTGTTGAAGGTGTTGCCCTGTTCGCAGTGGTAGTTTCCTTCTTGGTTGCTGGTTAATTGGTTATTTAACATTCTCCCGTAACGGTTGGTTGCGGGAGAGTGTTGCTTTTTGATAAAAAACAGAAACAAGATATACAGATGAACCCATTAGTAACACCGGACTTAGGATTGATGGTTTGGACCACTTTGGTCTTTTTGATCCTGATGTTTTTGTTGGCCAAATTTGCCTGGAGACCTATTCTTAATGCAGTTAAAGATCGTGAAGATTCTATTCGCGATGCATTGCAAGCTGCAGATAAGGCCCGTGAAGAAATGTCTGCATTGTCGGCTCAAAATGAAGTACTGCTTAAAGAAGCTCGTGCTGAAAGAGACGTTATGCTAAAAGAAGCCCGGGAAACTCGCGACAAAATCGTTTCGGAAGCGAAAGGTGCAGCCAAAGAAGAAGCTGATAAAATGATTTCTTCTGCACGTGATGCTATTCAAACCGAAAAAGCAGCTGCCATGGCTGAGGTTAAAAATCAGGTAACTGAGTTGGCCTTGCAAGTAGCTGAAAAAGTGTTGCGCGAAGAATTGTCTTCCGAAGCTCGTCAGAAACAATTGGCTAACGACTTGGTAGCCGAAATCAAATTGAACTAATTATGGTTGCCAGTAAGGTCGCCCGGAGATATGCCAAATCATTGCTTTTCCTCGCTATGGAGCGTGGTGAGCAACAAGCGGTTTTTCAGCAGCTGCAGCAAGTAGCTAAGGTGGCTGAAGAAAATCGTGATTTGCGCATTTTGCTTAGTAGCCCGGTTGTTCAGAAAGATAAGAAGATCTCTATTCTTCAAACCATCTTCGCCGGTTCATTCGGTGAATTGCTCAATGGATTTGTAAGCTTGCTCACCAAGAATAATCGGGAGAGCTTGTTGCAGCAGATAGCTGTGGCTTACATGGAGCTTTACAAGGCAGAAAACAAAATTGTTTCGGCTCAGGTTACTACCGCCATCCCAATGGATGATGATTTCCGTCAGAGAATTCGCGGTGTAGTTGGTGCTCTTGACAGCAACGAGGTTGAAATCCTTGAAGATGTTGACGCAGAACTAATCGGTGGCTTGAAATTACGCATTGGTGACATCCAAGTGGATGCTTCAGTTGCCAGACAATTGAGAGAAATAAGAAATAAATTAACGAACGAAGATTATATCGTAAAAATGTAAGGGTCCTGCCCTACTAAATAAACAGTAATCATGGCGGAATTAAAACCTGCAGAAGTATCGGCTATTCTTAGAGAACAATTGGCCGGTTTTAAATCGGAAACTGAACTGGAAGAAGTGGGTACCGTACTTCAAGTTGGAGATGGTATTGCACGTATCTACGGATTGAACAACGTTCAGGCTGGTGAGCTTATCGAGTTTAACAACGGGTTGCAAGGGATCGTACTGAACCTGGAAGAAGACAACGTAGGTGCTGTATTGTTAGGACCTTCTACTGGTATTAAAGAAGGAGATACCGTAAAAAGAACAAACCGTATTGCCTCTATTAATGTAGGTGAAGGTATTGTTGGGCGTGTTGTTGACGCTTTGGGTGCTCCAATTGATGGTAAAGGACCTATCGAAGGAACTACTTACGAAATGCCTATCGAGCGTAAAGCTCCTGGGGTAATCTACCGTCAGCCGGTAAACGAGCCGATGCAGACTGGTATCAAAGCGATCGATGCGATGATTCCAATTGGTAGAGGTCAGCGTGAGTTGATTATCGGTGACCGTCAGACTGGTAAGACTACGGTTGCAATCGATACCATCATTAACCAGAAAGAATTCCACGATCGTGGAGAAACAGTATACTGTATCTACGTAGCTTGTAGCCAGAAGGCTTCTACCGTTGCGCAGATTGTAAAGAAATTGGAAGACGCTGGTGCAATGGCATACACCACTGTAGTTGCGGCTAACGCTTCTGACCCTGCTCCAATGCAGTTCTACGCTCCATTTGCTGGTGCTGCGATCGGTGAGTTTTTCCGTGATACTGGACGTCCTGCATTGATCGTTTATGATGATTTGTCTAAGCAGGCTGTATCTTACCGTGAGGTATCTCTTCTTTTGAGACGTCCTCCAGGACGTGAGGCTTACCCAGGGGATGTATTCTACCTTCACTCACGTTTGTTGGAAAGAGCTGCAAAAGTGATCAAGGATGATGCAATTGCTGCTCAAATGAATGACCTTCCTGAAGCACTTCGTCCTTTGGTAAAAGGGGGAGGATCTTTGACTGCACTTCCAATTATCGAAACTCAGGCTGGTGACGTTTCTGCGTATATTCCTACCAACGTAATTTCGATTACTGACGGACAGATCTTCTTGGAGTCTGACTTGTTCCTATCAGGTGTACGTCCTGCGATTAACGTAGGTATCTCTGTATCACGTGTAGGGGGTTCTGCTCAGATTAAGTCCATGAAGAAAGTAGCTGGTACCTTGAAGCTGGATCAAGCTCAGTACCGTGAGCTTGAGGCCTTTGCCAAGTTTGGTTCTGACCTTGATGCTGCTACCACTCAAGTACTTGAAAAAGGTAAGCGTAACGTGGAAATCCTTAAGCAGAGAGAAAATGCGCCAATGTCGGTTGAAAACCAAATTGCGATCATCTACTGCGGTACTAAAGGATTGTTGTCTAACGTACCTGTGAGCCGAATCAAAGAATTTGAAGTTGAATACTTGAACTTCTTGCAAGACAAGCACAACAGTGTGTTGGAACAATTGAAGAGCGGAAAGATCTCTGAAGAGATTACCGATACACTTGAAAAAGTTGCAGCTGATCTTTCAGCTAAGTACAAAGAAGATTAATAAACCCAAGAGGTCCTGCTCCTAGAGTGGGACCCCTATATATTTTTCGATTATGCCCAGTTTGAAGGAAACCCGGACCAGAATCACCTCGGTGAATTCGACCATGCAGATTACCTCTGCCATGAAAATGGTATCGGCGGCCAAATTGAAAAAAGCCCAGGACAAAATCACGCAAATGCGTCCTTACGCCAGTAAGTTGGAAGAGATGCTTTCTCACCTGGCTGGAACCATGGCTGATATGGAGAACCCATTGGTGGTAGATCGTCCTGTAAAACGCGTATTGTTGATCCCTATTAACTCCAATCGTGGACTTTGTGGGGCTTTTAATGCAAACGTGATTAAAGGGGTAACGAAGTTGATTGAGAACGATTATTCGGACGCTCAAGTAACTCTTTTCCCTTTTGGAAAGAAGGCTTACGACTGGTTCAAGAAATCAGAATGGATGTATGCAGGTGGAAGTTTGGGAAATCCTGAGAACAATGCTCAGATTTATGATGACCTATCTTACGAAAATGCTGCATCTCGTTTTGAGCCCATTATGGATGCTTTTGCGGCTGGAGAATTTGATGAAGTAGTTGTGGTGTACAACCGTTTTAAAAATGCGGCGACTCAAATCACAACTGTTGAAAAGGTTCTACCCGTTTCTCCTATGGAAGAAGAAGATGCTTCACATGAAGTAGATTACATCTTCCAGCCCGATCAGGAAGAGTTGTTGGCTGACTTGATTCCAAGTGCCTTGAAAACTTCTTTCTACAAAGCTCTATTGGATTCTAACGCTTCTGAGCACGGTGCGCGTATGACGGCCATGCACAAAGCAACGGATAACGCATCTGATATGCTATCCGAACTTAAATTGACTTACAACAAAGCTCGTCAGGCGGCGATTACTACTGAGATCCTTGAGATCGTTGGTGGTGCAGAAGCATTGAAAGGCTAAGGTGTAAATAATAGGAATAATAGAAAAACCCCTTTCGGTTTCCGGAAGGGGTTTTTTAATGGTCAATTTTCAAGTTCAATTCTCAATCAACAACATTGAAAGTTGAAAATTCAACCTGAATATTGAAGGTTGTTCTACTCGGCTTTTTCCACCCGAAGGCCAACATCATAGATACCATCCAACTTGGCTTCACGCATACCTTGCTCCACTTCAAAGCGGTAAGTACCCGATTGGGGAATTGAATCTGTCGCTGAAACATGATCTGGTTGTTCACCATGTCCGACAAGCCTTCTCCGTACCATTTTCCGGACGGATCGGCCAAAATGAATTGAAAGGTATCCAGTTCCTGTTTTCCGCCCGGATAAGTGGTCTTAAAAAACGTGTATAAGTTGCGGTATCGATATGCCTTGCTGTTGCGAAGATTGAAATAGAGGTTATACTTCGCCAAGGTATCCTGAATCTCTACTTCAAAGTAGGGGCGATTCGCCACATCCCAAGTCGATTCGGGGATTTCCTGGTTCTCTTCATACAAACGCTTACTGTCGCAAGAGCTCAAGAATAGGGCCGCGGGTAAAACAAGCATCCAGAGATAGCGCATATTATTTCTTCGCTTGAGGGTTATTAGGCTTCTTCTTTGGGCTTCCTTGTCTTTTTGGCCGAGATCCCTGATTGGAATTATTAGTGGCCTTAGGACCTTTGTTTCGGTTGTTTCCGCCCTGGTTTTTATTTCCTCCACCTTGGTTCTTGCCTTGATTCTTATTCTGATTCTTGGCTTGATTCTTCGGGCGGTTACCTTGACTATTGTTCTGACTTTTTGGTCCGCGCTGATTGGAGTTGTTCCCTTTTTTGTTTCCGGGTTTGTTTCCTCCTTTTTGAGCACGAGCTTGTTGTTGCTTCCCACCTGATGATCCGGCGCCTTTTCGATTGCGGCCACCTTTACCTTTGTTTCTTTTCTGCTTGTCAAAACGCTTGAGATCGTCTTGCCCAACTACATTTTCGAAATCGGGTTGACGTTCTACCTCTGCTTGGTGGAAGTCTTTGAGGTCTTCAGGTTCTTTGCCCCGGCGATTCATTTCCATGATTTCCTTTACCCGGTCAAGGGTTACAGGATGGAAAATGGCGGGTTCTTGCAGGTAAATAAACCAAAGTACTTTTTTGAAAATATCGGTCTTTTGAAGGACGGCGTCACCTTTACGGGTTTTCAGCTTAATATCACCTTGCGGAAATTCGCTGAGGGCGTCCATGTAGCTGTCGAGTTCGTAATTGAGACAGCATTTTAGTTTACCGCATTGCCCAGCCAACTTCATTGGGTTGATGGCCAGTTGCTGGTATCGAGCTGCACTGGTGGATACCGTTCTAAAATCGGTTAGCCAGGTAGAGCAGCACAATTCGCGGCCACAGCTACCAATACCACCCACTCGACCGGCCTCTTGTCGAGCGCCAATCTGCTTCATTTCTACCCGAACCTTAAAGGAACTGGCGAATACTTTTATCAATTCACGGAAATCTACACGACCGTCGGAGGTGTAGTAAAAAGTCGCTTTGGTGCCATCACCCTGGTACTCCACATCTGATATTTTCATATCCAACATGAGTTCCATGGCCAACTTACGAGCGCGAATCATAGTCTCGTATTCTTTGTCACGGGCTTTTGCCCATGTATCGAGGTCTTTTTGGCTGGCAATTCGACGAATGCTATTCAGGCTTTTGAAATTGCCTTTAACGCCTTTTTTGGCCATTTGAATCCGGACCAATTCTCCGGTCAATGAAACGGTACCAATATCGCTTCCAAAATTCGCTTCTACCAATACATTGTCGCCCACTTTGGGGTCAACATCGGCTGGATACCGGTAGAATTCTTTGCGGGTGTTCTTAAAACGAACTTCCACGATACGAGATTGGTTTCCAGGAATTTCCATGCCAGCGAGCCAATCGAAAACTTCGAGCTTATTGCACCCTCCAGTGGCACAAAATCCCTTATTCCCGCAACCAGCGGGAGTCGATTGGCATGCTCCACCGGAACAACTACCACATCCCATGAATTATTTCCTTTTATATTTTGTTCACCGGAGCCGGTACTTCGTGAATGAGGTCTTCCCCTTGGCTTTCCGCGGTGAATCTTTGGTTCAACAATTACAACAAAACTAAAGAAAATGGTCGGGTAAAGCGAAACGTGCGTTCAAGAAGGAATTTCGAATAAGCCTTACCGAAAATTTGGAGCCTGAGGATGAAAGGGTAATGGGAAATTTTATTCCTTAAAGCTCGGGAATTAGGCCTTCACTCTCAACAACTTCATGATGTGTATGGAGAGGTCGTAAAAGAGGATTTTGGTATTCGCATTGCGCTGCACATCCCGAATAGCCAATTCAAATTCTTCGATCAATCCCTGGCAATTGGCCTGGTTGATGTAGAGGCAAAACTTTTTGGCGAAAGCCAGTTCTTCGCCTTCCAAGTGAACGAGTTCGGGTGCACCGAAGTTCATCATGAGGCATTCGCGAAAGAGGTGCAGGCCATATTCAAAGAAGGTTTTCAGACTTTCCCGGTTTTGGCGACTAATTCCGTCAATCCAATTGAGAATTTCATGGGGTTTCCGAGCAAAGCAAAGACGCATCCAATGAATAAATTCTTCCCGGTTGCGGTTGTTGTGCTCATCGTGGTTGATCAAAGCCAGGGCTCGATGGTAATTTCCTTCTGCCAGACGAACCACTTCTTTTACATTGGCGGCCGGCAACTGATGCCTTGAGATTAGAGCCTCTTCCAAATCGGAATTTTGCAATCGGGGAACTTTGACCAATTGAGTCCGGGAAGTAATCGTGGGCAAAATTTGATCTCCATCTTCGGCGATCAGGATAAAAACCGTCTTCTCGGGCGGTTCTTCCAAAATCTTCAGCAACTTGTTAGCTGTCTGAACATTCATGTTCTCCATCATCCAGATAATCATCACCTTGTATTCCCCTTCGTAGGGTTTGAGGCTCAGCTTCTTCAGGATCTCCACACTCTCATGCACTCCGATCAATCCTTGCTTGTTGCCAATACCCATCGTTTCGTACCAATCGGTAAGGTTGTGGTAAGGATTTTCCAAGAGGCTTTCCCTCCAGGCAGCAATAAAATTATCCGATGTGGGATGGCTTGTTTTTACCGTATCCGATTTATTGACCGGAAACACAAAATGAAGGTCGGGGTGGACGTACTTATCCAATTTGTAGGCCGAAGAAGTGATTTCCTCATCCAACCATTCGCCATTTTTAAGCTGACAAAGAATAGATCTTGCATAGGCAAGTGCCAATGGAAGCGCGCCACTTCCCTCAGGGCCAATGAACAACTGCGCATGGGGTATGCGTCCATGGTGAAGCGCATCCAAGAGGTGTTTTTTAACCACCTCCTGACCGATAACATCTGTCCATTTCATGATCGGGCCAAAAGTAACCCAATTGCGCTTTGAAACCCTAATTTCTCCGCTGCGATTCGGTAATGGATTTTATATTTGCCTTTGGACATAATACCAGGAACATGAAAACAGTAAAAGATTTTGATGTAAAGGGCAAGAGAGTTCTTACCCGTGTGGATTTTAACGTTCCTCTGAACGATGATTTTGTGGTAACCGATGACACTCGAATGCGAGCTGCACTGCCAACCATTAATTGGATTTTGGAACAAGGCGGATCCCTGGTATTGATGTCCCACCTGGGGCGGCCAAAAAATGGTCCGGAGAATAAGTTCTCTTTGAGTCACTTAGTTGCTCCGCTTTCTGAGCTGACCGGAGTGGAAGTAAAATTCGCGACAGACTGCATTGGAGAAGAAGCTGAATCGCTTTCGGCTAATTTGAAGCCTGGAGAAATTCTGCTTTTAGAAAATCTTAGGTTCTACGATGAGGAGAAAAAAGGAGACGTTGACTTCGCAGGAAAATTGGCTAAGCATGGAGACATGTATGTAAACGATGCCTTTGGTACTGCCCACCGAGCCCATGCAAGTACGGCAATCATTGCCCAGTTTTTTCCCGAAACCAAAGCTTTTGGATTGTTGATGGCTTCTGAGCTGACCAACATTGGCGAAGTGATGGAAAACGCTCGTAAACCTTTTACAGCCGTAATTGGTGGAGCCAAGGTTTCCAGCAAAATTTCAATCATTGAAAACCTTCTGGACAAAATTGATAACCTGATTATCGGTGGTGGAATGTCCTACACCTTTGTAAAAGCCATGGGTGGAGAGGTTGGAAGCTCCTTGGTAGAAGACGACTTTTTGGAAACAGCCAGAGAGGTAATGAAAAAGGCCGATGAAAACGGAGTTCGAATTTTGCTTCCTCAGGATTCGGTTATTGCCGACAACTTCAATAACGAAGCTGAGCGCAAAACTGTAGCCTCCAATCAAATTGATTCCGGCTGGATGGGATTGGACATTGGTCCTGAGGCGGTAGAGCACAACAGCCTTTGCCTGGAAGAATCCAAAACCATTTTGTGGAACGGTCCCATGGGCGTATTCGAAATGGAGAACTTTTCTGCTGGAACCCGGGATATAGCTTACTCGGTAGTTAAGGCCACCGAAAGAGGAGCTTTTTCTTTAGTGGGTGGAGGAGATTCCGTAGCTGCCGTCAACAAATACAACCTTAAAGAACATGTTTCGTACGTGTCTACAGGAGGAGGAGCTATGTTGGAATCTATCGAAGGAAAGTTGTTACCGGGAGTAGCTGCGATTCAGAATAACTAAGCTACACATCTACTACATCAGGTAATTTTTCTACATCCGGAATATCTTCGGGTGAAGGAGTGTCTTCTGGAATTTGGTCGATTAAGTCCCGGTACCAGGACGAATCTTCCAGCGTAGGGAGAAGAAATGGGGTAACCGCGGCCAGCGGTCCGTACAAGTATGATTGCTTGCGTGTGTCTTCTGGAATAAAGGTAAAACGCTGATTAAAAGCTTCGATCAGCAATAGAACTACACTCAGAATCAAAACCATTTTGAGGGTGCCAAAAAGGGCTCCGGCCATTTTATTGGCAAATTTCAGGGCGACCAGATTCACCATTTTTTCCAGAAACTTAGCCAAGGCAAATACACCAGCGACCACCACCAGGAAGGTGACCATAAAGGCGGCAAAATCGAGGGTGTTTCCTTCGAGATTAAATTGGTTTTTGAGCTGTTCTGCAGCTGAATCAGAGAAATAGATTCCACAGTAAATACCTACCACCAAACCAACTAAAGAGGCAATTTCGATGATCAAACCCCGGGTAAAGCCCTTGTAGAACCCATACAAAAGGGGAACAACTAAAATGATGTCTAGTACATTCATCTTCGCCAAAAGTAAGACCCTTGATGGCTAAGCCCTTTGCGTGCAATAATACTTTTCCAATCAGAAAGGTTAAAAACAACCTACTTTTGCCGCATGGAAAACCTGAGGGCACGTTGGGATATAGCTGTAGCTAAGCTGGAGAAGATTTTTGGAGAGGACTTGGACATGCAAGCCATTCTCTTTTTAATTGGAGTTCAGGAACTGGGAAAAGGGCGCCGTAAATTCAACAAACGTCAGAAAATTGAGGTAATTCATATTGCCGTTTGCACCTTGCTGAGTGATTACGGTTTCTACGAGTTTGAAGGTTACGACGATGACGGGTGGCCCCATTGGACAAGAACCCAAAAAATTCCTCACCTAAACGGTTTAGAGCAAGAGAAATTAATGATGGAAGCCATTGTCCATTACGTGGACAAAAAGGAACTTGTATAGAAGGGGGATTTACTCCTTGTTGCAGTTGGTCAGAATCATACGCTGCTCAATAGTTTCATTGATTTCCAGCGTAATAAAAGCTTCCGCACACAAAGTGTCACCAACGGTAAGGGTGCTGTCGGTTCCGGGTAATCCACTACCTGTATTGATGGTTACAACGTCTTCTTTCCAAACGTCAATTTTCAATACAGCAGGATTTTCAAATTCAAACAAAGTTTTACCAACTTGATCGGTGTACTGCGTATCGGCTACGTTGCAGGAGCGAGTTTCATCGGAACGTTGAATGCAGTGAAGAATAACCCGAGCATTTTGCACAGCTGTACCCAAGCTATCCACAACGGTAATTTCGGCTTTCGGTGGAGTATCTTTTTCACAAGAGGAAAAAACCAAGGACACCATTGCCAGAGCAAAAGCTCCGATTAACATTTTTTCTACCGCACGACCAACCAATCTCGTCATTGTAACTAATTTTACGAACACAAATATAGCAATATCAAATCAAATTTTAACCCTCTGTTTTGCAATCGATTAAGTTCAATTCACCGGCTGTAATTTTCGTTTTTTTGATTTCAGCCTCCCTTCTTGTAGGGTGTTCCGTTTTTAAGGGTAAAACACCTAAACCACCTCAAAATGTGCGTGTTTTAGTGGAAACTAATTACGGAAACATGACGGTTTTATTGTACGATGACACACCCATCCATCGTGATAATTTCATGAAACTGGTGGATTCGGCTTACTACGATAGCTTGTTGTTTCACCGGGTGATAAACAAGTTTATGATTCAGGGAGGGGACCCCAGTTCGAAGGGAGCTGAACCTGGCCGTACTCTTGGAAACAGTGGGCCGGGATATACGCTGCCGGCTGAAATTGTAACTGGGCATTACCACAAAAGGGGGCTTTGGCTGCTGCTCGTCAAGGTGACGATATCAATCCGGAGAAGAGAAGTTCGGGGTCTCAATTTTATTTGGTTCAAGGAAAGGCCTACACCAAAACAGATCTTTTGGCCATGCAGGAAAGCTTTAACGAAGGCAAGAAAATCAAGCATCTGCAAAGCGAACTGAACAAGCCTGAGAATAAACCGGTTATGGATGCCTTAATGTATTACCGCAATGCCCGAATGAGTTTCAAGTACGATAGTTTGATTCGGTCCTACGACCCAATGCTCGAGGCTTATTTGGATTCAGTGGGTCGTTTTAAGTTTGATGAGACCCAGCTAGAAATTTACTCAACAGTTGGAGGAACCCCGCACTTGGATGGAGGTTATACTGTTTTTGGCGAAATTGTAGAAGGCCTTGAAGTCCTCAATGCCATTGCCGGAGTGAAAACAGATCGCTACGACCGCCCGGTAGAAGATGTGATGATCTTAAATATGAAGTACGTCAAGTAAGGCCTTTCTGATTTAGTACGATTTCGGGCTGTTCGTTGGGACGACGAAAATATAGTGCCCCTGCTTTTTCCATTCTTTTGAAAAACCGTTCTCATCGCTTTCCAGGGAAGAGATGATTACTACCTTAAGTTTTTTGTTGAACTGCTTGAGGTACCAGGCAATTCCGCCCCCGTTTTTGGAGTGGAAATCACCGTGGAAGTGAACAAACTTCTCACCCTCCTCCCAATTAGAATATAGAAAATGGGCCATGGTGGCATCTTTGAGAGCCTGAGCCTGAACCATCTTTCGGGTATCCATTTGGTGCCCTGATCCAAAATCCTGCTCAAGGAGTTCCTTGTATCCTGGGGCTTTGTAATTAAGCTCAATAGGAACCGGCGCCAGCCATTGACGATCGCTATCACTCAGAGTGGTGTAGAGGCTGTCTAAGCCATGATAGGCGGCAAATCGAGGGTAACTTCTTGGGGTGTTGGTTCCGTAAAAAGGAATATTCGCCCGTTTGGCTTCAACCAGTAGTGGGCGGTAATCCGTTACGTAGTTGGGCCAAAGCTTGGTTGAATGCTCAAAAACAGAATCGGTTATAATTCCTTGTAGGTACTCATCCATTAAGGTCTGTTGAGAAGTGATAAACATTTCAGCACCCACTTTCACCTTCGGGGCGTAATCCTTGAGTACAGTTTGAAGCAGTTTCAATTCCAATTCATGCACGGTTTGATTGTTGTGCAATTCTCCGAAAAGAATAATATCGGCTTCTTGAAAATCAGAGGCCATTTCTTGCCAGGTCACTAATTTTCCTTTCCCGTTAAAGAGGGTGTAACTGGAATCATTTTGACCATTTACCGAAAGGCTTAGGCCAAGAACGGTTAGGAGAATAAAATACCGGAAGCTCAATTTCAGCGATTTTTTTAGTTATGCGGCCCAAATGTACGTTACCACGGGATTTTACGCATTTTAATTTTCGTTAGATTTGGGAGTCAAATCCCAAACGCTTTAACCTTCTCTGGTGTTAGGGTAATTGTATGAAAATGAAGAAACTGCTACTCATGGCCGGATGGATGGGAATGGTGATTTCCACCACCTCATTACAGGCCCAGGACGATCTATATTACTTGGAGATAAATGGCGAGGATACCACCATCAATCGTGAGCTATTTACCAAGTACCTCAACGAGCATCCCTTTGAAAACCGCCCAAGAATGACCAAGGCGGAATGGAAAAAAGTGCCCAAGGAAGATCGACCTGACCTGGCTTGGGAGCAAGATTTTTTAAGGACCATGGACCCAAAAACCGGTCGCCCAATGACGGAGCGCTTGTTTCCGATTTTAGCGTCAATGCACGGTGGATCGGCGCAACAGGGCCTTGCACCAGGAGGAGGAAGTAGCAATCAATGGACGGAAAGAGGTCCGAATAATGTGGGTGGCCGAACTCGAGCTCTCATGTTTGATCCCAATGATGCTACCCATAAAAAAGTTTGGGCTGGTGGTGTAACTGGTGGCCTTTGGGTAAACAATGATATTACCAGCAGTACCAGTACATGGACGGCGATCAATGACTTTTGGGCCAATATCGCGATTACCTGTATCGCCTATGATCCGAATAACACCAATGTAATGTACGTGGGAACCGGTGAAGGCTGGGGAACGGGATCGAGCAGAGGTGCCGGAATTTGGAAAACCACGAATGGCGGTACAACCTGGACGCAATTAACAAGCACAACCACTTACTACTACGTAAACGATATCGTTGTTCGCGACGAAGGAACGACCAGTGTGGTTTTTGCTGCAGTAAACCAAATGTCTTACCGAGGGCAGTTTCACGGTCCCCAAGGGTTGTTTCGTTCAACGAATGGAGGTACGTCGTGGTCTCAAGTTTTGCCAAATACCGGATCTCAGCCTCACGCACCGGCGGATATAGAAATTGCCAAAGACAATCGAATTTGGGTAGGAACCCGTGCAAACTCTTTTGGTTCTGGTGGAGGAAAAGTACTGTACTCCGATAATGGAACCACCTGGACTACCTCATTTACTCATCCCAATAGTGCACGTCGGGTTGAGCTTTCCTGCGCACCCAGTGATTCGGCTGTGGTTTATGGTATTGTAGAAAAGTCTTCCAAGGTGGAGGATATCATTAAGACCACGAACCATGGAACCACTTGGTTGAGATCGGCTACGAGTGCCAACCTGACCGAACCCAATGACGCAGATAATGGTATTCCGGCTACCGATTTCACCCGAAATCAGGCTTGGTATGACCTTATCTCGGTTGTAAACCCGAATGATGAAGACGATGTTATCGTTGGAGGAATTGATCTATTTCGTTCCACCGATGGGGGTAAAACCTGGACTCAGATTTCAAAGTGGTCCAACAATCCGAACCTGAATACCTTGAGCTGTCCTTTGGTACATGCTGACCAGCACATGGCCATCTACCGTCCCGGGACCACCAAAGAACTCCTTTTTGGAAATGACGGTGGTGTATACTACTGCAGTGATGTGACCAAGGCTCATAATACCTTCAACATTATCTCTGCCAGAAATTCGGGTTACAATGTGACTCAGTTTTACGCAGGAGCCATTCACCCCAATGCAGGGTCCAATAACATGATTGCCGGATCTCAGGACAACGGAACGCAACGTTTTACCGCGGCTGGAATGAATTCTACTTCTCGGCCTATTGGTGGAGATGGAGCATTTTGCCACATCGACCAAACCAATGGATCTTATCAGGCGGGTAGTTATGTGTACAATAGTTTGTATCGCTCGACAAATAGTGGGGCATTCTTCTCCCGGTTTATTAATGATGTGAACACGGGGCGCTTCATCAATCCAAGTGACTACGACAATTCCCTAAAGATTCTGTACACCTGTAAAACCAATTCTGAGATTTATCGGTTTTCCAATTTTTCTGGAGCAAGTATTTCTACTTCTACCATAACTGTGACCGGGATGACTGCCAAGGCAACAGCTATGACCGTTTCTCCGAATACCACAGCCAGTACCACCATATTTGTTGGAAATTCAAGTGGTCAGTTATTTAAAATGACCAATGCCAATGCGACTCCCGTGGTAACGGACATGGATCCAGGCAACACATTGCCTTCTTCATCCATTTCCTGTATCGAAGTGGGAACGAACGACAACGAACTGTTGGTCACTTTCTTTAACTATGGAACCACATCGGTATGGTATACTTCCAATGGAGGAACATCCTGGGTAAGTAAGGAGGGTAACCTTCCTGATATGCCTGTTCGCTGGGCCATGTACAATCCAAGAAACCGGAAGGAAGTAATCCTGGCTACAGAAATTGGAGTTTGGGCAACCACGGATATTACCGTAGCGAGCCCGACATGGGTGGCATCTAACAACGGCTTGGCCAATGTGCGGGTAGATATGTTGCAATACCGAACAAGTGATTCCCTGGTCATGGCGATTACCCATGGACGTGGTGTATTTACCGGTCGGTTTAAAACTCCATCTTCCGGTGGAGGTAGTAAACCCGTTCCGTCTTATACCACGAATAGGGACACGATTTGTGCGGGTGATTCAGTTCTCTTTACCAGCACTACCACCAATAATCCAACATCTGTAGAGTGGACCTTTACCGGAGGATCTCCTGCTACAGCCAATGCTTCCCCAGTACAGGTGACTTACAACGCTGCCGGATCTTATGCGGTTAAGCTCAAGGCCACCAATTCATCAGGAAGTGATTCCATTACAACCAATAACAAGATTTTTGTTCGGGCTTTACCAACGGTCAATTTGCCAAATCCGGGCCCCTTCTGTTCCAACGACAGCCCAATTACGCTATCGGGAGGAACTCCTACAGGTGGAACTTACTTGCTCAATGGGTTTACCGTAACCACTTTTGACCCTACAACAGCAGGTGTAGGAAATTATACCCTGGAATACCAGTACACCGATGCAAATGGGTGTAAGAATTCCGATATGAAAACTATTGTGGTAAATGCTCATCCAACAGCTGGAGCCACCACCGTAAATCCGGTTTGTGAAAATGCGCCGGCATTTGCTTTAACTAATGGAACTCCTTCTGGTGGTGTTTATTCTGGGCCAGGTGTGAGTGCCGGTCAATTCGACCCATCCGTGGCTGGAGCCGGAGCACACTCTATTCAATACAAATTCACCAATAGCAACCAATGTTCTGATAGCACCACCTTCAGCCTTACGGTTAATGCTAAACCAACAGTAACATTTACTGGGGTTGGACCTTTTTGTTCAGGAGACACCGCCCAACTGCTCACTCAAGGGTCGCCTTCGGGAGGAACGTATTCTGGTCCAGGTGTAACCAACGGTCGTTTTGACCCATCTGCTGTGGGAGTGGGATCCTACACATTGAAATATGTGTTTACAGATGCGAATGGCTGTTCAGATTCTGCCACGACTTCTGTTAGCGTTTCCAATGGTGTTTCCGTAACCTTGGCACCCTTTGCCGATCTTTGTGGTAATGAGCCAAGTTTCATTTTAACGGGTGGACTTCCTAATGGAGGAACCTATTCAGGTCCAGGAGTTTCAGGAGGAATTTTTGACCCTGCAGTTGCTGGTCCAGGTACCCATACAATCACTTATACGCATCTATTGGGATGTGGTGGTGGTGCAGCTACCGAAACAATTAAGGTAGATTCATTTCCCAATCTTGTCATTTCGAATGACACCTTTGTATGTGTAGGAGAATCGGTACAAATATCAGCTTCAGGGGCAACGAGCTACTCTTGGTCTCCAGCTGGATCATTAATTGGTTCTTCGTCACCGAGTCCGGTGGCTACTCCAACGGTTACCACGGTTTACACTGTGACTGGAAGCTATGCCAATTCCTGTAGTGCCAAGGATTCGGTTAGAGTAATCGCCAGACCTCTTCCTAACGTGAATGCAGGCCCGGATACTTCTGCTTGTGCGGGAACACCATTCCAATTGCAGGCAAGTGGTGCGATAAGCTATACCTGGATTCCCCCTGTAGGATTGAGCAGCACGACCGTATCTAATCCGGTAGCAACCATTAATACGAATCAGACCTACATTGTTACAGGTACCGATGCATTTGGTTGTAGCAATACCGATGTAATTAATTTGACTGTACTGAGTGCACCAAATGTAAGTTTGACCTTGCAGGATTCAGTGTGCGAAGAAACCCCTCCATTTACGCTTAATGGTGGAACTCCAACTGGAGGTCTTTACACCGGCTCTGGTGTTATTAATGGGGTGTTTGATCCTAAAGTAGCTGGATTGGGAACCCATTTTGTATACTACTCGGTGGCCGGATCCAATGGTTGTTCAGCTGCAGATACCCAAAAGATTGAAGTAACTGGCCCACCAACGGTCAATTGGATTCAAGCTGGGCCATTCTGTAACGGTGATTCACCAACGGCCTTGCAGGCTTCTCCAAGCGGAGGTACGTTTTCCGGACCAGGGGTTTCATCAGGTAATTTCGACCCTTCAGAGGCCGGAGAAGGAAACCATGTTTTGACCTATGAGGTAACCGATGCAAATGGATGTACCACAAGCTCGGAACAAAAGGTTCGGGTGTTCCCAGCCTCACCAATCGATTCGATTCAAGGCTTTTTCCATGTGGTGCAAAATCAGTCTTACAATTACCTGGTTAATGCCGTTAATGGAGCTTCCTATACCTGGCAGGCAATTAGCGGAACCATCATGAATACTCAATCCAATGGAGCGGCCATTCGATGGGGAGCAGGGCCGACTGGTGAAATTGAAGTGGTGCAAGTCACCGCTAATGGTTGTCGCGATACAACTCGTGAAATTGTTTACATCAGTATTCTTGGAACGGAAGAGTTTGAGTTGGCAGGAAACAAAATTCGTGTCTATCCAAACCCAGCTACCGATCAGGTGCGAGTTCGCTTTGAAACGGCCTTGTGGTTGAATGAAGTAAATCTGTATTTGTACAACGCTTCCGGACAGGAATTGTACAAAGCTTCACGCTCCAATCTTACATCAGGTGACGAATGGGTAATCGATGCCTTGAACCTGGATAATGGAATGTACTTCCTTCATCTGGAATCCAATGGAAATCGGATCCAGGCACCGGTAATCATTCAGAAATAAAAGAGGGAAACCTCGTTTACAAACTTCCTGTTCTTCCTCCATCAACCGGAACATTGATTCCGTTGATGTAGGAGGCTGCAGGGGAGGCCAAAAAGGCAATGGCGTTTGCCACTTCTTCGGGCTCTGCAATGCGATTCATGGGAACCTGCTTGGCCATACCATCCAACACTTCCTCAGCCGATTTGCCGGTTTTAGCCGCTTTGTTTTCAGCAATGGAAGAGAGTCTAACGGTATTTGTGGCTCCCGGTAAAACGTTGTTTACCGTAATGTTGAATGCACCAAGTTCATTGGCCAAAGTCTTAGACCAATTGGCAACAGCCCCTCGTATGGTGTTGGATACACCTAATCCATTTAATGGAATCTTAACCGAGGTGGAAATAACATTAACGATACGACCGTATCCGCTTTCCTTCATTCCGGGAACTACAGCCTGAGCCAAAATCTGATTACAGATCAGGTGTTGATTGAAAGCAATTCGATAAGCTTCAATATCGGCATCAATCGCTTGTCCACCAGCAGGGCCGCCTGTGTTGTTAATCAAAATGTGGTAGCTGTTTCCGGCTTCCACGTGAGAAGTGATCACTTGATTTAATCCGTCTGGAGAAGAAAAATCAGCTTGCAGGTAGCTGTGCTCTTGTCCTTTTGGGGTGGGCAATTCGTTGCGAACGGCCTGCAATTTGTCTTCGTTTCGGGCAACGAGAGTTACGGTTGCACCTAATAGCGCTAACTCAATGGCCGCTGCTTTTCCTATTCCTTGTGTACTTCCGCATACCAAAGCATGCTTTCCAGATAGATCCAGATTCATTATCTAACAATCAGTTTTTCCGTGATCAGGCCTTGGCCCGTATTTACCAGGACAAAGTAAATACCTGTTTCGAAATGACTGGTGTTTACACGCAAATTATTCTGATCTTCTAAATCTTCTTGCAAAAGAATCTGACCTTTAAGGTCTACCAGGGTAACGGTCAACTCGGTATTTCTGGATTGTTCAATTTGAATATTGACCTCGTCTGTAGCCGGGTTTGGATAGAGTTTTACTTGCGTAAACACATCTTTAGCGGCAACTTCTGAGGTAGATAGATTAACTCCATCAATGTATTCATGACCTTGTCCAGAGGCACTCACGGTAAAGCTCCACACCTGGCTCCAGTCTGAAATGAATGTGCCTCGGTGAGTTCGCACTCTCCAGTAGTAAGTTTTTCCAGGAGTTAAGTTACCCGGTTTGAATCGAGTGTCGTCGTTGTTTGGCGTGCCATCGATGTAGTCCTTGGTTCCCTGGAAGGCAGAGGCGGAAAATTGCGCATCTTCACTCACTGCATATTCGTAACGGGTTACATACGGAACGGCTTTCCAATCCAGGAATACGTCGCTCGAAACACTGTCCATTCCATTTAATGGGAACTCAAGTACAGGAACGTCATCATAGCTTCCTGTCAAGTTGATATCATCAATAAAGAAGTTATTTCCTCCTCGCTTTTCTACCTCAAACCGTACCATCAGGTTTTGGGTAAAATCGTTTCCGGAAAAATTTTGGAATGTCACCTCATACCAATCAGAAGCCTGCGTAGGGAAGAAGGCGTTCGATTCTGATTTTCCATCAGCAAGGGTATTACCGTTATGAGTTTGTCTCAAATTCCAAGTTTCACCGCAGTCGCTGGATACGAATACCCGGAAAATATCCGAAGCAGTTTGTCCGGGAATTTCGGCATGAGCAACCTTGAAAGTAAGTTTTGGACTCTTGATGTTACTGAGGTCAATCGGGTCACTAATCACTGATTCAACCTGGTAAGGTAAATTGTCGAAGTTTTCAAGCATTAGGTACTTATCTCCAGAGTAACCCGTTCCTGTTCCTAATCTCCAATAGATGTTGTCATTGTCTTCGTTTATGGGGTACCAGGAAACTTGAACTAAGGCATCAGGGTAACTTTCAAAATTTTCGGAGTAAGGAAGGAAATGACCCACACTTCGGTTGATTCGAATAAAGTTTTCTACCGTTTTAGTTTTGGTCACCCCATCTTTGTTTCTTACCGTCAATTTAACTTTGTAAGACCCAGGATTTGCATAGGTAATCTGAGGGTTTTTCTCGGTTGATGTGGAAGGATTTCCTCCTTCAAACTCCCAGCTCCAATTGGTCACATCGTAGTAAGAATCATCCTGGAATTGAACCATTTCTCCCGTACATGCAACCGGTGTTTCGGTGCTAAACATAGCCTCGTGCAAGTCCAAAACTCCTGCACTTTTATTATTTGAGAACGAAACCAATTGGTTTCTCTGAGCCACTGGGCTGTTCAACGTCGCTTGCATGGCCAAAACCTGACGAGCGGTAAACATGTTGCTGCAGTAGGAGTACTCCATGAAGTTCTGTACATTATCCAAGCTTCCGCAAGTAGAACCATTCACATTACAAGAAGTCCAACCTACGGTAAGTGGGGTATCAAAAATGCCATCGTCGGTGTTGCAGTTAGTAGCTAAGCCAGGAGTGTTTGTTCCTCCCCAAGGATGTTCCAGATTGAGCCAGTGTCCTATTTCATGAGTCAAGGCTCTGGAGCGACGCTCGTTTCCGGTTCTAACGGAAGAAAAATAAGTGTACAACAGAATGATTCCATCTGTGGAAGCACGCCAGTGAGCGGTAGAAGGCAAAAAGGTGTATCCGGCAGCACCACTTCCAATGGAGTTTACAATCCATACATTCAAATAGGTGCTTCTCGGCCAAGTGTTCAGCTTTGAACTTTCGCCGGCCTGGAACGTGCGGGAAGAACTAATGCGGTCAATTCCACTATGAGGGTTTCCTTGAGGGTCCCTTTTTGCTAACCGGAATTCGATCCGCGCATCACCTACGATAGATTGAAACGCACTAATAACATCAGAAGTATCGGCATTTCTTTTTTGAAAATCCTCGTTTAAGATGCGCATCGCATCGTGAATCTCCGTGTCGGTCAAAAGCTCAGGGCCATTTTGGTGTAACACGTGAAATACAACGGGAATAATGTAATCGCTTTCATCATTACGAGAGGCATCGTTTTCATGGGCCTTGATGTAAGCCGCTGTAAATTCAGCCAGTTCTTTTTCTTTCGCAGTAATCTTATCCGCCAGATGGGGATTTAATCGTTTTTGCGTTTCATTTAACATGAAGTCATCTTCCACGAAAGGATGTTCGTGGTGATCGTGCCCGGTTTGAGCAAAAGAAAACGTTGAGGTTAGTAGAAGGGTGGTTATCAATCCATTGATGAAAGTAATTCTCATAAGTTATCCCCCAATTAAGAAGCGTACAAAAGTACCAAATTGTTCTTATAACAATCTGGAAGTAAAAGGTGTTGGGTCATTATCCCTGCTCTTTGTCAAAAACACTACTTTTATCAGGTTAAAAAATCATAACATGGAGCTGAGAAAACCCTTCAATTTAAAGCAGTGGATCGAGGATAACAGAGACTTGTTGAAACCCCGGTTGGCAACAAAAACCTGTACGTAGAAGCGGGTGATTTTATCGTTATGATTGTAGGTGGACCCAATGCTCGAAAAGACTACCACTACAACGAATCGGAGGAGCTTTTTTATCAGTTAGAAGGCGACGTGATGGTTAAGGTGCAGCTGGATGGTAAAGCGGTTGAGGTTCCTATCAAAGAAGGGGATATGTTTTTACTACCGGGCAACATCCCTCATTCACCCATTCGTGGCGAAAACACGGTAGGTCTGGTCATCGAACGAGTTCGTGAAGGAACAGATTTAACCGATGGACTTATGTGGTTTTGCGATAAGTGCAACAACAAACTTCATGAAACCTACTTTCCTTTGAGAAACATCGAAAACGATTTCATCCCTCGTTTCAAAGAATTTTATGGTTCTGAGGAAATGCGTACCTGCAACAATTGTGGGCACGTGATGGAAGTGGACGAGCGTTTCGTTTAATCTGTAGTAAATAGATCCGCCGCTATTTGGTCGGCGAGAAGCTGTCCTTCGAAGGTAAGGGTGAGCTTTGATTCAGCCCGGACCACATTTCCTTGCTGAAGGTGGGTTTCAATTTCTCTTAGCAATTCTTTTTGTTGGTTATGCCCAAATAGGTTTTCAACCTCCTCTAAGTCAATGCCCCATTGCGTGCGCAAATGAGTCATGATGTATTCGTTGTATTGATCTTTTGGGTCGAGTTCTTCAGATTCGTAGTGCACCTTGCCTTCTTGAAGCAGAGATACATATTGGCGTGTATCGGGCAGGTTCCAGTAGCGTTTTTGACCGTCATAGGCGTGCGCAGAAGGGCCTAAACCCAAGTAATTTACTCCTTTCCAATAGGACGTATTGTGCTGAGCGTATTTTCCGGGTTTCGCAAAATTGGAGATTTCATAGTGCTCATAGCCAGCCCGGTCCAAAGAATGCTTAAGGGCTTTAAACTGTCGTACTATTTCAGCTTCGGTGGGATAGGTCAAGCGGCCTTTTTTGATGGCGTGTTCCAAAGGCGTTTTTGGTTCGATGGTCAGGCAATAGGAAGAAACATGATCGACGTTAAGAGAAATGGCCAGGTCCAAATTTTGCTGCCAGCTTTCCATAGTAGACCCAGGTAGGCCGTAAATCAAATCCAGGCTGATTTCATCAAACCCCAGTTCTTGAGCTCGTTTAATGGATTGAAGGGACTGTTCTCCGGAGTGAGCCCGATTGAGCATTTTGAGGTCGGAGTCGTGAAAAGACTGGATACCAACACTCAACCGATTGATGGGCGATGCGGCCAAAGCATTAAGATAGTCTTCGGATAAGTTGTCAGGATTGGCTTCAAGTGTAACCTCTCCAACTTGGCTAAGATCAAATGAATGGGAAAGTGCGGCCCAGATTCGCTTCAATTCATCCACACTAAGTTGTGAGGGGGTTCCGCCGCCAAAATACACGGTTTGAATGGGTTCGGATAGAAAATCCTTCCGTCGTTCAATTTCGGTCTCTAATGCCGTTAAAAACGACTCCTTAAAATGAAGGTGGGTGGAAAAATAAAAGTCGCAGTAGGAGCAAGCTTGTCTGCAAAAGGGAATATGAAGGTAGATGCCCGCCATTAGGCTCTGTTCAGCGTGATTCGAAATGTAGTGCCCTCTCCTGGCTTGGAGTTTTTCACAAAGATTTTTCCCCGATGATACTCTTCAATTATTCGTTTAGACAGGGTAAGCCCCAGGCCCCAGCCGCGTTTTTTAGTGGTATACCCAGGCTCAAAAATCGTTTTCTTTTCCCGGGAGGGTATCCCTTTGCCAGTGTCGCTAATGTCGATCCAGATTTTTTTGTCCGTTGTCCCAGCCTGAAAGGTAAGTAGGCCTTGACCGCCCATAGCATCGATGGCATTTTTACACAGGTTTTCGATGACCCAGCTAAAGAGTGATGGATTGAGTTTTACCTCCAGATTATCCGGGATTTTGTCACTGGAAAAATGAATTTTTCGTGGGCTTCTTTTTTCCATGTACTCCGTGGTTGAAAGCAGTGCCGTTCTCAGGTCCATGGTGTGCAATTCAGGCGTACTTCCAATTTTCGAAAAGCGATCGGTGATCACTTCCAGGCGGTTGATATCCTTTTCCAACTCGGCAGCCATGGCCAAATCGGTGTCTTTTGACTTCATGTATTCTACCCATCCCAAAAGAGAAGATAGAGGCGTGCCCAATTGGTGGGCTGTTTCTTTGGCGAGCCCAACCCAAACCTGATTTTGTTCTGCTCTTCGAGCCATGTTAAACAGGTAATAGGCAATGAGAATAAAGGTTCCGATTACTCCGAACTGTACAAAAGGATAATACTTCAACTGCGTAAGTATCCACGAGTCTTCGTAGTATATGTATTGGGTAGATCCTTCTTGCAGATGTACTTCAATGGGTAAATTGGTTTCGGACAGTTCCTGAATGAGTTCAGACATCAACTCCGGAGAGCTATACCGGGATGAGTCCAGGTTCCCCACCGCGATCAATTCGTTTTTTTCTTCGTTGGTTATGATAACGGGGACCGAAGCACTGTTAGACACCACCTCATTGATAAAGGATTGCTGCAGATCGGCAAAGGTTTGCTCCAGTTCTGAAATGATTCGGGAATCCTTGTAATACAGGTAATCCGTCTGATCTTCATACTTGATTTCAATCGGATCGTAAAGCGCTTTCATCACCATTACCTCCTGTTGCAGGAGCACCGGGTCGTTTTCGATGATCGTATCCAGGTTTCGACTGAATTTTGGACGCAGGTTCTTATCGGTGAGAATAACCGGTACGGTGGTGTTGTCGGTTAGAATGTGGGTTAGAAAAACAATGTCAACGTTCGGATCCTTACTTGCGAGACGTTCACTGGCTTCCACATAGAGTTCCACTTTTTTACGTTCCTCGCCCCGTAATTTGGCAAAAAGCTGGTCGGTGTAGTTAACCAGGCGAGCCTTTTTTTGAATGGCTTCTGCCCAAAGTCGAACTTTATTACGCTCTTCCCGAGCAATGTTCTTTACCATCTGATCTGTGTACCAGAAGGACAATAGAATGATGAGTACACCTAAGGCAATGAGAGCCTTTTTCCAGATTTGTTTACGAGAATAGATATTCATAACCGACCGGCCGTAAAGATATTAAGGAAAGGGACAACTTAGGAGTTCGCTTGATCGACCTCAGTGATAAATTCTGCTAAGTTTCTGGCGTCCTCCAAAGAATAGGGGCCGATGGAGGTTCTGCGTAGAGCGCTGAGGTAGCCACCACAATCCAAAGCCAAGCCCAGGTCCCGGGCCATGGAGCGGATGTAGGTGCCTTTGGAGCAATGAATCTTAAAATGGCAGTTCCATCCACCAGGAAGAGATTCGTGCGGCTCAACATGGGTAATTTCAAAGCCAAGAACCTCAATAGCGTGTGATTTCATTTCTACCACTCTTCCAGCTCGGGCCAATTCGTAGGCCTTTTTACCATTAATCCGTTTGGCCGAAAAGGCGGGAGGAACTTGATCCTGTAGGCCAACTAAGGATTGAGCTGCGTTTTTGATAAGCTCTTCGGTAAGTTGCGGAGCTTTCTCATCGGGCCTTACTTCACATTCCAAATCAAAGGAATCTGTGGTTCCGCCCAGGGTTATTATGCCATCATAGGTTTTGTCAAGACCTGTGAATTCGTTGATTTTTTTGGTATTTCGCCCGGTGCAAACGAGCAATAGGCCTGTGGCTAATGGATCGAGGGTTCCCGCATGCCCCACCTTAATTTTCTTGACACCCAAATGACGCTTAACCGCATAACGAATTTTGTTGACCACGTCAAAAGAGGTCCACTCCAAGGGTTTATCAATCAGCAGGAGTTCGCCCTGTTGAAAATCAAATGAACTCATAAATTAAAGGGAAGCTACGATGGCAACGATACCTACAATGAAGCAGTAATAGGCGAAGTATTGAAGTTTACTTCTTTTCACCAATTCCACCATCCAGCGACAGGCAACCAATCCACTTAAAAAGGCAGCGGCAAATCCGGCGATCAGCGCATTGGCAGTAAGAACTTCACTTCCCGATTCCATCACGGGAGGCATCTCCATGTAATCTTTTACTTCCAAAAGGGTAGCGCCCAAAATGAGCGGTAATACCATCAAAAAGGAGAACCGCGCAGCACGACTGCGTTCTACACCCAGCATAAGTGCAGTAGCAATGGTTGCGCCCGATCTGGAGATTCCGGGAAGAATAGCTACGGCTTGTGAAACCCCGATGATAAAAGCGTTTTTGACGGTTACTTTTCCACGTTTACGTTTCACTCGGGTTGTCATGTAAAGCAACAATCCGGTGATGATGAGCATGAAGCCAACCAATAGAATTTGATCTTCGAAGAAGGCTTCGATTTCATGCTTGAAAAACAAACCGACCAATCCAGCCGGCACCATCGAGATGATGATGTACAGGATGTATTGACGTCCAGCGTTCCATCGTGTGGGTTCAAACAAAAGTCGGATCAACATCATGATGTCCATCCGAAAAATAACAATGGTACTCAGCGCCGTAGCACTGTGAACCACAATAGAAAATAATAAGGGGTCTGCCGGGGTAACGCCCAATAGCGCTTTACCCAGTTCAATATGCCCCGAACTGCTTACCGGAAGAAATTCCGTAAGACCTTGTATGATGCCTAAAATCAGCGCTTCAAATACCGACACGCAGGTTATTTTTTAGCCGAACCCGGTTTTTTGAGAATACTAAAGAATACAATCCCAAAACCGAGCAGAATGGTAAGTGGGGCAACCGTCACACGACGTGCACTGAAAATCTCGTCCGCATTAAATACGTTAGGATCCTCTGATCCACCACCAGCCATGAGCAAAAATCCAATGATGACAAATGCCACACCGGCAATCATCAGCAGGTAATTCTCCCGGGTAAAAACCAATTGTTGTTGTTCTTTTCCTTCCATATCAGGAGTATAGTTTGTCCGTTTTCATTCTTAAATAGCGGCGAACCGCCAAACCTGTACTTATCCAGGTGATGATAATTCCCAACAAAAGTACCATTCCAAATAAATAACCGATCAATTCTACATCCTGAATATCAAAAAGTTCAGGCATTTGTTGTTGGGCCCAGTACAAACAGCTCAATAACAGGGCTATAGCGATGAATGATCCGTAGATTCCATTGAGAATTCCTCGCCACACAAAAGGCGTTCGGATAAAACCTGACGTTGCGCCTACAAGCTGCATGGTTTTTATAATGAAGCGCTTTGAATAAAGGGCTAAGCGTATACTATTGTTGATTAGGGCAACGGCGATAATCAATAAGAATCCACTAAAAATGAGAATGATGAGTGAGATGTTGCGGATGTTTTCATTGACCACCACAACTAAATCCTCTTGGTAAAACACCTCTTTGATTCTTGGATTCTTCATGAGGTCGGCTGCAATCCATTCCAAACTATCCGGATTGGCGTACTCTGCATTTAACCGAACGTCGATCGAAGCTAATAGGGGATTGTAGCCTAAAAAGTCCACAAAGTTTTCACCCAAATCTTCCGTCAATTCCTTAGCAGCCTTCTCTTTATCAATGTATTCGGTAGACTTTACGTAAACTGCTGCGTCCAGTGATTTTTGAAACTTGACAATATCAACTTCCTTGACGTCGTTTTTCAGCATCACCGAAAATCCAATGTTCTCTTTGACGTAGTCAGAAATACGTTTGGTTTGCAGTAGAATGATTCCCTGAAGGCCGAGCATAAACAACACCATGGAAATACTGATCACAACCGTGAAATAGGAGGATCGCAATCTTTTTCGGGAAAAACGCTCTTCAGCTGTAGCCATGCGGGATTTTGGGTATTTGCAGGCTAAAATAATAAAATTTCAAAGGGGTGGAACCCGGGCTATTTTTACTTTTGTACACCTTTTTGGGGAAAACCAAAAAGACCGAATCTGGAGATGGAAAAGATGAAAGAATACGACTTTAAAGCCTTAGAGGAAAAATGGAGAAAACGGTGGTCTGAATCAGGTACCTATCAGGTGCAGGTAGATCCTAACCGCCCGAAGTATTATGTGTTGGATATGTTTCCTTACCCTTCGGGGGCAGGGTTGCACGTGGGTCACCCTCTCGGCTATATCGCTTCTGACATCTACAGTCGATACAAACGATTAAATGGATTCAACGTGTTGCACCCGATGGGTTACGATGCCTTCGGTCTTCCCGCTGAACAATATGCCATTGAAACCGGACAGCACCCGGCCATTACTACCCACGACAATGTAAACCGCTATCGTGAGCAATTGGATTTGATTGGTTTTTCCTACGATTGGGATCGTGAGGTGAGAACCAGCAGTCCGGACTACTACAAGTGGACCCAATGGATATTCCTTCAACTCTTCGACTGCTGGTTCAACAATGAATCTCAAAAGGCGGAGCGTATCGAAACTTTGGTAGCCCGCTTTGAAACGGAAGGAAATGCTGAGGTAAAAGCTGCTTGCGAAGAAACGGATGCGTTTACAGCTGAAGAGTGGACAGGCATGTCTGAAAAAGAGCAGCAGCATATTTTGCTGAATTACCGATTGACTTACCTGGCAGATACAATGGTAAACTGGTGCCCGGCTCTGGGAACGGTTTTGGCCAATGATGAGATTAAGGATGGGTTGAGTGAGCGTGGCGGACACCCAGTTGTACGTCGCAAAATGCGCCAATGGTCCATGCGAATTTCAGCATACGCCGAGCGCTTGCTTCAAGGTTTGGAAGGGTTGGAATGGACAGATTCCCTGAAGGAAATCCAGCGCAATTGGATTGGAAAAAGTGTTGGAGCTTCCGTGTTTTTTGATGTAAAGGATTCGGAGCGCAAACTCGAAATATTCACGACTCGCCCGGATACCATTTTTGGAGCCACATTTATGGTGCTTGCACCCGAACATGAATGGGTTGCTGAGCTGACAACGGAAGAGCAGAAAGAGGAAGTGGAAGCCTATATTCAACGTACCAAAACACGTTCTGAACGGGATAGAATGTCCGACGTGAAGAATGTGACTGGAGCTTTTACCGGAGCCTACGCAATTCATCCATTTAGTGGAGAGCCTATTCCCATTTGGATTGCTGACTATGTGTTGGCGGGTTATGGAACCGGAGCGGTTATGGCCGTTCCATCTGGTGATCAACGCGACTGGGATTTTGCCCACCACTTTGGACTTCCAATTCCTGCGGTTATCGAAGGAAGTGACGTATCCGAAGGTGCAAATGATGATAAAAATGGAACCTTGATCAATTCTGATTTCTTAGATGGTCTTCCAGTGAAAAAGGCGATTAAACGCATGATTCACGAAATGGAAACCCGGGGAATTGGTGAGCGTCAGGTAAACTATAAAATGCGTGATGCCGTGTTTAGCCGGCAGCGTTACTGGGGTGAGCCTATTCCGATGTATTTCAAGGATGGCGTACCTTACCCGGTAGCTGAAAAAGACCTTCCTCTGGAATTGCCTGAGGTAGAAAAATACTTGCCAACAGAAGATGGTGACCCACCATTGGGTCATGCCGAAAACTGGACCTATTCACCGGAAGGGAGCGATGAAAACTATCCCCTGGAGTTGAATACCATGCCAGGTTGGGCGGGTTCGTCCTGGTATTACTTGCGTTACATGGATCCAAAAAATGAAGACGGTTTTGTATCGAATGAAGCGGTGAACTATTGGCAAAATGTAGACCTCTATTTAGGTGGCGCCGAGCATGCAACGGGACACTTGTTGTACTTCCGCTTTTGGACCAAGGTGCTTTTTGATTTGGGTTACCTGCCCTTTGATGAGCCTGCTAAGAAATTGGTAAATCAAGGGATGATTCAGGCCGAAGATGGTCGTAAGATGAGTAAGCGTTATGGCAATGTGGTAAATCCGGATGACGTGGTTATGGGTCATGGAGCGGATACCCTTCGTTTGCACGAAATGTTTCTCGGGCCTATTGAACAAAGCAAACCTTGGAACACCAAAGGAATTGATGGTGCTCACCGTTTCCTGAAAAAATTCTGGAGGTTGTTTTATACCCAGGACGGGGAATGGTTGGTAACCGACGAACAACCGAATGAGGATGAATTGCGCTCCTTGCACAAAGCTTTGAAAAAGATTCAGGCCGATAATGAACGTTTAGCGTTCAATACGCCCGTTTCTACCTTTATGGTGGCGACCAATGAGCTTACTTCCCTGAACTGTCACAAAAAGGCCATTCTTGAGCCTCTATTGGTGGCGATGCACCCGCATTGTCCATTCATTACGGAGGAACTTTGGAATCAATTGGGGCATGAAGAGAGCTTGTTTTTAAGTGCTACCTGGCCTCAGTTTGAAGAGAAATACCTCAAGGTAAGTTCTCATGACTATCCGGTTCAGATTAATGGTAAGGTTCGCTTGAAATTAGCGCTGCCTATTGAAATGGATAAGGCGGAGGTTGAAAAACAGGTGCTTCAACATGAGGTAACCCAAAAATGGCTGGACGGAAAAGAGCCCAGAAAGGTCATTGTGGTTCCAGGAAAGATTGTAAACGTAGTAATCTAAAGGATTTACGGACGGGATCCGCGGAAGCGTAAAATCCAGGGAATATCTCCCAGGTAAGGATCTGTACCCTGAAGTGTCATTTCAAACTCTTCAACACCTCCTGCATCAAATTCTCCTGTACCGTCTAGCATGTCCGCTATTCGGCCCTGCTGTTCGCGAATGGAACTAAAGGTGTAGTTGGTCGAAGTTCCTTCTACCGTAGCGTGAAAGGACCCTCTGACGGTGGAAATGTAGATGTTATTGTTGTCGATAGCCTCAATGGTTAAAGTCTGGGTGTAAGACTTGTTGTAAATCACATTACCGGGATAGGTTTCGGTGAATTTACCGGTATATTGGCCAGCGGAAAGTCCGGTTCGATCTACCGATTCTACCCGAACAGTACGTGTTAAAACGTCTTCGTCGCCATCTTTGGTAACGGTAAGCGTCATTTTATATACGCCCGGATTACCGTAGGTATGCCGTCCGCCACTGCTGTCTGAGGCTTGCCCATCACCAAACTCCCACCAGTATTTAGCAGCTTCGACCGAACAATCCTCAAAAAGGTATTCTACACCCGTTTCCATGGATTCATTAGGCACTACAAAGCAGGCTACCGGTTTCTTTGTGCATCCCGATAGAAATAGCGCTAAAACAACGATTAGTGAGAGGTGGTATAGGTTTTTCACGCTTCGAATTTACGAAATAAAAAAGGCCTTCACCCGAAGATGAAAGCCTTTACCTATTAAAAGGTCTATAAATCGATTAGTAGTAGTCGGAACGGTTGTCCACTACATTTCCTTTTTCTTTCAGTGCTTCGAATACTTCAGCGTCAACACGACGAGCATAGTCACCAGCAATTTGGTTTTTCAACTGCTCAACATCGGCTGAATTTTGGTTTGGTGTTTTGCTGTCTACGCGAATTACGTAAACTCCACCGTTTCCAGCGATTGGATCAGAAGTTTGACCTTGCTCCAATCCGAAAGCTGTACCCAAAACAGCTGGTTCGTTTCCAATTCCTTTAATAGAGAAGGAGTTGAAGGTAACCGCAATGTTTTGCTCTTTACGTCCACCCGTACTGCTTACTACAGCATCCAAGTCGGTGTTTGAACCAATTTTGTTTTTGATCCATTCGGCTTTCAATTCCTTTTTCACTTCCTCTTCTACCTGATCGCGAACTTCTTCCAATGGAAGGGTTCCTTTACTGGTAACTCCGGTAACGGCAACAATCACAATTTGATTTTCGCTCTCAAAAGGATCGGTAGATACTGAACCCAATTCGTTGTCGTACACCCAGCGGATGATTTGACGAGGATTTTCCAGGTTACCCAAAACCTTAGCTCCTTTGCGGATAGAAGTGTGCTCATTGGCTTTTGAGTTCAATACAGCGTCACCTTCAAGTCCGGCGTTAAAGGCATCCAGGTTGCTATTGGTAATAGCGAAGTTGCTTGCCTCGTTATAGATGCGATCCAAGGTTTCTTCACTCGCTTGAACCGTGCGCTCAACCGTAGCCAAAATCACTTTCTCACGTGCTTGGGTTTGATCTTGGATTTCTACCAAGTGGTATCCCAAACGACGAGAACGAACTACGTATAGGTCACCTGTCTTAGCACCGAAGGCAGCTTGAATAAACTCAGGCTCATATCCAGGCTGACGTTCAACAAACCAACCCAAATCACCACCATTTCTGGAGCTTCCAAGGTCAGCACTATATTTTCCAGCCATCTCAGCAAAATCGGCTCCATTTTCGATAGCCGTTTTAATACTGTCCATGCGAACTCGTAGGGCAGCAGTATCGGCATCAGGAGAGTTGGCCAGCAACAAAATCTGACGAGCGCTTACTGAGTCAGGACGCATTTCTTGACCTAACTTTTTGCTGATTTTGAAATTCAATCCTTGTCCATAAGGGCCAACAACAGCTCCGTCTTCAGCATTGAAAACCAGGCTGTCGATGTCAAGTGGCAATTCGAAACGACCGTAAGAAGCAAAAGCGCTATACTGATTGTCGGTGTTTTGAATGATGAACAAAGTATCGTTCTCAGATTTGGCAAAACCGTCTTTCAATGCAGCCATTTCGTTTTTGGCAGTTTGAATGTCGTTGGCAGAAGGAACTACGTCAAATACCACAACTTTGGCCGAACGCATGTCTTCGTCCTGCTGGAACTGATCTTCACTTTTGTGCTTGTTGTACCAAGCTGAAATATCGCTTTCAGAGTATGAGATGTCTTCGTCCTTAACTTGGCCGTAAGACATTCCTGCCCAGCTAACCACGATTTGATCGTTGTTGTTCTTAGATCTTTCTGTAGCCTGGAAATCAGTTGCAGTCAATCCTCTTTTTAGCAATCCGGTATACTTTCCAGACATTAGTTGCTCACGGATAGAACGCTCGATAACCGACCAGTTCTTCTTTGCTTCTTCATCTTTCACCAATTGCTTCAGTTGAAGAATCGCCATTTGCATGTTTAGGCCACCACGCTCATCGCGGAAAGCTTCATAAATCTGTCCTGTATTACGATCGGTGAAGTAAGCAGAGAGAATTCCGTCGCGGTTGTTTTTGATTTCATCCCACAACTCGTCATCTACTATATCCACTCCAAGGGCATCGTATTCGGTTTTGATCAAGTAGTCTTGCAAGAACAAGTTCCAGGTCTGGTTGCGATACAATTCCATTTCGTTGCTACCTACACTTTGGTCGCCAACGACGTCCTGTACACGTTGTTCAAACTGCTTAAGGGTGATGGTGGTACCGTTAATTTCTCCGACGTTATATTCTTGTCGGCTGAAAAACTGTCCGTTACTGTTTAGCAGGTCACTACCTACAAACAATACCATTGCGCCTCCTATGACTGCTATCAAGAGTCCTGATCGGTTTCTGATCTTTTGAATTACCGCCATTTCTTTTACCTTCTTAAAATTGGGTTGCGAATATACCACTATTTGGTATTTTTCTCAACTATTTGTGTTCTTAAAATAAGTTGTTGAAAATCAAGGGAGTTAATCGAGTGAGTTCGTGGGCTTATTCTTCACCCGTAATTCGCAGGTTGACCAACTCAATTTTGTTCTCCGAAACCTCTTTGATGCGAAATTCAAATCGCTCGATGCGAATGAGGTCTCCTTGATCTGGAATACTTTCTGTTTCATTGATTATCAGCCCTCCCAGCGTTTCATACTCTTCGCTTTCGGGCAGGTTAAGGTGGTAGTGATCGTTGATGTGATCAATTTCTATTCGAGCAGAAAAATTGTATTCATGCTCATTCACTTGTTCCTCAAAAGGTTGCTCCATATCGTGCTCATCCACGATTTCCCCAACAATTTCTTCAATGATGTCTTCCATGGTCACAATTCCGGCTGTTCCGCCAAATTCGTCCAACACCACGGCAATGCTTCGTTTGTTTTTGTTGAGCAGCGATAGGGCTTCGTTCACCGGCATAGCTTCCGGAATGAGGGAGATTGGAAGCAATATCTTTTTGATGGAGGAGGGGTTACGAAACAGTTCAAAGGAGTGGGTGTAGCCTATAATATTATCGATATCGTCCCGATAGATCGGAATTTTGGAAAGCCCGGTTTCAATGAATTTTTCCTGCAGAGCTTGTATCGATTCGGTTTCTTCGAGGGCAACAATATCGGTTCGGGGCACCATACACTCCCTTACTTTTTGATCGGAAAACTCTAAGGCATTTTGAAAAATCTGTACCTCGTGCTCCAGTTCTTCCTTATTCTCTACCTGACTGGTCGCTTCTTTCAAATAAAGGTCTAAGTCTACTTTTCCAAAACCTACATGGGCTTCATCGGCTTGAGCTCCTTTTAAGAATAGACGAAGAAACAGGTTGGTGATTAAAAGAGTGAATTGGGTAGGAAGGTAAAAAATGAGGTAGACCAACAGAGTGGGTAGATAGAATACGTTCAAGGTACGGTTTGGATCGATGCGAAAAATCGTTTTGGGTAAAAATTCCGCTGTGATCAATACCAAAAGTGTGGATACAATGGTCTGAAGTAAAAACACCACAAAGCCAGTCGTAACAATGGCGGCCATCATGGGCTCCAGGTTATAGCTCATAAAGTGACCATAGATCACCAGGGCGGCGTTGTTCCCAATGAGCATCGTGGTGATGAATGCCCCTTGGTGCTTCATGAAGTAAGAGTTGATTCGAGCCGGAACCTGGCCCTGTTTCTTGGCCAATTCAATTTTCAACTTATTCGCAGAAATGAAAGCAATTTCCATCCCCGAAAAGAAGGCCGAAAAGAGTAAGGTAAGGATGACGATCAGCCAGGAAAATTCGTACATGTTACAGTGTTCCTATCAAAAATAAGGATTTCCTTGAATCGTTATTGATCCATTTTGTCGCCGCGCTCTTCATCTCTTTTTTGCATCCGCAAACGAAACCGGCGACGCATGTAAAAGAGACCAAAAGCAACTAGGGGAAGAACGTAATACAAAGGGTGTAGTAGCTCGTCCACTTTGGGGCTGAAGAAGCTGTAAATGGCAATGGAACCGGTAATGATGGATACCGCCAGCCAGAAGTATTCCATGACCAGGTTAAGCTGTTTCATAAGTCATTATTTGATGATTGAAGTTCATCTGCGGTTATTTCATCAGCCTCTTCCTCGTCTTGAACAGAGATGGAACCTTTGATGTTTTTGATTCGGTAATTGGTGAAATTCTCATTCGACTCCAAACCGTCTCCGTAAATAATTTCGTCTTCGGTGGTGATTTTGACAAATTCCTCGGTGTAGATTTTACCGTCTTTTCTCGACCAGATGAGGTGCTCAGTATTCAGTTTCTCACCGTCAACATTAATTACCTCTACGTCGTTTTTTACTTCGATTCTACGCTCATCAGGGTAATTCACACCGTAGTTGGCCTTCAAGCTCGACTCCTGATTGCCCAGACTATCAAAAAGCAGCAGGGTTAGCCCTTGTGGAAATTCCACATAAGGATTGTCTTCGTCGCTGTAGCGCACCAATTCAGGGGTGTTGAGTCTTACCCGAATAACGGCTGAGTCGCTGTAAATGATTTCCGTGTTTAACGAGACCTCGGTAGGCAGGTCCTGTTTTTCCTCCATTTCCTGAAGGGCCTGCGGATCGTTGCTACAGGAAAAAAGCAAAGCCGGAACAAGAAGTCCGGCTAAGCTCTTAAACAATATGTTCGTGTATGTTTGGGTCACTCTTAGTTAAATCGAACCTTAACAGTTTCATTGATCCAACATCCGATTTTGAAATCTGCACCTTCGTTAATTCCGTAGAAGAAGCAGTCCTCTTTTTTCGGGTATTGAGCCTTGGCTTTTCCAATTTTTGGGTTCACCTTTTCGGCCAATGATGGATCCTTTGCACGGGCTACTTGGTACTTGTCTACAGCGGCCCAGTATCCGGCTTTCTTAGCGCAGTCATTGTCTCCGCAAGCAGATCCACCATAAAGATAGGCATCTCCAATTAACATGTAGGCATCTCCGTTGTCAGGATCGATAGCAAGAACTCGCTTGGCCATCAATTTTACCTTGGCAAATTGCTTAGTAGCTAAGTAGCAACGAGCACTTGAAAGCCCAGATTTTACTTTGAAAGGAGCCTTATCAGCTTCAGGCATACTATCTGCCAAAGCAAATGCTTCCAGGTAGTAGTCAATAGCGTTAGAACACTCACCTTTACCGGCGTACCAGTTGGCGATGCTGTAGGCAGCTCTTGGAGAGGGCTCCAATTCTTGCAATCTTCTGGCTACTTCAATGTAGAAATCAGTATCCTCACATTCTTTAGCGTTAAGCAAAGTAAGGATGTCATTCATCATTTTGGTGTCGTCTTTGTTTGCATCAAATCGAGGTTTAAAAGCCTCTACCAAATCAGGGCACTCCGCTACACGCTTAAAGAACTCAAGCAGGTTGTCGCCACTCTTGCGGTACTTCTCTTTGGATTTGTCGCTTCCGTTGGCCACATTGTAGTCAACCACAGCTTTTAGAGTAGGGTAAAGAGAGATTACATCTGCCTTCGTACACATTTTCTTTCTGTACATCGCATAGCGGGTTTTGTACATGTATACCAAGGATGATGCAGACATTTTGTTGCCTTGCAATTCAAAAGCCTCTTCGAATACCGCGTAAGCTTTGTCTGGCTCGTTTTTGCGGTATTTGATCATGTAGATTGCTTTTTTGCTCAGTACTTTTCCTCGCTCACCGAAATGTTCAATTCGGCTATCCATAATCATAAGAAGAGTATCAACCAGTCCTTCGCGAACATCTGGATTTTCCTTGTTCTCCTTAATCTTCATTTCGTACATCTTCGCACCTTTCTGGTAGATGGACTTGCTGCACTTTGGGCAAATGCTGTAGATGTTTCTCCAAAATACAAGGGCATCATCGTAAGCTTTTTGCTTATAGTAATCCTGGTAGAGGGAAATGTTTTTGATGCATTCCAAACTATCCTCAGGAGTAGCTCCGTATTTCTGCGCTTTTGCTCCGATAACAAATAGCGCTAATACTGCAGTAATCAACAACTTTCTTTTCATCACTTCCGTTTATTGTAATCTATTGTTTATTCGTATTTCCGGGGATTAAACCATTCGTCCTGTTTGGCAAGTGGACTAAAGGCCACTCCAAAATAAACTCGGGTAAACTGTTCATTCACCCCGGTCGATAAGTTATTACCTCGTTGACCAAAATCTATACCAACATTAAGAGAAGACCTCGAAACGCTTTTCAAAATGGGCAATCCAAGCCCCAGCGAAACGGTGTATTCTTGCAGTTGCTGGTTGTTCACTTCCAAGCGAGTTTGGGAGAACCTCACACCAGCCCGGTAGCGGATCACAGCCAATAATTGTCTTTCCGCATTGTGCTTAGGTACATACTGTAACCCAAAGGCCATGTCGGTGCGGTTTTTTAGATTTTGAGGAGTATCAAATAATTTCAATTCAGACCAGTTGGTCATGCGGTAATCCATGTTAATGGTCCAGCGACGTTCAAGTTCCAATGAAATACCCCCACCCATCGAACTTGGAAAGGTGATTTGGCCATCAATTTCGGTACTCGTTACCGTGTCTCTAATGTTCTCTACATCGTTGTTGGGGAAGTAGCTATACGATACCTGAAGGTTTTTCGCTGAGATGTCTAATGAAGGTTGGTAGTAACCTGCAACCGAAAGGAAACTCAAAGAGTCCATTTGCAATCGGTAGTGTAAGCCGAAGTCGAAGGCGGCTCCGTTTACGTTGGTTTTGTTTTTCATTTTGGAACTCAAGTGCGCAGGGTCATCAATAAAATTGGTGACCGCACGGGAAGTTTGAGCGAATCCGAAATAGTAAATCACATTGGCGCCAATAGACAATCGGTGATTGATGTATTTTTTCTGACCGAAGTTTACTCTCCGTCGAGCCGTATCCAGGTAAGTGTCCCATAGCACAGCCGATACTCCTCCCATGGCCTGGTTGATTCCACCGTCGCCTTGGTAAACAAAATCGTAATTGCCAATCACTGAGTCGTATTGGTTAGCTACAATGTTGTAGCCCATTTGGGTGTATGGGTTAATGCCCGCTGCAAATCCAAAACGCTTTCCAATGGGAAAGGCCAAGGCAATGTTGCTGAGGTAGGCATTGTTAAAACTTTGAGAAGAGGCGGGGGCTTGAACGTTGAGAAAATCGAAGTTTACATCAGCGCTAAAAATGGGTTTTCCCAGACTCGCATAAGTCGCCGGATTGCGGAAATTGACATATCCGGAGTCCACATGAGCGATTTGAGCCGTTCCCATGGCACGTTGGTTCGCGAAGGCTCTACTTCCTTCATCCCCGAGTCCATAAATCGAGTAGGGAGAGTTGGTTGTGGTTTGATTCCAAGCGGTTAAGCAGGTTAGTAAACCAGCAACGATTAAGCAGATTTTAGCGATCCTCATTGTATTCCAATATCCGGTTTAACCCAATTAGGGTCAATTCCGGGCGTGCAAAAATGCTATTTTTAAATGCCTTAGCAAAATATTGATGGTCTCCGCCTGTAAATATTGTGTTAAGGTTGCTCCATTGGCTGCTGTAAGCCCGCATAGCGCCCTCAATCTCGAAGATAATTCCTTGTGCAACACCCGATAAAATAGATGAATTTGTATCCCGTCCAATTAGTTCGGGATTCCCGTCAAGCTGCAACAACGGCAATTTATCCGTGAAAGTATGCAAGGACCGAAATCGCATGTTCAATCCGGGAGAAATGGCGCCGCCGAGGTAAGTTCCTTCGGGAGACACAAAATCGTATTTAATGCAAGTGCCAAAATCAATAGAAAGAACGGCCTTACCAGGAAATAGACTTTGAGCGCCTACTGCAGCCGAGAGTCGGTCTTTTCCTAACGTGTCTGGAGTGGCGTAGTCGTTTTTTATCGGGAGCGGGGTGGATGAATCCAGAACGATGAGCTCCATGCGTGTTCGAATCCAATCTTCCAACTCAACTGAGTGATCGACTACAGAACTGATGATGGCTTGATTTGCTTGAGGATGGTTTTGAAGCCATTTTTGAAGCTCCTCAGAAGAAGGTCTTGCACCCATAGAATCGCTGGCAACCAGGGTTGAACGATCAAATAAGGCTATTTTGCTTCGGGTGTTTCCCAGGTCAAGAACCAGATTCATGCCGGTAAAATTGGCCGCAAATATATGGATATAAGGAGGTTGGATTAGGTCGAATGAAATTCAACACAAAAAAAACGGGTAAGATTTAAAATTTATTTACATTTGCAGCCCTCTACAAAACGGTGCCATAGCTCAGTTGGTAGAGCAACGGACTGAAAATCCGTGTGTCGCTGGTTCGATTCCAGCTGGTACCACTAAAACAGAAAAGAGCCTGAGATGAAAGAACCTCAGGCTCTTTTTGCTTTTACCCGTTGCGTTTTTAGCATAAAAAAAGCCCGGAAATTTCTTTCCAGGCCTTCTAATCGTTCCTATTAAAACGTGTTATTTGGCCAAAGGCTCAAGAAAAATGGCTTCCCGGATTACTTGCCAGCGGTTGTCTTCAAATCGGAGTTCTATGTTGCATAGTAGCCGCATCTCTTCTCCATTCATTCCGCTGTGTTGGCGGGTAAGTACACAAACGGCAGAGTTGCCCAGAATATGAAAGTCATGCCAATCGGCCCAGGTATTGAGCTGGGTTTTGCCTTCTTTGGCTTGCTTGGCAAAATGATCCTTAAATTCTTGTTTGTTGTACGTGGTTACTTCGCCATTGGGAAGCACAAGGGTGGTATGAAAATCCTTGTGGTAGATTTCCTCCAGTGCCTCCACATCGAATTGAGTTGCGCGATCAATCAGGTGATCCATTGTTTCGCGAATGGCTTCTTGGGTATGGGTAGAGCCTTGAGCATCAGCAATTGTTGTCATGACTATAAGTAAGTAAAGGGTGAATACTGTTCTTTTGAATAAGTCTTTTTTCATGATGAAACAAATCCTTATTGCAAAGTTCAAGAATCCGGCAAGCACGGTGCTTACCAATTCATGCTAAGGGTTGCCCATTTTGATAAGCCTTACGGTATTCCAAGGGAGATTGACCGGTTTTCTGTTTGAAAAATCGGGAAAGATGATTGACCTCTGAAAAATGATAGTCATGGGCAATCTCCGATACAGTTTTTGGACTGTGAAGAAACTGCATTTTCAATTCAAAAAGTAGCCGCGATTTTATGAATTCTGTTGCGGTGACGTTAAATTGATTTTTTACAGCCTTGTTCAAACTTACCCGACTCAGTTTCATCAGATCGGCATACTCTTCCACCCGCTGTTTGCAGGCTATGTACTTTTCTACCAACTTCCTAAATTGATAGGCACTATTGTCTACCGAAATAGCTTCTTCAATTCCATTGACCTGGGCATATTTTCTGTTAAGGTTGATTAGCGTGTAATAAAGTAACGACCGGATAATGTGTGCGCTATCACTGCGGGGCTCTACCAACTCTTTTTTTATTTCCTTGAGTCGTTCAATATGCTCGAAGAGGTAGTTTTCTGAAACCGAAAGGACTAAGGGATGTTCAGTTTGATAAAAATAAAGAAGTCGATAGGCAAAGTACTGATCCGAGAAAAAATCATTGAGAAATTCGTCTTGAAAAACCAATAACTGTCCTTCAAAATCGGAAAAGTCACCATGCCAGGAATGGTGTTGAAACTGGGAGATGAAAACCACGGTATTGGGTTTTAACTCAATGGTTTTGTCATTGAGCTTTAAGAAGCCCTTGGCCTTTTTAATAAAGAATACCTGAAAGTAATTGGCCGATTGCGTCTCGCTTTCAAGGGTATAATCACAACCGGACTGGAAGTCAATTACATTGAGCAGAAAATCTACGCCACAAACCGTCTTATCAAACTTGATATGCTGCATGGTTCAAATCTCCCAGGCTTAGGGTTTATAAAGATAGGGTGATTCTTTCACCATCGGCAGGAACCCGAATTTCAACTCCCGCTTCTTTGGCCGCCTTCGTTACTTTGGCTCGGGTAGTTTGGCAGTGATCTAAGGCTTCCATGTGCACAGCAATTACCTGAGCATGGGGAGCAAATTGGGCAAGCTCGATAGCATCATTTTCGTTCATAAGAATTTGTCCTCCACCATATTGAGCCCCGCCGGTATTGGCTACAATAATGTCAGGGTTGAATTCTTTTATAGTCGCTTTTACCTCATCATCCCAAAGGCAATCTCCAATGATGTAAAGAGTGGGATGCCCTTCGGCTTGAAGAATAAATCCAGAAACCTCTCCTAAAGCTTCCAAAAGCTGTTCCGGCCCATGTTTTCCAGATGTGCGGATTATTTGTGTTCCCTCAAATTGAGTTTCAGATTCTACAAAATGGACGTTTTTAAATGGGCTTTGGCTTAATCTTTCTTGGTCACTCGGTTGAGCAAACAGCGGGAGATTGGAATCCAGATTTTTTTCAGCTGCTGCATCAAAGTGATCCAGATGCGTGTGGGTTACCAGCACAGCATTTACTCCTTCGGTAATCTGGTTGATTGCCAAGGGTAAGTCCACGGTAGGATTTAGGTTTTGATCTGGCACTACAAAAGACATAAAGCTTTGTTTGGCAGAGAGTGAAGGGTCAACCAGAAAGGTGGATCCGTTGTAATTTACCTTGAGTGTGGCATTTCGAATAAGTTGAATGTCAATAGCTTTAAATTGAGTTTTTGTAGAAGTTGAACAACTCCAGAGGACGATAACGAGAGCAAGTAATGAGCTAACCTTTTTCATGAAAATTTATTTGTGGCAATATTAGATCTGGGCTTTTGGAGGCTGCTTACCAAACCAGTGTCATTGTTTACCAATTTGATAATCGAGCTTGTCATTGAACCTGGGGTTAGAAACTAAAAAAGGCCGTTCCTGTTAGGGATACGGCCTTTGGGCGGGAAAATGGATAGCGCCTTATTTGATAATCTGAACAGGCAAAGAATGCCGTTCCGAATTCGTCTGAAGAAAGATGTAATAGATGCCCATGGGTAGGGTGGATACATCGTAGCTCAAACTGTAATCTCCCGTTTCCCGTTCCCCTTCTTCAATAATGGTGATCAGCTCACCCGCACTGTTGTACAAGGAAAGTTGAATGGAAGATGGTTTGTTGAGCGTGTAGGAAATGGTGGTTCGATTTTCAGTTGGATTGGGAGCTACCTTGAAATTCTCCTTATCCACAATCAGATCCTCAATGCCGGTGGTTCCCTGCTTGCCCTGTTCAAATCCACCTCCACCGGTAGGTGGGCCAAAAAAGGTAAGCTCACAAGTGTCACGAATGGGTTTGGTACACAAAAGATCTCCGTTTGAATCATACACGGCTAATACTTGATCGAGGTACAGTTCAACAGTAGATACTTGGCCGGGAGCCAAAAGTGGGCCCAAATCGAAGGTGTAGTTGTGGCTGCAGAAGGTTCCCATGTTTGAATTTGGGAAGGTAATGGCGGTTGCAGGAACGGGTGTCCCGGCATCCAATACCATCCATCCGGCAACATCACAATGTTCACCTATGATCCAAGGAACATTAATATCCCAACAACATCTGATGGTATCCGGATCGATAATTCCAATGCCCGGAGTAGTTTGAGTAGCTTGAGCTGTGGTGGTAGGATGAATGCCATCGCAACAACTTTGAATATCATCGCAGTTCTCAGATACTCTTTTGTGACAAACGACTTCACCCTGAACATTTAAAAATTGAATGGTGTAATCGAAAATGCTTCCGTGGGCGCAGCAGTAACTACCTAGGTGCTGATTTCCGGGAAAACTCGTTGATAGAGCAACGGTATTTTGAATCTGAAAAAAGTTGTCAATCACACGAATCGCTGTAATCGATGGGCATGCATCATTTCCGAAAATGGCGCGGATATCGGCGCAATCGGGATCGTTGCCAGGGGAGCGAATGAGGTGAATGTCAATGTCGTCACAACAGGCTTCGGGACAATCTTCGAGCTCGTAGTTGTAGCTGCATTGAACGTCGTATCCATCGGCTGGATTGGCGGTGAAATTGTACAATTCTAAATCCAATTCCGTGGCAGACTTGTCCATGCAAACCATGGTCTGTGAGCTGAGTTCGTCGCCAACATTGGGCAAAATCACGTTTCCGGCGTAGTAAGGTATTTGAAAGTCAACGTCTCCTGCGATGCCGAAACCGTAGATTTCACAGGCATTTTCAGCGATTCGTTTAACCTTGTAGTTGAAGCAACAGCTACTATCTTCGCTGTTGTACTCCCGCTCAAAGGTCCATTCATAACCGTTGCAGGTGCAGTTGATCATTTTTCGGCACAGCTGATTTCCGGCGTTGTCCTTGAGTTGAATGAGCACAGTGCCAATAGTGCTTCCGGAAAAACAGAATTGGTATTTGCCTGAATAAGCATCCCGGTCCCAAGTGATGACTTCGGTGCCAGGGTCTGTTCCAGCGGTAATGGTTCCACCTTTGTTAGCTGACGTTAGGTTTCCTTCTACCGTAACTACGATTTCATCTACATCCAATTGACAACCTGGGGGCATGGAAATATCGAGTTCCTTGCAACCTGGCCCGCTTCCAGCCATTGAAAATTCAATGTCCTCGCAATTACATGCTGAAGCGGTGGATGAATTCACTTCAATTTTTACATCGTCAATAAAGGCGTAGGTTCCGACAGGATCGCTCGGAAGAAAAATTCCGGCTCCTGAACGTAAGTCTGCCTCAGACAAAAAACTGCCGATCATAAGTCGATCGAGAACTACCCCACCTGGACGAACGGGTACCTGGCCAGATACGGTTACCCAGTTGTCTTCATCGGCGATAAAAGAGGTGTTACTTATTTCAAATGCTAAGGGGTAATTGGTGACGTAAGAGGTCAACGGAACCCCAGTGGTGCGATTGGCCAATACCAAATTAGGGTAAGTGGTTTCGTTAAATAAGAAAGCCGAAATTCCTCCAACTGGAATATCAATGCTCGGTTTAACTAATCCAATATGAGTGGCGTCGTGATCAATAATATTAACTTTAAAGCTTACGGTATAAGATTTCGTAGGGTCCAGACCACCATAGTCCAGGGGAATGCTTAAGTACTCCCAATTATCGACGTTTTGGAGGGGGCTTGCGGTTTCTCCAATATTGATTCCGGCGTAAGCTTCTCCCCAGTTGATATCTACGTCCTGCACCCCAAATTCGAGCATAGAGGTACGAGGCAACCAAACGGGCGATCCGGTGCTGGCATTGCGATGAAAATATTCAGGAGTTCCGTCCGTAGTGGCGCTTTCCCAAGGTGTGGAAAGGTAAATTTGACCATAGGTTGTGGGAAGGGCAGAGTGGCTTTCAAAGCTGCCGTTGGGCACCAGCTGACCCCAGCTAATTGCCGGGGTTAATACGAGGGCGACAAGGAAGGCCCATATTCGGGTAAAAGTTGTATTGATTTTCATAAGATTTGCATTAGATAATTTGTAAGGTTTAATTAGGGAGGCCTCTATTCTTCAGGTAATTACTGACTAAACAAAGGTAGAGGGTCGGCCAGGGGGTAACTATACCCGAATCCCGGATTTGAGTAGCGGATTCCGCTATTTTAGACTCATGAATTCCCTGATTTCTTTAGGGATTTGACGACGGCTCAATTTCGCTGGAAGAAATTTGATAGAATTGTAGAAATCGTTTGAACCTCAGCAGCCATGAATTACCACAACAAAACTTTTCGTCCGGTGGAAACCAGTGAAAATGGAGAAGTCGGTGAGGAAACCATTTTCCACTACCAGCAACAGGACCATATTCTTACTTGTACGTATTCGGGTAAATCCATTCGAAGCGGGCATCTAATGGGTTTGGTAGATCCGGATGGAAACATTGAGATGCGCTACCACCAAGTGAATTCTAAGGGAGAGTTGATGACTGGAATTTGTACGTCCAAACCCGAAATCATGGACAATGGAAAAATTCGATTGCACGAATCCTGGAGCTGGACATCCGGTGATTGCTCGTCCGGAAATTCTATTTTGGAGGAGATTTGATTGCTTTCAGACGAAAGGTTGTTAAGGTTCGCCTTGTGAGATTCCAGTTTTAAAAAAGGATTCGGTGAACTGGCAAATTCCTATTTAAACGGGGCAGAAAATTTTGAATCTACTCCTTATTTTTACCCTTCAACCATGATTCAAGTTGTTGCCATAGATGATCATCAAATCATGCTCGATGGGCTGCAAGCGATATTCAAACCTTTAGCTGATATCGAATTAGTCCATGTGGTAGATCGGGTAGACCGCGCCAAGCGATTGAATTATAGCCAAATTCAAGTGGTCATTCTCGATATTGATTTAGGCGAGGACAACGGGATGGAATTTGCCCGATACTTGCTAAGTACCTACCCACATCTCCGCATTCTTGGATTTTCCATGCATGAAGAAAGAGAAGTTATTTCCGCTTTTATCCAATTGGGCTGCCACGGATATGTCAACAAAATGGTGAGCGAAGATGAGCTGATCCGAGCTATACGACAAGTGGCTGCCGGGCAGCTTTTGGTGGGAAGCAAAACCGTGGGTTCTTTGGCCGACCTATTTGCAAGTGCTTCCGCTCATTCTCAATCCCCTCTTTCAGAAAGGGAGCAGGAAATTGTTCATTTGTTGGTGGACGATCATTCTACCAAGGACGTGGCCAACCGGTTGTTTATCAGTCCTTCTACCGTAGAGACGCATCGACGCAATCTGATGAAAAAGTTGGGCCTCAAAACGCTTTCGGGATTAACGAGGTATGCGATTCGCATGAAGTGGATTCAACCTTAGTTTTGGACCGAGATAACCATCGAAAATTGAATCCTCCCTTTTTTGCGTGACGACCAAACCTTACCCCCAATCCATCCATGTATTTACGAATCAGGTATAGGCCCAGCCCAGTAGATAATTGGGTATGTGATTTGTGGTGTACCGTGATCGGTGTGGATCCGGAAAAGTCAGAGCCGGAGGTGCTTTCGGGCATATGTTCCTGGTTGGTAATCGACAGACAAAGAAAATGATCAAATCGCAGGGAGCAATTTAGCTGAATGGTGGAGTATTCACTGGCATATTTTACGGCATTGGATAAGAGATTATCCAATACTTGATAGAGAAGAAGTTCTTCAATTTGAACTGGATTGCGTGTAGCTGCGGGTGTAAATTGAATTTGAATATGCTTGTAGCGTGCATGCTCCCGGTAGAGCTGAATAAGGCTATAGATTAAGTCATTGACATCCACTTTTTGTTTCGGGCTGCTTTGTTTTAAATCCATTCTATAGTGCTTAATCAGCAGTTGAGTAGAATCGATCATCCGTTCAATATTGGATTGTACAATGCCTATTTTTTCATGATGCCCGGATGGATCATCTTTTGATGCCTGAAGAATACTTCCCAGAAGATACCGGATGCCAACAAGAGGAGTCTTAAGGTTGTGACTCACCATGGCCAGCAGTTCACTTTTTTCTTCATTGAGTCGCTCCAGTTTTTCGTTTTGCATTTCCAGAGCTTTCTTCTGCATGGCGCTTTTTCGTTGAGCCCGGTGTTTAAAAATGACCAGAAGACCCAGCAACAGCAGTACCAGAAGGGCGGAGGAAAGAACAATGAGGAATTCCCTTGACCGGGCTTCGGCCAGTTCTTTTTTGGTTTTAAGAACTTGAATTTGCTGCTGCTTTTTGTAAACCTCAAACTCCGATTCCGCACGACTAATTTTTCCTTCATTTTCTTGGAGAAGAATCATTTCCCGGAGCATATAAACTCTTTTGTAAGCCTCCAGGGAGGAAGAGTATTCCAAAGCCGCTTCGTAATATTCAGAAAGGTCCCGATAGACCCGGGCCAGCGATCTCAAATCGTTTTGCGTACGATCCAGTGTCTGATAAGCCGTATCCAGATAAAGTTGGGCTTCATCATCATCTCCGCCGCGCAGGGTTATCTCAGCAAGTCGGACGTAATTGGCCGCCGGTGCCAGGCCGTAATGTTCTTTTTCCAGAGCAATGTTTAGCTTCATGTAGTATTGCGCTGAATCGTAAAACCCCAGGTCGTAGAGGATGATGGCCTTGAGGTATACGGTTTCCAGGTAAACATGAGAATCCTTGAATCGTCCCAGGAGATTTAGTGATGAATCCAGGTAGACTTTTGCGATCGGAAAGATGAGCTTGTCTCGATATACGCATCCCTGGTTGTTGATCACATTGGCCCATTTTAAGGTGTCTTTACCGAGGCGATGTATCATTTGGGATTGCACAAAAAATGAATCCGCCTGGTCAAAATAGGCGGCATTGCGGTAAATCAGCCCAAGGTTATCATAAATATCCGCTAATACGGAATCTCGCTTTTGGTCGCCGTGAAGCTGAAGTGCTTCATAAAGCTTGGTGCGGGCTTGTTCACTGTCTCCATCCAAGTGGTAGGCCCGTCCGCTTCGAGTGAGGGATTTGATCATCCAAAGTGTATCCTTCGATTCCAGGCTCAATTCCTCAGCACGATTCAAAAAATACCGAGCCTTGATTACATCTATGGGCCAATAGTATTCGGCTGAGTCGAGTTGTTGCTGGACGGGATGAACCGTTGAGTTTTGGGCCTTAGTGGGCAGGCAAAAAAGCACAGCAATTAAACAAACGACAGCCGTTTTCATGAATTAAGGTTTGGAAGAGCGGTATTCAGTGTTTCCGCTATCAACTTGAATTACGGGCGATTAGGGTAATAGTTTGCCCAACAAACAGGGAAAAGTGACATTGTTCGGCAAAGCCAAAAATTTATGGTTGAAACGCAGCGGCTTACCCTTGACAACCAGAGGTTTTCAACCTTCAATCGGTCACAAACCAACCATGACTTCCGGCAACAGCACCTGCCGTGGTGATTAGGCTAAGGAGAAGTAAAAACCAATGCGCCCGGTGCATGATTTGAAAGGTCTTTTCCGGGTTTTTGTTAGCGTACTTTTTAAATAATCTGTGCAGGACGAAGGGCTCCAAAATATAAAGCACGAGTGAAAAAATGACCCATACCAGCGTCATGGTATGAACCCACCAATACTTGAATTCAAAGTACCGATGCCATCCATTGAGCGCATACAGCATGTAAAACCCGGTGATGCCTGTGATCAACGTGGTGATTTTTGCCTGGAGCGCAAATCGTCCTTCAATTTGTTCAAAGGTCTTTATTTGATCCTCTTTGGAGGCCAATCTTTTAATGGCCGGTATGATCACGGTGGTGACCATGCCGACTCCGCCAATCCATAGAACAACGGCCAATACGTGCAACACCCTGGCCAGGGTAAACCATTCAAATTTTTCCATGATAAGCAGTTTTCGATGTGGGATGAATAACAATTAAAAAGATGCCCAAAGCCATCATCGCACTTCCTATGAAAAGGGCGGTCGAAGGATAGAATATCCAGTGAAGCCCATCGAATACCAAGAGCATTTCAGTCCAACAAAATCCGGTTAGGAAGAGAGTTAATCCAACGGGGACAAGCTTTTTGGTGGTAATCCATCCCAGCTCGATGAGAAGACCAAGAAACAGGAAAGAAATCACCCCGATAAGGCTCAGGTGCAAGTAGGCCAGGATGATCGATTTGCTGGTAAAAGCATAGTCCTGAAAAATGGGCACAACTGAGAGACTTTGAAGAACAGTTTTCAGAACAAAGAAGAAAAGGAACAGCCCGATAAATACCCGGCTCCAGCGACGCAAACTGATCCAAAAGGCGACCAAGACAGACTGAACAGAAAGTACAAAGTAAATGGCCCCTGCGAGTAACATTATCGTAGAGAGGGTGGCTGGTACCTGAAGGTATGGAGCAAAACTCATTCCCAGGAGAGAAAGGGTAATGGCCGGTAGAGCGGCCAGCGCAAAAAGGATAAATCCATGCCTGGCCTTTGGCCTATGATAAGGAATGTTTCTGATTTCCAATAAGCGGTAAAAAAGCCCCAGTGCCACAAACAAAAACCAGCCGTTGTACTGCAAATGCAGAAAAGTATAGACGAGTGATTGGTACGCCTCGCTTCCTCCTAATCCTTTGGCAGACATGGCGCCGATGCCAAAAGGAACCAAGGTGGAAAGCAGCCCAAGCCAAAGGCCGGTTTTGATATAATGGATGGAGATCAGATCTTTCTTCTTGCTAGGTGATTTTTTCAAATCCCCTAAAAAGCGGAAAATGAACCAGTAGTTAAGCCCTTGAAAAACCGTTGAGAAAATGATTGAATACAAGGCATAACCCTGAAGGGAAAACGAGGCCAGTATCGCAATAATTAGGGGAATAGTCCATTTGAATTGGAGGGCGTATCTGCCTTTTTTAATGGTTTCAGAATCCAGGTAAAGGTGGGTTAGAAAAAGGAGCATTAAGGGATAAATCCAACCTTGAAATGCCACGTGGGAGTGAGCATGAACGAGGTGCCCGTATTGAAAGGGGAGGGAAAACAGAAACTGACCGCGCAGAAGGGTCCCGATAAGGGCTACGACCAACAGAAACAACAAGCCGATTCTACTCCAGGAAACCTGCATTTTTTACTAAGTGGACAAAGGTAGTCCCTTTCCGGCATTGCTTATTTATAAAGAATTTAAGGTTAGTGTAATTCGCTGTATTTTAACTGATTGCTTGCTTAATTTGTTCGTTCGCGAATAATACTATCTTTGGCGCTCGGAACAGCAGATGTACCAGATTGGCCTTTCCCATCCCTAGTTAGATCCTCTCCACGTATAAACGCTTAACGGACCTGTATCCACAGTTGGATTCAGTTGATTAATTACCTGAATAGTACCAAGGGGGCTACTTCTTGCAGGAAGAAGCTTTGGGCCAAAAGAAGGGGAGAACCTCACTTAATGACAGCATTTGCCAGATTTGACACGAAGAAGGATCGTGATTTCCTAAAAACCATACGTAAAAGAGTAAACGAGCACTTCAAGTCCAACGACATTTCAAGATTTGCCAATTCGACAATGGTGGTAAAAACCATCGTTATGTTTGCCTTGTACCTGATTCCTTTTCTGTGCATCATTTCAGGGTTGTTTACCAATTACTGGGTCATTTTTCTTTTCTGGATGATTATGGGTATTGGTAAATCGGGCATTGGTCTTTCGGTGATGCATGATGCTAACCATGGAGCTTATTCCAGAAACCCCAGAGTAAATCGACTTTTGGGACTATCGATGAATATTATTGGAGCCAATGCCGAAGTTTGGAAATTACAGCATAATGTGTTGCACCACACCTATACCAATGTCGATCAGATCGATGATGATATAAATGCTCCGTCCTTTCTGCGGTTTACACCCTATCAAGAGTTAAGGCCGATCCATCGTTTCCAATTCCTTTATTTCTGGTTTTTCTATGGGATTTCTATTCTTGCTCGAGTAACCTTTAGAGAATATTTTAGAGCCTACAAGTTCAAAAAAATGGGGCTCACCCCAAAGCCTGGACAATTCCGTGAGCTGATGGTGAGTTTGGTGATTTGGAAAGTGATTTACTTTGGCCTGTTCCTGGCTCTACCCATTTGGCTTTCCCCGGTTCCCGTAGGATTTACCATCCTTTGCTTTGTGATTATGCACTTTATTGTTGGATTGACTCTTTCTATGGTTTTTCAGTCTGCTCATGTGCTGCCCAATTGTGAAATTCATCAAAGCAACGAGTCTGGCGACCTGGAAAATAGCTGGATTGCCCACGAATTAAAAACAACGAGTAACTTTGCACCCAATAGCAAGGTGTTATCCTGGTTTATCGGAGGATTGAATTTTCAAATAGAACACCATCTCTTCCCCAATATTTGTCACGTGCACTATAAGAGCATTTCAAAAATTGTGGAGCAAACTGCCCGTGAATTCGATCTTCCTTACAACTCCTATCCAAGTTTTACCCGGGCCTCTATGGAGCACGTTAAGCTGCTTTATGACCTGGGCCGAGCTGAGAAAGTTCGATAGCCTTCCTACCATTAGTTAACCACCAGTCTCCATAATTAGGGAGACTCTTTAATTGTTAAAAATGCAAACAAGAAATAAATCTATGCCCAATAAGGGCAAACCCGTTCGGGCCAAATCCAAACCCCGACATGCTTCAAATAGGAAGAAAAATAAACGGGTATCATCCATAAATCCGGATTCCTTAATTCGAAAAGCGAGCCCGGCGAAACCCGAGGAAGTAACTCTCCATCGAGAGGTTAAATCTCTTCCTTTGGATCATCGGTTGATCCGAAATATTACCCACAAGGGATTTAAGCAATTAACTCAGATCCAGGACGGCTCGCTGGAATTTCAGCTGGAAGGAAAGGATGTATTGGGGATTGCTAAAACTGGAACAGGTAAAACCGGGGCCTTTTTGATCCCGCTCATCCAGCGACTTTTGGTAGAAAACAAAAACCGAAAAACGCTCATTCTGGTACCCACCCGTGAACTCGCCGTTCAGGTGGAGGAAGAGTTTAACAGCCTGGCCAAAAAGCTCCCTATGCGTGCTATTTGTGTGATTGGTGGAACTTCAGTCAATCGGGATATTCAGCGCTTAAGAGAAAGGCCTCAGCTGGTTATCGGAACCCCTGGAAGGGTTCAGGATTTGATTGTCCGCAAGGCGCTTCGATTGAAAAGCTACAACGGGTTGATTCTTGACGAATTTGATCGAATGCTCGACATGGGATTTGTCAAAGAAGTAATGGGAATCGCACGTGGAATGGTGCACAGAGATCAAACGGTATTGTTTTCGGCTACCGTTAACGACAAACAGAAACCATCTATCGATGAACTGTTGAAAAATCCGGAAATGGTTCGAACGACCTCTGGAAAGGAAACTTCTGATCATATTGAGCAGCAAGTGATAAGGATTAAGCCGAATGAAAATAAGTTCTCGGTTCTCTTGAATTTGATCCAACAAGACGAATATGAAAAGGTTTTGGTATTTGCGGAGACCAAAAGTTGGGTGAAAAGAATTACGTCCAAGCTGCGAAAATCGGGGATAGATGTCGACGAGATTCATGGCAACAAAACTCAGAACTACCGGATTCGGGCTCTCAATAAATTTCGCAGAGGCGAATTGCAGGTACTGGCCGCAACAGATGTAGCCGCACGGGGCATTGATGTGGATGATGTAACCCATGTCATCAATTATCAGATGCCTATGGATATGGATAGTTACATCCATAGAATCGGTAGAACCGGAAGAGCCGGTAAACAAGGAAAAGCTGTAACTTTAGTAGATTAACAGGGGATAAGAGTGTCGAAATCACAACAAACATTTGGAAAACGCGATCGGGAGAAAAAGAAACGACGCAAAAAAGAAGAGAAAAAATACAAAGCTGAACAACGGAAATTGGAGCAGGCTGAGAATACCAGTAAAGGCCCTCAGATTGATTGGTCACAGGCACCGGAAAACCGAACCCTGAGTAAAGCAGACCATACCCGTAGAAGTCAGATTCAAGGCGAGTCTGAAGAGGAGTAGAATAAGGTTTTAACCTCCAAAGCATAGGCGTTTACGATCCGTTCCAATGGCCAAAGAATAATACCTAAGGGTCATTCTTCGATCAAATGGGTAATGGTCTGAGCCGCATAAAAATAGGAGAGCCCATTTCCTTCACCACCCATGGATTCATCCGTGGAAAGTACCATTTTAAGTTCGGCAAACAAGTAATGTCCGGGTTCCATTTCTTGCGGTCTAAAACCCAATCTGCTCAAATGCTTGATTATTTCTGGTAGGTCATTTCCGAACTCAAGTTCGAAGCCATTAGTTTGAACCGATAGCCCCTCGTGCACCTCCAGCTCTTTAAGTTGGCCCTCCGGATTGTAGGTGAGAAAAAAATAGTTTTCGCTGCCGTTGTAATCTTCGTAAATGTCTCGTAGGTTGTCCTTCTCAGACGGTGAGCCTAGTTTTTGGTGCACATGGGTTCTGTCTTCTCCCCATTGAAATTCATTTCTATTTAGAGTGAATCCCTGGTTTGGGGTGTAGGATAGAATCAGGCTCATAGTTTTTTAGCTTTTCTCGAGGAAGGGGAAGGTGATTTCCACTTTAAAACCCTCATCAGAAGATAGACTTATTTCCCCATCCAATTCATGGACAAAAGTTTGGATAAGCCTAAGACCGAATCCGGTGGATGAGTGCGAGCTGCTTTGGGCGTCTTTTAATCCAGGGCCATTGTCCTGCACTTTGAGGAAGACCTGATTGTTTTCGAATAACGTTAGGATGATTAATTCGGGCGATGGATTGTTTTCCAGGGCATACTTAAAGAAGTTGGTCATTAATTCATGAACCATAATTCCCATTTTCATGGCCAATGAAGACGGAAGTGAAAAGCGCCGTAGTTCGTTTTGAATAGAAACGCTTTTAGAAGAAGTATACCCGAGCTCTGTATTTTGAATAAGCTCATCCAGGTAACTGGACATATCCACCACTTCTTTTTCTCCCGAAGGATTAACCAGGTGCCGGTTGATCATAGACAGGGAGTCTACCCGACCTTTATAATCTTGAAGGACCTGGCTCAGTAATTGACTTTCGCTGGCCTTGTCGTGGATTTGAAACATGGCGCTGATCATGGAAAAATGGTTGCTCGTTCGGTGTTTGTATTCTTGATGGAGAACCTGAATTTGTTCAGCTTGTTTTTCCAACTGCACTCCTTGAGCCCGAAGTTGGCGGTTGTTTTTCCGGTTGATATTCAGCAGGTAGACCATCGATATGGAGAAAAGAATAAGCAGAATTACTCCACCTATGAGCAAAGAGTTCGTCCGAAACAGAGCAGCATTCCGTTCCTCCAGCAATTGACTTTTTTCCTCCTCCTGTGCCAGGGCCTTTTGGTTTTGCTCCACATCAAATTCAATCTGCATCCGGTCAATGGCCTCTTGCTTTTCGATGCCGTAGATCTTTTGTTGAAGGGAGTCCTTGATGCGGTACCATTTGGAGATTTCTTTTGGGTCGCCGAGGGCTTCGCTCCATTCGATTCGAATTTTCGCAATATCTGGAAGTGTGCCATTGATTGAATCTCGTAAAGAAAGGCGTTCGGCTTTGCTTAATAAAGAATCGCTATAGTGAAAATTGCCTTTATGAGTTTCTATTCGAGCTATCTGAGCAATGGATGAAGAAACTTTTGATGAGTCACCAATTATCAGTCTTATATCAAGACTTTTTTTGTAGTAGAATTCGGCACTATCTAAATTTTTCAATTTAAAATATAAGTCCCCAATTAAGCTTTGTGTATTTGATAGTGATCTTAATTGCTTTGATTTTGATTTTATTCTTTGAGACTCATAAAGGTATTTTTTGGCTGAGTCTAAATTTCCGCTTAATAGGTAAACTTGGGCCAAATTGTTTTTTACTCCTGAAGTGCCTAAAGTGTCTTTGGCTAAATATGATGATTCTAGAGCCTTATAAAGAAAGAATAGGGATTTGTTGTAGTTTTTGAACTCCTTTTGTAGATTTCCGAGGGTGTTATAGTATTTATAAACCGACTCAGGGTTTGCCCTTTCTTTTTCAGCCTGAAGAATGGATAAAGTTGTTTCGTATGCTTTTACATACATCCCCTTTTTTTTAAAGCTCAACCCTAATATTTGATCTAATTCTAGATGGTGTCCATAAATCCCGAGATCTTCGTAGATGTGTCTTGAAAGTTGGATTGAGGATATACATGATGATATTTTACCCAAGCTATATTCGGAAATTCCCAAGTAATGATACAATTCCGCTTTGTTCGAATCTGACTCGAAATTTTGATATTGTTCGATCCCAAGATTATAGTAATGAGATGCGCTATCAAACCTTTCTTGCTGATAATGGACAACACCCTGATTTCTTAAAGGCAATACTTTTTCATCATATTCCTCTATGGTCATTACGGGTTTCGAATTTTGAGTTTGAGAAAAGCCCGGCAAAGCCCACAAAAGAGCAAACAAAAAGAAATACTTCATGGGTTAAATTCTACTTGGTTATTGAGTTTGGTCGGTCTAAAGTAACCAAAAACGAAGAGTCAATTCGGTGTTTTGACCTTTATGAATGAATACGCTTGAATCAACAAACCCCAACCTTCCTTCGAATTAAATGTTCTTCCCGATAGAACCGATATTTTGCCTAATCCTTTCCATTCGAAGGGGTTTCGTCAAATGACATTCGGTTTTTTCGATATTTGCACAAATTATTTCCAAAAGATATGAATCGATTTTTCCGACTTTCCACGCTCTTTATCACTGTTTTATCTGCCTTCACGGTCCAGGCCCAGGTGAATGATGGTGCCATTGTTGAACAGATTTCACCGGACACCTGTGCGTCTTCTAACAACGTGATGGTTGTGGTGGAAAACAAGGGTTCGGCTACCATGACTTCCGTATCCATCGGCTGGACGGTCAACGGTACCAGCCAGACCCGGGCCAGATTTTCGGGGCTTAACCTGAGCACCAACCAAAAGGACACGGTTTCATTAGGAGCTTTCTCTTTCGGTGGTGGTTCTACCGATGTGGTAATCGCTTGGACAGACTCGGTATCCGGATCTATCGATGATAACCGATCAAACGATACTTTAAAAACGAATGTACATACACCTCCTACGGCTACTTTTACGGCCCTGGCCGATGTTTGCGAAAACGGTGGTAGTGTAACCCTAAACCAAGGTAGCGGTACTCCAGCTGGTGGTACAGAAACCTACTTCGGAAACGGGGTAAATGGAGGGATCTTTGAACCCAGCCAGGCTCAATCCGGAGTTCATGTGATTAGCTACGTATACACGGCACCTAACGGATGTTCGGATACGGCGACCCAAAACATCACGGTGGATACCATTCCTCAGGTTTCTTTTACCGGAGGAAATCCGGTTTGTGAAAACAATGGAATTTTCCCACTTACTTCAGGTCTTCCTATGGGAGGTAACTACTCAGGAGTTGGTGTAAGCAACAACATTTTTGATCCAGCAGTAGCCGGACCCGGAGTTCACAACATCACCTATACTTACACCGATTCAAAAGGATGTGCTGATTCGGTTAGTGCACAGCAAGGTGTGGATTCCATCACGATAGCGTCTGTTACTTTACCAGTTAGCATCTGCTTGAATGGCGATTCCATCATTTTGAACACAGGAATGCCTGCCGGTGGAACGTATTCAGGAAATCAGGTTAATGGAAACGTTTACCTACCTGTAGGAGCTGGATTTGATACCGTGATGTATACGTTCACCAATGGTTTGGGTTGTACCGATATCGATACGGCCACTATTCGTGTAGATGTAACTCCTAAAGTAGGTTTTAGAGCTATTGGCGATGTTTGCCGCAACTCAGGATTGGTTTCACTTAGTCAAGGAACTCCAACAGGCGGAGTGTATAGTGGTCCTCACGTTGTTAATGGACAGTATGATCCCGTAAATGATGGAGTGGATACGCTTAAGTATGTATACGTGGACAACAGAGGTTGCTCGGATTCTGCTTACCAGACCATTCGCGTTGATTCTCTTCCTATTGTTCGTTTGATTCCATTCCCATCCAATTGTGAGAACAATCCAGCCTTTATGCTTTCAGGTGGACTTCCATTCGGAGGAACGTATTCGGGTAGAGGGGTTATTGGAAACCAATATCATCCGAGTCAAGCCGGAAGCGGATTGGATACCATCAAATACGTTTTCGTAGATGGAAATAACTGTAGCGACAGCACAGAACAAACCATTATGGTGAATCCCGCTCCAACGGTTACCATTACCACCCCAGCTCCCGTTTGTTCCAATGAAGGAGCAGTTAACCTAAGTGGTGGAATGCCTAACGGTGGAGAGTACCATGGAATGTACGTAAACCGTGCCACAGGATCTTTTGATACCGATGCAGCCGGAGCAGGTAAGCACCAATTTGGCTACACATTCACCGATGTAAACAATTGCCGCGACTCTATTTTCGATACTTTGGAAGTAGTAGCAGCTCCGGTATTCAGTTTGGGCGCCGATACTTCTATGTGTGGCGATGCAAAAGTGACGCTGGATCCAGGAATTGCTAACATGACTTACAACTGGAGCACAGGTGAAACCACTCAAACTATTGAGGTTCAAAAAAGCGATCTGTTTTGGGTAGAATTAACGGACAATAGCACGGCTGCCAATTGTTCTGCCAGAGATACAGTTCGTGTAGATTACGATTCTCTTTGCTTAGGCCTAAATCCAATTACTCAAGAATTGGCTGAGGTAGTATTCTACCCAAATCCAAACAATGGTTCTTTCCACATGAATGTTTCCGGATTGGCCGGTCTTGACTTGGAAGTACGCATATTCTCTCCAAACGGGCAGGAAGTGTACAATAAGCAATGGGTGAGTATTGCAGATTTTCACCAAGCTAACGTAGATCTTCAGGTAGATCCAGGAGTATACTTAATTCAGGTTATTTCAGGAGATCAAGCCGCTACTCACCGCTTGTTGGTGCAGTAATCGCTTAGCCGAGGATCTCTAATATTCCGCTAATTATTTCACTGGATCCCAAAAGGAGTCCAGTACCCAGAATAAGTTGGTTTTCCCTTAGCCTTTGAAAGGCAAGGGGAAGACCAGTAATTCCTGATGCACTAAATCCAAGGGCAACAATGACAGCCCCGGTGATTTTCAAAGCGGTCAATGGTACATTGATCAAAATAGCACCGCCCAAAATCATCATTCCAATGCCAATGGTAAATACTCGCTGTTGATTGGCATGAGTACGAAGCCCTAACAGGAGTGCTGCAACGGCGGAAACACCAAGCATAAGAAAGGAAAATACGGATCCACTCATGGATCCTACCGGGCCTTGAGATGGAATGAATTCCATCAACAAACCTTTGCCCAATCCCAAAGCCATGCCCATCGCAATAATGATGAGGTAGGGATTGCCGGTTTTTGAAGGTTTGTTTCTCTCTTGGAGGGGAATCTGAGTTTTTTCAGCTACGGTGGCTGTAGATGATTTGAGAAACCAATAACCCGATCCGCCGACCAAAACTCCTCCGGTAATGAAGGTTAGGGTAGGGCCGAGAAAGTTAACCAGGCCTACGATTAAGGGTTCCAGGGCATAGCTGAGATCAGATGCTAAAATCAGAATTCCCATGACCAAAGGGAGGTTCTCCTGAGAAGTAAATCGTTCGATCAAAGAATTCGCAGGACTAATAAATATGTTCATTGAGATTAACCAAAAGGCAATCATAACGGGCAGGGCTGTCAAAATCCATGGGCTCTGGGGAATACTGATCAAGGTGGCCACCACCATAAAAATCATCGCTGTAACGGCAATTCCAATGGCGAAAACCAAAAAGAAGTTGCTGCCCTTTCGGAACATTCGATCCGCAATCCATCCAGCCAGAGGAGGAATGCAAACCAAAACAATGGCCTTCATCCAGATGAGTAGGCGAGCCATATCCGTAAGTCCAAATGATTCTAAGAGATGGGGTTGGTATTCGTGGTAAGCGATCCAACTGATACCAAGTGCAACATTGAGCGCACCTAAGCTGATAATCTGTTTCCAGGGTAATTGCCGTTCCATACGGGCTAATTTACAGAAAATCAGAAGGGAGAAAAATGGATGTGGCTGAAGGGTGGTCTAAACTTTCCGTTGTAGAACGAAGTTCTTTCCGAGGTAAACCCGTCTTACCTGTTCGTCATTGGCCAATTCTTCAGCCGTCCCAGCTTTAAGAATTTCACCCTCAAAAAGCAGGTAGGCCCGATCGGTAATGGAAAGGGTTTCCTGTACGTTGTGGTCGGTAATCAGAATACCAATGTTCTTTTCTTTCAGCTTACCCACAATGCCTTGAATGTCTTCTACCGCAATTGGGTCAACGCCGGCAAAGGGTTCATCCAACAGAATAAAACTGGGGTCTACCGCCAGGGCACGAGCAATTTCCGTTCTGCGTCGCTCTCCACCAGAAAGAAGGTCTCCCCGGTTTTTGCGCACATGGTCCAGACTAAATTCATCGATAAGCGCTTCCAGCTTGTGGTTCTGTTCCTTTCGACTCAGTTTAGTCATTTCCAAAACCGCCTTGATGTTATCCTCAACGCTCAGTTTTCGAAAAACAGATGCTTCCTGAGGTAGGTATCCGATTCCTTTTTTGGCACGCTTATACATGGGGAGATTCGTGATCTTTTCGTCGTCCAAAAAGATCTCACCACCATTGGGCTTTATAAGTCCTACGGTCATGTAAAACGTGGTGGTTTTTCCAGCACCATTAGGACCAAGGAGACCCACAATTTCTCCTTGCTCTACATTGACCGAAACGCCCTTTACAACGGTTCGACTCTTGTACTTTTTAACCAGGTTTTCTGCTCGTAGAATCATATTAGAATGCGAATTGCAAAGAAAAGGCTAATCCGAAATTACGAACCCTCTTCACGTCATTACCCTTACTAAGATTTGTTAAGCGCCATAGCCCATCAACCCTTAGAATTTTAAAGATGTTTTCGATCCCTACACCCATTTCCACGTAAGGCTTCGTAAGTCCGGTAAGGGTAGTAGGAAAGATCATTTCCTGTTGATTGGCCGCAGAAAGATTTCCGGCAACCCCTTTTACGTGGATCACCTCTCTCCATTGCAATTTTCTCATGTAAGGAATTCGGTTGAGGAATATTCCATTGAAGTGATGGGTCAATCCCGCCTCGATGTACTCATCACTGGCATATTCGTAGTAGTTCATCAAGTTGAAAGCCAGGGGATCGTAAAAGAAGGTTTCGTTACCGTTATGCAATTCGAGTGCAGGGAAAGGGACTAAGCCCCAGATTTTTCCAGCACCCACTACCAATTGGGTATAACCAAAGGGATTGATGTAAATTTTGTCGGTGAGGTAAACAAATAGTTTTTGGTACTCGTATTCACTTCCCAATACTCCCTTGAGTCCAAAAGTAGCCTGGACGCCTACCACCGGGTACTTACTTCCGAGGCTGTAACGGTCAAAGGACCCCAGTACAAACTTTTCCCGCAGGGCCAGGCGCATACCGAGTTCTACCTCAGTAAATTTGACGTATCCGGCATCGCGTACCACGCCATCATCCCCTTTATGCTCAAATTTGAGCAGGTCGCTCACCGACCATAGAGAGCGGTGTTGAAGTTTTAGGTTGTGCGAAAATCCGTCGGACCAGAAGTGTTCCCAGCGAATTTTATAGGATTCTACCGCATTCAATTGGTTCGCTGGGTTGGCCCTGAAAATCGAAGCTAACAGATTGTCTTGATCTTGAAAATTGACACTCGTACCCAGCTGCTCAATGTCGCGGTTGTAGTCAATATGGATCATGCTCCAGGGCTTCCTGCTGAAGAATATATCCGTACCCGCGGCATACTTAAACTGTTGATCCTTGGTTCCGTAGGCCAAATAACCGCGTAGGCGAATCTTTTCATTGAACTCCTTCAGAGTTCGGGCTCCCATTTTAAAACGATGACCTTCAATAATGTTGAAGCTATAAATGCTGGTGTATGGTCCCAGTTCAAACTTTTCGAACTCTTTATAACCCGTCGTGATAATCTTGATGACATCCACATAAGTCCTAAAGGCTGGAACCTGATTCAGTGTGTCTACCATTTCGTAGACCTGAGATTCCGTTTTCGACAATTCTTCGTGGCGGGTACTCTCCCAATATTCCCTGGTTTTTTGGTTGGCATCGTCTTTCACAACAATGTTGGTCCCTTCGGAATAAAAGGTACCCGGTCGGGGTTTGTTGATGGTGAAATTTCGATAGGATGAAGTCTTTTTACCGTAGATTCCAATGGTTCGATCGGCGAGGTTGAAATCCACCTCCATGTAGTCTCGGGTAAGCATCCATACCTCCTTCTCCACCTGGTTGTATACCTGGTGAATACTCAAATCCTGCACGAAGTTGATGTTGGCGCTTTTAGAAATCGTTGCTTCTACTTCCTTTACCGCGTAGGTGGTATCTGCGATCCACATATAGCCGGTAAAATTCAATTCGTGCTCCCGACGTGGAACAAACTTGATTTTGTAGCACCAGGTATTTTCTACAAAGGAGCTATCGATCAGGTAGTAGCGGTAAGAGGCCTTTCCCACGTTGGCCACAGGGCTTAGGAAACTTTTGTTGAAGATTTTGACGTAGTTGTCATAGATATTCACGTTTTGGTACATATCTCCCAAAAACTGCTGAATACTCTCATTTTTTACCCCCGAAACCATCGTTGCCTTGATGATTTCCTTATTCCGTTTGGGAATGCGGGTGTAGTAATAATCCGACATCGATTCGGTCATGAATATGGGTAGGAAGGGCTTGTCGCCAGTACTATCTACATAATCGAATACGAAATCAAACTTCTTCCAAACCTTTCGGCTTTTGAATTTTTCGTCAATGTTGTTGAGGTCAAACTCCACCTTGTTGTACACCTCATATTCATAGGCGTCGAGCTTGGATTTGTTGTTGATCTTTTTGTTAGCCAACACCTTGTCCAGAATGACGAGGGCTGGATTGATATCCTTTTTGTCCGGTCTAACGACCACCTCCTGAAGTTGCACCCCAGGTTGCAGGTTAAAGTTGATCGTTTGAATGACGTCACGTTTAACGCGCTTGGTTTGTTTGATAAATCCAACCGAAGAAGCGATCAGTGAGTCTGTGGGGTAATAAGTCTCCAGGGTAAAATAACCGTCCAAATTACTTGTTGTTCCAATCTTGGAATTCTTGAAGGCAATATTTACAAAGGGCAGGGGCTGTTGGGTACTGGCATCAAGCACACGACCTTTTACGATGGTTTTTTGAGCCATCAGCGGCGAGCTGCTTAGAGCGAGCATCAAAGTCACTCCCAGAAAGAGTGCTCCTCTCAATACCGTATCCCAAAAGGTTTGCACCTAACTTTCAGTTGTTTTAGTAACGCGGCGTGAAATAAAGATACTGATCTCGTACAAAAACACCAACGGAACCGTTACCAGCAATTGACTGAAAACGTCGGGTGGTGTAATAAAGGCCGAGAGAATCATAGATCCGGCAAAGGCATGCCTTCTGTATTTCTTCAGCACCAGCGGGCTCAAAATACCCAGTTTGGTTAGAAAATAAACAATTATTGGTAGTTGAAATACCACACCACAAGCCAGTACCACAGTGGTTACTGTGGAAATGTAAGTGCTCAAAGTAGGTGTGTTCAACACGTTTTCGCTGACCGAGTAATTCATAAAGAAATTGACCGATAACGGACTAATCACAAAATAGCCAAAAGCCACACCGCTCAAAAACAATACCGAGGTGAAAAATACACCGCCTCGGGAGTAATTTTTCTCTGAAGGATTGAGCCCGGGACCGATGAAACGCCAAGCTTCCCACAGTACGTAGGGTATGGCGACAATAAGTCCGGCAATGAGGCTAACCATGATATGGGTGGTAAACTGCCCAGCCATCGTCATATTGCGCAACTCGGGTAAATTTTGTCCAATACAAAGTAAATCGCCACCTAAAAAAGGAAGCCAGGACTGCAATTTGGCGGAAAACCAACAAAGGGCTCGAAAGGTGATGAAATCAGAACTTTTGGGGCCAAAAATGATCTCGTCAAAAAGAAACTTTTTATTGAAAAAAGCAATGAGTCCAAACAGGATGATGGCCGCAGCGCTGCGTACCAAATGCCACCTTAGGATTTCCAGGTGATCCAAAAATGACATTTCCTCTTCTTCTACCCCAATTTCCTTGTTCTTCTGCTCCGCCATAATTGAGCCGCAAATATAGTGGATACAGGGGAGAGGGCCGAACCTGTGAAAAAATTATAAATCCTTGAAAATAAGGTGCTTTTTTTTGCGTTTCTGCAGGCAGAACACTGGGCTTGTATTACTTTTGAGTCACCTAAATCTGTTTATCATGAAAAATGGCCTTATACTGGGGCTTTTAGCATTGTTGCTTTTCACGGCTTGCTCTGATAACAAACCTGAAGCCACCGAACCATCAAGAGTTCAATTTACCCTTTCTCATTCCAGTTATGATGATTTGTACCAGTTGGAAAATCAATTGAGCCAATCAGAAGGTGTGATGAGCGTAAAAGTTTTTCCAGAAGAAAATCGGGTAGAGGTAATCTTCGATAAACAGCTTACGGACTCAGAAGAAATAATTTTGGTGTTGGATGAACTTCCCGCCAGTTTTGGAGAGCTTCCTGTAGAGCCCACTGCTCAGCTGAAACGAGCTTCTGCACCAGAATTGATCAACAAAGATGTGCTCTTCGAAAAGATTTCTTTCCCGAGTATTTTTGATGCACTAATCCTGGCGTACCGCAAATCAGGCGGCTATTCTCATCATTAGAATTCCACCGGGATTAACTCCCTTTCTTTTCCTAAAATAGTTGAACCAATGTTCGTTTGACGCGTCTTTGGAATATACCTTTGCGCGGTAAATTCTGGAGCACTTGCTATGACAAATTCGGTTGTTTCCCGACCAACAGAGCGTCAAAAAAAGATCATTATCACCTGGTTAATTACCGGGGCAGTTATGGTTTTTATCATGGTTATGATTGGAGGGATAACCCGGTTGACCCACTCTGGGCTGAGTATGGTCGATTGGAATCTTTTTATGGGTTCCATTCCTCCCATGAATGAAGCAGACTGGCAGGATAAGTTTGATCAATACAAGCAGTTTCCGGAGTTTCAGGAACTCAACTACCAATTTACCCTCGAAGACTTTAAGTCCATCTTTTGGTGGGAGTTCATTCACCGCGATTTCGGCCGGTTGATTGGCTTGGTTTTCCTGTTTCCTTTTTTATTCTTCTGGTGGAAAAAATGGCTCAATCCTGTTTTGATGCGGCAACTGCTCTTGGCCTTTTTTCTGGGTGCTTTCCAGGCCTTCCTGGGCTGGTTTATGGTAAAAAGTGGATTGAGTCAGGAGCCACGGGTATCCCATTACCGGCTGGCCGCCCATTTGATCACAGCCTTCCTCACCTGCGGTTGGTTGATTTGGGTAGTGGCGGAATTGAAATGGCCGGAGCGAGGTAAAATAGCTTTTCCTGGAATTCGAAAAGGAATCGTTTGGCTTATTGTCTTAACCCTGATTCAAATCCTTTATGGTGCCTTTGTTGCCGGTCTGAGAGCAGGATGGGTTCACAATACTTTCCCTTTAATGGATGGTCAACTTATCGCTGATTCGGTGTGGTTAGGGGATTCATTGCTCGAAAGCTTTCTTCAGGGAAAATCAGGGGTGCAGTTTGTTCACCGAACCTTGGCCATGATCTTGTTTGCTGGGGTTTTGGTTCTGTATTTCAAGGCCATGCGATTGCCTATTGACAAGCTTCAGGTTCGAGCCATCCGATTGACAGGACTTATCGTAATGATTCAGTTTTTGCTCGGAGTGGTCACCCTGTTGCTCCAGGTTCCAATTGCTTTGGGAATATTGCACCAGTTAGGCGCTTTGTTGTTGCTGCTTACGCTGGTTTTTGGCCTGCACCGTTTCCGTAGTCCCAGCTAAAAGATTCAATCAAGCGACGTAAATCTTCTTTGATGTAAGCGCTGACAGGTTCCAGGGAATCTGAATTAGGCGCTACATTAAAATACATGGACCCCGATAAAAAGTGATCGGTGCTATCGGTCAAAAAGAACTGGAAGTTGGTTGCCGTATTTCCCTCAAAATTGTAGATCAGCCCATACACTCGTTTTTCAGGATTTTGAAAGAACTGCTCTTCGATGGCATCCGCTCTCACGGTGTGCTTCATGGCCATGTTTCTGGAATCTTCCAGGTATTCATCAAGGTTGTTTCCATCAACGCCCACGTAGGTCAGGTGAATGGTAGCGCGATGTTGTGGGTAGTGTAAGTTGACCCAGCATTTTTCTTGAGCCCGTTGACTCATGGTGTCCAGAAGAGAGCGAACCGGGTAATCAAAATTGTAAGGGCAGGAACCGGAATAATGCTGGTATTCTTTTTCAGGTAAGTCGATACGGAAATAGCCCAGTGGCTTTGGTGTATAGCTTGATTCTTCGCAACCCATGAGGAGCCAGCCCGAAAACAAAACGCCCAGCGTTGCCCACTTAATCTTTTTCATCATTTTCCGCTTCTTCTTCAACCTCCTGAATGGTCACCTTGATGGTGTCAATTTTACGTTTATCCGCAGCCTCAATAGTAAAGAGGTAATTATCAAATTCTACTTCATCTGCCTTCTCGGGAATACGACCGGCAATTTCGATAACAAAGCCAGCCAGGGTGTCTGCTTCGCCCTTGGATGCTTCAAACTCCTCTCCCTCGAGATCCATCAAACGGTAGAAATCTTTGAGTAGTGTTTTACCCTGGAAGATGTAGTTGTAATCATCCAACTTCGAATAGGTGATGTCGTCATCGTCAAACTCATCGGCAATATCACCAACAATTTCTTCAATAATGTCTTCCAGAGACACCACGCCCGACGAGCCGCCATATTCGTCTACCACAATGGCCAGGTGAATTTTCTTTTCCTGAAATTCTTTGAGCAGGTCATCAATCTTTTTGTTTTCCGGCACAAAAAAGGGCTGGCGTAACAATTGATTCCAAGCCAAATTCTTTTCACCTAAATGAGGAAGGAGATCCTTGATGTATAGCACGCCCTCCACCTTGTCGAAGTTGCCTTCAAATACCGGAATTCGGGAAAATCCAGAATCCAATATCTGTTTTCTTACGGTTTCAAAAGGTTCGTTTACATCCAATGACATAACGTCTACCCGGGCAGTCATGATTTGCTTAACCTCGGTGTTTCCAAACTTGACGATTCCTTTGAGAATGCGGGTTTCTTCTTCTTTTGAGTCCTCGTTTGAGGTTAGTTCCAGGGCATGTGATAATTCGTCTACCGAGATACTTTCTGTTCGCTGCTTAAACCGCTTGTTGATGATATTAGTAGAATAGACCAACAAGGCGCTTAGGGGATAAAAAATCTTACTTAACAGGAATATCGGAAAGGCCATTAACCCAGCCAGTCTTCCAGCGTTTCGGCTGGCATAAACCTTTGGGATAACTTCCCCGAAAAGGAGAATTAAAAAGGTGATGACGATTACCTGAATAATAAATGCCATGAACTCACTTCCTTCAAAATCGAACAGCGTGGAGCTAAGCGAGGTGGACAGGAGAATAATCGCGATGTTGATGAAGTTGTTCGCAATCAGAATCGTGGCCAGCAGGCTATGGGGATTCTGTAGTAGTTGAAAGATCAACTGGTGTGTTCGGTTGTCGCTTTCCTTGAGCTCCTCCAATCTTTTTTGGTCAAAAGAGAAGAAGGCAATCTCCGATCCTGATACCAATCCTGAGGCTAACAGGAGTAATAAAAGAACAAGAAAACTAATGATGGAGCCCAAGGTTATTGGGTTCAGAGCAAACAAATATATCCACTGCGGTTCAGGGGGAGGTTCCATACCTTAGCAAGTTCCTGAGGAAATCATTTTAGAAAGGTAAATCATCGTCTTGAGAATCGGAAGCGATGTTGGTATTTTGTTCCCCTTCTGAAATGTTTTGTGAAGCTCCTGGTGGAGCAGAGCTGGCCGGTTGGCCACCTGAAGAATTCTCTTCATTTCTACCACCCAATAAGGTTAAGTTGTCTACGATAACTTCGGTTACATAGCGGGTTTGATTGTTCTGATCTTCGTAAGACCGGGTTCTTAATCGACCCTCTACATATACCTTGTTCCCTTTTTTGAGATATTGCTCTACAATACCTACCAATCCGGGACGCCATACCACAATATTGTGCCAGTCAGTTTGTTCCTGTCGGTTGCCATTTTTGTCTTTGTAGGTTTCAGTGGTAGCAATAGGAAAATTAGCTACACCACGTCCTTCCTCAAAATAGCGAACCTCTGGATCTTTACCCAGGTTGCCGATCAGAATTACTTTATTTACACTTCCTGCCACTAATAATTGGGTTTTAGTTGTTTGGAGCTGAGCTAACTTTCTATGATTCTGTTAAGTAAGCCCTCTTCAGTTGCCAAAATTAATCATTATCGCTGAACAAACCTGTTAAAAGGTGCTTATCGACAATCCGTGGAACAGCGAGATTTTTCAACTCCTCAATAGAAACGATTCGTTCTCTTTCCTCTAGGTCAGGAAATTCATGGACTTCAATTTCCCAAAATCGGATGTGTAATTTCCGGTGGCTCAAAACATGGGTATAGTCCGGTGAAATGTTATGAACTTTAACCTTATTCAAATTTCCGATCAATTCGGGTAGAATATCTTCGGCAAATGTTTTTTGACTGATCCGATTTTCAGATTGACTCAGACGAAAATCATAAAGACCTGCCCAAAATCCGGTTTCAGGTCTGCGATGGACCAATAATTCACTGCCTTTTCGCAGTATTACATAATTAAGGTATAGAGATTTTTGTTTGGTTTTCGATTTTTTGATCGGCAGTTCTCCCACCCGGTTGGTTTCAAGTGCGACACAGTCAATCTGCATAGGGCAGGTGAGGCACGAGGGATTTTTGGGCGTGCAGTGCAGGGCCCCGAATTCCATGATAGCCTGATTATAGGTTCCTGGTTCGCTGCGATCCAAGAGGAGTTCACTGGCTTCGGCAAAGCGCTTTTTTCCGGTAGTGGTGTCTATAGGATCATCAATGCCCAGCACCCGGGAAAGAACACGGTATACATTTCCATCTACCACCGGCACGGCTTCGTTGTAGGCAAAAGATGCAATAGCAGCCGCCGTGTAGGGGCCAATTCCTTTCAATTCGAGCAAGCCGAGGTAGTTTTTCGGAAACTTTCCACCTCTTTCAACCACCTGTTGGGCCGTTTTTAACATATTTCTTGCCCGATTGTAGTAGCCTAATCCTTGCCAAAGCTTCAAAACGTAGTCTTCTTCCGCCTCGGCCAGATCAAAAATTGTGGGAAAAGCAGCCAGGAATTTTTCGTAGTAAGGAAGTCCCTGAACCACACGGGTTTGCTGAAGAATTACCTCGGATAACCAGATGGGATAAGGGTCTTGAGTTTGCCTCCAGGGAAGGTCTCTTTGGTTTTCAGAATACCAGTTCAGGAGTTTTGCGTTAAGTTCCAATGTGTTGTAATGAATTCGTCAACAAATTTAAAGGATACTATTTGTATGGTATTCTATTCATTGTTGTATATTTGCACCCCTTTACGAGGGGTGGAAAAGCATTATAACGTTCTAAATATTAAATACATACAAGTAAAAAATAGTTAAAAAATGACTAAGGCTGAAATTGTAAATGAGATTGCGGAGAGCACAGGAGTTGAAAAATTGGCTGTACAGACGACTGTTGAAGCCTTCATGAACGTGGTGAAGAGCTCTATGATCAATGGAGACAACGTTTACTTGAGAGGTTTCGGAAGCTTTATCATTAAAAAGAGAGCAGAGAAGACAGGAAGAAACATTTCCAAAAACACAAGTTTGGTAATTCCTGCTCACTACATTCCGGCATTTAAACCATCTAAATCTTTTTCCAACGAGATTAAGACCAAGGTAAAAGTAGAAGACTAATACCTATGAGCCTTTCCCGAGGTCAGTATATCGCCATCCTATTGGTTGCTCTTGTTGGGGTCACCTTAGCATTTCTGCCGCATCATTCTGATGTGGACCCATCAGCAGATTTAAACCAGAAGGTAATGGAAGCAGTTGAGATCATCGAAAGTGGTACTCAGCCTCCGATGAAAGCTATCGGGATGCTCAAAGAGGTCTTGGAAAAAGATCCAGAAAACGAATTGGCCTTGTATCAATTGGGGAAATTCTCCATGATCTCCGGTCAATTTGACAAAGCGAAAATTCGATTGGAAAACCTCCTTGAGGTAAATCCTAATCACGACGAAGCTCGACTTATGTTGGCTCAGTCACTTCTCGCTTTACAAGACACTGCAAAGGCGGTTGAGCAATATAGCCGCCTTTTGGAGACTTCGGACGATCCGAACTTCAAAGAAGAAGCAAGAAATTATATTGAGAAATTGAAAAATCTTTAGTTATGCCAAGTGGTAAAAAACGTAAAAGACACAAGATTGCTACCCACAAGCGCAAAAAACGACTGAGAAAAAACAGACACAAACGTAAGAAGTAATTAAGATGACTTGCTCCGGATTGTTCCGGAGCAGGTTTCTTTATTTTACGTTTTGTTTGGGAAGGTCCTTCGTCGCGGATGAAGAGAACCTTCAGAGAATTAAGTTTCTTTATTTTCCAGTTAATTGGCTTGTAAGTGAATAAGGAGTTAATCATAAATTCTTCTCCTTCGGAAGTCCGATTAGCCTTATTGGAAGATAAGCGTTTGGTTGAACTCCATGCGGAGAAGTCTGACATCGAATTTGCTGTAGGCGATTTATACCTGGGCCGGGTGAAAAAACTGGTTCCGGGTTTGAATGCTTGCTTTGTTGATGTTGGTTACGAAAGGGATGCTTTCCTGCATTACCTCGATCTAGGCCCACAGCTTAGGTCCTTGCAGAAGTATGTCCATCTGGCCCGTAAAAAGAAGCGCAAATCCTCCTCACTTTCCGACTTTAAAATGATGGATGACATCAACAAAGACGGAAATATTAAAGAGGTCTTTGTGCAAGGGCAGGAAATTTTGGTACAGGTTGCCAAGGAACCCATTTCAACAAAGGGTCCACGCATCACCTGTGAGATTAGCCTGGCAGGTCGATTCCTGGTTTTGGTGCCATTCTCCAACCGGATTTCCATATCACAACGTGTTCGCAATCGCAATGAACGCGCCCGACTTAAAAGCCTGATTGAGAGTATTAAGCCCAAAGGTTTTGGGGTTATTATTCGCACAGTTGCCGAGAATAAGAAGGTGGCTGAACTGGATCAGGATTTAAAGGATTTGGTGACAAAGTGGGAAGCCATGTTTGACAATTTAGTCAAGGGTAAGGCTCCTAAAAAGGTATTGGGCGAATTGAACAAATCGGCTGCTATCCTAAGGGATATGCTTAACCCGAGCTTCAACAGTATCGTGGTGAATGATCCCAAGTTGTTTGACGATACCCGAAACTACCTGAACACCATTGCTCCTGAAAAGGTCAACATTCTCAAATTACATAAATCCAAAGTGCCTGTTTTCGACCAATTTGGAATCGAAAAGCAGATCAAAGCTCTTTTTGGACGCCACGTCACCATGCCTTCCGGGGCTTATTTGGTGGTGGAGCATACCGAAGCTTTGCACGTGATTGATGTAAACAGTGGGAATACGGCTAAATCAGAGGATAACCAGGAAACCAATGCGCTTCGTGTAAACAGTGAAGCGGCGGAGGAAATTGCCCGACAGCTTAGGTTAAGAGATATGGGTGGAATCATTGTTATTGATTTCATCGATATGCGCAAAGCCGAAAGCAAAAAGGAACTGGTGACCAAGATGAAGGAGTACATGCGTGCGGATAAGGCAAAGCATCACATTCTTCCACCTAGTAAGTTTGGGTTGGTGCAAATTACCCGTCAGCGGGTAAGACCAGAAATGGATATCAAAACTTCTGAAGTAATTCCTACCAAGGATGGAAACAAGGAAGTAAAAGCAACCATTCTGATCATTGATGATATTGAAAACGCATTGGAGCGGGTAGCTCGATCTACGGAAGGAAATTTCCGTTTGCATTGCCACCCATTCATTGAAGCTTACCTCAAAAAAGGTGGCTTGATGTCCTCTTACCGTTGGAGGTGGATTCGCACCTACAAAAAGTTTATTAGCATCACGTCATCCAACTCGCTGCAATTGGTAGATTATAAGTTCTACAACAGCAAGGATGAGGTTATCGAAATCTGATCTTACCTTTGAGCCTTAGCATGGCAATTCAAAGGCAAAAAAAGATTTCTTTATCCGAGGCTAAAAGCCGCATTCTGAATTTCTGTGTCAAGCGGGAACGGGCACACGAAGAAGTACGCCAAAAGTTACTGGCTTGGGGAGTACATCCTGACCATACAGAAGACCTGATCGGATTTTTAATCAGTGAGAATTTTTTGAACGAAGAGCGATATGCAAAAGCCTATTGCCACGATCGCTTCCTGTTTAGGAAATGGGGTAAATTGAAGATCGTTCAAGGATTGAAGGAAAAAAAGATTTCGGAGTTTTGTATCCGCCTGGCACTGGAAGAAATCAGTGATGAGGAATACGAAAAAATGATCTTTGATGTGGGCGAAGGAAAACGTTCCCGTCTCTCCGGAGATTCTTTTGAAATAAGAAATAAGCTATACCGCTTTCTGCTACAACGAGGGTTTGAGCCGGAAGGGGTTCGCAAATATTTGAATCAATTATGATTAATCAGGAACAACTCAAAGGGTTGACTGAGCGCCTGGATGCGCTAAGGGGGCATCTTTGACGTAGATGATCTACGCGAATTTGTCAACGACGAAGAACAAAAAACACACTCTCCCGATTTTTGGAATGACCCGAAAGAAGCCGAGGCCGTTCTGAAACAACTCAACAAAAAGAAATTCTGGGTTCAGGCCTACGACGAGGTGGCTGGACTGCTGGATGATTTGGTGGTACTCCGCGAATTTTTTGAGGAAGGTGAAGCCAGTGAAGAGGAAGTAAATGCCCTTCACGAGAATCTGGTTGAAAAGCTCGAGGAAGTAGAATTCAAGAACATGCTTTCAGGTGAAGAGGATGGGTTAAATGCCATCCTTGAGATCAATTCTGGTGCAGGTGGTACCGAGAGTCAGGATTGGGCTGAAATGCTGCTCAGAATGTACGTAATGTACGCTGATAAGAATGGCCTGAAAGCAACGGTAACAGAAAAGTTGGATGGTGATGGCGCCGGTATTAAATCGGCCAGGGTTGAGATTGAAGGCGATTTCGCCTATGGATACCTGAAAGGGGAGAATGGAGTTCACCGATTGGTACGTATTTCCCCTTTGATTCCAACGCAAAACGGCATACGTCCTTTGCTTCGGTTTTCGTTTATCCGGTGATTGATGATACGATTGAGATTGAAGTAGCCTCTTCAGAGATTGTCTGGGATACTTTCCGCTCAGGTGGAGCTGGTGGACAGAACGTAAACAAGGTAGAAACCGGTGTACGTTTGGAACACAAGCCTACGGGAATCATTATTCGGAATACTGAATCAAGATCACAGCTGCAGAACAAGGAAAACGCCATGCGATTGCTCAAGTCCAAGCTATATGAGCTGGAGTTACGTAAGCGTGAGGAAGAAAAAGCAGCGGTAGAAGGATCAAAGATGAAGGTGGAATGGGGTAGTCAGATTAGAAACTACGTATTGCACCCCTACAAACTCATTAAGGATTTGCGCACCAACCATGAAACTGGAAACGTGCAACAAGTGCTCGATGGAGGATTGGGTGATTTTATCAAAGCCTATTTGATGGAATTCGGCCAATCGAAGGGAGCAAAAGCCTAATAGAATTCTGGAAAACATGCCGGCGTTTTAACCAAGGCTGGTGTGTTTTCCTTTTTTAGCCAATCCATCTGATTCAGCCAACCTTCAGAACTTATCCCAATTTGATTTACTTACAGGCTATAAAAGCCTGAATTAACCTTTTATCAGGAATTCTCCAGAATTATCTGTACAGGTAAAGTGTCCCTTGCAATTCACGGGTTGGAGCACTGTTTACTCCATCGATGAGCTCATAGTTTGAGCGGTAAGTCAACTTGTAGGCGTAAGCCCCAATCGGCATATCCTTTCCGTTGATCATGTGACGTCCATTCCAGGAAACATCAGGATTATTAGTCTCCCAGGCGATACCTCCAAAGCGATCATAAACCTTGAGGTTAAACTCCAGGAAGCTTTCCAGAGAAACTACCTTCCAGAGGTCGTTATCTCCATCATCGTTAGGGGTAAAGGAATTTGGAATCCAAATGTTGCTACAGTCATCAAAATTGGCAAATACTTCATCGATGTCAGAACCACAATCATTGGTCATAACCAGGGTATACAAGCCCGATTTTGATGCATAGTAGATACTATCCGTATTTCCATCCTGCCAATCGTAGGTGATTTCCAAGGTGGAAGATCCCGTAAAGTGAGGGTGAAGTTCCAGAATTTCCCCAACACAAAGAGCCGTATCGGAAGACTGAATCTTGAAATCTACTTCTGGATAAATATCCTCTCGAATAGTCGTCTGTACTGAATCTACACAGAAAGGTTCCGGATAGTAGTAAGCTACCACCTTGTAGGTTCCAGGACGAACGATGTGGTAAATCGTAGAAATGGTATCCAGGAAGGTATCCGTTGGATTCTCAATAATTGGATTTAACAAGGAATCACTTACTCCGGATACATCCGATAGCTTGTACCAATAATAAGCTTTGTAATCCTCGTCAAAGGCATTCAGATGAACCGTATCACCTTTACAAAGGAGCGTATCTCCTGACCAATCGATGGCTGGTCTGGCTACTTCGTTGTATTCTTTTTGAGCTCTGTTGGTACAACCGTTATTAGCGGTAACGGTAACCAGGTAAGTACCTTCAATGGTAACCCGAATATCACGAGTGGTTTCACCCGTAGACCAGAGGTAAGAAGCATAATTGTTTGCTGGATCGGCATCCAGGGTGTCAGCCCAAATTCCGCGTTCCGTTTCACAATAACGTTCTGGAACGCCCAAATTGATCGAAGGGATGGGTAGTTCTACCACATCCAACGAGTCTCGGTTTACACATCCATTGTTGTCCGTCACTTCCACAATCAGTCGGGCAGAAGTATCTTGTACCAAGGCAAACTGCCCGGCATTGGTCAACTGAACCTCGGCGCCTGATTTAAAATCGAACCAAGTATAGGTTACAAAACCTGCCCCAGCATTGGCCAGGAAGTTAAAGCTCGTACCAGAACAGAAACTGGTGTCTGGACCAAGATTTACATTCGGACGGAAATTCGCATTAATGACAACCGTATCAGAAGCCATACAGCCATTGTTGTCGGTAACGGTTACATCGTAAGTACCCGAGGCTAAAGCAGTATCTCTACGGCAGCAACCTTCGCCACCTTTTCTTCCGGAAGACCAGTCATAGTAAGCAAACCCTCCACCTGGATCCATAGGTTCTTTAATCGCAGTACCGGAACAGAATTGAAGGTCTGGTCCCAAATTCGGCGTAGGCAATTGATACATCGCAATATTGATGCTGTCTCCGCCTTTACATCCGTTGGAGTCAATCACCTCAACCTCGTACTTACCCGGAGTAAATACTTTGATAGACTGGCTTGCAGCTGGAGGAGTCCAACTGTACAAGAAGTAATGTGGACCTGCATCCAAAGTGAGCGTATCTCCAATACAGAATCCAGTATCTGGCCCCAAGTTGATCACTGGTAAGGTGTCATGTGTGAGCACCATAGTATCGTGAGCAAAACAAGTAGTATTGGTATCCGTAACTTTTACAATGTAGGTGGTGTCTTTTAGAATCCAGATGCTGTTTACGTTTCCAGAATCGGCCGAATTCCAAACATAGTTGTAGTGTGCCGCGTAATTGGCCACCAATTGAATGCTATCCTGCGTGCAGATGGTTGTATCAGTTCGTAAGCCAGGAACTGGAAGAGTATCGTTGAAGACCTCCAGCGAATCTGCAATCTTACAGGTATTCGTGTCCTGAACGGTTAATACGTATTTGCCTGGGTTAGAAACTTTCAAGGAATCATCCAAAGGCTGATAAGGACCGCCATTCCAACTGTAGGTTAGGTTTGGATCGGTCATGGCTGCATGCAACCATATTGAATCCATGGCACAAATAGTGGTGTCGCCAGGGAGTCCGTCATGTAATAAGGTGACTTCAGGTAAGGAATCAATACCTAAAATAAGGATGCTTGATCCCACACAATCATTGGAGTCTACAACAACTACGTTGTAAGCCACACCATTGTAGGCCTTGGTAGTTTGGGTAGTGCTTCCACTGGACCAGAGGTACTGTTTATAGCCCGTACCGGCATCCAGGATGAGCGTATCGCCCAAACAGATATTGGTATCATTTCCAATAAATGGAGTAGGAATCGTATCGTGTAATACAACCAGGGTGTCGTAAGCCGCACAGTTATTCGTGTCGCGCCCAAAGTAATAATAGGAGCCCGCCGTGTCGGCATTGATGGAAACTCCAACTACGGTATCCTGGTAAATAATCCAGGAGTGGAACACGAAGTTATTTGGACCATTTAGCTTGAAAACATCACCAAAACAAACGCTGGTATCGTTTCCTACACTAATGTTCTGAGACAAAGCATGGCTGACAATTTGAGTATCCGTATGACTACAACCAATTTGATTTGTAATGGTGAGGATAACGGTGTCGGCCGTGTCTGTTTTAAAGAAAGTGTTGGTACTTCCGTCCTGCCAGAGATAAGTATAGGTAGGATGAGTAAGCGGCGATTTGATGGTAGCCGTATCACTATTACAAACTACGGTATCAGCGCCAAACCGGAAAAATGGAATGGTATCGTGCTTAAGTAGGAAGGTATCTGAATAGGAACATCCGTTACCATCAGTACGGGTACAGATATAATCTCCAGGATTGGTAAGCGTATCTTTTTGAGAGGTTTTACCCGAGCTCCACAAATAGGTGTAACCTGCCCCAGCATCCAATATGACCACTGAATCGGCGCAAACTTTTGTAGAATCACCCATGGAGAATACGGGTAATGTATCCACTTTTACAATGGCTGAATCAACAGCCGTACAGCCATAAGCATCGGTTACGGTGAGCATATAGCTTGTTGTATTGGCAGGAGAAACTTTTAGCGTATCTCCATTTCCACCGGGCGCCCAGTTGTAGGAATAAGGCGTAGAGCCTAACAATGCACTGGCATAAATCGAAGTAGAATCGGTAGCACAAATCGTATCACGACCACTTGTAGCCACCTCCATACAGAGGCTTACTTTGATAACCGCAGGGAGTAAGATGGTGCAGCTTGTATCCGACCAGGTAAGCGAATCATTTCCAGAAAGCCAGATTTGAACACAATCATCAGCACCCGGAGAACCGGTAGGTGCACCGCCCGCCCAGTTTTTGTAGGTCGTATCTGATCCATCAGACCAGACGAATTTTCCGTCTTGGGTTTTGTCGTTCAAGCCAATCCAGGCAGAAGCAGTCAATCCCTGGCCACGCAACCAGGCAACAACACTATCGTTGTCCGCCTTGGAGTGGATAGATGCCAAATGGGCTCCTACTGTTCGTGCCAGATTATGGGCACTGTCGGAAGTAACCGATTGATTGTACAAAAAGTAGATTCCACAGCTGTCGGCGGAGCAACCTAATTCGGTCATTCCACTTGCCGTCATCGTGTTTCGAATCGTGGTTAAATTACAGGTGCTTCCCACCTTCTGACATTGAGCCTGAGCATCAGGCACGAAGGCAGAAAGAATCAAAGTCAGCGCAAAAACGCCTGGAAAAAGGGGTTTTTGGAGACTCTTAATTACCCCGCTAAATCGAGATAATGAATTGAAAATAAGGCTCTTGTCTCGTGTCATCCACACAATATCAATGGTTCCAAAAATACTAAACAAATAATTAAATGCAATTCTGCTTAAAAGGGACTGAGAATGTACATTTGGAGCCTTCTGAATTAATAAATATTTGACCTATGTCAGTACGTATTTTACACAACCCTCGTTGCTCCAAAAGCCGTCAAACGCTTCAGCTCTTGCAAGAAAAGGGTGTTAACCCCGAAATTACCGAATATTTGGCGGTTCCTCTGGCGAAAGATGAACTAAAAGATGTACTTCGTAAATTGGGTAAACAGCCTCACGAAATATTGCGTAAAAACGAGGCCATTTTCAAAGAGAAGTTCAAGGGAAAAGAACTCTCTGAGGATGAATGGATAGAGGCAATGATTACCTATCCCAAATTGATGGAACGTCCAATTGTAATTAACGGCGAAAAGGCAGCCTTAGGCCGGCCACCAGAAGACGTATTGGAAATTCTGTAGTTTACTCGTCCTTTTTGTCGGTCTTAGGATTGAAGGTTAGGGCTTCCCATAGTTGCGCTCCGATCCAGTAAGGAAGGAATACGGCTAAGAAAATTAGGGTAAAGAAGGCTCCACCTGCTACGACCAAAAAGAATAATACGGCTATAATTTCCATGACTTTTCTGAATTGAGCGACAAATTTAGAAGAAAAGTTTTTAGACAAAAGGGCTTCCTAAAAAATGCCATAGAATAATTTTGTAAAAAACACACAACTTATGGATTTTCGGATCGAAAAAGATACGATGGGCGAGGTTAAGGTACCCGCCGATAAATACTGGGGTGCGCAAACCGAGCGTTCCAGAAATAACTTCAAAATCGGGGATTACAAGCAAAAAATGCCCTTGGAGATCGTTTACGGTTTTGCTTACTTGAAGAAGGCTGCAGCCTATACCAATTGTGAGTTAGGTGTTCTTTCTGAAGAAAAACGTGACTTGATTGCCCAGGTGTGTGATGAAATTCTTGCGGGTAAGCACGATGATCAGTTTCCTTTGGTGATTTGGCAAACGGGTTCTGGAACCCAGTCCAACATGAATGTGAATGAGGTGGTGTCTAACCGCGCTCATGTGCTTCAGGGAAATAAATTGGGCGAAGGACATTCTTCGGTTCACCCAAATGATGACGTGAACAAGTCACAATCTTCTAACGATACTTTTCCAACGGGAATGCACATCGCTGGCTACAAGATGATTGTAGAAACGACCATCCCTGGTGTTCAGAAACTACGCGATACCTTAAAGCAAAAGTCTGATGCTTTTAAGGACGTAGTAAAAATTGGACGTACTCACTTGATGGATGCCACGCCATTGACCTTGGGTCAGGAGTTTTCAGGATATGTTTCTCAGCTGGATCACGGACTGAAGGCCTTGGAAAATACCTTGGCGCACTTGAGCGAATTGGCTTTGGGTGGAACGGCTGTTGGTACAGGTATCAATACTCCGGAAGGTTATTCAGAATTGGTAGCGAAATACATCGCTGAATTTTCCGAACTTCCATTCGTTACTGCCGAAAACAAATTTGAAGCATTGGCTGCTCATGACGCTATTGTAGAAACCCATGGTGCGTTGAAGCAATTGGCTGTGAGCTTGATGAAGATTGCGAACGACATCCGCATGTTGGCTTCAGGTCCGCGAAGTGGTATTGGTGAAATCATTATTCCTGCCAATGAGCCAGGCTCGAGTATTATGCCTGGAAAAGTAAACCCAACTCAGGCAGAGGCCATGACCATGGTTTGTGCTCAAGTTATGGGAAATGATACGGCGGTTTCTGTTGGTGGTGCTACTGGACATTACGAATTGAATGTGTTCAAGCCATTGATGGCAAGCAATCTTTTGGTAAGCGCTCGTTTGATTGGTGATGCTTGCGTATCATTCAATGATAATTGCGCGGTGGGCATCGAGCCAAACCACGATAACTTGAAAAAGAACTTGGATAACTCTTTGATGCTTGTAACGGCTTTGAATACTAAGATTGGTTACGAAAAAGCAGCTAAGATTGCCAAGACGGCCTATGAAAACGGAACAACTTTGAAGGAAGAAGCCGTTAATCTGGGATACTTAACAGCAGAACAATTTGATGAGTGGGTGGTGCCTTCCGAAATGATCGGATCGCTGCACGCTTAATCGGATTCCATAAATTTTTTGAGTCCCCTTTCAGTTTTCTGGAAGGGGATTTTTTTTTGCCCTTTTGAGCAACTTGATTAGGGTTGGTTGGAAAGAAATTGGCCAACTTGATTCAAGATTACTTCTGGCATTTCTTTGTGTGGAATGTGTCCGCAATTCGGCAAAATGACCGCGGTAGCTGGAGCGCTAACAAGTTGTTTTAGGGCCTCTGGAAAGGCAATGGACCCATACTCGTCTTGGTCACCATGAAGAATCAAGGTGGGGCATGATACGGGCTGCTCGTCATTGCTTAACGACCAGGATTGAAAGGCCTCGGATAGCCAAACCTCGGTCCACGAATTAAGCACCCAATCCTTTTTGTTGCCATGAAATCGCTGTAGCCAGCTGATGCCTTTTTCGGTTTGAAAAAATTGTTTTCCAGCTCGAATTCCATTTATCGTTCTGTCTTCTACAAAGGCCTGTGCCGATTCGCTGATAACGGCCTGAATTTTTCCGGCCAGCTGTCGAGCCGCTGAAATGGCCATGGCCCCACCTACGCTGTGGCCGAATAGAATGACTTTATCCAACTTCAATTGATTCAGGATTTCGGGTAGAAAACGAGAACCTTCTTCTTCAATGAAGTCTGGAAGGGGAAGTTCGATTCGTGCTTCAGATTGTCCAAAGCCCAATCGATCGTAGGCAATAACCTTCCGTTTGGTAGCAAGGCTTAGCAAAGCTGGGAAATCACCCCAGGTCTCGACGCAGCCCAAGGAGTCATGAATTAAAAGAATCGGCGTTAAATCTTCTTGTTTGGCATTGTTATCAGCCGCCCAAAACCGGACAAAGAGAGAATGCCCGAAAACCGATATGAATTGATCCTGATGCGGCACCATTCAGGGCCTCGTTTTCTTATTTGAGTTTAGCGACCAACTGCTTGATCTTTTGCTCATCCGATTTTTTGCAAATGAGTAGTACATCATCCGTGTCTACCACAATCACGTCATCAATACCTTCTGTTACGACGAGGCGCTTTCCAGACCCCTTGACGATACAACCGGTGGAGTTAGAAAGGTGAACCTGGTCGCCCAATGAAGCATTGTTTTGCTCGTCTTTATCCAAGATTGAAAATAGTGATCCCCAAGTGCCCAGATCCGACCAACCAAAGTCTCCAAAAATAACCTTTACCTGATCCGCCTTTTCCATAACACCGTAGTCGATGGAAATGTCTGGACTGTTGGCAAATTGCTCGCTGATTACAGTTCGTTCGTTATCCGTGTTTAAGGATGATTCTAAACCGGTGAAAAGTTCATGTAAATCGGGAATGTAGTTTTCAAAGGCTTGAAGAATTACCTGTAGGTTCCAAATGAAAACTCCTGAATTCCAGACGAAGTTGCCCGCTTCAATAAACCGTTTCGCGTTTTCCAAATCTGGTTTTTCGCGAAATTGTTCCACGGAGTGAATTTCCTGGCCTTCAGATTTTTGGAATTCGATATATCCATATCCGGTATCAGGGCGGGTAGGCTCAATGCCAAGGGTAATTAAGTCGTTGGATTGGGAGGCGTGGTCCAGCCCTAGGCGAATAACTCGTTGAAACTCTTCTTCCTTTAAGATCACATGATCGGCAGGCGTAACAACAATATTGGCCGCTGGATTTATTCCTTTGATTTTGTATGATGCATAGGCGATACAAGGGGCCGTATTCCGGCGAACAGGCTCGCACAGTATCTGATCTGGATTCAATTCGGGAATTTGCTCTTGTACCAGGTCAAAGTAGCGCGCATTAGTCACCACGTAAAAGTTTTCAGCTGGACAAAGTCCAACAAATCGCTCGAAGGTTTGACGAATTAAGGTTTTTCCAGTACCCAGAATATCCAGAAATTGTTTCGGGGTGGTTTCGGTGCTCCAAGGCCAGAATCGTGAACCGATTCCTCCGGCCATAATGATGCAATAATTGTTATTCATCTCAAAAATTGAGTTGCAAATCTAAGGATTGAATTGGATTGACTTGCTTAAGCGAGTGGTGCGACCTCTGCCATAAAATGAATCAGGTATTGACGACCGGATTTTACTTCCGTACAAAGATGACGGGTTCGTCTAAGGGGGCCTTTTTTAAACTGCTTCTTACCAATGGCAAAAACCTGTTGATCGGATAGGTCTTTAAGGTAGATTTTTTGAAGTTCAGGATGGTCCCAATGGCTGAGGGCAGAGTAGAGCTGATGATCTGAGAAGGTGCTGGCCTTAGGGTTTTGAGCATATCGACTCAGAGGTGGCATCAAACTTTCCGGAAAAACGCCCTTTTCCATCCAATACACCAGGAGGGCTTGAAAGGCCATTTTCCATTCCCGGCCATGAGGTGATACCCGATTTTTGTGAGCCTCAAAAACCTGCAAATGTGCCATTTCATGCAGCAGAGTGATCAAAAAAGCGTAGGGATTTAACGTGCCGTTCACAGAGATTTGATGAAGGTTTAGCTTTCCTCTAGGAGGCCGATAATCGCCAAATTTGGATTTTCGGTGGTTCTTAATAGTAAGCCTGGCTCGATGCTTGTTAAGGAAGTCCAGAATTTCTTCAGAGACTCCTTCAGGCAAAAATCGGTTGAGTTCATCAATTTGATTTTTCAACGCGGCTTTCTGTAACGGGTTTTCTTGGCCTTTTTTTGTTCTCCGAATGTCGGGCAGTCACAATCTTTTTTGGAAGATTTACAAGAAACCTGGGTCGCCGAGAGGAAAAGAGCGATAAGTAGTAGACTTGTTAAACGTGAAATTCGGACAGGCATAAAATATAGTCGAGCAAATTTAAGACAAAGATTATGAGGATTTGGAATGAAACATTCACTTCTCGCCGGTCAAAAACGCATTCCGTTGATCAAAATTGCAGGCAATTTGGTCGAATTCAGTTATTACAACAATTTTAACCGGACATCAGTGCTTTCAAATATTAAATTTGTTCACCTGCATGAAGATACTTTACCACATAGGCAGATATTCCCTTTTTCTTAAGAAAGCCTTCGAAAAACCTGAAAAATTCAAGGTTTATTGGAATCTGTTTGTGGACGAGATGTACAACTTGGGTATCGGTTCCTTGGGCATCATCGTTATCATTAGTGGCTTTATGGGAATGGTGATCACCATTCAAACAGCTTCTCAGATTGAAAGTGGCTGGATTCCTTCCTACCTGGTGGGATACACCACCCGTCAATCCATGATATTGGAATTTTCACCCACCATGTTGGCGCTCATATTAGCGGGGAAGGTGGGGTCGAATATCGCTTCAGAATTGGGAACCATGCGGGTAACGGAGCAAGTGGATGCTTTGGAGATTATGGGGATCAATTCGGCGGGTTATTTAACCTTACCCAAGGTATTGGCCATGATGTTCATCATGCCGTTTTTGGTTTTGATCAGTATGTTTCTTGGAATCTTCTTTGGTTACATCATTTGCGATATCACAAGCATTACCACTCCTGCTCAATACATTACGGGAATTCAATATGACTTTAGACCGTTCGATGTTTTTTACGCATTGATCAAATCGGTCATTTTCGCCTTTCTAATTACTTCCGTTTCGGCCTATCACGGCTATTTTGCGAGTGGAAGTGCTCTTGAAGTAGGGAAGTCAAGTACACGTGCTGTAGTGTTTAGCAGCATCGTTATCTTGATTGCCAATTACCTAATCACTCAAATGCTTTTGATATGATCGAGGTAAAAGGTTTGAACAAGTCGTTTGGGGATAATCACGTCCTCAAGGATATTAACATCACCTTTCAGCAAGGGATACCCAATTTGGTTATTGGAGCTTCGGGTTCGGGTAAAACGACGCTTTGCAAATGCATCGTCGGATTACATGAGCCAGAAACGGGAACCATTTCTTATGGTGGTCGAGTATTTAATAATCAGTCTGAATCGGTAAAAAAGGAAATCCGTCAGGAAATTGGATTTCTGTTTCAAGGAAGTGCTTTGTTTGACTCCATGACAGTGGAAGACAATATCAAATTTCCGCTGCGCATGTTCTCCAAGCTTTCTGACAAGGAGATGCAAAGCAGGGCTGATTTTTGCCTGGAGCGTGTCGATTTGAAGGGAACGAATAAGTTGATGCCTTCTGAGCTGAGTGGTGGGATGAAAAAACGAGTAGGAATTGCTCGTGCTATTTCATTTAACCCCCGCTACCTATTCTGCGACGAGCCTAACTCGGGCCTTGATCCGCAGACGTCTATTTTGATCGATAAATTAATCCTGGACATTACCCAGGAATTCAATATTACCACTATCGTAATTACTCACGATATGAACTCTGTATTGGAGATCGGGAAGCACGTGGCCTTTATCTACAAAGGTGATTTGCTTTGGACCGGAACGAACCAGGAGATTCTACGTGCAGATACCGCCGAACTGACGGATTTCGTTTACGCTTCTGAATACATGAAGCGGATCCGCAGCCTCATGCAATAAGCTTTTTCTTAGGAAGGAATATACAAGAGTAGTCTTTGGAATGACTACCAATAAAAAAGGCCCGAAGCATTTGCTCCGGGCCTTTTCTATATAAAAGGTTTACTTGTGCTTATCGTACAACTACACGGTGAGTTGTCTCAGTAACACCGTTAGAAACGCTTAGGAAGTATACTCCGTTTTCAGCGTCAAGATCGATGCGCTCGTCATAGTCTCCAGCAATGTTTACAACGTCGCTGTAGATAGTTTGACCCAAAGCATTTCTTACAGAGATGGTGTAGTCATTGTTGTCAGCATTTTTCAATACCAAACGGAATGAACCATCATTCGGGTTAGGGAACAGAGAAAGAGTAAAGTCTTGACCAAACTCTTCAACTGATAACCACCACAAGAAAGTAGCATTGATTTCAAACGTTTTGTCAGTAGTACAAAGCTGTGGATCAGTAGCTACAACAGTGTAGAAGTCGTTGTCATTCTGACCAGCAGGCTTGTTTGGACCAATTTCCAATACGTTAGCACTACCTGAGTTAGGAGATAATGGAACTCCGTCAGAGTTAGTCCAACGGTAAGTGTTAGTAGCAGTAGTTCCGTTACCACCTTGAGTTCTTACAGTAATAGTTACCAAAGTGTTGCTTGCGTCGTACTCAATTTCAGTACTGATGTTAGGAATGCTTCCTACGTCACGAATCTTGAACTCAGCAGGCTGAGTAACGTTGATTGTACGAGTAGCAGTACAGTTGCTTGCATCAGTTACAGTAACGGTGTAAGGACCAGCTTTCAAGTTAGCTTGAGTAAGACCAGTTCCACCATTGCTCCAAGTGTAAGTTTTGGTACCAGTACCACCAGTTGCAGGAACCAGGTTAATAGTACCGTTGCTATCGTTGTAGCAAGTTACGTCATCTACAACAGGAGATGGAAGAGCCAATGCGTCAGTAGGACCAGTTACAGTAAATGTTCTGGTTTGCTTACATGGAGGAACAGCACCGTCAACGATCTCAACAGTGTAGTTTCCTGATTCCAAGTTTGACAAAGTAGAGTCACCACCAGTAATCGGGCTACCAGAACCGTCAGTCCAGTTGAATGTGTATCCAGAACCGGCGCTACCTGGAATCAAGTTGAAGCTAATAGAACCTTCTCCGTTACCAGCACAAGTAACATTGTTTACTTGGTCGTTAGTAATGGTAGGAGCACCAGCATCAGATACAGTAGCAGAAGCAACTTGGTTACATCCGTTTTTGTCTTTGATGGTTACGTTGTAAACACCAGAGGCAAGGCTACCAACAGACTTAGTTGTTGGGTTTCCAGGAAGATCCCATAGGTAAGTATAAGGAGCTGTACCGTTTGTTGGATCAACAGCAGTAGCAGTACCATCAATGTTACCACAAGAAGAAGTAGGAGTAGCTGAAGCAGAACCGTTCAAGTTAGGACAGTTGAAAGCTTTAGTGATCAAGTTGATGTAAGGAACATCTCCTCCGATCAATCCCCAGTTACCCATGGTACCAGTAGAGTTTCCACGAGCAAAGCTGTATAGATCATAAGGATCATCATAAGCACCACCACGCTTCATGGTAATGTACATGGTGTCAGCACTAAATGCCTGATCAAAAAGGATAGAAACAATGTAAGTTCCTGAATCACCTTCGTTAGTAGAACCAGCTACTTTAGAAACCGGTAGGCGAATCCACTGACCTGTTTTAGTCTGGTCAATTTTTACAGCTGCAGACTGGAAAAGTGGCGCGTTAGCCAAAGAAATACTTCCGTCAGTCCATCCACCAGCGTAAACGTTAGCTTGCATGGTACCCAAGGTTGGGCCATTCATGTTGTCTTGAGAAATGAATACCTCAACAGCAGTGATCGTATCGTCAACCATCAAGTCGTATACAGTTGCGTACTCAATTTCAAATGGAACCTGACCACCGATAGTGTAGAAAGTACCAGCTGTAGTATTGTCTACATCGCCACGATCGTTACGGTAGTAGGTAGAATCAGTTACAGATACATCAAATCTTACTGTATCGTTACCTAATGTATAAAGAGTAGAGTCAGAGAAAGTAGACATTACGATGTCATATTTTCCTGTACCGTTGTTCAATTTAAGAGCAGTGGTCATTGTACCTGAGTCAACAGATGCAGTAGGCAATGTTGAAGGTGCAGTAGTTCCAGTGTAAGAGAAGCTGGCAGGACCAGTTACTTCTGTTTTGATACCAGCATTAGGCTGAGCTTTTTGACCTTGGTTCTCATACAAACCAGACATCCAGAAGCTTGTTCCGTTAGCTTGTCTTGCAGGCATACCTTTAGGCCAGTAACGCATGTGAGGACGAATAGAATCGTTATACTGCCAGAAGTAAGCGTCGTTCAAGCTGATAACGTTGTTTTGACCTTCCAAAACAGCTACATCATCAACGAACCATCCGTAACCAACACCGTCGTTAGCAATACCTTGGTCCAAAGACTTCCAGCGGAATCTTACGTATACAGTGCTTTTGTTAGCAGCTACAGAAGAAATATTAACAACTACCTTGTGAGGGTTTGAAGTTGGGTTTGTTCCGTTTTGAACAGAGGTTACAGGCAACCACATGTTGTCATAAACTCTTGTCCAGTTCGTTCCGTTATCAGAAACTTCAACAAATGAAGAATCCGTGAAACGAGCATTCCATTGCTCAAATTCTAAGAAAACGGCAGCTTTACCACTACAGTTAATAGGGGAAGCGTTAGTCATATTAAAAGAAGCAGCTGAACCAGCAGGACCAGGGTTCTGGGTAGGATCAGCAGGATCCATTACAGCATGAGGAGCACCAGAAGTAGAGTTAATGGTAGTAGCTCCGAAGTACCAAGTACCACCGCTACCAATAAACCATCCACGATTCTGACCACCAACCGTACCAGTTTGAGCAGTCCAATTTGTAGACGAACTGAAGTCGTCACTCCAAATTGTATCACCAGCAGCAGCAAGGCTACCTGATGCAGAAGTACCTTTTGTTGATTTCGATGAGGTACCCCGAACCATCAACTGATCCGTGATTTTATACTCACCCGGGCTCAACATATCCACAAACGTCACTCGCTGTACGGGGGCATTCTGCGCATACCCCTGCAACCCGAAGACCGCAATAAGTAATAGTAAACCTAATTTTTTCATAGTGTAATTGTTAATTAAACTTTTAGCACAAAGCATGCAAAAGTAAACCTTTTAAAAATATAACGCCCCCTTTCTCGCCGGACGAAGTATTTATAAAAACGTTTTGGGGTTAGGAGGGTTGGGTAAGACCGTCCTTCATGCGAACAATTCTTTGCGCTCTTTCAGCTACATCCTCTTCGTGGGTGACCATCACCAGGGTGTTTCCACGCTCGTGAATTCGATCGAAGAGTTCAAGAATTTCATGGGTAGTTGTGGAGTCCAGGTTTCCGGTAGGTTCGTCGGCCAGAATGATGGCAGGGTCATTAATCAATGCCCGGGCAATGGCTACCCGCTGCTTTTGTCCCCCGGAAAGTTCGTTGGGCTGATGATCCATGCGGTCTTTGAGACCCACGGTTTCGAGGGCTTGTCTGGCTTTTTCGCGACGCTCATTTTTGGGAATGCCAGCATAAACCAGCGGAAGGGACACATTATCTAATGCTGTATATCGAGGTAAAAGGTTGAAGGTTTGAAAAACAAATCCAATTTCCTGGTTTCTGATTTCAGCCAATTGGTCATCTGTCAGAGTAGAGACCAATTTATCATTCAGGTAATAATTTCCTGAGCTGGGGGTGTCCAAACAACCCAGAATGTTCATTAAGGTGGATTTTCCTGAGCCCGAAGTTCCCATCAAGGCAACAAATTCCCCACGTTGAATATCCATTGTAACACCTCTAAGGGCATGCACAACTTGTTCTCCAACTTTAAATTTTCGGGTAACCTCTTGGGTGCGAATAACCGGATTCATGCTTCAAATGTAATTCAGCCTACAGAGTACAGAGGGAAAACTGGTATAGACGGTTAAAAATCTACATTTGCCCGCGAAATGGAAAGGCGAATAGATACACCTCTCGTACAATACCTGATTTTAGGTCTTTTGGCTTTGACCTGGGGGAGCTCTTTTATATTAATGAAAAGGGGATTGGAAAGCTTTTCGTCTTTTCAAGTAGCAGAGTATCGCCTGTTTATCGCCTTTGTTGCTCTTCTTCCTATTGCGATTCGCAACCTGCCGAAGTTTCCTAAAACAGGTAAGCAGCGCATAGGTATTGTGGTGGTCGGTTTGGCAGGCAATTTTTTTCCAGCCTTCCTTTTCGCCGAAGCGCAAACCCGTCTTCCCAGTGGAATTACCGGCATGCTCAATAGTATGGTGCCACTCTTTACACTTATTCTGGGTGTACTGGCGTTTGGCGCGTCCACGAACCGCAGGCAGGTTTTGGGTGTTTTTATCGGATTAATTGGAGCGATAACCCTGATCTCTTTTTCACACGATGGTACTCATGTGGATGTGCCGTTGATCTATCCTTTATATATAGTAGCGGCTACTTTGTGTTATGCAACCAGTGTCAACATCATTAAAGCCTTTCTCCAAGAGGTAAATGCCATTCATATTACGGCCTTCGCTTTTTTAGTCATCGGTCCCATTGCCGGATTAGGCCTTTTAACCGGTGACTTTTGGTCTGAGGCTTTTCGTACCAGCGCCAACCTGATCAACTTGGGTTACATTACTATTTTAGGAGTGGTAGGAACGGCGGCCGCACTGTTGCTATTCAATCAATTGATCAAGGCTACCACAGCGATTTTTGCTTCTACTGTTACCTATTTAATTCCCATTGTGGCTATGTCCTGGGGTATTTTGGATGGAGAAACAGTTACCCTCATGCATGCCGGCGGGATGGGATTAATTCTATTCGGCGTTTACCTGATCAACCGGAAAAAGAAGCAAGCGGTGAACCGTTAATTATTGGTTTTTACTGTTTATCAGTTAGTTATTGTTTAAATTAGTGGTAGGGTCAATCCTAAATTTAAACTCTTGCTTGCCATGTCACTTCCCAAATTCTATTGGAAAAGGATAGCCGCTGTTGCTATGCTTCCCTTACTTGTTGCTTGTTCTGCCCCCGAAAGATCTACGATGAATCCCACGGCCGAAACGCCTTATCCTCCCAACATTATCTTTATTCTGATTGATGATCTTGGATCGATATCCACTCCCTATTATCAGGATTTTAAATCGGGTAATTCGTCCTGGGTTTACGATGAAAATGGAGATTCAGCCGATTACAAAACACCTCATTTAGATCGCTTGGCTGATCACGGCACGGTGTTTACCCGAATGTATGCTACTCCCTATTGCGCTCCTTCGCGAGGGCAGTTAATGACCGGCCGATATCCCTTTCAAACCGGAATCGTTTATCCGGGATACACAGCCTGCCAGCCAGCTAATCTCCAGTCGCGATTATACGGATACCTGTCCGACACCATTTCCACTTATGCCAACGTCTTAAAGGACTATGGTTACCAAACGGCCTTTGGCGGAAAATGGAACCTGCGGTTTGGCCGAGAAAATGCTTGCTTCGATCACTCCACCAACTACACCAATCTGGTGAGCGTTCAGAAAGAGCACCTAAATACCCATGGATTTGATTCCACCTATGGGCCCAATGCCCTCTTGGGAGCTATGGTCGATTATTATCCCCCGCAGATGGGCGGTCGGTATTTTCCGGATCAATTGAATCAATGGGCCATCCAAAAGATCAATCAATTGGATTCCTCAAAGCCCTTTTACCTTCATTATTGCATGGGGTTGATTCACGAAGAACTGGATAGTCTCTGTGTAGATGCTCCTACGCCCGATGGTCCTCACCAATCTAAAGCCGCCATTTTTGCTTCCAAAATGGCCTACGCCGATAGTTTGATCGGAGAGGTGATTAAGACTTTGGAACAGAAAGGAATTTTGGAAAATACACTCCTGATCGTTGCCGGAGATAATGGAACGGAAAACGACTATTTTTCCAAATACAGGGGAATGATAGTGAGAGGTGGTAAGGGAACTACTTTTGATCATGGGAGTAGGGTGCCTTTCATTGTCCATTGGCCTGAGCAGATCAAAAAGAAATCTCTGGATACTGACTTAGCCGATTTTGCCGACGTGTTTCCAACCATGGCTCAACTCTGTGAAACGTATGATTCTTCTTTGGCACCGGTTAGTCTTTCTGGAATTCAAGGGACCTCCTTGCTCGGAAGAATGACCCAAGGCAATTTGGGTGGTAAGGACTCCATTCGCAAATTTGTTTACTGCCAGTTTAATACGACTGCCTTCATTGCCAATGAGAAATTTCAGTGGATCATCAATTACCGGGATTCCATCGGTGATCCGCGGCCATCGGATACCACTTTTTATCAAATTTATGGTCCAGGTGTTCAGCGCATTCCCACGAATCCTAACGATCACCCTGAAGTGGCCGATGCATTTTTGGCTTACTACAACCAATTGAATCCTGACTTGACCAATGGTTTGGCTTGGTCCTCACGGAAAAGGCAGATGTTTACCCTGGAAGACAGTATTCCTAAGTGCTATGAAAATGGGTGTACCCATTTTTCCAGGTGTGAAAATTAAACGGACGGCGATAGCCTTAGGATTGGATGTTTGATTAAATGATTGGCAACGATGTATTTTTCAAATTTTGGGAATCAAGTTGCAAGGAGCTTCTTTTTCAGTTGTTAGCATTGAAAATGACTTTCAATTTGGTCTTGATTTAGTTTGCGATAGAGTTCGTTCAAAAGAAGTTGATCATTCGCTAAAGGCATGTACTTGTTATAATTAAATAATTCCCTACTTTTGCAAGCCGAATTTTCGGATAGTTTAAATAATTCAATTTTAACGATGTACGCAATTGTAGAGATAGCAGGGCAGCAATTTAAGGTGCAAAAAGACCAGCAGATCTTTGTTCATCGCTTGCCAGAAGCAGAAGGATTGAAAGTAGAATTCGACCGTGTGCTTTTGACTGATGATAAAGGTAAAGTGACTGTTGGCGCCCCGGTTATAGAAGGTGTTAAAGTTAGCGCCAAAGTAGAAAAACACCTAAAAGGTGATAAGGTTATCGTCTTCAAAAAGAAGAGAAGAAAAGGATACCAAAAAAGTAACGGTCACCGTCAATACTTAACTCAGTTGACTATTGAAGGAATCGGTGCTGGTAAGAAAGCAGCTCCTAAAAAGGCTGCCGCTAAAGCTGCTCCAAAAGCAGAAGCTAAGGCTGAGGCTCCTAAAAAAGCCGCTCCAAAGAAAGCTGCTGCACCTAAAGCAGAAGCTGCACCAAAAGCCGCCCCTAAAAAGGCCGCTCCAAAAGCAGAAGCTAAAAAGCCTGCAGCTAAAAAAGCAGCTCCTAAAAAAGACGAAAACAAAGAAGAAAAATAAAGACGGCCTTTGGGGTCTAAACCTATAAGATTATGGCACATAAGAAAGGAGTCGGTAGTTCCAAGAACGGTAGAGAATCAGAATCGAAACGACTCGGTGTAAAATTGAGCGGCGGTCAGAAAGCTATCGCAGGAAACATTATCATTCGCCAAAGAGGTACCAAGTACAAGCCCGGTCGTAACGTGGGTGTTGGAAAGGACCACACCATCTTTGCCCTTGTTGACGGTAAAGTGGTATTCGAAAGAAAAAGAGACAATCGTAGCTACGTTTCTGTAGACCCGGTTGAGGCTTAGTTTTAAGCCTGTAAATAAGTTTTTAATCCCGCTCCATCCCATTCCGATACTCATTGGAATAGGGACGGGCCGGGATTTTTTGTTTTTTATACACGGTATAATTGATAAATACCGTTAAGAAGATTATCCATTCATCAAATCCAACCGGAGCAAAAGGCAATGGCTGGTAAAAGGGTCGTATTTTTAAGCCCTTAAAGAAAGATTAATTCATGTTACTGTTAGCTGATATCAGAAACAACGCGGACGACATCATCAAAAGAATGCGCGTTCGAAACATTGAGGTCAAGGACCTGGTAGACAAAATTGTAGCCCTGGACAAACGCAAAAGAGAAATCCAACAACGGGCTGAAAACAATCAACACCAAATTAATGAGAGTTCTCGTACCATCGGGGAGATGTTCAAATCCGGAAACCGGGAAGAAGGAAACAAACTTCGTGAGCAAACGGCCCACCTGAAGGAAGACAACAAGTTGCTTCAGGAAGAGCTTCACCATTTGGATGATGAGCTACTTAAATTGATGTATCAGCTGCCGAATGTGCCCAACACTAAAGTGCCAGCCGGGAAAGACGATACCGAAAATGAATTGGTAGAAGAATTTGGCCAAAAGCCAGAACTTACTCAAAGCATACCTCACTGGGAACTGGCCAAAAAATACAACCTGATCGATTGGGAACTGGGTGTGAAAATCACTGGAGCTGGATTTCCAGTATACCGAAACTACGGTGCTCGTTTGCAACGTGGATTGGTTCAGTTTTTCTTAAACGAAGCGGGTAACAGCGGATATGAAGAAATAAATCCGCCATTGTTGATCAACGAGGCTTCCGGATATGGAACGGGGCAGTTACCGGATAAAGATGAGCAGATGTATCACACTGAAAAGGATCACCTGTTCTTGATTCCTACTGCTGAGGTACCGGTAACCAATATTTACCGCGATACCATCGTTAAGAAGGAGCAACTACCCATTAAAAACACGGCCTTTTCTCCTTGTTTCCGTCGCGAAGCAGGTAGTTATGGAAAGGATGTTCGTGGATTGAACCGTTTGCACCAATTTGAAAAAGTGGAAATCGTTCAGTTGGTTGATCCGGAAAAATCCTACGAAGTGTTGGATGAAATGGTAAACCACGTAAAGGGCTTGTTACAGAAATTGGGATTCCATTTTCGCATCGTTTGCCTTTGTGGAGGTGACCTTGGATTTGCCTCTGCTTTGACCTACGATTTTGAGGTATGGAGTGCGGCTCAGGAAAGATGGTTGGAAGTAAGTTCCGTATCCAATTTCGAGAGCTTCCAGTCTAACCGGATGAAGTGTCGATTCAAAGGTGATGATGGTAAAATGCATTTGGTACATACTTTGAACGGGAGTGCCCTGGCATTGCCACGAATTATGGCGGCCTTGCTGGAAAACAACCAAACCGAAGATGGAATCAATATTCCAGAGGTGTTGAGACCCTATGTTGGATTTGATAAAATTGGAGCTTAATGAAGATTTTAATTAGAGCCCTGCAGCTATTGATGATTTCAGCCGTATTGGTGGCTTGTGATCAAGGACCCTTAACCAAGTACAAAGGAGAGGTGGATTCGTTGATTAAAGTGGTCGAAAAAGCGGGTGGAGAATTGGATGATATCAATCCGGAAAAGTACCAATCCTGGAAGGATAGCATCGATTTTGATGTACGCTTCCTTCACGCTACTTGGGATACCATGCCCTTGGAGAAAGGCGTTAAAGTAGATACATATTACCGTACCAAGAAGTCGATTCTTAAATACGATAAGACCTGGAAAGATCAGTCGAACGATATCAAATTTAGCCTCAAGCAATTGCAGGAGCTTCGTATGGATTTGGAAAGCGGTGCCATAGATACGCTTGGCTTTAAACCCTATTTTGAATCTGAGAAGGCGGCCATCAATCGTTTGATGGAAAGCAATATTAGTCTCAAAGCCTGGGCAAAAAGTATTGAGAAAAACTACAATGGGCTGAGACCTGAAATTCAGGCGATGATGGCAGAGGGAAAACAGTAGAAGGTTTGATATGGTAAGAAAGGGAGGCATACTTGTTTTGTTGTTGGGACTGTTTTTGGTTTGGTCCCCGGCTCTTGTGGGGCAAACAACTGACAGCCAATTAGCCGCTCATTACTACCAGAATGGAGAATTTGATAAAGCCGCTCTTTACTACAAGCGACTTTATGACAAGGACAAAAACACCCTCAACTACAATTATTACCTGCGTTGTTTGGTAGAACTGAAGGATTACGAAACGGCAAAAAAGTTGATTCGTGGTCATCAGAAAGTGGATGTACTTAGCGCTAAGGCCAAGGTGGATTATGGAGTAATTCTTAAACTTCAGAACAAAACCAAGCAGGCCAATAAGGAGTACGATAAGATCATCAAAAATCTACCACCCAATTACGAGCAGGTAAATCAACATGCAGCAGCATTTTCTGCGGCAGGTGAATACGACTATGCCCTAAAAGCCTATCAGCGAGGCCGGGTGATGTTGAAGAATTACTACCCCTTCAACATCGAAGTCGCTTCGGTGTATGGAAAACTGGGGCAGTATGATAAAATGGTGGACGAATACCTGGATCTTTTGGAACTGCACAATGGGTATTTACAGACCGTTCAGAATGCCATTAACAACAACATTGACCTTTCTTCGGAGAGTGAGCAAGGACAGATTCTAAAAGCCCGGTTGGTCAAAAAGATTAACCAGAGCCCAAATAATTACCTTTTTCCAGAGATGCTTATCTGGTTGTATCAGCAGGAGGGAAACTGGAAGGGAGCCTTAATTCAAACGAAAGCACTGGACAAGAGACTCGAACGCGATGGCCGGAGAGTGTATTACCTGGCGGAAGTTTTACTGAATAATCAAGCGTATGATGAGGCTGCAGAGGCCTGCGATTATGTGCTCGATTATGGAATGGATGGTCAGTTTTACATTGAAGCCCGCATTCTCGGATTGGAAACGCGTTATGAGAAAATCACCCGTTCGGGCAACTATTCTTCTGAGGATGTGGATCATCTCATCGACGATTATGAGGAGGCTTTATTTGAACTTGGAGTGAATGCTGCTACGGCAAGTTTGCTCCGTGAAAAGGGTTACATCCAGGCTTTCTACCAACATCAGTTAGACTCGGCCCTGAATACCTTTGAAGCCGTCTTGGAGATTCCTGGAATTAATGAAGTCTTTCGGGCTTCTACCAAGTTGGATTATGGCGATGCACTGCTGGCCGCCGGGTATATTTGGGATGCTTCTATTCAATATGGTCAGGTAGACAAGGCCTACAAATTTGACCGCTTGGGTGAGCAGGCCAAATTTAAGGGTGCCAAGGTGCATTTTTACACAGGTAACTTTTCCTTGGCCAAAGCTCAATTAGACATTCTCAAAGGAGCCACTTCCAAATTGATTGCCAACGATGCCATGCATCTTTCCATTCTCATTACCGACAACTCAACGGTAGACACTTCTACGGTACCCCTAAAGCTCTATGCCGATGCCGATTTATTGGTTGTGCAAAATCGTTTTCCGCAAGCGGAGTTGAAGTTGGATTCCATCAATAAGCAGTTTCCAGGACACGCCCTAGCCGATGAGATTCTAATGCTGCGATATGATATGGCCATTCAGCAACGAGATTATGAAACTGCTGCGGGATACCTCGAAGAAGTGATGAATCGCTTTTCCTGGGACATCCTCGCCGACAAAGCCACCTTCTTGTTGGCCGAACTCAATCAAAATCAATTTGACAAGCCTGAACGAGCCAAGGAATTGTATCAAAAGATTTTAACTGATTTCCCAGATAGCCTATTCGTTACGGAAGCTCGAAAGCGTTTTCGGGCATTGCGGGGGATAAGCTCAATTAATTTAGTTTCGGAAGTATGATCATTTACAACGTAACCGTTAAGGTAGAAAACGAGGTGCACGCAGAATGGCTCTCATGGATGAAGGAAACCCATATTCCTGATGTGATGGCAACAGGCCTTTTTGTAGACAGCAAAATGATGAAAGTTTTGGTGGATGATACCGACGGAATGACTTATTCGGTTCAATATCGCGTGGAGACTTGGGAGCTTTTAAAAGAGTACCAGGAAAATCACGCACCTCGACTGCAAAAAGAGCATTCGGATAAGTACGAGGGCAAATTCGTTGCTTTTCGCACCCTTCTTGAAGAGGTATAAATGGTTCGCCCCAAAAAACATCTTGGACAACATTTCCTAAAGGACCTGAATGTTGCCGAAAAAATTGCCCGTGGACTTTCTGGTAAAGGGTATGAGGAGGTTTTAGAGATCGGTCCGGGAACCGGAGTTTTGACCCAGTTCTTGCTGAAAAGCGATAAAACCGTTTACCTCTGCGAAATCGATACCGAATCGGTAGCCTACTTGAAGGAACATTATTCAGAGGTAGCTCCAAGGTTGTTTGAAGAAGACTTTTTGAAAATGAATCTTCAAAAGATTACCGATAAGCCTTTGGCACTGGCCGGTAATTTTCCCTACAACATTTCCAGTCAGATTCTTTTTAAAGTGTACGACCACAAAGATCAGTTTGTAGAGGTGGTAGGTATGTTTCAAAAGGAAGTGGCTAAGCGAGTGGCCTCGCCTCCCGGATCCAAGGAATACGGAATCTTGAGTGTGCTGCTACAAGCCTTTTTCGACATCGAGTACCTATTTACAGTACCTCCAGGAGTGTTTTTGCCTCCACCCAAGGTGGATTCCGGAGTGATACGGCTGCGTCGAAATGGGGTGAGCGAACTGGGTTGTGATCCTAGATTCTTTACCCAAGTGGTGAAGGCAGCTTTTGGCAAACGTCGTAAAACCCTAAGAAACGCTCTAAAGCAGATAACCCCAGAAGGTGTTACCGAGTTTCCGTTTATGGATAAACGGGCGGAACAACTCGAAGTGGCAGATTTTGTGGCTATTACCCAAGCCCTCTCAATTTCTTAGCAGAAGTTTTACATTTGTCGGCGATCCGTAATTAAAAAACCCCCTAATTTGGAGCCGTCATTATGCAGTTTGAACTCACCAAGGAATACCTCGCGGAGATCAGAGAGGCTGTTGCGGCGTCCAACGAGCAGAGGCTAATTGAGCTTATTGCGGATGTTCATGCTGCCGACCTGGCAGAGATTATTGATGCGGTTGAAACCGATCAAGCCTATTACATTCTTCAATACGTGGAAGCGGAAAAAGCTTCTGAAGCTGTAGCACATCTGGATGAAGATGAGCGGAAGGAACTGCTGAAGGTTTATACCTCTGCAGAGATTGCCGAAAACTTCATTGAGAATCTGGAGTCTGATGATGCTGCCGATTTGATTCAGGATCTGCCTGAGGATCAGAAGGAATCGGTTATTGCCCAGATCGACGATATTGACCAGGCTGGGCAAATTGTAGACCTGCTCAACTACGAGGAAGGTACTGCCGGTGCCATCATGGGTAAGGAGCTGGTAAAGGTGAACGAAAACCTCACCGTCACGGAGAGTGTTCGTCAGCTGCGGAAACAGGCCGAGGATATCGAAAATGTTTACACCATTTACGTGGTCGACGACAAGGATCGGTTGTTGGGTAGGCTATCTCTGAAAAAAGTATTGGTAACCTCGCCGCGGTCTAAAATTGGCGAAATATACCAGGCAGGAATTAAGCAGGTAAAAACCACCACTGATCAGGAAGAAGTGGCCAACGTGATGCAGAAGTATGACTTGGTAGCCCTTCCCGTAGTGGATGAAATTGGTCGCTTGGTAGGTCGTATTACCATCGATGACGTTGTGGACGTTATTCGTGAAGAAGCCGAGAAGGATTACCAATTGGCATCGGGTCTTTCTGAAGATGTTGAATCCACGGATAGTGTCTGGATGCTCACCCGAGCTCGTCTGCCTTGGTTGTTATTGGGAATGCTGGGTGGTGTTTTAGGGGCCATGGTCATTCAGCTTTACGAACACGACTTGATTAAGCATGCTGAAATGGCCTTTTTTATTCCTCTCGTTGCAGCAATGGGAGGAAATGTGGGAGTTCAGTCTTCAGCGATTATTGTTCAAGGGTTGGCCAACAATTCTCTGGGAATGGGAAGTATGGCGTCTAAATTGATGAAGGAATTTGGAGTGGCCTTGCTCAATGGATTGGTGTGTTCTGTATTGCTTTTGATTTATAACATTTTTCTCAGTGGATCGTCCCTCACACTTACCTATACGGTAAGTAGTGCATTGATGGTGGTGATCCTGTTTGCGGCCTTGTTTGGCACCTTTGTGCCACTTGTTTTAGATCGTTACAAGGTAGATCCCGCCTTGGCTACAGGCCCATTTATCACGACGATGAATGACATATTAGGCCTGTTCATTTATTTCGGAATCGGGCAGTATCTCTATAGCCTTTAAAAAAAGAAACCCGGAAATTTCACGTGTTCATTCAGTGAAATCCCCGGGTTTAAAACCTTTAAAAAGAAGAAGCTTATTTCTTAGAAGAAAGCTCTTTAATTAGCTCATCGTTCATTTTGATGTAAGCATCGTATTCTTCTTCTTCAGCCAATTTTTTCGATTGCTCAGCAGCCTTGATAGCTCCTTTAGTATCGCCTGATTTAGCCAAAATTTTAGCTTGCCAGTGAATCACCCAGAACTTAGGCTTTTCCTGATCCATCTCTACCGACTTGTTGATCCAGTCAGTCGCTTTGCTGATGTCTTTGTCGTTCTCGTAGTAGTAACGTGCAGACAAGTAAAGGTCGCGGCTACTTGGTCCGTTCATCACTCGTTCAATAGTTTTCATCACTTCTTCAGAAGCCGTCACTTCTACTGGAATTACAACAGCCGTGTTTTCCCAAAGAAGAATCATGTTAGCGCCATCAGCAGTGAACGCTTGAAAGTCAATAGTGAAAGACTCAACTGCAGACTCAATTTTTTTCGAAGAAACTTTAAAACGAACTACGTCATCAGCCGGATCGTGATTCTGTGGATAGGTTCCCAGGTTTTTGTTGATGATGATTTCCCAATCACTTTCTCCAGGAATGGATAGCATGGCGTATTCACCAGCTTCGATCTCGTTTCCTGCCAACTTGATTTTTTTGTCGAATTTGATTTTCGTTGGAGAGTTTGCTCCGGTTCTCCACATTTTACCGTAAGGTACCAAGTCACCAAAGATTTTACGACCCTTGATTCCTGGACGGGAATAAGTAACCGTGATTTCAGTTAATCCAACTTCTTGGGTAAGAGTTGATAATGGGCTTGGGCGAGGTGTTTTAATCTCTTGTGCGTATCCAGTGGATTGGATGGTGAGGGCAAGAAGCAACGCCCCCATTGCAAATAGGTTTTTCATGTCCTGTAAAATTTTGCGCTAAAATATTCGATAGGAGCATACAGCCCTTCACCGATCTTCACAAAATAGGTCAGGGAAATGGCAAAAAAGGGAAATAAGTGGTGTCGCCGCTAGGCTAATGGAAGGATTTATCTTCTCACCCGGACAGGAATTGGCTTCAATTTGTTTCTTCTACGCTGTTCGCAAGGAAGGCCTAAGTTTTTACACAACAAATCAGCAATCCATTGAAGCAATGAGTTGAATTGCGAAGCCGGCTTGTGGGGATTGATGTACGTCATAGGAGAAGTGATTTCGGGTAATAGACTGTTATAACGAGTCCAATATACAGTATTAAATTATACGAAGGACCATTTTTTCAGATCTAAGTTCCCGCCGCTGAGAATGATACCCACCTTTTTTCCCTGAACGACTTCCGGATTATCCATAATCGCAGCTAACGGAACCGCAGCCGATGGTTCTACCACCAGTTTGAGTCGCTCCCAGATAAGCAACATTGCTTTTTTGATCGTATCGTCACTGGTAGTGATAATGTCTGAAACTCTCTCCTGAATGATTTTAAAATTGGTTTGACCAAGCGAGGTAAGGAGGCCATCTGCAATGGTATCCGGGTTTTTAGATGGGACCCAAACTTCGGAGTCAAAGGACCTCTTGGCATCATCGGCACCCAGGGGTTCTGCACCGTATACTTTCACATTATTTCCAAAATAATGAGCCGAAAGGGCAGAGCCAGCTAACAAACCACCACCGCCTACTGGTGTGATAATCACGTCTGGGGAGAAGACTTCGAGCATTTCTTTCGCCGCTGTGGCCTGGCCGGCAATAATCCAAGGATGGTCGTAGGGAGGGATGAAAAAAGCCCCTGTTTTTTCCTGAATTTCCTCCAAGGTACTTTCCCGGGCTTGTAGCGTTGGTTCACAAAAGGTGATTTTGGCTCCATATTCTTGAACGGCAGCTACTTTCACCTGGGGTGCAGTTTCGGGCATGACTATATAGGCCGGGATTCCCAAGGTCTTCGCAGCCAGAGCGATAGCTTGAGCGTGATTTCCTGAAGAATGGGTGCAGATTCCGTTTCTTCGTTCGGCTTCCGAAAGCTGTAACGCAAAGTTGAATGCACCCCTCGCCTTGAAGGCGCCAATGCGCTGCAGATTTTCGCATTTAAACAGGATGTTACAGCCCAATATTTTGTCGATTCCTGATGAGCTAAATGTCGGAGTATGATGAATATAACCCTGAATTCTCGCCTCCGCTTTTTCGATCTCTTTTGCCTGAATTGATGCCATGCCTCGAAGCTATGATTTTATTTTATCGAAGATAAAGTGTTGTTAGTCGAACTTAATCCAGGAATATTTCAAATTTAAAGGTGGTCTGGGTTGACTGTATTACTTTAGAGTTCCCAAAATTGCATAGCAGGATAGTGATGAAAAAAATTGTACTCGGGTTATTGATAGTTGTAGCGGCCCACTGGTCGTTTGCCAATAACGTAAAGGTTACGAATACTTTAGACTCCGGGCCCGGAAGTTTAAGGGAAGCTCTTAACACGGCTAATGCCGATTCTCTGATTGACACAATTCTCTTTCGAATTCCCATTTCCGATCCAGGATTTGATACCTCTCGAGGTGTTTTTCGCATTGAGATTACCTCCAACAATCTTCCTACCATTCATGCTCACAATCTGGTGATCGATGGATGTAGCCAAACGGCATTTACCGGAAATACCAATACGGCCCTTCTCGGTCGTGGAGGTTTGGTCGGTTGCCATGGTGATACCCTTTCAACCCTGGATGGTCCAGAGGTGGAAATTGTGGACAAGGGTAATTTGAAGGTTGGTTTTAACATCAATGGAGACAATATCGTTATCTGCGGATTTGCCGTATACGGTTTTGGAAAGAAAGAATACTTCGCCCACGCCAACATTGTGATTTGCCCCACACGCTACAACGTACGAATCACCAAGAACGTAATTGGTGCTTCGGCCACGTCCTTCACTGCTCCAGCAGGAGCTGAAGTGAACGGAGCCTACAACATTGGTGCAGGTGATGGCGATTCGGTAATCATCGAGAATAACTTGATTGGCTATGCGAAATACTCCGGTATTTATGTGACCAACTACAAAAGCAAGATCAGTCAGAACTGGACGATCGACAACAATGAAATTATTTCCAATGGTGTTGGCAAAAGCAATCAGGATGGAATCACGTTGGTAAACAATACCAAAAACGTAACCATTTCTGGCAACTACATCGGAGGTAACTCTGGAAACGGAATTGATACCTGGCAAGGTACCGGAGAATGGGTTATTGATGGAAATACGGTAACTGAAAATGGAAAGGCTGCTAACGAAACTGCAGGTATTCGCATCTTCGGATTTGATTCTGAGGTTAGTTCCAACAGCATTTCCTCAAATTATGGTGCTGGGGTAATGGTTACTTCAGGTGCAAGCCAAACGAAAATCTCGCAAAACTGCATGTGTGACAATGGATATGTAACGGGTAACTCCGGACAAGCTGCCACACAAAACATCGGTATTGACGTTCTTTACTCTACCGAAAACGAAGACAAAGGAAACGCCCCATACTATACTTTGAATGACGAACATGATTTTGATTTAGGAGGTAATGGTGCCCTTAACTTCCCGGTAATGGAATCTTGTGAACTCTTGAACGGCGACTTGATTGTAAAGGGATGGACACGTCCGCAATCGGAAGTTGAAATCTTTAAGGGTTGTGTTCCTAACAATGCTGTTTTCCCACAAGGTGAGGAGTTTATTGCTGCCTTTACCGAAGGTTCGGGAGATGATGCCAGCAGTGCTATTTCCTGGTACGGTCCTGGCCCGGTTCAAGGTTTAGGTCAAGGTAAGGATAGCACCAACCGTTTTAGCTTTACCATTACGGCTCCTGTTGGAATTCAGGTTGGTTCGGTGATTACTTCTACGGCAACGCTTAACAACAACACTTCAGAGTTTAGTGGGGCTTGTGTGGTTACTCAGGCGCTATCTAAAATCTCTCCCGTTTTGGAATGTGTTTACCCAGATACAAACGGTTCCTACACCGCTGTATTTGGCTACAACAACCCAAACAACACCGTGGTTAATCTGGCCATTGGCGGACAAAACGAATTTGTTCCTGCTCCGCAAAATCAAGGGCAGCCTACTGCTTTCCAACCGGGAAGACAATGGGATGTGTTTGAAGTGAACTTCAACGGTTCTAACTTGGTTTGGAAGTTGGATGGAAAAACGGCTACGGCCAGTTCTTCTTCCCCTCAATGTCCTTTCGATATTGCTGTAGCCAAATCAGTAAGCAACTCGGCTCCTAATTCTGGAGACACCATTGAGTTTACCGTTGAGGTGAGCAACCAGGAAATGAAAACCATGACCAATGTAGAAATCTACGATGAGTTGGATCCAAACCTTACTTTCCTTTCATATACCGCTACTCATGGTACTTATGATGTAAACAACGGAAAATGGACCATTCCTGTCGTTATGAACGGAGATACGGCCTCCATGAGCATGGTGGTTATTGCCGACTCTACTGCTGAGAACCTGGCTTGTTTGACCGCTTCTGATCAAGTGGATGGAAATGCTTACAACAACTGTGCAGTAGTAGCTGTATGTGTGAAAAATACTTCGGGTGGAAACAACGGAGGATTGGAATCTAACGGTCACTTGGCCTCTTTGGTAGCCAATAGAAACTACCAACGTCAGGTGAGAGATGAAGATGACTTCTACGCTAACGTGAGCCAGCTTCCGGTATTTTCACATACCAACACGGCCGTTCGTGCCGGTCAAACCAGTTTGGAAGATTACCTTCCTGAAACAGGTCCAAACGGAACTCAAGCAAAAATTACAACTCCAACCGATTTGATCGGTATCTCCAATGCCAACGAAGTATTCTCTGTAGACTACTTTGATAAGGATCGCAGATTGGGAGCCATTTTGGCCATCAACAGTAAAGATGGAGAAGTGTATGAGCACACCAAGGTTATTTGTGATCGATTGAACGGTGGTCGCTTGACCAACCTACGTCACGAATTGATTGCCGGTCGCCCATTCATAATGGCTAAGATTCAGCAAGAAAACGGCGATTTGGATTATGCTGTAAGTTTTGTCGCTTTGAAGAAGGCCAATGGTACCTTCTCGATCGATAACCGTTGGAACATCGAAGAATACCAGGTGGAAGCCAGCGACAGTGTGTTCAACTTCCAGGTTTGGTCTATTGCCCCTAACGAAACCCGTAAAATGGTAGAAAACATTTTGCAGCGAATCGATGGAAAAGGATACATGAGATACCTGAATAACTGGGCACCTACCATTCCTACCGTGTACGTAGAGTCTGCTTCTTACCACAATGGAAACCTTGAAATGATTGTTCACAACGACGTTCAGGCAGCTGAGGTATTCATTTCTGGAAACCGCTCTTTGGTAGAAAATGGCGACAGACTTGGTTTGGATACCAATATCACCTTGACTTCCATTGGTGGTAGCTCTTACCAGGCTAATGTAGAAGCCGGATACCTATTTGATGCCGGGTTTAGCTTGTCTAACGATCGCATCGGTGGAAGAGACATCTTGTATGTGGCGGATGGTCCTTGGGGAACTGATTTCGTAAGAAACACCGGAGCGAAAGAAACTAAGTTTGAAGTAACCGAGCACGACACTACTTATTTGAATGTAGATGACTACCCTGTAGAAAGAGGAGTGGAAGTAGAAGGTGAGGTTCAAACCTACTACTCCGTATTCAAAACCTTGAAAGTAGGTAACCGTCCGGTGGATGTGAATGCCTACAACCAAATTGTTTTCCAGGCCAGTGCTACTGGTGTAAAAGAAATGGAATTGGTGGTTTCTCGGGCATCTGTAGGCCCTTGGAAAGATCAGTTCCGTGTGAAGTTCCCGGTTGAAGATGGAATGAAGGAATACCGTGTTGGTTTCCCATTGCTTACTTCCTCCGATCAGTCGCTTCAGTTTGATGCTGAGGATGTGCTTACCTTCACTTTCGTAATGGAAGGCGATTACCAGGCTATGAAGCCATTTAGCTTAAAAATTGATCAAGTGAAGTTGGATAACGATTTTGTATCGGCCTTGGTTGAAGAACAAGCTCAGGATAACCATGTTTTGAGAATGTATCCCAACCCTACCACCGGTATGGTTCAATTCAATTTAGAAACACAGAGCCCTGAAAAAGTAAATATTCGGGTATTCGATATGCAAGGAAAGCAGGTTCAATCACTGGGTGATCGTAACCTCGTTGAAGGGATGAATAATTTTATCGAAGATCTATCAGGGTTGGAGAATGGTGCATACGTATTAAGCGTTGAGGGCCCTTCCATCCACTTCCATAGTCAGTTGATCATTCGTAAATAGTACTTTGGAAACACGATAGCAATTTTCATTTGCGGTATGGCACCCGGTTCTTTTGAGCCGGGTGTTTTTTTTGCTGCCAGGCACAAAAAAAGCCCAATCCCCGAAGGGAGTGGGCTTTCTTATAACTAAGAGAAATTCTTATTTAGTTCCGGTGTAATCCAAATCTCTGGTGATTTTGAATCCGTTGAAAATACCTGAACCATTCAAGGTCATTTTCAATTCAGTTGCAGAAATAGTTCCGCTACCGGTGTACTCGTAAGTACGATTTTGGTCATCTGTAATAGACTTTGTTTCTACCGTAAAAGAAGAAGTAGCATCGTTGATCGTGATGTTGAATGTTTCACGCTGAGGTACAAGAGGATTAGCTGAGATATCCATTTCAACTGTAAGCTTAGTTACGTCTGTTCCATCAACGTTCACAGAAGCCTCACGAGTATAAGTCAAAGCTCCTGGAGTGATGCCTAAAGAGCCACTGAAAGAACCCGTATAGTTAGAACGAATGGCAATAGAGCAAGTAGATCCAGTGTAAAAGGTTGGGCAAGCACAGCTCCCGTCAGCAGTGGAGCATTCTCCTCCATTTTGGCAAACACAAACACAATCCCCGGTATCCGAATCACAAGAGGATCCATTTTCACAGGTTTTGTCTTTACACTTATCGCATGAGGTCAATAAACCCATGCAAAGAATTAACATTCCGAAGAAGATTTTTTTCATGATAGATTATTTTAGTGATTAACCAAATCTATCATTTTTTTGATAGAATCCTCCTTCGACCCTGATTGTCACCTATTTTTTACCGGTGTGGCCAAAGCCTCCAGCCCCTCTATCGGTGTCTGAAAGGTGGTCTACTGGTATCCATTCAATCACTTCGTGTGAAGCCACAATGAGCTGTGCCACTCGTTCTCCATCTTTAATGGTAAAAGGCTCGTTGGAGCAGTTTACCAAAATTACGCCTACCTCACCACGGTAGTCAGCATCAATGGTCCCAGGAGCATTTAATACAGTGAGTCCATGCTTGGCGGCTAAACCGCTTCGTGGTCGTACCTGAGCTTCGTAGCCTGGGGGATTTCCATAAAAATTCCGGTGGGAATAATGGTTCGTTCAAGTGAATGAAGCACAATTGGCTCATCTATATTGGCCCTTAAATCGAGGCCAGCGGCATGAGCGGTTGCATATTGAGGAAGGTCGTGTTTGCTTTTGTTGATGACTTTGATGTGCATGCGATATGTCGTTAGGGTGTTAACCGTTCTTTCTAAATTCTTGCAAGGGCTTTTCTGCTACCATAATTAGGCCAACAAAGCCAAGTAGCATAACATTGTTGATCAAGGCATTTAGCCATGGGTTTTCAGTGGCTACAAACTGGGAAATCAAGTAAAGCCCTAAACTCACAAAGAGGTAGAGCCCCGCCCTGGGTAAATCATATTGTATTGGATAGATTCTTCGTCCCCAGAAATAGGAAGCCACCATCATAAAGAAGTAGGCGGAAAGTGTGGTCCAAGCTGATCCTTCATAACCCATGATGGGAATTAAATAAAGATTGAGCCCAATGGTGATAAAGGCGCCTCCAATAGATATATAGGCCCCGTATTGGGTCCGATTTGCCAGCTTATACCAAATGGATTGGTTGTAATAAATACCCAGAAATATGTTCGCCATCAATAGAATCGGAACCACCTTCAGTCCTTCCCAATACTCCTCGTTGGGAATAAACCATTTGAATAACTCCAGATTAAGACTAATGGTTAAGAACATGGTGGAAACCACGATGATAAACCAGGTCATTACCCGGGAGTAGACCTCGTCTTTGTTTTTATTCTTTTCCTGGGCAAAGAAGAAAGGCTCGGCTGCGTAGCGAAAAGCCTGAATGAATACGGTGATCAGGATAGATAACTTATAGTTAGCGGAGTAGATACCGACCTGACTTTGAGCAAAATCCAAACCTTCATCCAACAGCAATCGCTTGATCAAAATGCGATCCAGAGTTTCATTGATAATTCCGGCAAACCCTCCAATTACGAGCGGAACGGCAAAGATGAGCATAGCACGCATTTGCTGTGTGTTCCAAGTGAATCGAAAGGATAGTACTTCCCGGAAAAGGAGTGCTGGTTTTAAGAGACTGGCTACCAAATTCGCTAAGAAAATGTACCCAATGCCCAGGGAATCCGGATCATTCGGATCGTAGAGAATACCCAGAAAAACCAAGTTGAGTATGATCGTAATACCAATGGACGAAAGTTGAACAACAGCAAACTTGCGAGCCTTTTCCTGAAACCTCAATTTGGCCATGAACAGGGAGCTAATGGCATCGGCAGCGAGAATAATACCCAGCCATATCACGAAGTGCTGATAGTGTGGAAACTGCAACCAATCGGCAATATCCTGGGAGAACACTCCAACCAGAACAAGAAAGAGCACATTCAGGAGCAAGATAAAACTGGTTGCTTGATTGAATACCGACTCTTTGTCCTCCGAGCGGTTTACGAAACGGAAAAAGGTGGTTTCCATACCAAAGGTGAGCACCACTACAAAGAAGGCCACATAGGCATAAAACTCGCTGATAATTCCGTATTCCTTGGAGACAAAGAAGTAGGTCTGCAAGGGTACGAGCAGGTAATTGAGCAAGCGACCCAAAATGGAAGAAAGCCCATAAACGGCCGTTTGCTTAGCTAATTTCTTTATCGGATTTGCCAATACCAGAAGTTCTGTCCCAAAGGTGGTAAAATGAAGAGGGCTCTATCGTTCGGGGAATTTGTTTTTTTAACAGCGCATCGGGGAATTCCGAAATGGGCTATCTGAATAGGTAGACATTACCTGAATAGAAGTGGCGTTCATCGAGGAAATCACTAACCTGGACTTTGTACATATAAGTACCTATCGGGCTTGGTTTCTCGGTGTTGGGTTCGGTTCCTTCCCAGCCAACCGTCGGATCATCGGATTCAAAAATGACATGTCCCCAACGATCATAAACGGAGAGTTTAAAGGTCTTCCATCCCGTAACCACCGGCCTAAAGGTTTCATTCAATCCATCGTGATTCGGGCTAAACGAATTTGGAATAAAGAAGGAATAGGCATTTTCTACTACGATCAACTGAGAGGATGTATCATTACAGCCAAAGCTATTCTCAACGTATTGACTAATACGGAAAATACCGGGTCGGGTGAATTCGTGGGAGGAGCTACAGGGGGTTTGCACCTTTTCGTCGCCATAGAATAATCTACAGCGGGTAGCGTCTACCGAATGATCCCATACCTGAATTTCTGGGTTGTAAATACTCACTACTGTGTCGGAAACACTAAAGCCGGCAACGGGTCCTTTCTTCACCACCACTTTGGCATTGATGGTTTCCAGGGTATCGGCGCATCCTTCGGTGGTATAAACCGTTAGCGATACCGGATAAGTTCCTGGCTCGTTGAATACGACGCGTTCTTCTTTTTGGGTGTATACCTTACCATCTACTTCCCACCGACGATATACCGGGGTCCAGGCTTCAGACAAGTCCAATAGCTTTAGATTCATGGGTGTACATCCTTCTAAGGCATTGATTCGATAGCCTAATTCGGGGTGTGGGTAGATGACCAATTCCTGGCTGTATGAAGCTGAGCATGGTCCATGTTTCATGGTCACTTCAATGGGGTAACGACCGGCTTTGGCAAAGGTAATTCCCGTCGGATTTTCGTCTGTGGAAGACGTCGGGTTACCTGATGAGCTAAAACTCCAGTCAAATTCGGTATAGGTTTCATAGGTACCCGCAGCAAAGAAGTTAAAGTCCGCTTCTGAAGCACATTTTTCGGGGAAGTCCATCATTCCAGGATCCAGTTTTGGAAACACCCGAACGGGAATGGTAAGCGTATCAGCGCAGTTGAAACCTGGATTAGCAATGAGCCGAACGTTGTAGGTTCCTGAATCTGGGTAGGTGTAGGTCGGATTTAATTGGCTGGATGTGTCCTGAATGGTAGGCAAAACACCAAAGTTCCAGGCATAACTGCCACTGGTCGTGCTAAAGTTGCTGAAGGTCACCGTAAGTCCATCACACACAGGTGGAGGAGTAAATAGCGCTTGAGTGTTTGAAATACAGGTTTTTACATTTACCTGGTATTCTCTTCGGGTAACTCCGATCAGGATGCCATTGCGGTATTCACTTACGCAGATCACAAATACATATTGACCCAAACTTCTTGGAGTACCCGTCAACAATCCGGTGTTTCGATCAATAGCAAAAGCAGGATTTGCATCAATGGGGTAACTGGCATTGTAACCTGTATTCCAGGTCACCGTCGAGTAGGGTGGTGGTGAGGCACTATCCGGTTTGGGAGAGTTCCAACCGTTATCGTTTAGATTTTTACCTCCACCGTGATAGGGTTCGCAAAGTTCGTAAACCAGAGAGTCACCATCCGAATCGGTGGCGGAGTGATCAAATTTGAAGTTGGATCCGAGGCAAATGGCAAGCGGCGGTTTCGATTTAAAGTGGGGCGAACTGTTGCAGTTCACAACTCCAATTCCCGGAATGTGATTGGTAAAAGTAGAGCCCCAATCGCCAGGAGTTGTAATGTTTTTGATGGTTCGGTTCCTACAGCATCGTTGGTAGGAAAGCGTGTACCCTCCAGCAATGGGGGGTAGGGTGAGAATGGTGTCATAAATCGCCTCTTCTACACAAACACCCGAAGGAACATCAAAACAGGGATCGTAAATATCACTGGGAATATTAGAAATCTGCTTGGGATAAATCTGAAGGTTGTAGAGAATGTCGGGATTGAAATCGTAGATGGTCAAATTGGCCGGCCGGTCGAAGTCAACTTCACCGCTTATGCAGTCCCTGTAGACGTACATCGTGATTCGATACTGATCGTTACCCAGGCATTCGTAGTAAATACCACCACCCACAATATGAGTAGCACTCCCCGAAAAGGGAAGTAAGAGTAGCAGAATCAGACAACCAAATACAGATTTCAACGATCTAGGTTTTAACCTTCTAAAATTAAAGATAATCCTTGTTTCTTATGATACCCTAACAAATTACTGAACGGTAGAGTTGGCTGGGGTTCGATTAAAGGTTACGGATCAAATTGCTGAGTTGACGTAGCCCCTTGTTCAATTCTTTATTACTTTCGAATCTTTGTGGTTCGAGTCGGCTTGATAGTTGACATTAAAATACCGTAGGATCGGATACCTTTTTGCTATGAAAAGCTCACATTATTTAGTTCTTGCCACCTTGCTGTTTTTTTCCTGGAGCTCCCTGGCTCAGGAAGCGGATTACGGCGAGATTAATTCATACATCTCCAAATCGGTTGCTCAGCACAAAATTCCAGGTCTTGCCATTGGTATTGTGCACGATGGTGAAATTGTATTCCAACAAGGTTATGGAGTCTGCAAAGCCGGTGAAACGAAGCGGGTAAATACGACCTCTATGTTTGGTATTGCCTCCTTGTCGAAAGCCTTTACTGCTGCGGCATTGGGACAGCTGGTAGATCAAGGGAAAATCAAGTGGAACGATAAGGTAACCACCTATCTTCCCGATTGGAAGCTCTATGACCAAACGGTTACCGACATGATGACCATTGAAGACTTGCTTTCGCACCGCAGCGGATTGAAAACCTTTGATGGAGATCTACTTTGGTACGGAACGAACTATTCACGCGATGAAATCATTACCCGAATTCGCCACTTGCCATTGAGCTACGAATACCGAGCAGGATTTGGGTATCAAAACATTATGTACATCACCGCTGGTCAGGTTATCGAGAAAGTTTCGGGCATGAGCTGGGATGACTATGTTCGTCAAAACATTTTTGAGCCATTGGGAATGAACAAAACCAACAGCTCGATTAGCAATTACAAGGAAACTTATTCCATCGCTTATCCTCACTTAAAAGGACAGCCTCAGGAACTTATTGACTACAACAACTCGGGGGCTACCGCCGCTCTTAACAGCAATGTGGTGGATATGGAAAAGTGGATGTTGTTTTGGTTGAACAACGGAATCCACAATGGAGATACCTTACTGCAGCCGGCCACCATTCGCAAAATTTGGAGTGTTCAAAACCCACTACCTGTATCGGGCTGGGATGAGAAGAATGGAACTCATTTTAAAGGTTACGGAATGGGCTGGTTCCTTTTCGATTACCAGGGATTAAAAATTGTGCACCATGGTGGAGGGCTTCCTGGCTACATTACCAAAGTAGCTTTGATTCCAGAAAAGAATGTAGGAATTGTGATTCTTACCAATGACATGTCTGCGGTTTGTACAGCGTTGATGTACAAATTAATCGATATCTACAGCGGTGCAGAAACGAATAGAGATTGGTCCAAAGAATTTGCCGGGTATGCTAAAAGACAAGAGGCGCACCAGGCTAAACAGGATTCAACGGTAGACGCCAATCGCAAGACGGATATGCCTCCATCGCTCGAGAAGATGGCTTACACAGGCAACTACGTTGATAGTTATTATGGACCTGCAGTAATCACGCTGGAAGGAAAAGGAAAAAAGGCCAAACTCAAATTGGAGCTCACTCCGGCCAAAGAACTCTTTACAGGAATGATGGAGCATTGGGAAGGAGATACCTGGGTATTTAAGTTTAATGATGCTTTTCTACCTCGTGGATTTGTAACCTTTCAAGTGGAGAATGGAACCTGCAAAGGTTTTACCATCGACCTTCCGAATCCGGATTTTCACTTTTCCAATTTGAATTTCTCGAAGCAGTAATTACTTCAGTTGGTAAATCCATTGAGTAGGATTCAATGGATCTTTACTGCCGTCTTTGTACAGCTCGAAGTGAACTTCTGTACTTCCGTCAGAATTGTCGGTTAAGATCGTTCCAATGCTTTGCTTGGTGCTAATCATGTCGTCCTTCTTCACGTATACCTCTTTTAGGTTGGAATAAACCGAGAGGTAGGTTCCGTGCTTCACCATGATGGCTTTACCCATTCCTTGAAGAACAACTACGGCCACTACTTGACCATCAAATACAGCCCGACATTGAGATCCAGGGTCGGTGCTAATGTCAATACCCCGGTTGTGAACGATGATTCCACGTAGTACCGGGTGAGCATGTTTTCCAAATTTTCCAGTCACAATACCGCGATCGGTAGGCCAAGGGAGTTTTCCCTTGTTGCTTTCAAAATTAGCAGCTAAAGCCAAAGCTTCTGGTGTGAGTTTGTATTTGCTGCCTGCGGTGTTTTTGCGGCGTTCTTCTTCTAAAATGCGGTTTATCGCCTTTTGCAAATTGACCTTTTTTCTTTCCTTCTCCTTCAGCTCTTTCTCCAGTTCTTTTTGCTTGGAGTTTAGGCTGTTGTACGTCTTCTGTTTGCTGGTGCGGTCTATATCCAGGTTCTTTGTTTCCGATTCCTTGGAGCTTAACAGGTCTTTTTTCTCGTTTTTTCGATCGGCCAATTCGAGGTTCTTTTGGTTGAGTTCTTCCTGAGTTTGAACGATCAATTGAGCCTGACTTTGGCGGTAAGTCGAATATTGTTGAAGGTAAAGCAGTCTTTTGTAGGCCTGGTTGAAATCCTTGGAGGCAAACACAAACATGATCTTATCGTAGGTGCTTCGGGTTTTGTAGGCATTATAGATCAACTGGGCATATTCATCCTTTAGTTTATCCAGTTCCTGTTCTTTAGCCAGAATTTCTAATCGGTTTACCTCAATATCCTGATCGATTAGATCGATTTCACTACGCAGGTTGTGAATCAGTTTTTGACGTTTTGCAATTTTTTGGCGAAGAAGTAGAAGCTCATTTAACGAACTCGATTTTTTCTTCTGGGTTTCTTTGATCAGTTTTTTGTTGTAGTCAATGTCTTTGAGTAGAGAAGAGCGCTGTTTCTCAAGCCGGGCTTTCTCGCCGGATTGGCCCATGGATAGGTTAGTCCAGGATAGGAGGATGAGAAATAGGGCTATGATTTTTACCGAGCGCATTACCATTCGAAATTAGCCAATTCTAAGTCCTGTACTGGATTAGGGGAATTGGTTTTCAACAAAATTCAACGGAAAACCTATGGTTTTAGCGCTTCTGTGGGTCTAAAAAAAGGGCTCGTACTTAGACGAGATGTTAAAGGGGAAGGAGGTCTTTTCGTTCACCGTGAGCTTCAATACTTCCATGCGAAACTCCATCTCTTCCTCATCTTTTACGAAATATCTCGCCTTATGGGGAATCAATTCATCGTTCACTTGCTGATGCTCTGAAAACTCAGCCACAAAGTTCTTTTTGGTTTTGCTCTCCGAAATTCTGGACTTGGTTACCTTATAGCTTTCCGGATCTACCCAAATGGTGTAGTTCTGCTGATGTTGGACTACGGTGGTGTCGCTTGTTTTGTATTCACGGGTTTGCAAACTGCTCACGAGATACTGGCCTCTTGAAGAGTAAGTTCTTGTTTTTTCGCTTTTGCTCAGGTCAAAGGAATTTCCAAGAATAATGGATTGAAAGGAGTAAAAATCGAAAGGCATTTTGAAGCGATTTTGCACGAATGCATAATCACCGAGGTAGTACTTCCCGTTTTTGCGGTCGATCATTTTAACGCTGTCGGGAAACATTAGGAAGCGGGCAACTTCTACTTTGTAGTAGGTAGCCGAAACCCAGATCACGCTGTCCTTTTTCATACGAACGTGCATCTTGAAGGAATCTGAAAGCTTTGGTGTCTTAAAATATACCTTGGTCTTAAGGTTGAGGTATTCGGCGTCCACTTCGTTTTCGGATACCTTGGTCATCAACTCGTCCTCGGTCATCTTTGGAAGGGTATTGCCAAAGTTGATCACCCCGCTATCTCTCTTCGACTTACAAGACGAAAAGACCAGGGCCAGGCTGATTACTACCAGCCAGGTTAAAGATCGACCATTACTCTTCGTGCAGTTCACCGGTTTCCAGTTTTTGGTTTAGGAATTCTGAGCCTTCCCCTGCTTGAGAAGCCTTCTTCCAGTAATTACGGGCTTCATCCTTTTCTCCCAATTGGTAGAGGATGTCACCATAGTGCTCCAGAATTACGGCTTCGCCACGGCCTCCGTGATTCAGCGCAAATCCCATGTATTTCTTGGCCTCTTCGTAGTCACCCATGCGGTACAATATCCAAGCATAGGTATCCAGAAACGTAGCCGATTCGGGTTCGTTTTCAACCGTCCGTTTCGACATTTCTTTCGCCTTTTCAAGGTCACGATCTAAAAGAGACAAGTAGTAGCTGTAATTGTTGAGCACCACCATATTGTTGGGGTCCAATTTGAGCGCCTGGTCGTAATTTCCGAAAGACTTATCGTAGTTGTCGAGGTTGTAGTAGGCGTCACCCAGGTAGGTATAAAACTGGGCCTTCAACTCCCGGTTGTCCATGATGAGGCCCAAGCCCATTTCCAAAATATCAATGCAATCCTGATTCTTGTCCAATTGCAGAGCGGCAACACCCTGGAAGTAGTAAAAACTGGCTTGTGTCGGAAAGAGATCGACCGCTTCAGCAGCATGGTCATACATACCTTGCCAATCCGCCTTATCGGAATCAATGATCAATACCTGGCTCCAAACCAAAAATTGATCCTTGTTGATGTCAAGGCTTTTGAGGTAGTTCTTTTTAGCCGGATTGATTTTCCCGGATTGGTAGAGCAAATCCGCATAAACACCAAATGCTTTAGCATCCTCAGGGTGAGTTTCGGTCAACGTTTCCGCCAGCTCCAGGGCAAAGGGATTGACCATTCCCTCGGGCACGCCTCGATAGGCGATGTGGTTAAAAAGTATCCGTGCTTTGGAGTCAAATTCCAGGTCAGGATTGGCGAAGGCCAGCTTCATGGTTTTTTGAGCCTCTTCCACATTACCCGCTTCATAATAGTAGGTAGCCATGGAAAGTTGAACCAAGGCATTATCCGGATCAATGGCCAGCAATTTTTCGTAGGTAGCTACTCCCGCTTCTTTGTCTCCGGTTTTGAAGTACAACTCAGCCAGGGCCGTATAATAGCGAGCTACACTGGGGTACGTTTCCACCAATTTGTTGGCTTCTTCCAGGGCTTTGTCATTTTTTCCCTGAGCTACATATATCTTTTGTTTTTGGGTGCTGGTCATTTCATTGACCCCAAATTTCTCTTCAGTCTCATTGTAGACCTTCATAGCTGACTTGAGATCATTTTGGTAGAGGTACATGTTGGCCAGCGATTCGTACAAGGCTATGTTATCAGGATTAACCTCGATCAAAGCCCTAACCTGATCCGCTCCCTTTTCATATTCACCTACCGTTTCGTAAATGCCAGCCAAAGCTTGACGGTACCATTTGTTTTTGGGTTCAATTTCTACCGCTGCCTCAAGCAAAAAGGTGGCTTCTGCCAAGCGGGTTTGTTGCATCCGAATTCCGGCTAACTCATATAGGGAGGCGGCGTGTTCCGGATATATTTCAATGCAACGTTGAAAGAGCTCAGCAGCCTCCTGATAGTTGTCAAGCATCTTCTGCTTGTTCGCTTCGAAAAAGGTATGCTTGAGTTCAATCAGCTGTTTTTCAGTCAGCCCGGGAGAAGACTCCTTCTTCTTCTTTTTCGCTTGAGCATTGGGAATGGCCAGGCAGATAGACAGAAGAATCAGAATCGATATTTGGGCTATTGACTTCAATAAATTAGGCTTTTAGAGTACTGTAATCACTAATGCTCAAGTCCATCGCAGATCCTTCTACGCGGGCATGGTGTCCGATCATAGAGTCAGCTACTACCAGCTGATTCAAATCAGAATTGGCTTGAACAATACTGTTGCTCACAACGGAGTTTTCGATCTGGCAATTGTCTCCAACGCTCACGTGCGGGCCTACAATTGCATTTTTTAACGATACTCCTTCCCCGATGTAACAGGGAGGAATGATCACACTGTTTTCCAGAACCAGGTTATCTCCATTTTTCAACTGGTCTTTGGTGTTTTCCAAAACCCGTTGATTGGTATAAACGGTTGCGTTCTTATTTCCACAGTCGAGCCACTCATCCACTTTGCCTGGTACAAATTGCATGCCCTTGGCGGTCATGTTCTTCAGCGCCTCTGGCAATTGGTATTCGCCATCGTTGATGATGTCGTTGTCGATGAGGTATTGCAATTCTTGGCGGAGTGTCTCTCCATCTTTGAAGTAGTAGATACCAATCATAGCCAAATCCGATACCCAGGTTTTGGGCTTTTCTACAAAGTCGGTAATGACTTGATTGTCGTCCAGCTTTACTACCCCAAATGCGCTTGGATCTTCAATTTGGCTTACCCAAAGAATTCCATCGCGTTCGGTTTCCAATTTGAAATCGGCACGAAACAAGGTATCTGCAAAGGCAACAATGGTTTTGCCTTTCAACGTTTCTTCGGCACAAAGAATGGCGTGGGCCGTTCCCAAAGCTTCTTTTTGGTAACAAATCTTTCCCTTGGCGCCGAGTGATTCTGCTATAGCGAGAAGCTTGGCTTCCGTTTCTGCTCCAAAATCACCAATCACAAAGGCAATCTCGTCAATCTTTTCGGTGCACAAACCAGCGATGTCTTCAACTAAACGTTGAACAATTGGTTTGCCTGCTACGGGGATTAATGGTTTCGGTACGGTTAAGGTGTGTGGGCGCATTCGCTTGCCCATTCCAGCCATTGGAACTATTATATTCATCAGCCCTTTAAGTTGTTTTGCTGCGTTAATGAACGCATGGATAAAACCGCGGCAAAGATAATCGAATCCGGGAGGCCCATGTTACCAGTACTTTCAAAAAATACAAAGGCATGTTAACGCGACCTGATTAGTTGATTTTGTTGAGTAGGTAGGGCAATCCGAAGATTTCGGAACAGGTTTTAAAAGCAGATACGCTAACCCCCAATATTCCGTGAAGGTTAAGGTTTTGTCCGGTGAGATAGAGGTTTTCCAGCTTGGTCTTGCCAGATATCATGGTGCTCAAGGGGTTTCTACTGTCTTTTTCAATCCCATACATCGAGCCCTCAGGAGTGCCTATGTAGTCGCGGTAAGACAGGGGAGAAGAGGTGTATATGGATTGAACACTTTGTTGAATTCCTGGATACCTTTTTTCCAGTTCCAAAAGAACTTTTTCGGCTTTTTGGCTTTTAAACTGTTCGTAATCCTCTCCCCGATTGGCGGTGGCGGCAATGGTGTTGAAGGAGTCCTTCCAGGGGGCCATTTCTTCGCTTCTCATGTAGGTTAGGATGGAAAGCCCGTGGGCGTATTCCCTGTCATCGCCTTCTGCTGGAACGGATAACATGTATGATCGAGGCCAGTCTTCTTGCGTATAGTCTGCAGCACTCCAGGCATTAGCGGATTTAAAGTGGTAGCGGTTGTGGTTGAGGTAGGGAAAGGATTCGGGTTTCATCACCAGGTGAACGGAGAAGGCAGAAATGCCATTTTCAAGGGCCTTCATACGTTGTCGGGTGGCTTTTCGAATGCCTTTTTCCACCAAGTCGAAAGTCATGGCTGGATGTAGGTTGGAAATAATATGTTTGGCGGTAAAGGTTTCTCCTTTGGTTGTGGTCACTCCAAGGGCTTTTTTACCATCGGAGAGAATTTGATCTACTTGCCGATAGCGAAGCAGCTTTCCTCCCTTTCTCCGAATTTTTTTTGCCAGGGCTTGGGCAATTTGGCCTCCACCATTTACGCATCGATATGCGCTTAGAATGTAGGAGTTGCAGACCAAGGCATGTACATAAAATGGGGTCTTTTTCGGATTGCCGGCGTAGAGTAAGTTATTTCCTGCCAATACCGCCCGAAGAGTAGGATTGGAGGTGAGTGAATCGATGAAATCCTGGGCATTTAGAGATAGCAGGTCTCCTTCCATAGAGAGTTCACCTTCCTTGAGGTTGTACAGCGGAAAGCGCAGACAAAACTCCTGAATCTTGGCGCAGTATTTTTTAATGGCTTCTTGTTCTCCTGGAAATTGGCTCGAAAGGGTTTCAATAAATCGTTCATAACCTTGAGCCCATTTGTAGTCTTGGGGATCGTCGTCGAAGGAAATGATGTCAAATCCTTCGGGATCCATAGGGTCCAATTTCAAATCAGACAGAATACCGTGGTATTCAAACAAACGATGGAGGTTTTGTCCTTCTCCGAGTCCGCCTAAATAGTGCACGCCCGTATCGAAGGTCACTCCATCTCGCTTAAAGATTTGAAGGTTTCCTCCAAGCTGGTTGTTCTTTTCCAGCACCAGCACTGAAAGTCCTTCGTCGCAAAAAGTAGAAGCACATAGCAGCCCGCCCAGGCCACTGCCAATTATGATCGCATCGTAATCCAAATGATCAGAAATGTTCGGGTCGGATCGGCCAGTTGTTGGACTCGTTCCGCCATTCCTCCGCCAAATTAAGCGTAAAAATTTGATTCGCCTGTAGCTTGCCCGACTTCAACCAACTCTGTAGCTTGTCCCATTGATCCGACGGCAAGGAACCATCGGTTTGATCAATCACCAGGGCGTCAAAAGAGTGATCTTCTGATCCATCAGGAAATGCCTGAAATTGGATTTTGTCATTTTTCAAAGTCGTAAAACTTTGCTCCGGGAGATACAAATCAGCTTCCTGTTTTACCCAGCTGGTGAATTCACGTTTTTCAGAAAACCAGGAATAATAGAAAGTTCCGAGCCCCAGAGTTTCTCCTACTACCAGAATGCGCCCTTTAAGTGGAAGTTGCCGGTTGATGGTTTCTCGGCTCGCTTGATTGCTTCGAATGACCCCTTTGGCTCGTTTTTCCAAATCGAGACCCTTGTAGAGGTAATGCTTAAACAAACGATGACGGTGATAATGAACCGTTTCTAACTCAAAACGCATGGCCAGGAATTGAGCCATAAAATCTTTCCGAACCGATTTGGCTCGTTCTCGGTAGTTGTCACCCCAACTTCGATCTTCGTAGCGAATGGGTTCCAGGTAACGAGTGGTAACTGAGCCATTTTTCAAAATGAAATCATCGCTTTTGGTCATCGCATCTCCAAAACCGTGCAAGAGGATGGGAACCATGTCCAGCTTCAACTCTTCGGCGATAAAGAAGGCTCCGCGGTGAAAGCGTTGGATTTTGGGAAAGACGGAGCGTGTACCTTCCGGGAAAACACAGATATTAAATCCTTCTTTCACCTTTTGACTCAGGTGAGGAATACTCTTTTCGTAGCCTTCAGAAACCTGGAAAAAACCCGCCCGCTGGACGATAAATCCAAATACAGGTGACTTGTACACCCAGTCGTTCGTGAGTAGAATGTTCTTGGGATTTAGAGCCAAAATCAGTAGAATATCCAAAAAGGATTCGTGATTGGCAAAGTAGACTACCGGTTTTCCACTTGGGTTTTGTTTAGGCAAATCAAGGGAGCGTTTAACGTTTCGGGAAACGGCAATCAAAGACAACATGTACCGGCTGATGCTCCAGGCCAAAAAGCGTTGACGGGTAACCGGTTTTACCGGAATGATTAAAGCGATGGCACTGAGTACGGTAATAATTACTGAACCAACCAGAAAGTAGAAAAAGGTAAACAGGGTCCAAAAGATATTGACCGTGGTAAAGGGCTCCACGCCTTTTTTCTTTCGCTTTAATATGAGTAGGTCAAGCAGGAAGTACTGAAGCGTAAATGAGATCCAAATGGCCACTGATATTCCAAGCAGGGAAATGAGGGCCATGGAGTGAAGGGCCGGATGTTTGGCAAAGATCAATACTCCAATTCCGGCCAGTGTGGTAAGTCCGGATAGCAGAATAGAAGTTTTGTAAACCGATACTTTTTGTTCTCCCGTCTTGAGCTCATGCAGGACGCCTGAAGTGATGAATATGGCATAGTCGATCCCCAGCCCGAAAATCAAACTGGATACGATGATGTTGAAAATGTTGAATGGAACATCCAACCATACCATTAAGCCGGTAACCCATACCCAACTAATAGCCACGGGTAATAGGGTGATGAGGGCCAACAAGGAATGCCTGAAAAAGATCAGAAGAATAAGGAAGACCGAAATCAAGGACAGGCCGATGAGCGATGAAAAATCTTCTTTCAGGGCGAGAATGATTCCGTTGGCAAAGTCACTTTTATCAAATACGGTTACGCCCTCTTTGCGTAAGGCCAACTTCAATGAATCAGCAGGTGTTTGGCCAATTCGCAAAGGACTATAGATGATTAAATCCTTCCCGGTTTGACCGGTGAATGCCGATAGGTTTAGTGCTTTGAGTTCCTGGGCCTCATCAAAAGACAAGGGTTCGTAATCCTTTTCCAGTCGTTTGTAAAACCGTTTGAAAGCGGTCTCTTTGAATTTGTAGGGAGTGCCGGCTTCGATGAGCATTTGTCGAAGGCCATCGATACGCTCGTTTGTCCAGAAATTATTCCACAAGGCCAGTTTTCGCTCCTGTTCTTCTTTAGAAAGAACAATGGGTGCCAAAGAAGCCGCATGAATTTCGGGATAATCTTTTTGCAAGTTTTGAACTACTTGAAGGATGCGCTGGTTCTCAGCAAATACTTCGTTTTGATCCGAAGATCGGGCGACGAGGTAAATGGTTTTTTCTTGTTGACCGTTTATCGAGTTTAGTCGGGTAGCGGCTTCTTCCAGGGCTTCGCTCTGGTAATTCATTTTGGAGAGGTCTCCATCAAAACGAACCTCACTAAAGAAGAAAAGAAGGACTGCAGTAATGGCCAATGATGCGAGTATAGCCCAGGGCTTTTTGTGCAAAGGGTATTGACTCAAGGTCTGCATGAATCCCTTTTTCGGAGCGCTTTTCCTGGTAGAATCTCCTTTTTTAGATTTCACCAAATTGGAAAGAACCAACAAGGTGGCCAGGGCCGCCACGATTACACTGATAGAGGCAAACAAGCCAAGATCGGTTAGGGCGTCTGAACCTACCAAGGCCAAACACATAAAAGCAGAAGCAGTGGTAAGGCAAGAAGTTAGAATAGGGCGTGCGGTAGATCTCAAAACTGATTCCACTTCGTTTTCTTCCCGCATGTGGTTCAGAAAGTGAAGGCTGAAATCAATGGTGATTCCTAAGATTAAAGAACCAATTCCCAGGGAGATGGCTGAAATCGTTCCCTTCACCAAATAAAGAGTGGCCAGGGCAAATCCCGCTCCTAAAATCACCGGAAGAAAGAGCAAAATAAAGGTGGTGGGCTTGCGAAAATAAAAGGTGAGAAAGACGAGTAGAATGATAACGGCAATACCAACCGTCGATTGAATGTCTTTTTTGATTCGACGAGCATTCCCTACGGCAACGGCGGTGGTTCCGTAGTACTCGGCCTTTACCTGGTCGGTAGAGAGCGATTTCAAGTCCTCGGAAAGCAGGTCGAGTAATCGAGCATTTTCGGTGGTTTCGTTCGGTTCATTTTCCGGAATCAACCACATGAGCAGATGGCGCTGATCTTTGGAAACGTAGTAGTTGTTGTAGAGCTCAATGCGATCATCCAATCGGAGTTGGTTGAGCTTATTGAGACCGAGGCTATTCATTCCAACCGGATCGTTCATAAAGAACTTTCCGGCTACCATTCCAGCTGGTGAAAGGATCAAATCGTAACCACCGCGAACGAAAGACTGGATGGAATCGGGTTGCAGGCGTTTATCCAATACCGATAATCTTTTTCGGAAAGAAAATAGGGCAGGTTGTCTGAGAGGTAGTTGTAAACCGCTTGTTGATCTTCATCGGTCAATTGATATTCGAAGGTTCGAATCAGTCCCTGATAGCTCGTGTCGCTTAGCCGTTCGGCCAGTTGATCAGCGAGCTCGGTGAGGCTGTCGGGATGTACATCTCCGTCGGCATAAACGTGAATAAAGAGCCGATCCATGAACCCGGAAGATTCAATCAAACGATTGACTTCCACCAATTCCTCGCTGCCGGGTAGCATACGGGATATGTTTTCTTCAAACCTAAGCTGAGAGACCAAGCCACCAAGCAAGGCCATGAGGAGCAATAGCAGTCCGAAGAATAGGGCTTTCTTCCGGCTAAAATACCGTTGAATATGGATAAACCAGTTTTCCAATCAACCGTGTTTCTGGGTTCGGGTGGAGGAAAGATAAACAAACGTCAGCAATCCAAAAAGGAGTGCTAAAAGAGGGGCAAGAATGGTACTGCCAACGGCATATTGCACCAGATGATCTTTAATGGATTCTACCGTAATGTCCATGTTGAAGGCGATCACTTTACCTGTGCCAAGGGTCCACTTCCCGATGATCATACTCAAAAAGACCAGAATGGGAACAAAGGGCGGAAAGCTGATATTGGAAGCCAAAAAGGCAATGAACTTGTTCAGCTTAAATACGTGAGCGAATACAATGACCGAGAGGGTGTGGAGTCCCCAAATAGGTAAAACGCCAATAAGAACACCCAACATCACGGCCTTCACTTTTTTGTGAATGGGCTCATGACTTTGAATCAGATCTTCACGGATGAGTTGGCGAATGCTTTTTTTTTGAAAATGCCGCAAAAGATTCCTCGGCTTGTAGTAGAGTAAGGCCAAGGTAACCAACCAAGTATTGAGAATGCTGATTCGCGTGAAGTCTTGCAGAGGGCGGAAATGAGTAACCCGCTCTTCGGGGTCATACAATACCTTAATCGGAACCGGAATAACCGGAATATCCCTCCAGGCTGCCTTCACGATTACCTCGATTTCGAATTCAAACTTCGTTGTAAAGAATCGAACCTTATCCAAGGCCTTTACCGGGTACAACCGATATCCGGATTGAGTGTCCGGGAGTTTTATACCGGTTTCAAACTGAAACCAGAAGTTGGAAAATTTGTTTCCAAAGCTACTTTTTCCGGGAACCGTCTCCTGATCCATGTTTCGGGCTCCGATAATCAGCGCCCCTGGATTTTCCTCCAGTTTGGTCACAAAATCAGGAATGTTTTCCGGGTAGTGTTGTCCATCCGAGTCGATGGTTATGGCATAGTCAAATCCCAGTTCAACCGCTTTTTTAAATCCGGTTCTCAACGCATTTCCTTTTCCCTTGTTGGGTTGATAGGAAACGACATGGGCTTTGTTTTCGTAGTTTTTTAAAAGTTCGGGAGTGGAATCTGTTGCACCGTCGCAAACTACAATCAGATCATCGGAGTATTCCAGTACGCCATCCAACACCCGAGTCAAAGTTTTCTCGTTGTTGTAGGTCGGAACAAGAATACAGCACCGAAGTTCTTTGAGTTTTGACTTGCAGTCGGTTTTTTCCACGGGGTTGGATTTAATTTACTGGACGAAAAGATCCACTGAATTTAAGGGCTACCGTTTCCCCAAATCGAGCCGAGCAACGAATGCTGTAGAAGTCCTCTTTTTCCAAGATTTGCACATCGAGTTGCAATACAGGATCTGTTTCAGGATTGATAATCGCCATAAACTTGACGTTGTTGGCCGAAAACAAAAAGAGTTTTTGATTGAGGTCTTCCTCTGCCAATTCTCGAATGATCTGAATCATGCATACTCCCGGGGTGATAGGGTTACCCGGAAAATGACCTTTGAATATTTCGTGTTCAGGATTGATACGGATGGTCCAACTGCGCTTGTCTCCGTCAGCCTCACCTTTGTTCACCACCGAGTAGAAATCCCCAAGTACTTCCGTCATAACTTTCGTTTTAAGGTGATGGTAGTTTGAGCCAAATAGTCCTTCAACACCATATGGTCGGGAATGTAAATAGTGGGAACGCCCGATGGGGCATTTCCTTTCGATTCCTTTTCCAGAGGACGAAAATTCGATGCCTGTACTTCTACCCTTACCTTGTTCCTTCTAACCAGCTGGATTTTTTCATAGGTACCCGTCCGATTAGAATCGGGGTAAAAGTAAATCTTTTCCTTCTCCCAATGAATCCGTTCATGTAAGGGTTTTTGTTCATAAACCCAGGTCTCGCAGTCATAAGGGATGTACATCAAAAGGGTTCGAAACTCTTTTTCCAAAATGCCTTTTAGAATGGCTTTATCCATGTCTGGATAGATGTAGTTCCATTGAACGCCTTCCCGGGTCAGGAGGAGATCAAATAGCTTGTAGCCCATGTCTGTGGTCATGGCTATTTTAACCTGGTTTGAATCAATGGATTTAAAGTAAAATACGCCGGTAAAGTGAGATTCCTTGCGGTCAAAACTGGCGTCGAAGCGATAAAGACCGGGCTGATCCACCCAATCGGCAGCACTTCTCCCTTCTTGCCGCCCATAGTCGTCAGCATACTTGGGCAGCGGTTGGTATCGGCATCCTGTCAGGAGTGCGCTAAGGAGCAAACATCCGATCAGGTACTTCAACATTCAGCTTTTTGTTTTCGAATTTAATCAGGGAAAAATCTTCGGAAGCTTCGATCATTTTGAGCTGAACAACGCTCATATTTTCTTTGTCAAACCACACAACGATTTCGCTTATCACATTGCTTAGGGCCTTTACCTGTGGGATCAAATGAAGCTTGTAACCCTCACTACTTTCAAAGAGGTTGCTTTCAAAATCCGGGTGATTTATGATATCACCGTTGATACTCCCAAGCATGATCTTGTTGATCTCCCGAAAGGTTTTGTTCTTGGAGGCATCAATTGTAGTTTCCTTACCATTCATCACGGTTGTGATGGTTTTGTCATTGATCAAAATGAAATAGGCATTGGGTTCTTTGTATTCCCAACGAACCTGATTGGCTTTCTTAAAATAGAACACTCCGGTGCTGGTTACTGTTTCTTCCAGGAAGCTCAAATGCTTTTCTTGAACGAAATCAGCCATAAGAGTTTTAAGACCATTGGTGCTTTGTTGAACCTTGTTCTTAAATTCAGCTTTGTCGCTTACCGCTGTCCAGGTGTTTTGGGCATGGGCCGTTGAGCCAATGACCAACATCATAATCAGGAGCCACTTATTCATAGGCTTTCTCATTTATCAACTCGTCCAAAGGAACGATTTTGAATTCAGTCTGACGGACTTCTACCAAAAACTTCTCCAAAATTTCTGTGGACCATTCCAAGTGGTCGTGAAACAGCAGTATATCACCGGATTCCAGCTTTCGGGTAACCTTGCGAACCACCTTGTCAGTCTCCTTATTTACGGTGTCAAAGGATCGAATACTCCATCCAATACTCAACACGCCTGCTCGTTTGATTCCACCGGCCACGCGAGGATTGGTAATGCCATAGGGAGGGCGGAAAAAGCGAGGTTTTAAACCAATGAGTTTTTGGGTCAGGTCGGAGGTTTTTTGAATTTCGGCCGCAAATTTTTTGATGGGGGTCAGGTCAATAAACTTGCTGTGCGAGTAGGTGTGATTTCCAATGAGGTGACCTTCCTGATGAAGTCGCTGTACCAAATCTGGATGGGATTCCATTTTATGGCCAATGCAGAAAAAGGTGGCTTGGATGTTTTCCCGTTTGAGAATGTCCAGCAGTTTTGGGGTAAATTCTGGGTGAGGACCATCGTCGAAAGTGATGGAGATTTGTCCTTTTGCTTCTGGGTTTTTGCAGATGGTTTCGGTAAACATGTTGGCTCGAATGCTTACCACACCCCAAAACACAACTGCCGCAAAAAAAACGATTAGGATCAAAGGAAAAAGAAGGGACCAACCTAAGGCGTACCAACCATACACAAAAACGGCAAGGGCAACCAGAAACGCTAACCTAAATCGGTTGTAGCGATTCATTTTTCCAATAAAATTAAGGAGTGATCGCGGTGGTCGTATTGGTTATAAATCAGGATTCGGTTCCAATCGGTTGTTGTGTTTTTTCGAGTGAATACAACTTCCGGAACTTCTTGATCCTGTAGAATGGATGCGCCCAACCAAAGGGCGAAAGCACTAGCTGTGTGGTATTCTCCAACGAGGTGTTTAAATGCACCGATGGATGGAGTAGAGGCAGAAGCTTCTACGGCTTCGTACCAGCGATTTTCTTCGGGATTTCCGTTTTTTCCAAGCAACACCAAGTCGATGTCGTTAAGGGAAGCCCCGGATTCTTGCAAGGTAGAATTGATCCAATCCAACACCTGCTGTTCGTTTGTCGGTTTGTACAGCGTTTTTACTGCCGAGATTCGCCCAAAGTTGTGTTCACTGGGCTGATGAGAAAGAACGAATGCGGTGGCACCTTCTCCATAAACAGATCCTTTTTGTTCGCTTTTCAGCAGATCCAGAGTCGGTTCAGCATCTTTTACGTTGAGCCCTATTCGCTGGAAAACTTCCAGGGTATGAGTCGTCATTTCATCTACGCCAAGGGCCAGTACTTGTTGTGCCCAGCCCTCTTCCAGAGCTAAAGCCGCATCAACCAAAGTGTTTTCGAAGGAAAATCCCCGGTGGCAATAGGTAAAGTTGTAGGCCCGGCACTTGAGCATAAGTGCTACCTGCCCGGCAACCGTGTTATGGGTAGATTGAATGAAAGAGGTAGGTGTCAAAAACTGCTCATCATGATCGATAATCGCGGTGAGAAATTTTTCACTATCCTGCTGGCAGCCCAATCCAGTTCCTGCGATAATGGCATCTGGCATGTCGGTGCCGGCTTGACTCAAGGCTTGCTTAGAGGCCACAACACCCATTTTGATCGCCGTACCCATTCGACGAATCATAGCAGGATTGATGTATTCTTTGTAGTTGGGTTTTACGATGTTTCTGCGCACATCCGTTTCGCCCAGGGGTTCAGCAAATAAGGGTTTCTCAGAAGTATTCTGAGGAGCTACACAACCGATGCCATTTAGATACATTTCCATTTTACACCGCTGAGAATATCAGAGAGGTACAATTCCCCCAAAACCAAATGAATTACTGAGTACGTGCTGAATGTTTTCTCCTTCCCGACCTTCGGTTTCCGGCACCAGGTTTAAGCCTTCAATCGGATGCTGGAAATTCAGATTCGGATAGATACAACCCTTATCAATGGCCATAACGGAGTAAACAGCTTCCAGTCCTCCGGCCGCCGCAAGCGTATGTCCGGTAAACGCCTTCACCGAAGAGAAGGGAGGTGTGTTTCCCTCGTAAATTCGGTTGATAGCCGTTCCTTCTGACTGATCGTTATTCTCGGTCCCCGTTCCATGCACGTTAATGTAGCTGATGGCTGAAGGTTCCAGTCCACTCACTTGAAAAGCCTGGCTCATGGCCAGGAACGCACCCTCTCCTTCCGGAGAAGACGCCGTTTGGTGGTGAGCATCATTGGCATTTCCGTAGCCCGATACTTCTGCCAGGGCCTTTTTACCCGATTTACGAACCAGTTCTTCTGATTCCAAAACCAGGAATCCGGCTCCTTCTCCCAGGTTTAACCCTCTTCGGGTTTGGTCAAAGGGACGACTGTGCTCGGCATCCAAAATCATGAGGGTATTAAACCCATTCAAGGTGAATTTGGTCAGGCAATCCGTTCCACCAACAACCACACGGTCTAATTGACCGCTCTTGATCAATCGGGCGCCCATCATTACTGCATTGGCAGCAGATGAACAGGCTGTGGAAATAGTGGCGAGGTAATCTTTTATTCCAAAATAGTCTGCCAGGCACTCGGTGCTATCACCACAATCGTGGGTGATGATGAATTCCAGGTGCTCGTCGTTGGTTAGGTAGTCGTAGTAGTAGTTTTCGGTTTTTCCCATTCCACCTACGCTGGTGGAGGAGATTAATCCAGTTGGGGCGTCGGAACAGTCTTCGATTCCAGCTTGAGCCAAGGCCTCTTTAGCGGCCAACATGCCCAAAAGGGAAGTTCGGGTAAAGATTCCTTCCGGATTTCCCAGCTTCGCGAGGATCTCTTCATCAGAAAGTTTTACTTCACCCACCATCAGGTGACTGTTTTTGGTCGAAATACGCTGAACCGGAGCAATACCATGTTTGCCCGTCAGCAGCGACGTCCGATTCTCTTCAGCCGTCAACCCAATGGCTGAAACTGCGCCAATACCTGTTACGAATACCCGGGGTAAAGCCAACGATTAGGCGTTTTGGTGGTTCTGAATAAATTCGGCGATAGACCGTACAGAAAGGAAAATCTTTTGACCTTCTTTCGGGTCTTGGATTTTAATGCCATAGAATTTCTCCATCAGCACGATTAGTTCCAATGCGTCGATTGAATCCAATCCCAATCCATCTCCAAACAGAGGAGCATCCGCATCAATATCATCTGGGGTCATGTCTTCGAGGTTCAATTGCTCGATGATTTGCTCCTTCAGTTTTACAATCAATTCATCCATTATTTCTGGTTTTCAAATTCGATATGTTTTCTTCGCTCAATGGGCCCCATTCTCCACCTTCTTGCTCGGCGAGATAGAGTTCCGCTTCATAAGATTCTCCATCCACATCCACCCAGCCGAATAGTACGGCATCGGCCTTGTTGGAGGCCAATAATCCCTGAGCCAGATCAACGAAAAATCCGGGCTCAAATTTATCAAAAATGAAGAAAGCATTCTCTCCACGAAAGGTGTGGCGAATGGCGATTTCTCCAAGCACGATATTGGGCAATGTGTATACGAAGACAGCCGGACTCGGAAAATAGTTTTCACGATTTTTGATCGATTCGTGATGCTTCCGGTCTGTGTCCAGACTGGCTGCCCGGTTACCCAGGAGAACGGCTACTCGTTCGGGTCCGTATTTTTCGGAGAGGTTTTTGCCTTCCAAAACCAATTCAGCGGCCATAAAACCAAGCTTGCTGAGCCGGTCCATTTTAAAAAACTTTCCATAACCCACTTCCCGCGAACGGTACCAGGCTTTGACCCAGTTGTCGAAGGAATTTACCGATTCATAAGCCATTTGATTGTTGCACCAGGCTTGAGCCCGATTCAGTATGGCATAGGAAGATATGTGAGCGTCTTTACTGATTTTTTTCGAAGATTAGTGCGTTATTTCCACCTCCGAATCCGGAGCCGGTTTTAAGTATGGTTTTGAGCATTCTCTTCCGAGTATACTCAATGATTTCAATTTTTCGGCTTACTCCATGGTAATCGTAGCCAAGCGATTCGATTACGAGATTTTCCTTCAGGCAGGAAACAGCTAATATACTTTCCAAAATTCCTGCTGCACCTAAAGTGTGTCCAACGTAGGCTTTGAAGCTATTTACAAAGGCTTCATTGAGCCCTCGGCGATCAAAGGCGATCGATTCCATTTCGTCGTTGTAGGCTGTTGCCGTTCCATGGGCCGAGATATATCTAATGTCACTGGCCTCTTTGTTGGCTTCCTTCATAGCGTTGCCAATGGCCAGATAAAGCCCTTCTCCTGTTCGGGAGGGACCTGAAATGTGATTGGCATCATTGCTCGTTGCCGCTCCTATCAAACTGATTTCAGATGGAGTGGAAGAAAGTACCATGCAAGCTGCTGCTTCTCCCAGGTTAATTCCATCACGATTGTCATCAAAGGGTTTGCATCGACTTTCGCTCAGGGCATGAAAGGAACGGAATCCGGAAACCACAAATTCTGTGATTACATCGCCTCCGCAAACTACCACATTTTTGTAGCGACCAGCATCCAAAAAGGTTTTGGCCAACTGCAGTGCATTTCCACCAGAAATACAGGCATTGGATACCACAATGGGAGTGTTGGCGCATCTAAAAGTCTTGCCCAGCGTTTCGGCTACCGAAGAGAGGTAGGATCTTTCTTTTGCAAATCCACCCAATTGCACAGGTCGTGTGTCAGCAAGTAGGTCAATATTACCCTTCGTTGTGGAGAGTATAAGCAGAGAATCTTTGTTTCGAAGATCCGCTTCCGGAAATTTCTTGAGAGCGTCCAGGATGGTTTGCATCATCATGCTTTCCAATCGGGTGATCCCATCTACCTTCATGGGTTCGATTAACTCATCCTGAATTTTGGATACGAAAAATGGAATCGGAGAAAGTTCCGGATCTTCATTGTAGACCACTGCGGAATTTCCCTGAACAAGCGCATCGAAGGTGGTGGCGCTTCCCAACCCAAAAGGGCTCAAAATGCTATGACTGGCTACGTAAACCGACATGGGGGTAAAACGGGGGCAAAGGTAGGGTTTCGGAACGAGATTGAGAAGGCGAATGAAGGGCTAAAACAAACGTGATTTTTAACCCGGATTTTGCCTAATTAAGTTCCTAATAGCCTATTTAAAGACTTTCTTCAGAATGTCGGTTACCCGAGCGGCAGGGTCTTTACGGATTTTTTGTTCTTCCTGAGCAACCAGCACAAAGAGTCCGTCTATGGCTTTTTTCGTTACGTAGTCTTCCAGATCAGGATTCACTTTTTTAACGAAGGGCACTTTGTTGTAAGTGCTCGCCAGGGGATTCCAATATTTGGTAACCTGGACCTTTTGGGTAGCTGCCACCACGATGGGTTTAAACTTGTCGTAGAGTTGATCGTAGGTGGTCTTTTTTAAATATTGACTGGCTGCGTCGTCGTTGCCATTGAGAATAGTAAATCCGTCTTCGATGGACATTTGTTTGATAGCCGCTATAAAGATTTCAGTGGCATCTTTAGAAGCTTCTTCAGCCGCACGGTTCAGGGTTTCTTCAAATTCATCTACCTGGCTCTGCATACCCATTTTGAGCAGGTACTTTTTCATTTCTTCAGCTTCCGGAGGAAACGGAATTCGGATTTCAAGATTCTTGTTGAAGCCATCCACTACGGAAGCAGACTTTACTGCGTTTTCAATACCCACATTCAGGGCTTCCTTCAGTCCAGCGATCACTTCGTCGTTAGACAGGCCGGTGCCTTTCCCGCCGGTAGTTGTACTTAAGGTTTCTTCTGCTTCTTTACGGAGTTTGCCGAGGTCAATCTGGCTGTAGGATGGATAGGCAAATAGAAAAGCGAGGCTAAGTGTGAGTAGGATGCGCATTTGATTTCGTTTATGACCAAAGTACAAGTTTTATGCCTTGAGCATCTTTTGCACGCCAATTGGGATTATTTACCTTAGTGGAATGAGCAAGAAAACGACTATTCCAGAGGATAAATTAAAAGCTTATGACGAACTGATCGCTTCATTTCCGGATATCGAAAGGAAGGGAGCAACTATGCCCTATACTTCACTAAACGGGCACATGTTTTCCTTTTTGGATAAAGAGGGAACCATGAGTATTCGCTTGTCGAAGGATGTTCTGGCCGATTTTCTGCAAAAACACAATACCGAACTTTCGGTCCAGCATGGCCGAATCATGAAGGAGTATGCTGTGGTGCCGGATGGATTGTTGCAAAATCAGGAAGAGATGAAAGCGGTGATTCAATCGAGTTACGATTACATCGCTACCTTAAAACCTAAGCCTACCAAAAAGAAGAAGGCTTAGTCTTGTACGTAAATCTGAAAATCGTACCAGGGAATCCCAAGAAGGCCATCTTTCATTTCAAGAATCATTTCATCCCCGATTTGAACTTCTTCATAGGTGCTTCTTGATACGGTTACATCGTCTCCGTCCGGAAAGGGTCCTGTGGGTGCAAAGGTAACATGGTAGCTCGTGTGTTTACTGCCGGAGGTATGGAGGTCAATCACTTCGGTTGCATAGGTGGCTCCCTGTGCGTGGGAATCATAATAGCAATTGATGGAAACAATGATTGCAAAGGCGAAGGCATGACCATAGACCAAAGAGCCTACGTAGGCCATTAAATCGGTGAGGTCTTTAATGTTTATCGAGCGGGTTGACCATAACATGAAAACGGCTAAAGCAATACCCAGGGCAATAAGCGAAGGCCAAAGGGGACTGTAGTCGTAGATTTCAAAATCCATTAAACATCTTACAAACAGCACTACGCCTGGTACCAGGGCGCCTGCATAAACGGAAGGATAAGCGCTGTTGTCATATTGGTTCACCCGAATCAATCCTTTGAAATTGATGACCACACCATAGCAGGTTAGCGTGAGTAGTATACCGAGCCAAATTACCAGATCATAGGGCTTGGAGTAAAACAAGGCCCAGGCACCATATCCCCAACCGGCATAGTTGAGGTATTTCGCCCATTTTTTAGCCTGCAGGAGCTGAATGTTGCGTTCTGCCTCCGTGTCTCCGAATTCAGGATTGGATAGAATGTCTTCCTGCTCTTCTTCAAACTCCAGCTCGTCCAAATTGGCAATATCATTGCGGGCAAACCAGGTGTGAAGCATATAAGAAGGTTGTAAATAGGTGGGCACCGCAATATTCTTTAAACCCTTTTGATTGGCTCTGATTCGAACATATTTTTCTTCTTCGGAATAGCCTTCAATTTGATCCAGAGTTAGCTTTTTGGTCCTAAAAACACCAACATAGATTGCTCCCTGGCTGCTCAGTTCAAGGCGGCATTTGAACGCGTCGATCAATCCAAGGAAAATGATGGCGTTTCCCGCTGCAATCAGGAGGAGAAATAAAATAAGTTTCCAGCCTTGCTGATCAGAATTCAAAAGTTGAGGAATGCCCCAAATATCAGCAACCAGTGCCGCGATGCTCAATACCGCCAAAAAGCCCTTAATGAACGTGGAATAAGTAAGTACGATTGGAGTGTTGCCGTCTGGTTTCAAGAAGTTTACCGGTTCAGATTTCGATCACAATAATACGGGCAACTCGAATACTAATTACAGATGGCAGCGATTTTATCTCTTAAGAATCGCTTTTCCGGGGCTGATTGGGTCAGTTTCGCAGCAGCTTCTAAAAACTGAACGGCTTCTGCTTTTCGCCCCAAGCGGTCCAGTATTTCACCGAGTGCGGCATGATAGAGGTAATAGTTCTGCATTTTTTGGTGATCCTGGATCTGGTTCATGGCGTCCCAGGCTGCCTGAGGACCCTTTAATTCCAAAAGGACCAAACAGCGGTTGAGATAAACGACAGGATCGAAGGCCAAGGAGAGCCAATGGTCATAATATCGAAGGATGGCTTCCCAATTCGTTTCTTGATAAGACTTGGCTGTGGAGTGCTCATAAGCGATGGCTGCTTCAAGGTGATAAGGGCTTACCGTATCTCCAAAAGCCGCCTGGTTGAGCAGGTCGTTGCCCTTGTAGATTAATTCCGCATTCCAGGTGCTTCGGTCCTGTTGATTGAGCAGAATCAATTCTCCTTCCCGAGTCAAGCGACCTTCAATTCGGGCGGCATGAAAACACATGAGGGCCATAAGGGCATAAGCCTGTGGAAGCTGAGTTTTGGGATTGTCCAGCAAAGATTTGCAAAGCAACATGGCCTGCGAAATAACATCTTCCCTTATGAGCTGGTCATTATGGGTAGCGCTATAACCTTCGTTAAAAACCAGGTAGATAGCACTCAATACAGCATCCGTTCGATTGGCAATTTCATCGGGTCCGGGAATTTGAAGCTTAACCTTGTTTTTTCTGAAGTACTCCTTGGTTCGGTAAAGCCTTTTGGAAATGGTGTCTTCACCGGTTAAAAAGGCCTTGGCTACTTCGCGGGTACTGAACCCGCAGAGGGATTTCAGGATGAAGGTAATTTGGTTCTCTTTGCTGAGCTCAGGATGACAACAGGCGAACATCATTCCCAGGAAATCATCCTGAATTTCGGTCTCTTCCCAAAATTGATCCATCGTACGAGAGAGGGTGTATTCGGAAGTAAGCAGTTGATGTTCCGGCGCCGAAAAATCAAACGTTTCGCTGAATTTGTTTCGCCTTACAATATCGATGGCTTTGTTTTTTGCGGTTCGATAAAGCCAGGCTCTGGGATTATCCGGAACTCCTTTAATTTTCCAGGTTTCCAAGGCGCTTACCAAGGCATCCTGAACCACATCTTCCACCATTTGCAGGTGTTCGGTGCCAAATACATTAACCAAAACGGCCACCATCCTTCCCGATTCTTGCCGGAAAAGATGGTTTAGCGTTTGGTGTATGTTACTTCCTTCGTTCAAACGATTTACATGGCGCGGATTTCCCGTACCTCGATGGAGCAGTCGTGCTCAAATCCTGGGCATCCTTTGGCCATTTCAGTAGCTTCATCCAGGGTTTCTGCTTTTACGATCAAGTAACCTCCTACGAGTTCCTTTCCTTCGGCAAGGGGTCTGTCGATAACCTGAGTTCCTTTTTCAACCAGTGATTTTCCTTCACCTTGAAGAGGTTGACCACCCACAAATTTTCCTTGTTCGGCCATGCCGCCCATCCATTTTTGCCAGTGCATCATGTGTTCTTGCATCTGCTCAGGTGAGTGGTTCGACATGTCTTCTCCGCCGCGAATAATAAATAAGTACTCTTTCATGATTTCTTTTTTTTGAGTGTTTCTGATCCTAAGACGAATGGCTTTATTGGATTTGGACACTCCTTTGAAAAAAAATTACAAGGCCTTCATTCGGTTGTTGCGTTTGTTGTGTTCCACTTCGGCCAATCCAAGTTCTTCCATCAAAGGAGGAATGTACATCGCAAAGCGTCCGCGAAAGTTTTTCTTAAGGCCATACCAACCACCAACAGGATTGTCTGCCGAGCGTGCCCAGTGTTCTACCGTATCGGGCTTGGTATCTTGTTTTTCATCCTTGCTCCCTAAAAGTATCCAGTCACCGTGATCGGTTAGCATTTTGTGTAGATCTTCCAGGCAGCGGTAGCGGTAGTGAAGAACTGTCTTACCAACCGTACAGACGATAATTTCCTCGCCATCTTTTTCATCTACATACATTTCGTAGGTAGAGCTTTGGGGTGGTGTTTTTAAAATCCAGGGATTGTCTTTTCCTCGCTTTTCCATATCAGTTTTTGAGATTAGCTATTGTTTCTGCTTCGTTTTTCAGGTCCCGTGCGTATTGTTCGAAGTTCTCTTCAAATGGGGGAAGATATCCTTTGTACATAGGAAACATCAGTCCGCCAATTTTTTCACGCATGCTAAAGGTAACACTTCCATCTTCGTTCGGGGTCAGGGTAAATACGCGTTCTCCCTGGCTGTCTCCCCAAACCATACGATGAGGAGCTTCCATCAATCGAATTTTAATTTTAAAAGTCCGCTTGTCATCCAGTACTGATTTTAGGTGAATTTTCTGGCCCACCTCAATGCTTCCTTCCAGGGAAGTAATGGTAGAATTCCAGCGCGGAAAGTCCGAGGCGTTTGTTAGAAGTGCCCAAATCGTGGAGGCGTCTGCATGGATTCGAATGCTCACGGAAGTTTCTTGGCTAAAAGCCTTTTTAGTCGTTACGGCCTTTCCATTTTGCGCCGCAGAAGTTGCCAATGTAGTCATCATCAAAAGGGTTAAGAATAGTTTCATTTTATAAGTGATTTTACCCTTTGACGGCTGGTGAAAAGAAAACGATAGGATTTGGAGGGAAAAAATTGAAAATTTTTTCAGAACGAGTGTGAGGGCTGAGATGTGAGGAAATTTTTAAGTCCCAAATAAAAATTGATCCGATCACCTTCGGATTGATCATTTAAGATTGTTATCCTTCCATTACTCCGCGATTATGCTCCAAATGATGCAATTGCAGTTCGGCTGCACCCGATTCAAACGGATCCAGCTCTTGTACAATTTGCATGCGCAGATCAAAAAGGTGCTCTTTGTCTTTTTTGGCGGCTTGCTTAACCAGGTCCAGTTTGTTTTTGGCTTCGGCCTGATCTTGTTTGGGATTGAAAATTCCGTTGAGCTCAGTGCACTGATGACAAACACCTTCTTTATTGATCAAGGAGCAGCGGTGATCGAAAATCTCAATCATCTTGCTTCGCCCCACATGGAGATGGTATTTGACCATAGCTTCGTTAAGCTCGGTAATCGCACTGATTTCTTTGATTTTGAATCCATGAACTTCCTTGAGCAACAGAATGAGATGCTGTTCGAGCGGAAGCGATTTGGAGACGCAGGTAAAGCAAAAGGAGATATGCTCTTTAATCTCAAAATTCCCTTGGGGCGATGTCTGCCGGATTTGCATCGCCTCACCAAAGAATTGGGGGTTGCTCAGAGCGGCTTCCTTGCAGATATCAGTAACGTTTTCCGGCCATCTTTTCTTGGACCTGAGTAAATCCCGGGCCAGGTTCGATGCAATGGCAAATACCCAGGTTTTGATACTGGAATCCCCTTTAAAACCATCGATTTTATCATGGGCCTTGAGGTAGGCGTCTTGAACAATGTCCTCCGTGTCCTCCACACTGGCGGTCATTCTTAAAATGTAAGCTTTGAGGGCTCCTCGAAAGGATTCGAATTCGTTGGCGAGAACTTCTGCAGTCATGGGAAAGGTAATCTTTCCCGGAAAAATAAGGATTTATCCTTGGAATCTTAGAGCAGGCCTACCTTCCTTTTCCAAGCGAGAAAAAATTCAGGAGGAACGTAACACAATTCGTGTGCGAAGGTGGTAAACACCTGAATGGTTTTTCCGGTAGCCACGAGCTCGTTGTCCGAAAGGCGATAAAGTTTGTACTCGAAAATCAATTTGGCAGCGGGAGAATCTACGAAGGTGGTCACCACTCTCAGTTGATCTCCGTAGGCAACCACTCGTTTATAATCGATATCCACTTTGACCAGAGGGATGGCGTGCTCGTTATCCTTAAAGTCTAAGTAGGTGAGGCCGTGTTTGGCGCCGAAATCTTCGCGGCCATCTTCCAGGTATTTTACAAAATGTCCGTGCCAGACAATGCCAAGCGAATCCACTTCATTAAAACGAACGGTAACTTCCTTTTCTGTGGTTAATCTTTTATCCAATCGATTGCTTTTTTCTCCAGATTGAGAGGCCAAATGTACATCCAAAAAACAGGATTAAAAAGAAGGCGTTCCAGAGTAGGTCCATTCCTGCTTTACCCCGAATGATGATGGAGTAGTAGCCGCTAAGGGCCCAGTTTAAAGGTGATATGTGACTGGCTGTTTGCAAGGCAGATGGCATGGCGAATTCAGGAACCCAAACGCCACCTAAAGCAGCTAAGATGATCACGCCAACGGAACCAAAAGAGGCAGCTTGATCCCGGGTTCGGGCAAACTCGCCCAGCAACAGGGCCAACCCCGAAGAGGCCAGTGATACGGTGATGCTAAACAAAAACAAAATCAACATCGAGCCATTCATCTCCAGCTTAGGGAGACCAATCCAGGGAATGACGAAGAAGCCAATCAGTAAAATGAGGAGGGTTTGTGTTAAGCTGATAGCTATGTAGGTGATGGACTTACCCAAATACAGCAAGGATGCAGGAGCAGGTAAGGACAACAATCGACTATTGACGCCGCTGTTACGTTCTTCCACAATGCGCTGCGAGAAGGATACCACGATAAAGAATATGGCAAAAACAGTCCAGGCGGGAATATTGTGTTGGGTAGAGCTGGGTAGCGACTGGAGCCCTCCTTTGTAGACATACTCATCCTCCATTTGAATCAATGGGGGAAGTTCCTTGCTCTTTCCTGATGGGTTATAGGGGAAGTGAGCAGATAAACGTGATTGGAAAACCTGAAAACTAATCTTGGTCTCCACTTCATTGATATAACCTCTTAAGCCATTCTCAATACCTGATTTAAAGTTGGCTTGAGTTAAGGGGTCAAAGAGAATGCGGATGCTTACGGCCGGAGGAACTGCTTTCTTGATCTTGCCGCTATCTCCAATGCCAAATTGGGTCAGCAAGCTATCTACGCGTCCTTTTACCTGGTGCTTAAAGTGTTTTTCAAATCCAGCTGGAATCAAAATGCCAACCTGGTACTTTCCTTCCGCAATTTGATTGCGAGCAGAGTTGACTAAATCATCTCCTTCGGGTTCCACCAGGCTATAGTGGCCCGATGCATTCAGACGATCTTTAATTTTTTCGCTCAATTTGGATTGGTCCTCATCCATCCAAAGTACTTCCACACCTTCGGTAGAAATGGCTCTAAAGGTAGCATCCTGAATGTAGGTCATTACCACAACCAGCAGAACCGGCATGATGAAAAGCAGAGCCAGCCCGGCTTTGTCCCGAAAGAGGAGCAGCAGTTCTTTTTGTATTTCAGCCGCGATAATTCTCATGACTGATCGCGGTATTCGGTTCCAGTAAGGGCCAAAAAGGCTTCTTCCAAAGTGGACGCGTTACCCGTTTGTTCTTTGATTTGGGCCCAGCTTCCTTGAAGTTTAACCTTTCCCTGGTCCATGATTAGGAGCTCTTCGCAGAGTCCTTCCACTTCACTGAGCAGATGGCTGGTGTAAATGATGGTCGTTCCCTTTTCTTGGTTTAGTTTTTTCAAGAAGGTCAAAATCGCATTGCGGCTTTGCACATCAATTCCCTCAGTAGGTTCGTCCAGAAAAAGGATTTCGGGTTCGTTCATCAATCCGGCAATCAGGTTTAGCCGACGCTTCATGCCACCACTAAACTTTTGAACGGGTTTATTCCTAACCTCGTAAAGCCCAAATTGCTTGAGGAAATAGTCGCTCCGGGTTTGAATTTCCGAAGAGCTTAGTTTCATTAACCGGCCAAAGTACTTGAGGTTTTCTAATGGAGTCAGGCTTTGATACAAGGCTATTTCTTGCGGGACGATACCAATTTTTCGATGCAGCTCGTGAATCTGTCGAGGTAACGAAAACCCGCCAACGGTCACCTCTCCACTACCTGGAGCCAAGGTTCCGCTCAATATGGAAATGAGGGTGGTTTTTCCAGCTCCATTGGGCCCCAATAAACCAAACAGACTGCCCTGTGGAATGGAAAAACTAATCTTATCTAAGGCCACAAAGCCTTCTTTGCCAAAGGTCTTTCTAAGGTTCTGAATCGCTATGGCAGCTGTTGCCATTAGACCAATTTGAGGAGTCGGGTAAATATTTTTTCTTCCCGGGCAGCAATTTCCACCAGAAGATCAGCAGCTGAGTCGTAGCCTTTTGGATCTTTGCTTCGGTCTTTGTAAATCCGTGAAGCGGCCAAGGCAAACTCACGCCATAGGTCGCCTACCTGAGTCATTTGAGTAGATAGCTCATTGAGCTCATCAATCTGAAGAATCTTGGCGGCCTCTTGTAGGAATGCCGCGTACAGGAATCGAAATCCAGCTCCACCGGTTCCAATTTCTTCTTGCATTCTAACCACAGCGGCGAGGTACAAAGCGGCTTTTTTATCCCCGTGTTTCTTCTGCCATTTACGAATGTCTTTGGCCAGAAAGCGGATTCCTTTTACCCCGAAGAAGGGGATTGGAATTTTGGTCATATCCTTGGCCGTCCTTTTAATCCCTTTTCTCACAGCCGTCTTCAGGTCAAAAGAATCGGGAACGTTAACCGGGTGGTACATCTGACCTTTGGGAGAAAAGATTCCTTTGGCAAAACGAACCCGTTTCATTTCTGCTCGGGTTAGCCGGGTAGTGGTTTCCATTACTGGATCACTAATCAGGTATTCGTCCCCTTCTTTGCCATAAACCACGAGGTTGTGGGCGTTGAAGTGAAATCGATAGGGATCAGGAAAGTAGGTCAAATGAAAAACACCAACCTGCAATCCAACAGGCAAGCCTTGCTCGAGGGATTTATCCAGATCGCGCATGGCCTTTTCAGCACTACGGTATTTTTTGCGGAATATTTGAATGCCCAGGTTTTTGGCAGCTCGTTTAAAAACCAAACCCGGCATGGTTCTGAATGCCGATCCAGGCGCATGATTCACCTTGATAAAGGGGAGGTAAGAAAAGAATAGTCCTGCTCCTATCCCAAATACCAAAGGCTCATTAACATCAATGCCGTAATACTTCAACAGATTGGCAGACACACCATTTTCACAATGGGCAGATTGCCTGTGCTCAAAGTCTAATTTCATAGAAAATTACTCGGGTAGTTTTTTTAGTTCCTCAGGATCGATGCGTAGAATTTCAGCATACCGGGCAACAGTCTCTTCGTCGAGCGCATCAAAATACTTGGGTCGCATGTGTCTTTTGACGGTGCGTTTTGTTAGCTCCATGTAGTCCGCCATAAGGGAAACGTCCATGTAGCGTCGCTCCATTTGGTAGGCGAGTAGGCTTTGTTTTCCAGCCCGTACTTTTTCGAGGACCTTTTCGGCACGTTCGTTAAAGTAGTCGAGGGAATGCTGAAGGGCGGCATTTTTAGGATCCCAGCCAGTACTTAAACCTGTGGTGTAATTGCCATTCTCATCCACGGCGTAGCAGAGATCCCGTGTTTTGCCTTCCAGCAATTTTGCATCATCCTGTGGAATGTTCTCTTTTTTCATAGGGCGACTTCAAAAATAAGAATCTTCCCTGTAATCTGAATTGGCTCGGCTTAAGGGTAGGTGAGAAACACCTTAATTTCTCCTTCGGCACAGAGTCGATCGCCTTGTCGAATCTTTCCTTTAACAAACAAGATGTCGGTCTCGCCGCTTCGTAGGGTATTGATAATGGTGGTGTGGGTTTCAATGGATTCATTGACCGATGGAAGTTCATGAAACTCCACTTTTTTAATGGCTCCTAAATAACCCAGAGGCGGTTGATAGTCAACCAATTTTCCTTGGTTTTGAATGAAATAGGAATAGCCTGCACTCAAAGCGGCCGTTTGAGCCATGTTCTCCAGAAGTCCAGGCTCTGTGAGCTGGCCTTGACAAACCATTACGTTGTCTTCTTTTACTTCAAGTGTGGTGATGGCTTCTTCGGCTTCCATCAAGGTCAGGGAAGAAATCTGTAAAAATGGAGGTTGATGAGGTAGTAGGTCTACCACCTTGCCCCCATAGTAGTCTTCTTTGACGAATGAAGCGTTCAATTCGAGTCTCCTCCGGCAATAACGGTTTTCATTTCGATCTCGGCCAGAAGTTCATCTCCAGAGTACATTTTACCAGTGGCCAGCGTTACGCCAAACATCTCCTGAATGACTTCGATATCGGTGCGAATTTCTTCTCCCGAGGATGGCAGGCGGTGAATGTTGAGTTTTTTGAAACTTCCAATATATCCTGTAGGTGCAGGCTCGTTCATTAAGAAGTATTGATAACCTACCCGAAGCGCCATGGTTTGCGCAAAGTTTTCAATGATGCCAGGTTCCAGAAACTTTCCGTTGGAACAGAAAAGATTTTGGTCTGCAATGGTTAGACCCGATGAGGTTTTGTTTTCTTCCCAGTGCAGCAATCGATCCATCATAACGATGGGTGGACGTTGAGGGATAAACTTAAGTAGAGCTTCTTCGCCGATCTCCGGGCCTTGAAATTGCAACTCGCTGCTCATCTTAGCAAACGGTTAGCAAAGAGTAAGCATACAAGAATCGAGCACTTTCGGGTACGCAAAGGAAAATGCGATCTCCTTTTTTCAAATCTCCTGACTGAATTAATTCATCCAACATTAGGTAGATTGAAGCGGCACCGACATTTCCAACCCGAGTCAGGTTTGTAAACCATTTTTCAGCTGGAATTTCTACCCCGTGAGCAGCCAATTCAGCATTGAGCTTATCTCGGAAGAATTCAGATGAAATGTGAGGAAGGAAGTAGTCAATGTCATCAGGCTTGAGGTTGTGCTTTTGCAAGGTCTCAAAAAAGAAACGCCCGCCAATTTGCATGATGTTTCCGCCTAATAATCTTACGTCTTGTTTAAAAGCAAAGGTGGATTCATCCAGCCATTCCTGCTCCCGCATTTCTGACCATCCGGTTAACGATCCATCCTCGTTTTTACGAGCACCGGCATACATACAGCTTTCCATCTCATTGGCGTAGGAGCAGATGTCGATCCACTCCACTTTGAGGGGAAGATCTCCTTTGGGCTCCGATTCCAGTAGAGCAGCTCCCGCTCCGTCGGAAAGCATCCAGCGCAAAAATTCTTTATCAAAAGCCAGCATTGGGTTTTGGGATAACCCAGCCAGGTTTTCAGCTTCTTTTTCGTAGTTCTTGGCCATCAGCCAGGTAGAACATCTTTCTGATCCCGTTGAAACAGCATGTTGCTTGTCCCCTGTACGAATGGCCATCCAAGCGCTTTTCATGGCTTGCATTCCCGTTACACAGGCACCCATAAATGAATTGACTTCAATAGGGCGGGATTTGATCTCTCCCTGTACCATGGCAGCATGGGAAGGAAGTAGTTGATCTGGAGTAGAGGTTCCACAGGCTAGAAAATCCATATCGTCCATGGGAAATCCCTGGTCAGCTAAACCTTTCACAGCTTCTGCAGCGAGCTGAGCGTTGGTGTGGGTTATGTTCCGGTCGTTGTCAAGGGCGTAGTAACGAGTTTGAATCTTGTTACTCCGTTGCACAATGGCTCTCGATTTGGCCGGTTGCTCATAAACCTGTCCCAGTTTTGCTTCAACCTCGTCATTATTTACCGGTTCGTTGGGTAAAAACCGGGATATTTTATTGATGTAAACACTTTCTGACATGTACGGCTATCTCCTTAAACTTCACTGCATCTTGACCCCTGAAAAATACTTAATTTTCCTTCTGACAGCGTCTTTTCCAAATATCCGGCCAAAAGTAGAAAAAATTGAAATTAGGGGTGAGATAAACAGGATTACGAAATAAAGGTAAAATTCAAAGATTTTGAGGAGGATTGCTCTCAACACGGAACTTTGTTTTCCAGCTCCCTGAATGAGCTTGGCCCAAATACCAAAAACCCGCTTGGCTTTGCTTTCCATGGACAGGATATTGGGCTTTACCAGAACAGCTCCACGCTCTACAAGCTCCCTTTGCAAAGGCTCATAGTTTCCTTGTTGAAGTGCCTTGTGAATTGGGTCTCCAAATGATGAGGCATTCTCAATATCTTCTTCCTGAACGCCGGGTTTGGGAAAAACGCCCAGCAATTTGTCTGTCTTTCCGTGAAAAAGCCAGTAAACAATGGTTACCACACTCACCAAATTGGGAGAGTGATCCACCAAAGCAATGTTGCCTACCAACTGGGCTTGAAGTCCATGTAGTTTTTTCTTGACCGATTCCTGCGCCATGATCCACATGTTTCTACCTCCGCTCACCGTAACTACTGGTTTGTCTTTCAGCAATCCGGCTACCTCTGGCATTCCTAGCAAAGAATTGAGTGGAATAGAAGGGGATAGAAACCATACCTGATAGCCCAAAATGATAAGATCATAATCCTGATCTTTGGGTAAGACAAGAGGTTTCATCGGCACTGGGTTTTCCAAAACACAATCGGGCATAGCTCCAAAAAAGGCTTTGGCGTTCCAGGGGAAAGGAAAAGCTTGTTCGGGTTCATACCGGCAGTAATCTACGCGCACCTCGGAGTCTTCCTGAAGCGTATCCATCACTCGATCCAGAATTCGCTTGAGCTGTCCGGTTTGAGAGTAATACAGTACGAGGACTTTTTTCATGATCGTAGCAAGCCGGTTTTGGGTAAATCTATTTTTTAGGCCTCCCAAAATTTGTAATAGTTGAACCATTGAAGCGGGTATTTGTTCAATTTCTCTTCAATGGATTTGCAAAATTCAGCCACAATTTCCTCGGGTTTTAATCCGATTCCAGATGCCAATCGGGCTGAAAAGTAGTAGTGTGAAGAAGAATCCTTCATGGCATAAACGAAGATTACCGGAACCTTCAGTTTACTTGCCAGGTCGAATACTCCTGCCGGAAAACGAGCGGATTCACCTAAAATCGTTCCCGTGTAGGTTTTGCCTCCCATAAATCGATCGCCGGTAAAACAAACGAGTTCATTGTTTCTAACCGCTTTGCTGATCTCAATCATATGACTGAGGCTCCCGGGAACAATGTAGATGGGATTAATTTTTTGATCGGACATCACAGACTCCATGTATTCCTGGGTCTGACTTTTTTCCATGTTGGTGGTAACCAGGTTGAGTTTGCAATCCAGGCGGCTCATAAAATGACCGGCAATCTCAAAGTTGCCGATGTGAGCACTAATTAGGATTCCGCCCTTTTCTTCCTTAAGGGTTTTTTCCAGCAAATCTTCCCCGTCAAAGTCGTAGGTCAAGCCTTTTTCAAATCCACCTAAAACAGCAACTTTATCCAAAATGGTTTGCCCAAAAACGTAGTAATTGCGGTATATAGAAATCCAGCTCTTAAGCTTACCAAAGCCTAAGCGGTTGTGGAAATAATAATACTGTGCGGAAAATGCTTCGGGAGAAAACAGGAAATAATAGGCCGCAACAAAGTAGAGTACAAAATAGGCAGATTGAACGCCCCAGTTTCTGAGGACGAAGGCAAATATTTTATAGCCTAAGAGATTCCCTCGGGATTGTCCCGTCCATTCAGCCATGTAGCGATTTTATACAGCAGCCTCTTCTACTTTCTTTTCGATGTAGTTGTAGAAGTCTTCTAAAGTCTTAATGTGAACAAAATCCTCGCCTTTTACCTTGAATCCAAAGTACTGCTCGATTACCACTACGAGGTCAACGTAATCCAGGCTATCCAGGTCTAATGTTTCTTTCAGGTTGGCGTCTGGAGCAATATCATCTTCTTCCACCTCGAACTCCTCGACCATGAACTCATTCACTTTTTCAATAATCTCTTCTCGATCCATGATTTGATCCTGTTATTTTTCAAATTTCCTGATGACCAGGGAAGAATTGGTTCCCCCGAATCCAAAAGAATTTGACAAAAATACGTCAATATTATGTTTCTGAGTATCCCGAGCAATATTCAGGTCGGCGGAATGCTCATCCGGTTCTTCTAAATTGATATTCGGTGCCACAAACCCATTTTGCATCATCAACATGCTGTAGACAACTTCACTGGCACCGGCCATCCAACACTCATGTCCGGTCATGGATTTTGTGGAGCTTACAGGTGGTTTGGACCTTCCAAATACCTGGTGAATGGCCCGGGCTTCGTTAGCATCTCCTACCGGAGTAGAAGTAGCGTGGGCATTGATGTAATCGATGTCGTGTTCGCTCATTTTGGCCTGATCAAGAGCCATGTTCAAAGACCTTACCGGACCATCAACATTGGGATTGGAGATATGATCTCCGTTGGATGAAAATCCGTAACCCATCACTTCGCCCAGAATATTCGCTCCCCGGGCTAAAGCGCTTTCCAAGTCTTCTAAAATGACGGTTGCCGCACCACCGCTTGGAACTAATCCATCGCGATTTTTGTCGAAAGGGCGAGAGGCTGCTGAAGGTTCCTCTTCTTTGGTGGAGAAAGTTCCAAGTCCATCGAAACTGGCCATGGCGTAGGCGTTGATTTCCTGTGCGCCGCCGCAAATAACCATCTTCTCAAAGCCTTGCTTAATCATCATGTAGCCCAGCCCAATAGAATGGGAGCCACTGGCACAAGCAGCACTAATGGTAAAATTGATTCCCTTTAACCGGAAAATGGTTGCCAGGTTCATTGTAACGGTTGAATTCATGGATTGAAATATCATGCCCGATCCAACCAAAGTAGTGTCTTTTTTAGCCCTTACAATGTCGGTAGACTCTACCACCGCTCGGGCAGAACTGTCATTGCCGAAAAGGATTCCTACAATGTTGTTGTCCAGGTAATCCTGATCCACACCCGCTTGATTCAAAGCAGCTATTGTAGACATGTAGGCGTATTCTACCTCTTCTGCCATGCCTACGCGTTGACGACGTTTAAGCATGCCTTTGAGGTTAGGAGTAGGAACCATGCCCGTTAAAGCCGAGCGAAAGCCCATTTCCTTTCTTTGCGGGTCAAACTGGATGCCCGAACGACCGGTTCTGAGCGATTCGGTAACCTCCTCGAGGGTGGTTCCGAGGCAAGAATAGGCGCCCATTCCGGTTATGACAACTCGTTTTTCCATTACGAATACATTCCACCATTAACATTGATGACTTCTCCTGTGATGTAGGATGCACCTGGAGAGGCCAGAAATCCAACTACTTCTGCCACCTCTTCGGACGTTCCGAAACGGTTAGCAGGAATTAGTCCTTTCAATTCTTTTTCGTTTAAGTCACCGGTCATGTCGGTTTTGATAAAACCTGGGGCAACAGCATTTACCGTGATTTTACGCTTGGCTACTTCCTGTGCCAAAGCTTTGGTAGCGCCAATAACGGCGCCTTTAGCTGAAGAGTAATTGACCTGTCCGGGTGTACCTTTCAATCCAGACAGAGATACCAGGTTAATTATTCTACCGTATTTATTTCTCAAAAACCGCTCCAAAAGGGTTCGGGTTACGTTGTAGAAACCGTGAAGGCTGATGTCAAGCACATCATTCCATTCTTCGTCGCTCATCCATACCATGAGCACGTCTTTCGTGATGCCCGCATTGTTCACGAGGACTTCTATCACCGCATCCGGGTTGTTTTCGAGCCAGGTGTTGAGGGTGCTTTCTACTTGTTCTTTATTGGAAACGTCAAACTGCAGAGCCTCACCATCGGTGCCTGCTTCACTAACCAAACGAATGGTTTCATCGGCGGCAGCAGAGTTGGAGTTGTAATTCACCAAAATGGAATAACCCATGGATGCCAACTTAAGGCATACAGCACGCCCAATTCCTCGGGAGCCTCCTGTAACTAAAGCGTATTTTTTCATATTTCTTTTTGCATCAGGTATTCTTTCACTGCTCTTACCTGATCGTATTTGGGATGATCGTCCGAAAAATTAGGGAATAGGGCTCGAATTTCTTCGTACACATTTTGTGAGGTACTGGAAAGACGGGTTTTGCAATCCAGTATTTCAACGGCCTGTAGCAACGACATAAAGTGAATCGACATCACCTCAAAGGCATTTTCGATCACCTTGCTCGTTATCAAAGCAGCGTTGGTGCCCATACTTACGATATCCTGGTTGTCATTATTATTGGATATGCTATGCACATACATAGGGTTAGAGAGCATTTGGCTCTCGGCGGTAGTTGATACGGCTGTGAATTGAACGCCTTGCATTCCGAAGTTGAATCCCAATTTACCCAAGTTAACAAACGGGGGTAGGATATCGTTCAGTCGAGCGTTCAAAATAAAGTTCAATTGTCGCTCAGCAAGCATGGTTAGCTTGGTTACGGCAATCTTTAATTTATCCATTTCCAGAGAAACATAGTCACCGTGGAAATTTCCACCGTGAAATACATTCTGTTTTTCTACATCAATGATTGGGTTGTCGTTGCCGGAGTTTACTTCTTCGATCAGTACTTTTTTGCTGAAGGAGATGGTATCCAACACGGGGCCTAAAATTTGAGGGACACAGCGTAGGGAGTAGTATTCCTGAACTTTTTCTTCAAACACCTCTTCCTCATGATCGCCAGAGTATAAGTGCTCCTTGCGGCTTTTCACCATTTGACTATCGGCGAGGTAATTGCTCATCAAGTCGGCTACCCGTCGCTGACCTTTGTGGTGCTTGGCTCGGTTCAATTCTTTGGAATAGTGATCATCATAAGTTCCTACCAATTCATTGATCAGGCAGGAAGCTTCAACACCTAAGCGAAGAATTTTTCGAGCCATCAGTACATTGATGATTCCGATTCCGGTCATGCAAGAAGTTCCGTTCATAATGGCCAGCCCTTCTCTTCTTCGAACCTTAAGTGGAGCGATATTCAATTCTTCAAACACCTCCGCAGTCGGACGACGCTTGCCTTCGTAGAATACTTCACCTTCTCCGATCATGACCAATGCCAGGTGGGCCAATTGAACCAAATCACCTGAAGCGCCAACTCCCCCATGTTCAAAAATCAATGGAATAACATCCCGATTGATCAGTTCGCACAAGACTTCCAGGGCAGAAACGTGTACGCCTGAATATCCCTGAGCCAGAGTATTCAGTCGAGCCACCATCGTTGCCTTGGCGTAAGAGGGCTTTAAAGGTTGTCCTACTCCTGAAGCGTGACTTCGGATAAGGTTGTATTGAAGGGTGATTCGATCTTCGTCATTGATTCGATATTGAGCCATGGGCCCAAAGCCAGTATTTATACCATAGATCACCTTATCGTCCGAAAAAGAATCCAGAAAGTCAAAACTCTTTTGAACTTTCAAACGTCCTTCTTCTGAGATGCCCACTTTCTCATCGTGAAAAAGAATGCGATTAAAGTCATGCATGGTTAGTGGTCTTCCTCCAATTTCAATCATATGCTCGTGCCAAATAAGTTGATTAGAATCATAGAAAAAGCTAAAATATCCAATACAGATGATTCTAGCTATTTGCGTAAATTTGCAGGACAAAAATAGACTTTCATAGTTGAATGAAGAAACGGTGGATTCTATGAGAAAAGAAAAGGTAGATATACTGGTGATAGGTGCCGGGCCATCCGGTTCGGTAGCAGCGGCTTACCTGAGTAAGCAAGGTTTAAATGTTAAGATCGTGGAGAAGCAAAAATTTCCACGTTTTGTCATTGGCGAAAGCCTTATACCCCGGTGTATGGAACATTTCGAAGAAGCCGGACTTCTACCAGCATTGGAAAAACAAGGTTACCAGAAAAAATTCGGAGCCCGTTTTATGAGGGGGGACAAGGTCTGTAATTTTGATTTCTCCAAGCAATATACCCAAGGCTGGTCCTGGACCTACCAACTGCCTCGTGCTGATATGGATAATATATTGGCAGAAGAAGTGCAGAAAATGGGAGTGCCAATCGATTTTGAGACGGGCGTTGTAGATGTACGCTTTGAAGGACGTGACTCCTTTACCACCGTAGAAGATAAGGACGGAGAAAAGAAAGAAATCGAAGCTAAGTTTTTGATTGATTCAAGTGGATACGGCCGTGTACTACCTCGACTTTTGGATTTGGAAAAGCCAACAGATCTGGACATGAAGGCTTCTTGTTTTGTTCATGTCAAAGACGTTAATCGCCCTGAAGGACGCGAGGGTTGGATGATTACCTTCGATATATTGGAAAAGCATGTTTGGTTTTGGTGTATTCCTTTTTCCAATGGAATTACCTCCATCGGATTTGTGGCTCCACCGGAGTACTTTTCAGAAGAAATGACTGAAGAATCTTTCCGCGAATTGCTTGAGAATACAGAGTACTATCGCGACCGATTCAAGGATGCGCCCATGGAATTCAATCCCAGAAAGATTGTGGGGTATTCTTGCGGTGTAAAACAGCTTTTTGGTGACGGTTATGCGCTTACCGGAAATAGTACTGAATTCCTCGACCCTGTATTCTCTTCCGGAGTAACCTTTGCTACCGAGAGTGGTATTCAGGCGGCTAAATTGGCTGCCCGTGAGGTAAAAGGCGAGGAGGTAGATTGGCAAACCGAATACACGGACTACATCATGCAAGGCGTGGAAACGTTTAAGACCTATGTGAAGACTTGGTATACCGGAGATCTACAAGACATTTTCTTTACCCAAAACGAAAACAAAGACATTAAGAAGCAAATCTGCTCGGTGTTGGCTGGTTACGTTTGGGATAGAAATAACCAATTTGTTAGAAACCATAAGCGAGCTGTTACCTCACTGGCCAAATTCATCCGTCAAACCGATCCTTCGTTGAATGAGGTTTAATCCTCTTCTGTTTGTCCTGTTAATCGGGACGTTGATTAGCCTGTCGAGCTGCGACAATTTCTACGAGAAAAGAAAGAAACCCGAGCCTGAAGGAAATCTTGCCTGGGTGGATTCTACCCGCCATGAGTTTGGAGTGAATCATTATTACTCCGATTCCAACTGGTTGCGCAAAAACTCCTACGGTCTTTGGGAAATGTACCTGGAAGGCAAGCCTTTTGATCGAGGTGTGCAATACGGTATCTTGTCCAATGACTTGATGGCCAATCAGGAAAAGGTCTTTTTTAACCAGATCAAAACTATTGTTCCCGACTCAGCAAAACTCAATCGATTGAGAAAGTTTGTGGCTGTTTTTAATCGGAATTTACCCTACTACTTTATTCCGGAGTACCAGCAGGAGCTATTGGGTACTTCTTATTTCATTTCTGACCGGTTCGACTGGGTAGGACCCAAGTATTTTCGGGCGCTCAACCTTCATGGAGCTCACGATATTGGCCATGCCTTGCAGGATTTGATGCTGGTCGGGTGTACCTCGTTTGCCGCCTGGGGACCCAATACCGAAGACGGAGGGCTTCTATTAGGCCGGAATTTTGATTTTTATGCAGGGGAAGGTTTCTCGGAAGAGAAGATGGTCGTCTTTATGAAGCCCGATCAGGGGATTCCGTTTATGATGATTTCCTGGCCCGGTTTCCTGGGAGTGGTTTCCGGAATGAATACCCAGGGATTAACCGTTACCATTAATGCAGGGAAGTCTGGAATTCCGACCAAGCCAGGAACGCCCATTTCTATTCTTACCCGTGAAATTTTACAATATGCTTCCACCATTGAAGAGGCTATTGAGATTGCTGAATCTCGGCAGGTATTTGTTTCAGAATCTATTTTGGTGGGATCTCAGAAAGATGGGAAGGCCGTGATCATCGAAAAAAGCCCTAAAAACCAGGGTGTATATGTGGTAGAAGAGCCACAGTTGGTGTGCTCCAATCATTTCCAAAGCGAGGCTTTTTCCAAAGACAAAAAGAACCTAGAGCATATTGAAAAATGGCATAGCCAATACCGAATGGATCGAATGAATCAGTTGTTGGCGGCTGAGGACAAGCTAAACTATACGGATGTAGCTGAAATTCTACGAGAAACAGATGGCCTTGCAGGTAAAAAGATTGGTTACGGAAATGAGAAAGCGATCAATCAGTTAATGGCTCATCACGGAATTATTTTTCAACCTGGAAAACTCCGTGTTTGGGTTTCGGCAAATCCTTATCAATTGGGAGCTTTTGTTTGCTATGACCTAAATCGTGTATTTGAATTGGCTCCTGGGTTTCGATCCGAAGAACCTATTCACGAACAAGGTTTGACCGTGCCAGAGTCCGATTTCCTTCAAACCGATGACTACAAGAATTACCTAACTTTCCGCCGAATTGAAAAAGAACTGGACCTTTGGTTGGAAGACCCTAAAGGGGTGATCCCAGAAAAAAAGTTGCACGAAATGGTGGAGTCCAATCCTGATTTTTGGTTGGGTTATTACAAGGTTGGAAAATACTTTGAAGAAACCGGCAACTACGAAAGGGCCAAGGATTTTTACGAGCAGGCCATGCTGCGGGAGCTTACTACGGAGTATGATCGGGAAAACCTGGAAGAACGAATTAAGAAGTGCAAGAAGAAAATAAAATAGCCATGCACCCTTTGGAGCCAGCTTTAGAATACCAATCCATGGAGGTCATTCGCGATGCTCAATGGGTGAAGCTGAAAGAGATACTCCGCTATTTGTCCGATAACTCTCCTTTCTACCAGAAGCGATTTGCGGAGGAAGAAATTGACGTAGATCAGATCAATTCGTGGGAGGGTTTCGCTCAAATTCCATTGACCACCAAAGATGATTTGAACGCGCACAACGATGACTTTGTCTGTGTGCCGCCCAAAAAGATTGTGGATTACGTTACTTCTTCAGGAACCCTGGGAGATCCAATCACTTTTGTGCTTACAGATAGCGATCTGGAGCGGCTGGCCTACAACGAGGCGTTGTCATTTATCACGGCTGGTTGTGATGACGAAGATGACATCCAATTGATGACCACCATCGATAAACGTTTTATGGCTGGGATGGCCTATTTCTTAGGTGCACGAAAGCTGGGTGCGGGTATCGTTAGAGTGGGTTCTGGAGTGCCTGAATTGCATTGGGATACCATTCATCGAATCAAGCCAAGTACCATAATCGCGGTGCCATCTTTTATTCTCAAGTTGATTGAATTTGCGGAATCCCGGGGAATCGATTATCGGGAATCTGGAATTAAACGGGCTATTTGTATTGGTGAAGCCTTAAGGAATGAGGACTTTTCACTCAATACTTTGGGACAAAAAATCAATGAGAAATGGCCTATTGATTTATACTCCACGTACGCTTCAACGGAAATGAGTACGGCATTTACGGAGTGCAGCGCAGGGCAAGGGGGACATCATCATCCCGAATTAATCGTAACTGAATTTTTAGATGATCAAGGCAATCCGGTGCAGCCGGGTGAGCCTGGCGAAGTAGTGATAACTACCTTAGGAGTTGAAGGGATGCCTTTGTTGCGTTTTCGCACCGGAGACATTTGCCGCCATTACACCGATCCGTGTAGCTGTGGGAGAAATACCCTGCGATTGGGGCCGGTGATTGGTCGGAAGAAGCAGATGATCAAATTGAAGGGGACCAGTGTTTATCCGCCTGCCATTTACGATATCCTGAATCGGATGGAAGGAATCACCAATTATGTGGTAGAGGCTTACACCAATGAAATTGGTACTGATGAGCTACTTATTCATATTGGAAGTAAGGAGCATTCTGATTTCTTTGAGCATCAAATCAAGGAGCGGCTTAAGGCCAAGATTCGAGTGACGCCTAAAATTGCTTTTTTGCCGATTGATAAAGTGCAGCAAATGCAGTTTCCAGAGTTGAGCCGTAAGCCTATATTGTTTTTGGATAATCGTTCGTAATAGGAAAAAAAAACGGGTTCCGGCCGAAGCGCAGAACCCGTAAAACCAACTACTCAACTCAAAAAATCGCCTTTCGGCTTTCCGCTACACCCTAGCGAATGTCAATTTTTTTAGGACTCTTAATTTCCTTCTGTTTCAAAGGAAGTTTCACGGTTAAAATTCCGTTGTCGTAAGAGGCATCAATTTTTTCAGCGTTCACTGTTTTGGGAAGGCTAAAAGACCGGTCGAAAGAATGGTAGCTAAATTCTTTGCGGGTCCATTTCCCGTTTTTCTTTTCTTCTTTTTTGGTTTTCTTGTCACCGGTTAGGTGGAGGATTCCGTCGTGAACTTCGATTTTAATTTCGTCCTTCCCAAATCCTGGTGCGGCTACTTCAAGTTCAAAACCTTTTTCGTTTTCATGGATGTTTACGGCTGGGATAGAGCGTCTGCCTTCCGCAGCGTCCCTCATTTCACGGTTAATAAAATCGTTCATCAATTGAGGGAATCCTAAGTGTCTGTTTCTGATTAAATGCATGATATGTGTTTTTTAAATGTTGTTTTCAATGTTTAACTACACTTCCCCCTATTCAATTCAGAGACCATTAGCTTTTCGGTGTAATTTTTGCGTCATTATGGCGCAATGACTGGATTTTCGATGCCATATTGGCGCGATTTGGTTTTTTTGAGGTGCTGATTTGACGGTTTATGATCTGAAACGAATGGTGATTAGATTGATTCGAGAATATGGTTTAGGAGAATTACTTTTGTGACTATGGCATTTAAAGGATGGAGTTTAAAAAGAAGGATTTATACATCCATGATCCTTTTAATTCTGTCTTCCTTTTTAATCATTGGTGCGATTACGATTTGGTATACCAAAGAGGAAAACGAAAAGTACCATAACCAACGATTGATGAGGAAGGAGCGGGCGGTAATGGCGTCCTTGAGTTATTACCTGATTGAAAAAGAGGGCGACAACCAAATTTTCTATACCGATGATTTTCAACGCAAGCTTCTGGAGATTTCAGATGTTCACTCCTTGGAAATCAGCCTCTACGATTTGGATGGAAATTGGATTGCTTCCTCTGATCGAAGTGGGCATACGCTTTCCCATCCTCACCCTTCTTTAGAAAAAGAGATTCTAAGTGAATTAGCCCTATCCGGCGGTGATTTTATTTCGAGTAAAACCGTTCACGGAGAAATTTACCTAACCGCCCTTCGCTACCTACGGAGCAATTCGGAAAAACCACTGGCCATCATCAATATTCCTTATTACTCCGATCAGCAACACACCCGAGAAGAAACCCAGGATTTCCTTTGGGCATTGGCTCAAGTGTACGCCTTGCTTCTTGTTTTGGGCTTGATCATCGCTTATGTGCTCAGTAATTCCATTACTAAAAGTCTTCAGGCAATCCAGCAGCGGATTCGCTCGATTAGCTTGAGTGGAAAGAATGAAGAATTGGAATATGCAGGTAATGATGAAATTGCAGCATTGGTAAACGAATACAACAAGAAGGTAAGAGAGTTGGAGGAAAGCGCAGAAAAGCTCGCCCAAAAAGAACGGGAAGGCGCCTGGCGAGAAATGGCTCGTCAAGTAGCTCACGAGATCAAAAATCCTTTGACTCCGATGAAATTGAGTGTACAGCAATTGGAAAAAAGCTGGAAAGATGGGCGTGAGGATTATGGTGATCGACTGTCTCGATTTACTCAGATGATGACCGAGCAGATTGATACCCTTGCCCACATCGCTTCTGAGTTTAGCGATTTTGCTCAGTTGCCCAGAGCTCAAGCCGAGGTATTTGATCCCGTAAAAGAAGCCACTCAAATTCTAAACCTTTTCCGAAAGGAAGGTGGCGCCGAATTGACCCTGAACAATACCCTTGTTCCTGAGAGTCGGATTAATATGGACCGCAACCATTTCAAAAGAGTATTGACCAACCTGGTTACCAATTCCATTCAGGCATTTGAAGATGAGGAAAAGGGAAAAATAGAGCTGGCTTTTACCTTGGAAAACGAAGATCGATTGCTGTTGACGGTGAAGGATAATGGCGGCGGAATTCCGGAAGACTTACAGCCTCGAATTTTTCAACCCAATTTCACAACCAAATCAGGGGGTGCCGGTCTCGGTTTATCCATGGTAAGAAGCATGGTGGAAAACGCGGAGGGAGACATTCGTGTGGAATCCTCAGTGACCTCTGGAACTACCTTTTTTATAAGTTTGCCCCTGCATTAAATTCAAGCAATATGAGCTACGAAAATCTGATCATTGAAAACGAAGGAACACTTCGTATTATCACCATAAACAGACCCAAACAATTGAATGCCCTTAACCGGGATACTATTGCGGAATTGAACCGTGCTTTTACCGAGGCAGAAACGGATCATTCGGTACGATGCATTGTGATTACCGGATCTGGTGATAAGGCCTTTGTTGCTGGTGCAGATATTAAGGAGTTTGCTCATTTTTCGATGGAAGAAGGTGCTGAGCTAAGCCGCAACGGGCAAAATACGTTGTTTGATTTGGTAGAGAATCTCCGAACTCCGGTAATTGCTGCCGTTAATGGATTTGCCTTAGGTGGTGGATTGGAATTGGCCATGTCGACTCACATTCGAGTGGCCTCTGATAATGCTCGTATGGGATTGCCCGAAGTTTCTTTGGGTGTGATTCCTGGATATGGAGGAACCCAGAGATTGCCACAGTTGGTGGGAAAAGGAATTGCCAATGAAATCATTTTTACGGCTGGAATGATCGATGCCAACCGTGCTCATGAAATTGGCTTGGTTAACCATACCGTTCCTGCTGAAGAGCTAATGGACAAGTGTCGAGATATCGCCAAGAAAATTTCTCGCAACTCTCCCATCGCTATTAGTCTGGCCATTGAGTGTGTTAACGCTGTACACGAAGATGGAACCAATGGGTATGAAGTAGAAATCAACGCATTCGGAAGAGCATTTGGTACGGCCGACTTTAAAGAGGGTACCGGGGCTTTTATGGAGAAGCGGAAGCCTGCTTTTGAAGGACATTAGTCAGAAGCGAGGACGAGGACGAGTCACGAGGATGGGATATACCATTCATTAGAATAAAAAAACCGGGCTGGAGGGATTCCAGTACCCGGCTTTCTAACTATACACAGACTTCAATTATTCGTATCGCAAAGACTCCACAGGATTATTGGTAGCTATGCGAAACGTTTGGTAACTCAAGGTTACTGATGCAAGGATCAGGCCAATTGCTCCACTTGCTATAAATACCAATGGGTCAAGTTCTTGTCGGTAGGCAAAGTTCTCGAGCCAGTCGCTGAGGTACCACCAACAGAAGGGGGCGCAGAACAAAAATCCGAGGGCGACTAAGACCAAAAATTCTTTGCTGAAGGTAAACGTGATGGCCAGCCAATCGCCTCCCAGAATCTTTCGTATTCCGATCTCCTTGGTTTTTAACTCGATGAGGTAGCTGCTCAAAGCAAACAAGCCAAGCAAGGCGATCAAAGCGGAGATCAGGGCAAAACCAGTAAACAGGGTCATCAGACGGTCATCTTCGGCATAGGCTTCGTTAAATCGCTCGTCAACCAAAAAATACTCGAGGGGATGGTTGGGATCAAACTCCTGCCATTTAGCTTTTACGGCATCCAGGTTGGCACGGGTATTCTGTGAGCCCAGATCCACCATTAAATACCGGGCACGACGAGGAGAGAAGATCAAAACTAAAGGCTCAATGGGCTGATGGAGGGATTGAAAGTGGAAATCGGCCATAACACCTACAATCTTTCCGTCACTTTCTGCCTGATTGTTGGGCAGAAGACCCCACTGAATTCTTTTGTCAAGAGCCTCTTGCCCCCAGCCAAAAGCTTCGGCCGCTTTTTCATTAATAATGAAGGCCTGCCGTTGATCTGTTTGCATGTCGCGATTGAAATTTCGGCCTTGAAGTATTTCGACGCCTAGGGTAGATAGAAATTTCTCATCTACAAACATCATTTTGATCGTTTGCTCGGTCAGCTCGTGATTTCGCTCCACGCGAAACATCAATTCTCCCGTACCAATGCCCGGGATGTTATTGGTAAGCGAGGCGTTTTCAACTCCTGGAATTTGTTGCATCTCCTGCTGAATGACAGGAAGCTGTCGCTGAAGGGCCGTGTCTCGTGGGATTTCAAGAACCATTAATCGCTCCTGGGTGAATCCCAACTCCTGATCTTTGAGGTAGCCAAGCTGGCCGTTGATGGTAAACATGCCAATGAGCATGAACAGAGAAAAGGCAAACTGAACCACTACCAGTCCTTTGCGCAGAATGCCCAGATTTTTCATAGGTCGCATAACACTCGCTGCTTGCAATCGGGATAGAACTACCGCAGGATAAAGTCCGGATAGAACGCCGGTGACCAAGACCAAGCCTATGAGCAGGAGAATCATGTCGGGCCGGAAGATTTGAGAAATGCTAAAGTTTTTATCCGCTAAGTCGTTGTAGAAGGGCAGGGAAAGCTCCACCAAAATGAGGGCAACGAACAAGGATATAACGGATAGGATGATGGACTCCAACAAGAATTGAAGGAGGATTTGTCCGCGATCGGCTCCCAAAGTTTTACGAACCCCGATTTCTTTGGAACGACGCGTGGATTGGGCCAAGGATAGATTTACATAATTGATACAAGCCACCAATAACAGAAATATGGCGATGAGCCCCAAAGTAAGGAGGGTGTCTGTGTCGGCCTTTGGGGTGTCGTATTCTTTGGTGTTGTCAAGGTGTACTTCTGCAATTGCTTGAGCCGAGTAGTCGATTCCACCATTCAATTGGTTTTCTTCCACAAATGGACGTACATGTTTTTCACTCAGCTGGCCCAAAATCTCAGACCATTGCTCTTGACTGGTAACGCTACGGGTTTTTACATAGGTCTGCGTAGCAATGCGAAACCAATCGGTGAGTAGAACCTGCATGCGTTGAGGGGGAATGGTGGACATGGAGACCAAGGCCGAGTACTGAATGTCGGAATTGTCCGGGCAATCTTCAATGATTCCTGTGACCTTAAATTCCTGAAAGTCTACCCGCAGAGGCTGATCGAGCGCATTTTCATTGGGAAACAGTTTTTGGGCTAAGGTTTCGCTCAACACAATGCTTCGTGGGGTTCGCAGCGCCGTTTCTGGATTTCCTTGCAAAAGCTTGTAGCCGAACATGGCCAGGAATCCACTATCTACCAGCTGAATTTGGGACTGGTTAAAGAATCGATCCTCTACCCGGAGCAAGTTTCGGGCACCATAAGGCGTAATCCGGGTAAAGGTTTCGATTTCGGCATATTCTTCCATCAAGGTGGGGCCAACAGCCATGCTGCTTAGTCCGGAGTTGAGCTCACCGTTGTAATTCAATTTGGCGCAAACCCGAAACAGCTGCTCCTTTTGATCATGAAACTGATCGAAGGATGTTTCATGACGAACATACAAAGCGATTAGCACGGCACAGGCTATACCCAAGGCGAGTCCTGTAATATTGATAATTCCGTAAGTCCGGTTTTTGATCAGGTTGCGAAGGGCAACCAAAAAGTAATTCTTGATCATTTTAGAGCTCCCTTGGATTAGGCGTTTTGCAGTTTACTTTCCATTAAAACCTGACCATCGAGCATGCGTACTATTCTATCGGCAAACTCGGCGTCACGAGATGAGTGGGTTACCATCACTATGGTGGTGCCATCCTCATTGAGTTCAGTCAAAAGGCTCATGACTTCCTGCCCGTTTTTCGAATCCAGGTTACCCGTGGGTTCATCCGCCAGAATAAAACCCGGTCGATTGACCAAAGCACGAGCTACGGCAACCCTTTGTTGCTGACCACCTGAAAGCTGCAGTGGAAAATGTTTGGCGCGGTGGGCCATATTTACTTTTTCGAGCACTTCATTTACCCGGGTTTTCCTTTCGGAGGATTTCATTCCTGCATAAATCAACGGCAGCTCGACATTTTCGTAAACCGAAAGCTCATCAATCAAATTGAAACTCTGGAAAATAAACCCCACATTGTTTTTTCGAACCTTGGCTCGTTGTTTTTCATTGTAACCGGAAATATCTTCTCCATTAAAAAGGTATTGACCAGATGAGGGCTGATCGATCATACCGAGCAAATTGAGTAAGGTGGACTTTCCGCAACCGGAAGGCCCCATAATGGCTACAAAATCACCTTCCTTAACGTGTAGGTCAACCTGGTTTAAGGCCGTTGTTTCGACGTCTTCGGTACGGAATACTTTGCTGAGGTTGTGAGTTTCAATCATAGGTTTTAGGGTATAATGAATATAGGGGTGTAGTGCAGATTTCCTTCCACTTCGATTTCCAATAAGTATCGACCTGGCTCTAAATCGAGCTCCAGTTGATCGCCTTGTAGTTTGCCTACAAATTGAACCGAATTTAAGTAGTTCATCAATCGGTATGGATGTTCTTCAATGAGCCCTGGGAATTTAATTTTAAAGTTTCCGGTAGACGGATTGGGGTAAACTTTGAGCTCTTCCTGGGCGGGTACTTGTGCAGAAATGCTGTTGGGCTGCTCCAGGTTGAGGTTGTCAATCAGGAGTCCATCATGAATCCAGGCGGGTGGAGCATGTGGATTTCCTGGGTCATCGCTGTAGAAGGCGATAATCACTGAGTCGGGCTGCTCGGTAGATCGATAGTCGATATCCACCTCAAAAGAGCTAAAGTGTTCCGTTGGCGGCAAAAAGGTTTGACCATATCCAATGGTGTCCCGACTTCCAGTGGTGGGGTTAAATTTCTTTAGAATGACCACGGCTTTGCCTCGTGCAGCTACGTGGGCATTGAGTAAGTAGTGGCCCGTAAGTTTTTCAGGTTTGTAGGAAATCGGTTTTCCGCCGGTAATCAAATCCAATTCGGGTTTGTTAGGATCCGATCCTGCTTTGGGTTTGCCCAGGCAAGCCATGGAGTACCAACCCGAGTTGATATTTACGCTTAGTAGCTGCATGGAATAGCTACCTTGATAGGCCTTGGGCGATTTTCGAATGCCAGCCGAAGTCCATTCCGTTTGAGCATTCGTGGAGGTCCATTCGGCGGGTTCTTCCCAGTTGAAGGGGGAAGGTTGCCCGGAAGAATTCCAGGTTTCAAAATTTAGATTCATGGTCTGTGCCCAGGTGCCTGTGGCTACCATCAAAAGGGCGAGGGTGAGGATATTTCGCATATTCAGGGGGATTTAATTCAAGATCAACTCGTCTTTGTTTTGAAAGGCGCTGTAGGATGATACAATCACCTGCTCCCCCTGAGCCAAGCCTTCCAGGATTTCAAAATATTCCGGGTTTTGTCTTCCGGTGCGTATGGCCCTTTTTTCGGCCCGACCAGATTCCGGATTAATGACATAGACCCATTGTCCCCCTGAGGTATTAAAAAATGAACCTCTTTGCAATCGGATCGCGGTTTCTTCGCTACTCAGCGAAAGTTTAAACCGAAGGGTTTGCCCCGACGCGGAGTCAGAGGCACTTCGGTGGTAAATCGGAAATCTGCGCTAAAAGTTCCATTATCAACTTCCGAAAATATTTTGATGATTTCTAATTCATAAATGCTGTCGCCCCGCTCATAGTGGGCAATTTGCCCGGGAAAAACTCTTCCGAGGTAGTGCTCATCAATTTGAGCTCTAAGTTTCATGGCCTCCATTTCATCGATTTGACCCAGGTTGGCACCCTGGGCAATGGCTTGCCCAAGTTCTAAACCCGTCGTGCTGTAGTGCCCGTTGAAAGGTGCCCGGATTACGAGGTCTTCCAGATTTTGATGAATCATTTCCAGGTTTCGCTCAATCAGTTTGGCAGATTGTTTCATTTGAACCTGTTGGTAGGCCCGAATCAGAGAATCGGTTTTGATTTTGTCCAACAGGAGTTCTCTACGTTTTTCCAGGTATTGAAATTCGTCTTCTACATTCTCAAATTGATCGGCTGAAATAGCACCTGCATCAAACAGTTTTTTGTTGCGTTGAAAATCTTTTTGCCGGTCAATCAATCTATACTCGATGTCAAGAAACTGATCGCGGAGGTTGAGGCTTTGTTCTTCCATTCTCAGCCGAGTATTGTTCAGGTTGTTGAGCTGATCCAGCAATTGTGCCTCTTGACTCATGTAGGTCATTTGCAACGTGGTATTACTCAACCGGATCAACGGATCCCCCTGGTTTACCTGAGCACCATCTTCCACAAACAACTCTTCGATGATGCCGCTGTTGGAAGCATCAATTTGTACCGTGTGTATCGGAATGAAAACCCCAGTTACAGGAACAAATTCGCGAAATGGTCCTTGATCCACTGTTGCCAATGTCAGTGTGGTGGAATTGACCTTGAGTGACGAACCATTGGAGCGATTGCTGAGTAGAATCAAAAGCAGGATCAAGGTTCCTGATCCGAAGCCGATCCAGTAAATACCTCGTCGGTACCATTTTTTTCTGGGAATGATTCTATCCATTGTTTTGGGCTAAAAATCCCGAAGGAAAGGCCGTTGGTACCAGGGGGCGTACCGATTCGACCTTTCCGGGATTTACGTTATTCGCGTTTTCGGGAAGTAATATGGCAATCGACGAGCCAAACAAGTAACTTGCTGTTAGCTAAGCGCTTGTGCGAATTGGTGCTTGCATGTGAGTTGTTTGCCTGTATCGAAATGACACAGAAGTTGTTCCAGAATGAAACACTTTGGTACAGAGGGGACTATCCTGGTCTTTTGGTCTAATTGGGTCAATCCTGCCGCTTATCAAGATTTGATTCCAATTCCGCCATGCCCTATGTTCCTTTGTTCTATGCCAGAGGGTTATACCTTATTAATAATAGACGACGAACCGGACATTCTGTTTTCGTTAAAACTTCTGCTTGGAAAGCATTTTGAGTCAGTGCACACAGCAAGGCATCCAGCTGAAGTTAAAAAACGATTGAAGCAGGAGAAGGTGGACTTGGTGTTGTTGGATATGAACTACCAGCGTGGATACACCACGGGTAAAGAAGGTATGGCCTACCTGGAAAAAATCAAGAATTGGTCACCCGAAACTTCCGTTGTTTTGATGACCGCTTATGCGGACGTTAACACCGCTGTGGAAGGCATGAAAAAAGGTGCCTGTGATTTTGTGGTTAAGCCTTTTTCAGAGGAAGAGGTGTTGCAAAAAACAGAGCAGTGCTTGAGTAAAAAGCAGAAGAAACCCGAACCTCTTAAGTCCAATTCTGGGTTTACACTTGGGTGTTCCCCAGAGGCTCAAAAGTTGCAAAAGTTAGTGGATAAGGTAGCAGCTACCCGAGCCAACGTATTGATTACTGGTGAAAACGGAACCGGAAAATCTCAACTGGCCCGTCACTTACATCGCCTGTCGGATAGAAAGGATCAATCGCTCATTAGCCTGGATCTGGGAGCGATACCTGAGTCCTTAATGGAGTCGGAGCTTTTGGGTTATGTAAAGGGTGCCTTTACCGATGCCCGACAGGACAAAAAAGGAAAAATTGAGGAGGCTGACTCTGGAACCCTATTCCTTGATGAATTGGGAAACATGACTCTTCCGGTACAAGCCAAGTTGCTAACCATTTTACAGGACAGACAGATTTGTCGCTTAGGTTCAAACACCTGGAAGTCGGTCGATTTTAGATTAATTGCAGCGACCAATGTTTCCCTGGAAGAATGGGTGCAATCAGGAAGGTTTCGACAGGATTTACTCTACCGGATTAACACGATTGAAATTGAGATCCCACCCCTTCGGGAGCGCCCGAAGACTTGGAGTTGTTTGCAGATCAATACCTGGAGCACTACAACCAGGAATACGGCAAATCTCTTCGGTTTGATACTTCCGTTTTTTCTGCTTTGAAGGCTTACCACTGGCCAGGAAACCTCCGAGAATTGGCTCATAAAATTGAGCGGGCAGTGATTTTGGGAGAAGGAGAAGTTTTAACGGGAGAAGATTTTAGCTTGTCAGCCCCCGTAGCCGAAAGTGTATCTGTTTCTACCCGAATGGATGACGTAGAAAAACAGACCATTATTCAGGCTATTCGAATGAATCAGGGTAACTTGTCCAAAACGGCTCAAGCTCTTGGTATGGGTCGAACTACCTTGTACCGCAAAATCGAGAAATATGGCATTCAGGTCCTTTAGGTTAAAGGTCCTTCTACTCACTTCGTTGCTCGTTGCTTGGTCGATGGGAATTGCCTGGTGCTGGGCGGTTGCAGGCCTATGGTTAACGGGACTGCTGTTCTTCTTTTTACTGATTGCAACCGTATGGTCTCTGTTGCGGATTTTTGAGAACAATCGAAAAGACTGGGGGCGATTACTTACGATTCTTCGGGGAGGGGAGTTTAATCAAAAACTCAAATCCCAATTTTCAGAAAATTCCCTTGACTCCTTTGCTGAGGAGGGAAATCAGGTGATTGATGCCTTTGCCCAATTAAAGGGGAAGGAGTCCGGAGAATATTGGTTGCTTCGTCATGGATTGCAAGCTCTGCAGGCTGGGGTGGTCATAACCGATGGAGAACGTCGCATTCGATGGATGAATCCAGCTGCTTCAGAGTTGTTGGAAATGCCTCAATTAAGAACACTTAGCGACCATGAATTGCTGGTGCAGCATCTTCCGAAAGATTCTCAGGAATGGGAGCAAGTGGTGGAATGGGATCGACAGGGATGGAAAACTAAATGGTGGATTCGTTGGGAAATGGTCAAGGTTTCAGGTGAGCCCCTTGGACTTTTACTTTTTCAAGAAGTGGAGCAAATTTTGGAGACCGAATCCATTGAAAATTGGAAACGAATGATCCGAATCCTCACCCATGAAATTACCAATTCGCTGCAACCCATGCTTAGTCTTTCCTCCTACCTTGAGGAGTGGGTGGAAACCAATGGGCAATCAGCCACAGACAAGGAAGAGGCCATTCAAGCGGTTGCTGCCATTCGCAGAAGAGGACAGGGCTTGATGCGTTTCGTTAAGTCCTACCGAGATTTTGCCCGTCTAAATCAACCCTTAATGAGGGAATTTGCCGTTCGAGAATTGTACCAACGTCTGGAGGAACTACTAAAACCGGAACTCGAACAAGAGAACATTATTCTCACTTGGCAAGCTCGTCCTGGTTGTCGGTTAGTCGGTGATTTTGAAATGCTGGAGCAGGCCTTAATCAACCTGGTGAAGAATAGTAGAGAAGCCTTGAAAGAAGCCCAATCAGAAGAGCCAAGAATTGAGTTATCTGCCTTTTTGGAACGGGAAAAAGTAGTGTTTTTGGTACAGGACAACGGTCCGGGAATAAAATCTGAAATCGAGGAAGATTTGTTTACTCCATTCTTTACCACCAAAAGAGAGGGATCCGGAATTGGCTTGAGTATGGTCAAGCAACTGGTTAATACCAACGGCGGAAAAATTGCGTGGTTAAAGTCCGACCAACCAGGCACGACCTTTCGCATGGAATTTCCGATGGCTTAAGCGGTAAAGCGAAGTTGCACTTGAGATTCGTCCGCGGTTTTTTGCTTTTCGGGCCTCAGGTTCTGATAGATTTCCGTGAGCAGCCGTACATCATCTTCGCAATAGTGTACAATTTTCCGAAGATCCTTTTCCTCGTAATAGGTGGCGCGTACCTGACTGCCGTCCAGGGTTGATTTGGAAGATTTGAGTCCAAATAGTTCAGCCAAAAGCGTCAAAGAAGTATAGTGTTTGAAGTCGCCAAACTTCCACAAATGGAGCGTATCCAGGTGTTTTACCTCCCAAGGTTTTTTACCGGCCAGGTCGAGTGTTTCTGGCAGCGTTAGGCGATTGATCAAAATTCGTCTGGCCAGGTAGGGAAAGTCAAACTCCTTTCCATTGTGGGCGCAGAGCCGGTATTTGGGATTGGCGTAATAGCGATTTAGGGAGTGGCAAAAATCCTGAAGCAGTTTGCGTTCGTCATGGCCGAAATAGGACCGAATTCTGAGTTTGCCAAAACGGATGCGACCTACAGAAATGCAAATGACTTTACCGAATTCGGCATAAATCCCGGCGCGCTCATACAGGGATTCGGGGCTTTCATTGTCTCGGGACAGGTACTGAGCTTTTTGGTTCCAAAGGTTTTTCCAGGTTTCTGAAAGGTGCTCGTAATGGGATTCTGCGGGGACGGTTTCTATATCTATAAATAGAATATTCTCCAGAGGGATGTTGGTCTTCATGTTCGTTAGTTTTAGGTGTGGTAAAATGGTTTTGTTGGGTCAATATTAGGGATATAAAAACAAGTTTCAAAGCTTTGTTTGAGACCTGCAAATACAGGTAAAGAGTATCTCTTTACCTAAAAATGAAAAAAAAATTAGGGCGCCGTTTTGAAGCCTACTTTTCCCACTCCACCACAATTTTTCCCATGGAGTTTCGGCTTTCTAATAGATGATGGGCGGACGCAATTTCGCTGGCCTTGAATACACCACCAACATGTGGTTTGGCAATTCCTTCCTTGTACATTTGAAGTACTTCCAACATGCCTTTTTGGATGAGTTCAGGTTTGTAATCTGCAACCCGCAGCATATTGACTCCGAGCCAACTTTGTGATTTCATGAGGAGCGCAATGGGGGTGTGAAAGCCATAACCGAAGACCAATTTCAAGACGGCCATCATTCCCTTTTTCTCTCGGGAAGAGGCTCCAAATATGACGGCTTTTCCGCCATGTCCTAAAAGCTTGGTGCTTCGCTTGAATACCTTTCCTCCAATCGGGTCAAATACGGCATCCAAAACTGGCTTCTTGGTGATTTTGAGCACTTCTTTTACGAAATTACTTTTCCGGTAATTGATGGGATAGTCAACTCCTAAATCTTTTAGGTAGGTCAGTTTTTCTGGTGAGCCGGCAGTTCCGAAAATGGTGCATCCTTTCCATTTACAAATTTGCACCAAAGCCGTTCCCACGCCACCCGCAGCAGCGTGAATCAATACCTGATTGCCCGGATACAGATTCATTACCTCCATAGCCGAATACCAAGCTGTACAGTATTGAGTGGCCAATGCAACAGCCACCCCGTTTGGCATATCGTCTGGAATGGCAACCACTGCCCTGTGATCAGTTTTTACCTTTTCGGCATAAGCACCAAATCGGGTAAATGCAGCCACACGCTGACCTACTTGAAGGCCCTTCACTTCTTCACCTACTTCCTCAACACGACCTACGCATTCATACCCCAAAATTCCGGGTAAATCGGGCGCGTCTTTATACATGCCGTTTCGAGCAATAACATCAGCGTAGTTTAAGCCAAAGGCGTCCACGGCAATAAGCACCTCAGTGGAAGAAACTCCCGGAGCTTCGGTTTCTCTTACTTCAAAGGCTTGATCGGCGGCTCCGTATTGGGTGAGGTAAATAGCTTTCATTTTCAAGGTATTTTGCGCAAGGTAAATATTAGGCCTTTTGATGTTTCAGTCGTTTCAGTTCTTTCTCAAATGAAAGGCCGGAGGAATGCTGAAAGGCGACCATTTTTTGCTTCAATTTTTCTAAAAACAACTGATGGGCTCGTGAATCAGGATTGTTGGTCCGGTGATTAAGGCCCTGTAGGATTTGATCGATGATTTGGTTCCAGGCCTGAGTTTCCTGATTGAAAAGAGATTGGGTGAGCTGCTCCCAAATAAACTGTACCGCTTCTTCACTGGGGTGTACCCGATCGGTTTGAAAAAAGCGATAATCCCTCAACACGTCAATGATCCATTCATAAGCCGGGAAGTACTCCCTATTTGGGTTCTGATCCACCAATTGGTGCGTGGCCTGGATTAAGGCCGCTTTGCTTCGGTTATTTTCGATTATCCCATCTCGTATGTGCCGGATAGGACTAACGGTGAATATAATTTTTAGGCCTGGATTGAAGGCTTGAAGATCTTTTAATAACGGGGTCCATTCCTTCTCGATTTCTTCAGGAGTTAAAAGCTCCTTGGTAAATTCAGAAGCCGGTACTTTGTGGCAGTTAGCTACTCGGTTTCCGGTAGAATTGAGCCGATAGGTCCAAGCAGTGCCGAAGGTTATTACCAGTAATTGGGCCTTTTTTAAGAAGGCGTGTCCCTCTTCAACATTTCGTTGGATGTCCTTTAAGACCAGATCGGGATCGGTGGAGTTGAACTGACCGTGATGATTCCAGGAAAACCATTGATCATCTTTTTGAGTGAGGTCGTCGTACTGGTAGCTTTGGTTGTTTAACAAATCCTTTAGGCACTGGGCCAATGCCAGGGGGTGATAGAGCGTCCCGTACGGATTGATAAGCGTTTGAAATTTGTACTTGACAAATCGATCGCCAATGGAATCGGAAAAACAGCTGCCCAGTAGAAATACGGGATCCTTGTGATTCAATTTCCAATTCCACTGAGGAGGATCCAGGGAAAGAAAGAAGTCAGAACTTGACTTGGAATTCATGGCGGCAAAATTCGACTTTTGCGTCAAATCGTTTGTGACTTCCGTCTGATTTTGTTGCTATACGCCGTAATTCTTGCGGTTTTTGTATTATTAAATTTCAATTTCGAGTCAAATCGCGAAGCATGCTTGGATTACGCACGACCATTTATCTGGTGCCTGATATGGAAAAGGCCAAAGCTTGGTATACCGAGGTTTTTGGAACAGCTCCTTACTTTGATGAACCTTTTTACATGGGTTTTGACATTGGGGGATATGAATTGGGCCTTTCTCCGGATAAATCGGGAGACCCAAATAAATCGGCAAATGTGCTATCCTATTGGGGAGTGGATGATCTCGAAAAGGAGTATCAACGATTTTTGGATTTAGGAGCGACCCCTCACGAAGAGCCTCAGAACGTAGGTGGGGAAATTGTGGTGGCCGCTGTAAAAGATCCCTGGGACAATGTTATTGGCTTGATCTACAATCCTGAATTCAAGCTTCCCCAATAAGGAATACCAGGCACAGTACCCATTATTCTATGGCAACAAAAGAGGAACGCAACAACCCCCGATCTGAAGAGAATTCAAAACCCATGGAGTCCTTCCTGGATTTCCTGAAGAGCTTTAAGCACTACTTGAATATTCGAGAAGGGGTAGATGTTAATGAAACGGTGGAAGCCATTAAAAAGGATGTGGAGTTTAAAGGCCACAACATCTACATTCTCATCTTTTCCATTTTCATCGCTTCGGTAGGATTGAATTTTAATTCGGCTCCGGTCATTATTGGTGCAATGCTTATATCCCCGTTAATGGGACCCATTGTTGGTTTGGGGCTATCTGTGGGGATTGCGGACATTGCCTTATTCCGAAAATCGTTGCGCAACATTAGCGTTACGGTGATCTTTTCGGTGCTAACAGCGGCCCTTTATTTTTGGATTACCCCGATTCACAATCAAAACCATGAGCTTTTGGCTCGAACAACACCTACCATTGCTGATGCATTAGTTGCCCTTTTTGGTGGCTTTGCTGGTATTATGGCCAGTTCGCGAAGTGAGCGAGGAAATGTGATCCCTGGCGTAGCGATTGCTACCGCCCTGATGCCTCCATTATGTACCGCTGGTTTTGGAATAGCGACTGGAAATTGGGCTTTTTTCTTTGGGGCTTTCTACTTGTTCGTACTCAATTCTTTATTCATCAGTTTAGCTACCGCCTTGGTGGTTCGGTATGTTGGATTTCCACGGGTAAGCTTTGTGAGTAAAGAGCGGGAAAGAAAAGTTAAGCGCTTTATCTACCTGGCAGTTGCCATCGTTTTGATTCCAAGTGGTTACCTGTTCTATCATGTGATTAAGAAATCCATATTCGATCAGCAGGCACTTGTATTTGTAGAGCAAAATTTCAACAAGGACGAACTCATTGTAATTTCCCACGAACCCAAGTATAACCGAGGTGACAGTAGAATTGTGGTCACCTTGATGGGGCCTCGCATCACAGCAGACGAACAACATGAGATGGAAGCTAAAATGCTGGAGCTTGGCTTGGAGAATTGCCGTCTAATTCTTCGCCAATCGGGCGATTATGAAGCTCGGATGGATGAGGAAGAGCGCCAGGAAAATGAGCGTAATCTGGAGCGTTTAGGAACCGAAGTTAAAACGGGTATTATTCAGGATATGTATGAAAAGAATCAGCAGTTGATGGCTGATCAACAGTCCCGGATTCGCGATTTGGAAGGTCAACTTCACCGCTTAATGGGAGATTCGGTGCCCAATTATGTTTTGCGTCGGGAAGTTCATATCCAATATCCCAAAATTGAGAGTAGTTACTTCGCGGTAGTAGAGGTAAACCTGAAAGATGGATCACAGGATACAATCCCAACCGTTTTCGTTCATTGGAAGTCCAGAACTCCGCGAAGAGAGAAAAACGCAGAGTCAGAAAAATTGGGGCAATGGCTTCAGGTAAGGCTTAATATGGACACCGTTCGTGTGGTGGAATACTAAGTCTATTTGTCTTTTTTCAGGGTAAAAGAAAAGGTACTTCCTTTCCCCTCAGTACTTCTAACGGTAATGGATTGATTGTGCCCATCGATAATGTGCTTCACAATAGCGAGTCCTAATCCGGATCCACCTGCGTGCCTTGCACGGCTCTTGTCTACCCGATAGAAGCGTTCGAACAATCTTGGAATGTGTTTGGCGCCAATACCGATTCCATCGTCCGAAATTTCGATCATCACATTATCACCTAAGTCTTCAAATGAAATGCTTGTTTCGCCCTTTTTCTTTCCATACTTAATGGAATTGACGATGAGGTTGGTGACTACCTGATAGATTTTTTCCTTATCGGCGTACACCCAAAGCTCCGTATTCTTTTTGGTGTCGATTTTAATGTCGATACCGTGCTCTTTGGCTTTGTCCTCCAGGTTGTCAGCTACCTTATAAACCAGGTTGACCAAATCAAATCGCTCCAGATTCAGAATGTCTTTTCCGGATTCCAATTTGGTGATGTGGTCCAGATCGTTCGTCAAAGCTTCCAAGCGTTCAACGTTTTCGGCTGCCTTTAGCAGGAACTTCTCACGGAACGCTTTGTCCTCAACAGCACCTTCTAAAAGGGTTAAAATATTCCCTTGAATAATGGTAAGAGGGGTTTTTAACTCGTGGGATAGGTTTCCGATAAATTCTCTTCGGTATTGAGCCTGATCCTTAAGTGTTTCGATTTCCTTTCTGGAATCTTCTGCCCAGTGCTCCACATCCCGGTTGACCTCACGAAATACATCGCGGCCCATATCGATTTTCATAGAGCTAAGCGGGCGGCCTATTTTTTCATGATGAATAGTCCGGTAGATCAGCTTGATCTTTTGGTCGATAAACTTCTCCATAAGGAAGTAGTAGACCCAATAGGTAACCCCATAGAAAATAGGAGGGAGGGCAAATAGAATTAACCCCATCGAATCCCTGAATAGGATGAGGTAAACAATCAACACCAGACCAGCTAATGCAGAAGAGGACATGAGCGCAGCGCGAAAAGCGATGCGCCTGGGAGTAAGGGTTTTCATTTACTTCCCAAATTTATAGCCAACTCCCTTAACCGTCTTTATGTATTGATCACCAATTTTTTCACGAAGCTTACGGATGTGAACATCGATGGTGCGATCGCCTACCACCACGTCATCTCCCCAAACGGTAGAAAGAATAACCTCCCGGGTAAATACTTTACCAGGCTGAGAGATAAGAAGTCCTAGTAATTCGAATTCCTTTTTAGGCAGATTTAAATCCTGACCATCCACAGAAACCAAATACTTGTCCCGGTCGATAGCGATGCCATTTACCTGCTGAACTTTTTGTGGACTCGTGCCTCCTCGCCTTAACATTGCCTTAATCCGTGAAATCAAAACTCGGGGCTTAACCGGCTTTGAAATGTAGTCATCAGCGCCCGCATCGAACCCGGCAATTTGAGAATAATCTTCTCCCCGAGCCGTCAAAAAGGCGATGTAGGTATTCTTTAGTTTGTCAATTTTTCGGAGCTCGATGCAAGTTTCCATACCGTCCATTTCGGGCATCATTACATCAAGTAAAATCAAATCGGGTATGATTTTTTGGGCGATCTCAATGGATTCCAATCCGTTGTTGGATCCATGGACTTCAAATCCTTCTTTTTCGAGGTTGTATTGCAATACTTCTACAATATCTGGCTCATCGTCTACGAGAAGGATCTTGTATTTCTTTTCGTCCATTTTCTTTTTATTCTTCTTTTTCTCTTTCCCAAATTTGAGTTTATCGCCACCCATGTTACCTTAATTAAATGTTAACTAAAAATTATATAAAGTTATTCCAATTCCGGTAAGGGGGTTCATTTATTAATAATTGATTAAACGGATTTACTTGCCCACCGCGGATTGCTCCCGTTCCTTTGCAAAAAATTGGAAATTGTAGAGAAATGAAGATTTTGAAAGTACTTACCACCCTAACAATCATGGCCCTATCCTTCAACGTTTGGGCACAGAATGGGGTTGTGACAGGAACGGTAACGGAAGAGGTTGACGGAAATTTGCAACCTGCTCCATTTGCCAACGTAGCGTTGTTTTCAGTTGCAGGTGGCGCTCCACTTGGAGGAACAACAGACTTCGATGGAAAGTATCGCGTAGAAAATGTAAAGCCAGGGGATTACACCTTGGTTATTTCCTTTATTGGTCTAAAAGCTGACTCATCTAAAATTACCGTTGCCGCAGGGCAGGAGGTTGTGAAGAGTGTAACCCTTGGTAAAGATGCTAAGGTGTTGAAGGCTTTTGAAATTGAAACGAAGGTGTCTCGTGAAAGTGAGGCCATTCTTTTGATGGATCAGAAAAATGCATCCAGCATTGAGCAGACCATTGGCGCGGCAGAAATGTCGAAAAAAGGTGCCAGTGATGTAGAAGCTGGTTTGACCAAAGTGACTGGGGTAACTGTAGTAACCGGAAGCGACCTTTTTGTTCGTGGATTGGGTGACCGTTACAACCTGGCGATGATGAACGACAACCCGGTTCCCTCTCCGGATCCAGACTTGAAGGTGATTCCTTTGAGCTTGATTCCTACCGACATCGTTCAAAACATCTCGATCGATAAAACATTTAAGGTAGACAACTTTGCTGATTATGCTGGTGCATCTATCGATATTAAAACCCGTGACTATCCAGATGATCCTACCTTCAAAATCGAATTGGGTCTGTCAGGAAACAGCATTACTACCTTCCAGGATTTTCAAGCTCAGAATTCAGGAAGCGCTGACTTTTTTGGAATCGATGGTGGAAACCGTGATCTTCCTACTGAAGTAGAGAATAGCAGAAACTTTAATACCTCTCTTCAAGAAACTCCTATTTATCCGGAAGGATTTAAAAACGGATTTAACTCTCCAACCAACACCGCTATGCCAGCAATGAATTTTGCTGCTTCCGGTGGTAACTACTACAAGATTGGTAAAGAAGGTGGATTTGGATTCTTCGCTTCTGCCGGTATCGAAAACGATTACCAGTACACCGAAGGTTACGACAAGCTGTTGATCGCTCAAGGTGCGGTGAAAAACGACTACAACTTTCAGAAGTACCGTTACAATACCGACAAAGTTGGATTCTTGAATGCCAACTACCGTATTAACAAGAAGCACGACATCGCTTACAACTTGATGGCGATTCAGTCTACCGAGCAACGCTCAGATGAGTATACCGGATTTAACGGTGACCAGGGACAGGATCTTTTTACTCGTAGAAATACCTACTTCGTAAACAACTTGGTGAACCACCAGTTGACCGTAACCAACAAGATGATGAAAAACGATCGTTTGATTCTGACTTGGGGTGGTAGCTACGGTATCGCTTCCAGCGGTGAAAAAGATCGTAACCAGTTGGTTTGGTTGTTGAATGAAAACACAGGTGGCTATGCGATCAACGATTTGGATGTAGCAAGTAACCACCGTTTCTACTCTGACTTGCAGGAAAACATTTTGAATGCCAAAGCAGATGTTCAGTTCAAGTTTAACTACATCTCAGAAAAGAACGACGATTCAAACCGTGGTGTGTTGCAGGTTGGATACAACTTCTACAGCAAGTCTCGTGAGTTTGACTGGCGTCAGGTAAACTATGAGATTTTGACCTCTACTCCTGACAATCCATTGACCGAAGAAATGGACGTGGACAATCCTGATGCTTACTTCAACCAGGAAAACTTTGATTCTAAGTACTTCCGTTTTAAAGAGCAATTGGATGCCACTTCATTTTACGATGCTTCTTTGGATATCAACGCTGGTTACTTAGCAGTTGATTACGACGTAGTTCCGCAAAAAATTAAAGTGTCTTTGGGAGCTCGTGTTGAGCAGTCTTACCAGTTGACCCGCTACAAGGAATTGGGTGACAAATTCTCTGATCCTTTGAGAAGAGCTGTTTTGGATACGGTGAACCTTTTCCCAATGGCAGGTGCCAAATGGACCATTAACAAGAAGAGCAATTTACGTTTCGCTGCAAGTAAAACCATTACTCGCCCAAGATTCCGTGAAGTTGCCCGCTTCCAGTACGAAGAGAAATTTGGTGATGTTCAGAACCAAGGTAACCCTGACTTGAAAAATGCTTACAACTACAATGTAGATGTGAAGTACGAATTGTTCCCTAATCCGGGAGAGTTGATTGCTTTCAACCCATTCTTCAAATACCTGGACAACCCAATTGAGCGTGTTCGTGTTTCTTCTTCTACTCCTTTGCAGACTTACTTCAATACTGATAAGGCCTACATCGTAGGATTGGAAGTGGAGTACACCAGAAACTTGGGAGCTATGTTGAAGTCAGCCGACAGCAGCATTATGCGAAACATCTTTTTGGGAGCTAACTTGTCTTTGATGTATTCTGAGATTTCTATCGACACAAGTGCATCAGGATCTATCAACGTTACGAATCCTACTCGTCCACTTCAGGGAGCTACTCCGCTCTTGGTTAACGCTGACGTAACTTACCGTTTGCGCCACAAAAAGAACCAGGAAGTGGGTGCTAAAACGGACTTTACTCTGGCTTACAATGTTTTCGGTAAGCGTATCGCTGCGGCCGGTGTAAACGGAATGGGTGACATCTACGAACTTTCTGTAAATACCCTGGACTTCATCTGTAAGAACAAGATTGACGAGCATTGGTCAATTGACTTTAAAGTGATGAATATTTTGAATCCTTACATCCGTCAGGAGCAGAACACAGAGGCTGGCGACATCCTGGTTAATCGTTACAAAAGAGGAGTTGACTTCGCAGTTAAGGCGGTTTACAATTTCTAAACATTGCCAATATTATTCGTAACAATTGCTTAAAAGCAGACTAAATAACGAATAAAATAACCACACGTTCTTCGCATCAAATAAAAAGGATAAAACACACGAAATGAAAACAATTAAAAAACCCGCTAAATCTTTGATGATTGCCGTACTAGCACTTGGTATGGTAGGTGGAATGACCTCTTGTAAGAAAGAAGGTTGTACAGATTCAACTGCTACTAACTACGATGCCGACGCTAAAGATGACGACGGTTCTTGTACTTACGCTTCTAAGTCTTACATCGAGAAATTGAACGAAGGTTCTACTCAGACTTTGAACGCTGATATTACTGCTAACGTAACTCTTCCAAAAACTGCATATACTCTTCAAGGTGGTATCCACGTAAAAGAAGGTGCTACTTTGACTATTCCTGCTGGATGTACTATTACTGCTGATCCAAATGAAACAGTAGCTTACCTATTGGTTGAAAGAGGTGCTAAGATTATGGCTGAAGGAACTTCTGATGCTCCTATCGTTTTCACTTCTGGTAAATCTTCACCTGAAAGAGGTGACTGGGGTGGTATCATCATCTGTGGAAAAGCTCCTATCAACAACGGTTCTGAAGCTGAAGCTGAAGTAGGTGGTGTTAAGTACGGTGGTACTGATGCTTCTGACAACTCAGGTGTTATGGCTTACGTACGTGTTGAGTACACTGGTAACGCTATTAACGCTGAAAAAGAGCACAACGGATTTACCTTCAACGGTGTTGGTTCTGGAACTACTCTTCACCACTTGCAAGCCTACATGGGCGGTGATGACGGATTTGAGTGGTTCGGTGGTACTGTAAACACTGAGTACTTGGTATCTACTGGTTCTAAAGATGATAGCTTCGACTGGACTTTCGGATGGACTGGATCTAACAAATACTGGATCGCTGAGCAAGCTTCTGACGCTGGAGACCGCGGAATTGAGGCTGATAACCAAGAAGACAACAACGCTGCTGCTCCTTTCTCTAACCCAACTTTGGAAAACCTTACTTTGATCGGTAACGGAAGAACTAAAGGTTCTGGTGATGCTATCGACGGTATCAAGTGGAGAAGAGGTACTAAGTGTACTTTGAAAAACGCTTTGATCAAAAACTTCTCTGGATACGCTATCGAAGTTGAAGATGATCAAACTGTAAACAACGTAATGGACGGAAGCGTTAACGTAACTACTGTACAGATTGAGAACTGTGTTGAAGGAAACTTCAAGTTCAAAATGTCTAAAGACGCTAACGGTGACCGTGGTCCACTTCCAAATGGATTTGATGAGAACGTTTGGGATAGCCAAGTTGGTACTGCTTCAGGTGCTGGTACTGGATGGACTGACGGATGGACTAAAAGTCTATAAGATTCTACAATTTCCTCAATGGAATAAAAAAGGGTGGTTCCGATTTAATCGGACCGCCCTTTTTTTATGCCTTAATTTTCGAAAGAAATGAGCTCCGGGTATCGGGGCTTTTTTATTTTGCGGCCATGGATGTTTTGCTCAATCCTGAATGGTGGACTTTGTTTGGCTGGTCATTTTTGGCGGCTACGGTCTTGCCTGTTTCCTCGGAGTTTTTTCTGCTGTACATGGTGGCTGGTGGGGCAAATCCTGTGGCTTGCATCTTGGTGGCCACGTTGGGAAATACATTAGGGGAATGAGCTCTTTTGGATTGGGCTGGTTGGGCAAGCTTAGTTGGATTGAGAAATACCTCCGTATTAGCCGCAAAAAGCTGGAGAGTTTTCAATCTCGTGTGGATCGTTGGGGGGCTTGGCTGGCTTGGCTAACCTGGACACCGTTTCTGGGCGATCCACTGGCAGTTGCTCTGGGTTTTTTCAAGGTGAGTCCCTGGCGGGTATTGCCTGGAATGACGGTGGGCAAAATGGCGCGCTATGCCTTTTTGGTATATGCCAGTATCGAGCTTATGGATTAAGCCGGTAGGTTTGCCGCATGATCAATTCCCGATCGCTGGAATGATCTTCTACCAAATGATAACCACATTCGGTAAATAAGGCCTTAAAGTCCGGGAGATCCTGAAACGGGATATCCGTAACCACATGAAAAAAGAGGTACATGGCCTGAACCAGGGCCTGGTAGCTCGTTTGTTGAAATCCCGGAGTGTCGGGTATGGAGAAGTCGGTGAGGTAAACGGTGCCGCCAGGAGCAATTAACCCCCTTAAATCGTGCAAGACTCGTCTTATTTGATCCAATGATAAGCAATCCAGTACAAAGGGCAATAAAACCGCATCATAATTTCCTGTGAGGTATTTGAGTTCGTGCTCAATATCCAGCTTCTGGAAAAATACCTGATCAAAATGATGAGGACATTCACCAGCCAGATTTTGCCGAGCTTGTTTCAGCATACCATCCGATAGGTCCACAAATTCCACCCGGGCATCTGGATGCAATGGAAAGAAATCAGGAAGAAAATGACCCGTGCCACCGCCTAAAACCAAAAGGCGTGAAATAGGTGGGGTATGGATAAAATGATCCGCCTGGGCCTGGATGAGTTTCCGGCCAAAAAAAACTTTCGACAAGAGGAAATAGCCAGGAGCTAACCGGTCGAATCCCGAAGCGATCTTAGACTTTTTTAACAACCTCTAATCTGGTTTTACACAAACAAATGCTCCAAATCGTCTTTCGAATAGCGGTATTTCTCTTTCAGTTCAGCTTCGCGAGCATATCTAAAAGATTGGTTTTTTACCAGCGAAAGAGTCTTCAAAGCTCCCCGGTTACGGGACTTTCTGCGCAAATTCCACTTATGTATACTTCTCGTATTCATCGTCATTTGAACTTGCTGCAAAAGTACGGTTTTTAGCCTTGATTTTCAAGAGCTTGCATGATCCCTTTATTAAGGATTTGTGCAGCCTGCAATAACTGATCTTCGGTGTGAGCAGCTGAGATAAATCCAACTTCGTATCCGGATGGACCCATATACACCCCATTCTCCAGTAAATAGGAGTACAGGTCTTTGAAGAATTTCATGCTATCAGCATCGATTTCTGAAGCGGCACGAATGGCTTTGCTGTTGTCAAAGGCCAACCAGAAGATGGATCCGATCTGTTGAACATGGAAGGGGTGATCTTCACCCAAGCCATCGCACATTTCCTGAACGAAGGCCGTGGTTTTCATTTCCAACTCATCGTAGAATCCAGGCTCCAGGCATTTGCGAAGTGCGGCCAAACCAGCTGACATGGCTACTGGATTTCCGGAAAGGGTTCCGGCTTGATAAACCGGGCCATCAGGTGCTACCTGGCTCATAATGTCCAATTTAGCTCCGTAAGCTCCTACTGGCATACCACCACCAATGATTTTTCCATAGGTTACAATGTCGGGCTGAATATCATAGAGGCCAGCGGCACCTTCGAATCCTACGCGGAAACCGGAAATTACTTCGTCAAAAATCAAGAGGATGTTGTTCTCTTGGGTAATCTCTCTTAAGAATTCGAGGTATTCTTTTTCCTGAACCAATAGGCCGTTGTTGGCAGGAATGGGCTCAATAATAATACAAGCCAAGTCGTCACCGTGATCGGCAATGGCTTGTTTTACGGCATCACGATCGTTCAATGGTGCAACGAGTGTTTCGTTCACAAATGAATCGGGAATACCTGCCGAAGAAGAAATTCCAAAAGTGACCAGACCTGAACCGGCATTTACCAGAAGCGAGTCAACGTGACCGTGGTAACAGCCATCAAATTTGAGGACCTTATTTTTTCCAGTTACGCCACGGGCCAATCGGATGGCAGACATAACTGCTTCGGTTCCTGAACTCACAAAACGGATCTTGTCGATAAAGCGGTTGTTGCTTACAATCAAGTCGCCCAGTTCGTTTTCCAAAGCAGTTGGAGCTCCAAAGGAAGTTCCCTTAGCGATGGTCTTGGTTACCTTTTCGCGAACGTCTGAGTCGTTGTGCCCCAGAATCAAGGGCCCCCAAGAACAACAAAAATCAATGTATTCATTACCGTCCACATCGCGAATAATGGCACCGTCACCAGAGTCCATGAACACAGGCTCACCTTTCACTGAGCGAAAGGCTCTTACGGGAGAATTAACTCCTCCGGGAAACAGGTTTTTGGCGTCTTGATACAGTTTATCGGATACTTCTCTTTTCATGACTTTTGTACGTGTTTTGATTAATGCCGCTTTTTTACCTTTGAGGCCGCGCAAATGTAAATGTTTATCACGCAGACAAACGAGCCGTAAAATGGATTTTGAATACAGTTTGGATTTTGCCCGGAAAATGGACGACCAGGATGTTTTAGCGCCCTGGAGAAAAGAATTCCTATTTCCGCAGCATGAGGGGAATGATGTAGTTTATTTCACCGGTAATAGTTTGGGACTTCAGCCACGTCAGGCCGAAGCAGCTTTGAAACAAGAATTGAAGGATTGGGCCACCTATGGGGTCGAAGGGCATTTTGATGCCAAAAATCCTTGGTTCTCTTACCATGAGATGTTTGCTGAGCCTCTTTCGAAAATCGTTGGTGCCAAGCCTAAAGAGGTAGTGGCCATGAATGGATTGACCACCAATCTGCATTTGATGATGGTTTCTTTTTACCGTCCGACTGCGGAGCGCTACAAGATTGTTTGCGAGGCAAAGGCCTTTCCATCGGATCAATATGCCTTGGAAAGCCAGGTTCGTCACCATGGGTTGAATCCGGATGAGGCCTTGATCGAAATTGCACCCCGAGAAGGAGAGCACTTGATCCGAGAAGAAGATATTCTCCAAGCGATTGAAGAAGCGGGCGATTCACTGGCCTTGGTTATGATTGGTGGAGTGAACTACTACACCGGTCAGGTATTCGATATGGAGAAGATTACCGCCGCAGGTCATAAAGCAGGTGCCTATGTGGGGTGGGACCTGGCCCACGGTGCAGGTAACATCCCTTTGAAATTGCACGATTGGAACGTTGACTTCGCTTGTTGGTGTTCTTACAAATACATGAACTCAGGGCCGGGAAGTATTTCCGGCGTTTTTGTTCACGAACAGCATTGTGATAACCCAGATTTACCGCGTTTTGCCGGCTGGTGGGGTTATGAAAAAGAAACCCGCTTCCTCATGGAAAAAGGGTTTAAGCCTATGCTCAGTGCCGAAGCGTGGCAGCTGAGCAATGCTCCTGTATTGGCCATGGCTGTCCACAAAGTTTCACTCGATATTTTCGAGCAAGCTGGAATGGATAACCTTCGCGAAAAGTCTTTAAGGCTGACCGGTTACCTGGAGTATGTGATCAATCAAATCAACGAAAAGCACGAAAAGGCCGATTTTGAAATAATCACCCCCAAGGATACGAACCAACGAGGATGTCAATTGTCGATTTTGGCTCATGGTTATGGTAAAACCATGTTTGATCGGTTGACGGAAAGAGGTGTGGTGGCTGATTGGCGTGAACCTCACGTGATTCGCATAGCCCCGGTGCCTTTGTACAATTCATTTGAAGATATCTACCGATTCGGGCAGATTTTGGAGGAGGCCATCTGATATGATGGAGATCCTCGGCATATTGCTCGCTGGAATAATCATCGTTCGATTGTTCTCCCGGGGTACGCAACAGCGACCCAGAGGAAGCGATCGTTTTAAAAGGAAATTTGATAACTAACATGGAAAAAGTAATTGTGGTTGGAGCCGGCCTGGTCGGTAGTTTGCAGGCTGTATTGTTGGCTAAAAAGGGATATCAGGTAGACGTGTATGAGCGTCGTGGTGATATTCGTGAAGTCGAGTTTATCGGTGGAAAATCGATCAACCTGGCGCTCTCTACCCGGGGTTGGAAGGCTCTTGAAATTGCCGGTGTGTCTAAGGACATTGAGGAAATTTCCATTCCGATGTATGGTCGCAAAATGCATTCGGTAGATGGTGAGATCTCTTACCAGCCTTACGGCAAGGATGGGCAGGCAATTTACTCCGTTTCGAGAGGTGAGTTAAACCGCAAATTGTTATTGAAAGCTTCGGAATACGAGCAGGTGAATTTTCATTTCGACATGAAATGCCTAGACGTAAATCTGGAGACGAATGAAATTACTTTTCTAAATACAACTACCGGAGAAAAAGTAACCGACAAGGCTGATCGAATCTATGGAACGGATGGGGCTTTTTCGGCCGTTCGCCAGAGACTTCACCGCACCGATCGTTTTGATTATTCGCAAACGTATATGAAGCATGGCTACAAGGAATTGGTGATTCCGGCCAATGCTGACGGTAGCCATAAGTTGGACAAAAACGCCCTGCACATTTGGCCACGAGGTCAGTTTATGCTGATTGCCTTGGCCAATTTGGATGGTAGCTTTACGGTAACGCTCTTTTTCCCGTTTGAAGGGGAAACTTCTTTTGAAAGCCTGGACACAGACGATAAGGTGATTGACTTTTTCAAAAAGACTTTCCCGGATGCTTTGGACGTTATGCCCACTCTGATTGAAGATTACCACGAGAATCCAACATCCTCTTTGTGCATTATTCGTTGTGCTCCCTGGAATTACAAAGATCAAATCCTATTGATGGGAGATGCCGCTCATGCCATCGTTCCATTTTATGGCCAAGGAATGAACGCCGGGTTCGAAGACTGCTCCGAATGGTGGAGATTGGTTGAAGAGAATGGTGAAGATTGGCCTAAGGTCTTCCAGGAGTATGCTGAAGTCCGCAAACCGAACGGAGATGCCATTGCTGATCTCGCCTTGAAAAACTACATCGAAATGCGCGACCTGGTAGGTGACCCTGAATTCCTACTTCGCAAAAAGATTGAAAAAAGAGTATACGCCAATCATCCAGACAAATGGGTGCCTCTCTATTCAATGGTAACATTTACCCATACACCTTATGCCGATGCACTGAGCATTGGTAAGAAGCAGGAAGAAATCATGGATGAGGTGATGCAGTTGCCAAATATTCACGAAATTTGGGAGTCACAGGAAGTCGAGTCGATGATCCTGTCTAAGTTGTAAAGGGAATAAAAATGGGCGTTATTCGTAGACTGGGGCTCTTGGTAGCTTTATTGGGTTTAACTCTCTCTGTAGCGTCTCAAGGCTACCATAGGAAAAAGAAGGATGCCTTTCCTCCGCAACCTACTTACGAAAAGTCACATTGGTATTTTGGTCCTGGGGTTACCTATACCTGGTCGCCCTTTAGCAAGAAAACAGTTGATGGTACCAGCGTTCCCGACACTTCGTTTCATTCTGACCTCTCTCAACAGGCGAGAATCGGATTGGCAGCGGAATTTGGTCGCTACCACCTAATCAATAAATTGTACTTCTTCCGGTATTGGAACTACGGTGTCAATTACCGCTGGATACAGGCCAAAGAAAGGTACACCGATCGAATGACTGCCAGTGGAGAAAATACAACCATTGGAACGGGGGAGAATAGTTTTTCGGATCACTTTATCAATGCTCATGTGGAGATTTCAGGGATCAACAAACTGTCTGACTACGCCTTCCTTCAGCATACCTTGGGGGCAACGGCCGGATATGCCATTGGTTCTAAACGAACTTATAGCGATCATCTTCCAGGATTAACGGAAACTACCAATGGTCGATTTCATTCTTATTTGTACTACAAATTAGGGTGGGGCTATAAGGTCAATAAGAAGTCTATTATCATTCCAAGTTTGGAGATTCCCCTGTTGAATATTGCCAACTGGAACAACGGTCGAATGGAGACGCCTTACTTCAATAGCCAATACTGGCCATGGACTCTAAGTGTTAGAATTCTTCTGGCAAGGCCTTACCGAATGAAAAATTGTCCCCCTGTTGATGCCATTGGTGTTCCCGATGGATTTGATCCCGGAGGTGAATAATACCGAGCCATTAAGTTAATTCCGAAGCTGATTTTTTGAATTTTGAATCAGTAGTGCTCAAATCCATTCGTCCCAGCCCATTTTTTCGTCACATTTTCGGGTTCATTCGTCACAATGTCCCTGTTTGCGAGATATTTTTTTTACCGACCAAATAATATTGTTCTTCTGAAGGGGTTGGTCAATACACTGTTGTAATTCGGTGAAATGGATGCGCTCCTGAAACAAAGGCGGTAGCCGAAAAGCCATATCAGAGTAGGTCAATTTTATCCTTAACAACTATGAAGAATGTATTGATGACGACGGGAGTCAGCTTCCAAATGACGGCCATAGTTTCTAACCCAATCGGGCAGTCCTCTGTCTTTGGTAAATGGATGATTGGAGAATCTGGAATAAGCTTCTTTACGGGTTAGTTCAGTTGTGCTCAGCGTGGAATTTTAGCAGAAGAGTCAAAGTTACTTATAGGGATTCGTCAATTGATTCGGCCTTGTTATTGCTGATAGTTGTGCGTTAAAGTCTTTGTCTTATTAGGGAATCGGGGTAAAGGAAAATCTTCCTTTGTGCAGGATTTTTTCTGCTGAAGAATCGGTAATTCGTTCAGGTACTACACCTCAAACCCATAGCCTTATTCTATTTCTATGTTCAACTTGTGGATCAGCCCATTAATACTTTTCAGCTTAGTAACAGCACTTCAAATAACGACACCCGCTTTCGGCCGTCAAGATGAAGCTTCGATAAGTTTAAGCAGGTCGAAGTCCGGAAATATTACCCATGCAGAGTCAGGGCAACAGGACATTTATTTAGAAACTTCAGGTGAGTTTTCCCGGGGTTCAACATCCAAAGTGGTCTACCCGAAACCGCAGGAGCAAACAACCCCTCCCCAAGGCACAGAGACCTGGAGTGAATCCACTTTCACCCGATGGTGGTTTCCATTGATTATGCTGGCCATGGGGCTGCTGCCCGTTTACCTGACTTACCGAATTCTGGCCCAAGACAAAGATTTTTTGTTGGCCATAAAACAGCGCATGTTTCGGAATGAAAGGAACAGAGAGCACTTCTTATTTTTCAAAAACCACGGCCGAACGGTAAAGATCCCAACGAGAGAGATAAAATATATCCAATCAGCAGGAAATTACCTCGAAGTTCACACCGAGGATCACGTTCATTTGATACGGGCCCGAATAAAGGAATACCGAACACTATTGCCAGATCCCAATGCGTTTATGCGCATTCATCGTTCCTACGTGGTTCGGCTTGATCAGATAGAAGAAAGGAGTCCTTCGGAAGTCGTGATAAAGGGCTCAAAAATCCCGGTAAGTAAAACCTATCGTCGCGATTTTATCCGAAAGTCCAATTACCCTAATTCTTCCAGGTTATAGGGGAATATGTTCTTTAGATTTATTGGAAATTGAGAAAAGGATTTGTTCTCCTTTCCTGTCCAACTGTTGTTTCAGGACCATGTCCGCTGTATACTACCACGTCATCCTCCAAGGGAAGTACTTTGGTTTGAATGGAGTCCAGCAAAGTTTGCATGTCTCCGCCAGGAAGATCCGTTCGTCCGATGCTGCCTTGAAACAAAACATCTCCGGAGATCATAAACTTTTGCTCCTGGGAAAGAAATGCCACATGACCAGGGCAGTGTCCCGGAAGAAATAGAATGTCCAATTTCGACTGACCAAATGAGATCGTTTGCCCTTCTTCCAGGTTATAAGAGGGTTCTGGAAGAGGATCGGCATGGTGAAATCCATAAATGGATGCCGTATTGGCATAACTTACATACACCCGCTCATCGCTTGGGTGAAGTTCTGGAGTTAGGCCCCAGGTTTTGTGAACGAAGTCATTGCCAAAAACATGATCCAGGTGACTGTGGGTATTGAGCAAACGAACAGGCTTAAGTTCCTTGGAATCAATGAATTCTTTAAGTTCTTCCTTTTCATGACGTTCCAGGCAACCGGGGTCAATAATTACACATTCCAAAGTCTCATCCCAAACCACATAGGTGTTCTCAAAAAAGGGATTAAAAACAAATCCTTTAATCTGCATCATAATCGCTTAATTATGCCGTTGTACCACTTACTGGATACCCGGTTTTTCGCGGCGCCAAAAATACAATTAATGCGTACCTTTAGCGCCCTTTACGGGAATAGCTGCATGCGGTCCTATTGGAAAACATATTTATTGATCATTGGTTTACTCCTGCCCACTTTGGGGTGATGGCCCAATTCAACAATGGGATGCGCCATGCCTATGGAAAAAACCGGGTTCAGCACAAGGATTTGTTCTGGACTTACTACAAGTTTTCCCGGTTTACCATTTACCAGTATGATGGGGGAGATATGCTTGCCGAATACACGGCTCGAAACGCTCAGAATATTCTCAAAGACCTGGAACGAAGGCTGGGTTATTCTACCAACCTGCACATCAACTTCATCATTTACAACAAGCAAAACGAATTTGAGCAGAGCAACATCGATTACGATGACGATTACAACGGAACGGGTGGTGTAACCGAAATTGCCAGTTCTAATGTGTTCCTCTATTTCGAAGGTGACTATACCAAGTTCTACTACCAGCTCAGAAAGGGTCTGGCCGAAATGCTCGTCAATCGAATGATGTTTGGTGACAACTGGAAGGAAGTCATCAAAAATGCCACGCTGCTCACGGTGCCCGAATGGTATACCCAAGGTTTGGTTTCTTATGTGGCACATCCCTGGTCGGTTGAAATTGATAACCGGGTAAAGGATGGTGTACTAACCAATCGCTACAAGCATTTTAATCACCTGGATGAGCCGGACAAGACCTATGCCGGACATGCCATCTGGAATTATATCGCGGAGGTATATGGTCCCGAAGTGATCCCGAATGTGCTCTATATGGCTCGGGTAAGCCGAAGCATTGAGAGTGGGTTCATGTTTGTGCTGGGTACCAACCTCATCGATTTGACCAAGGATACCTGGATGTTCTACCAGATCAAGTATGAGATGGATGACGAAGGGGCCAGCTTTACGGAAGATAATTTGGTGTATTCCAAGACCCGCAAGAAAAGAGAATATTTTGAGGTGAAACGAAGTCCTGACGGACGCTACCTCGCTTATGCAACCAATAAACTGGGTAAGTACAAAGTCATTTTGTACGACATTGAAAAGAAGAAACGCAAAACCTTGTTGAAGGGCGGAATTAAGTTGGACCGTTTGCCCGACTATACTTACCCTCTTTTGGCTTGGCGCGACGATGGAAGTGTATTGGCGGTGTTCTCCGAAAAGAAGGCCGAGCCCAATATGTTTATGTACGACGTCAACGAGAAGAAGAAATTCAAGCGACCGGTTTTCCGGGTAGACAAGGTGCTGTCCGCAAGTTTTTCTCCGGATGGTTCGCGAATGATTCTGTCAGCCATGCTTCAAGGGCAAACGGACCTTTGGGAGTATAACCTGAGAGCGAATACGGTAAAGCAGTTGACCAAGGACATGTATGATGACCTGGACCCGGCCTATGCCAACGATAATGATCATATTGTATTTGCCAGTAACCGTCCAACTGACACGCTTATCAAATACCGGGGCTACCTGGATGATTTGATGAAGCAAAAAGATATTTACCTGCTCAAACGCAACAAAAAAGACCTAAGTCTGACTCGGTTAACCAATACTCCTTTGGCCGATGAAAGTGCTCCGTACTACTACAAGCCACTTGAGTATGTCTACCTCTCAGATGAAAATGGAATCAAGAATCGCTGGATGACCAAACTCGATAGTGTGGTCAGCCATATCGATACCCTGATTCATTACCGCTATGTGACAGAGTCCTATCCATTGACTAATTATTCGAGGAGTATTCTGGAGCATCAAATCAATCCTGAAACCGGTAAATCGATTGACTTGGTTTTTAAAGATCATCGTTACCAGATTTATTCCATGGGTATTTCAGATAACCAGAATTCCAGCGCACTTGGAATGAAAGAAACCTCGTTTAAGGAAAAGGAACGAAGTGATGCTGAAAACCCCGAAGATCCTTTTGAAGTCCCCGAGAAAAAAGTCGAGTTGGATATTCGTATTGTAGAAGAGGCTGAGCCGGATTCTACGCAGGACGAATCGCTGATCAATATTCACGATTACACCTTCCTCGGCGAAGAGCGTAAGGATGAATACCAAAAGATTGGTGCGGGTCAATTTACCACCCTGGTTTCTGGAAAACAGGCCGCCGACAGTTCTGTTGAGGATCTTTTCGCGATGCCACAAAAGCGGAACTACAACCTCAATTTTTCTTACACCAAGATTGTATCTACCCTTGATTTCAATTTTGCAGATCAGCTCTATCAGCCTTTTAATGGTGGGCCCTATACGAATCCAGGGCTGGGTCTGTTGATGAAAGTGGGCATGCTTGATCTGTTCCAAAATTACAAGTTGGAAGGTGGTTTCCGCTACGGATTTAGCAACAGCAATATTGAATTCTTCTTGTCCCTGCATGACCGCTCCAGAAGATTGGACAAGCGCTATACCCTGAAACGTCAGAGTCTTAAGTATGTGAGCGACGCAGAGGTGACCAAGGTGATTATTTACAAAGGAGAATATGGTTTGAATTACCCATTCTCTGAAGTAATGGCCGTACGCGGGGAATTAAGTTACCGTAACGACCGTACGGTTCATGCCAGCATTAGCGATGCCAGCTTGGTGCAGCCGGATGACATCATGAGCCAGGCGGGATTGAAGCTGGAATTGGTCTTTGATAATACCCGTAAGCGAGGATTGAATTTGTACTACGGTACCCGGTTCAAGATTTTTGGTGAGCGCTACCAATTGACCGATGATTGGCAAAGCGATTTGAATGTGGTAGGACTGGATTTCCGTCACTACCAGAAAATCTCGAGAGACTTCATTTACGCAGGACGTGTAGCTGCCAGTACCACCTTTGGAAATCGTAAGATTGTATACTACCTGGGGTCTGTGGATGACTGGATCGTGTTGAGTCCGGATCGCGAAAGATTTAATCGCCAAACTCCAATTGCACAAGATCAGAACTACACCTTCCAGGCTCTGGCCAGTCCGATGCGTGGATTTATTCAGAATGCCCGGAATGGAAACTCTTTTGTGGTAATCAATAATGAATTAAGATTCCCACTTTTCAAATACTTCGCTCGCCGTCCATTAAAATCCGATTTTACGGCCAACTTCCAGGTGGTAGCTTTTGGAGATGTGGGAACAGCCTGGAATGGTCAAACCCCATTTAGCGACGACAACGAGTTTAATACCATTACAACCGTAGATGGTCCAGTGACCGTTAAATTGGACAACAAACGCTTCCCAATTATCGGAAGTTATGGAGCTGGTATCCGCACCAAGTTACTCGGTTATTTCCTTAAGTTTGATTTGGCTTATGGAGTGGATGATGGTATTATCCAAGACCCTATCACCCATATTTCTATGGGCTTCGATTTCTAAAAAACAATGAAAATGCAGGAGTTAATCATCCTAATTTGTATCGGTCTGGCGGCCGGTATCCTCAGCGGTATGTTTGGTGTTGGCGGTGGATTGATTGTGGTGCCTGCCCTGGTATGGTTTCTGGCCATGAACCAACATAGTGCTCAAGGCACGAGCCTCGGAATGATTCTGTTACCCGTTGGAATTCTGGCAGTGATTAACTACTACCAGGCCGGCAGTATTAATATCAAATACAGCCTCATTATCGCTGCTGCCTTTGTTATCGGTGGTTATTTGGGATCTAAGGTTTCTTTGGGAATGGCTGAAGGAATGCTGAAAAAAATATTCGGATTCTTCATGCTACTCGTAGCCTTAAAGATCATCTTCCTCGACAAATAATATATTTGAGGACCACGAAAACAGGATTATTATGAAATATACATCGGTATTAGTAGCGGCTTTGGCCATGGTGCTCGCCTCATGTGGCGGATCGGGAGAGAAGCAGGAAAATGAAAATTCAAACCTGAATCAGGTTGAGCAAGGAGTTGAGGAAATTGGTAAAGGCGTTGAAGAGGGAAGCAAAACAATAGGTTCAGACCTGGAGAAGGCCCCTGAAGAGATGTTAGAAGACATGGAAGCCGATGCCAAAGCGGTTGGCGAAGAAGTAAAAGAGGAAGCTGAAAAGTTAGAGGCCGAAGTAGAAGAAATGGTCGATGGCGAATCAGACAAAAAAGAATAATTCAATTGGGGCAAGTCTCACATTAGATCTTGCCCCAATTTCTTTTTTAGCCACCCTGAAAGACCACCCCAAAACCATCAAAACATCCCCCACCAGTTATCAGTATTCTCCTTCGTTAAGTTTTCATTCGAGAACGATCATTTAAGCTGCATAAGTGCTTTTCAATGTCCGATTGTTAGGAAGTTTCGAATGGGCAAAAAGGATTTATTGCCGGAGCAGTTAGGTTTGTATAAAGAGCTTGTTATGCATCGGATTGCCCTTTTGATTGTGCTTATTGCAACCAGTTTGTCCTTGTCGGCCAACGACTTTAAGGATAAAAGCTATTCAGAGCTATTTCAGGAAACCAAGCTACTTATCGCCAGCCACAAAGAGTCCGACGCCATTCCTTTGTTAGAAGAACTTTATAGCCGGGATAAGGACAATGCCAACGTGGCTTACCTGTTGGGTTTGTGCTACGTGAAATCCTACCAAAAAATTCCCCGGGCTATCGACCTTCTGGAAAAGGCTTCAGAGGAGTATACCCGCTTTTACGACAAGACGTCCATTACCGAGCGCGGAGTTTCAGAATACGTATACTACTACCTCATTGTGGCCTACTCTTTAAAAGGCGATTGCAAGAAGACCATCAAAACCCTGAACCGTTTTTACAAGATATACTCCTACGAAGATGAGTGGTACCTGATTGACGGACAGAAGTGGCACCGCGAATGCGGAATGCACAATTGGAAAGATGAGAATGACTCCCTTGTAGAGCCAAGTGACACCTTGCCTGTGGTGATGGATGGAAAATTGGCCATTCAAATCGAGGAGGGACAACCAGAACAACCTGAATTGCCAGATACCCTGGATGGGAAATTGAGAATTTATACCGAAGGTGATCCGCCTGTTGAAGATACGACGGTTCCAGCCCCTGAAGTGGTAGAAGTGGCTCCTCCCGCTCCTAGTGGACCGGTGGTTCCTTACCATGAGCGATTGCGAAGAGTAGGGGAGTCGGGTGGCCCGGAGGTGATGACCAGAGAGGTGAATTACACGGCTCGAAGTTCCTTGTTTGGAGTTCAGGTTGGAGCTTTTATTAAGCCCCGGTATTCCAAAGATTTTAAGGACCTCAAAAACGTAGAGGTTTACATTGACAACTATGGGGTGTTCCGTTATGTTATTGGTCGATTTGTTTTTCGCCAGCAAGCCGAGAAGTTACTCGCATATGTGAAGGACGTAGGCTATCAGGATGCCTTTATTGTGGACATTAACTCGGGTGAAAACTACAGCAACGAAGTTCTCCGGGTAAACAACCAATCCATCAAGCGGGAGATTTCCGGCGAGGTTGATTTTCGCGTTCAGGTAGGAGCTTTTCAGGCGGAAATTCCGGATGACATCATGCAGATTTACCTCAAGTTTGATGACATTAAAGAAAACTACCAAGGCGACCTGACCGTGTTTACCATTGGTACCTATGGAACCTATGAAATTGCCAGTGCCTTTTGTGCCAATATTCGCGACAATGGTGTTCCCGATGCCTTCGTAGTGGCGTACAATGGCAAACGTAAAATCTCGATCGATGAGGCCAATGAATACATCGATAGGATGCGTGAGGCTGCTTCAGAAATTGGTCGCGAAGAAGAGGAAAAAGAAGGCAAGAAGAAAAAGAAGAAAAAGAATTAGTCGTTCTCTTCTTTTAACGCTTGTAACCAAGCCTCAAAATCCCCCCCGTATTCCTTTAAGAACAAGTCCCGAATGGAATCTTGCTGGTTGTTGTACATGAGGTAACCCGTAAAGTAAGTATTGTTGATTTCATTGGAATCTGCCCAGATTCGTTTGAATCGATCGGGCTGCCGAAAGGACAATTGGCTAAGGTCTTTCTTGAATTGGGTTATCATGGAGTCCTTTAGGTGTTGCTTAAGCTCTTGTTCTGCATCCTGGTGTATTTCGTAATGGTCTTTTAGTTCCAGGGCAAAATGGTGCATGTGCTCTTTATACAGCCTCAAATCCTGCATGCGATTTGAATAGTAGGTATGGGGTTCGCTGCCGTTTCCGTATTGATGGATCAAAAAAAGATAAGCTCCGGAATCACCTATGAAGGTTGCCAGGTTTTCGTTGAATACGGCGTCACTCTCAATAAACACCGTTCCATGGGTCATTTCGTGAATAATCAGTCGGGCCAATTCGCCTTCACTATAGTCCAGCATTTTACTCAGAATAGGATCATCGAACCAGCCCAGAGTCGACCAGGCTGAAACGGGATCGAGCGAAACGTCAAAACCCTCCTCTTTCATTTTTTGAAGGTCCTTTTGTCCCCGCTCTTTGTTGAAATAGCCGCGATACCCTGCTTCGCCGATAAGCGGATAGGTCCATTTATAGGGTTCCAGAGCATAAGGATCACAAGCCGTCAGGGTCCATAAAATGGGTTTGCCTTCCTGGTCAAATACTTTGTTATAGCTCTCGGATGGGCTTATCCCCAGCGAGTCGATTGCAAATTGTTTAATCTTCTCGATGAGCAAGGCCTTGCTTCGCTGCTTCTCAGTAACGTGGGGCTTAAGTACCCATTCTTCCATCGGTTCGGCATTCCATAAAACGTTTAACTGTCCTTTGCCCTGCATCCACCAGTAGCTGCCCCATTCGCTCCAAAAGAGGGCAAAAAAGAGGGTGACGGTTGTGAGGATGATATAACGCCTCTTAAATTTTGAAAACAGCCGTTGCATTGCATACAAAGATTGGTATACCGGAGCAATTGTTGACTTAACTTTGCCGGCAAATTATTTGAGTACATGAGAGTATTGAATTCCACCATTGTAGCCGCCGTTCTATTTCTGATGATTGCTTGCGGAGGTGGAACAGGACAAGAAGAATCCAGCTGGACCGAAGATCAAATGCGTACGAAAAAAGTAAGCGTAGATTCCGTGATGGCTGCCCACGATCGTTCGATGATGAGGATGGGAGAGATTCATCAGCTTAAGGTGAACTTGATTCAACGTGTGGATAGCAGTGCAGGAGATTCCTTGCTGCAGGTGATTGAAAACAAGGTGAAAGCTTTGGAAGTGGCCGATGAAGCCATGATGCAGTGGATGAGAAGTTACCGCGAGCCGAGAGATACGGTGAGTTTTGAAAAAGCCATTGCCTATTTGAATCAGGAAGAGAAGAAGATAAAAGAAGTAGACGAGCAAATGAAAAAGAGCATTAGTGAAGCTTCTGAATTGCTCAAATCCTTGAACCATGAAGTGGAGTAGTTTACTTTTTGCCCTTATCCCATTTTTTGCTGCCTGTGATCTTGGCGGTGATGAGCCCCTTCCCATCCTTGGGAGACACCTCTATGAAACGAAAATGGAAAATGGCATTCCGTCAATTGACACCATTTACTACAAGTTGCCTGACTTTGAATTGGATGGTCATCGTGGATCTACCATCAGTCAAAGTGATTTAAAAGGAAAAGTCTACGTAGCCGATTTCTTTTTCACGTCTTGCCCTTCCATTTGCCCTATTATGTCGAAAAACATGCTGGCCCTGAGCGAGACCTTTAAGGGAAACGATCAGGTGGCTTTTTTATCCGTGAGCATCGACCCGATTCATGACTCCGTTCCTACTTTGAAAAAATATTCAGAGAAGCTTCAGGTGCAAAATCCAAACTGGCATTTTGTAACCGGCGAAAAGGATGGTATTTTCGATTTGGCTGAGGCCTATATGGTAAGCGCTATGGAAGACTCAAGAGCTCCGGGAGGATATGCGCACAGTGGGGCATTCATTCTGGTGGATGCCGAAGGTCATATCCGGGCTTACTACGATGGCACCAAGGATGAGGACATTCCTGAAGTTGAACGCGATATTAAACGTCTTTTGAAATGAAAAGAATTTCAATCCTCTTAGCGGTTGTTACATCTCTCGGGCTCATGTTAGGTTCTTGTTTTAACGGTACCCGGGAATACGGCAAGGAAATGTACATGACCCATTGTTCCAATTGCCACGGCATAGAGGGAGATGGTCTACAGGAGCTTTATCCACCATTAAAGAATTCGGATTATTTACTTTCTCATCAGGATCAGTTGGCATGCATTATCCGCTACGGTCTTCATGATACGATTCAAGTAAATGGAGTTGAGTTTAACATGGGCATGACTCCCATCCCTGTGCTCTCCGATATCGACATCCACAACGTGATCAATTACCTCTCCAGAGAGATTGACACACAAATTCAACCGGTTACCATTCAGGACGTACAAAACCAGCTTGACGGCTGCCAAGATTAGGTACTGATAAATATCAGGTAAACTTTTAGGGCGTTTTCTCGTAAATCATCTTTACCGATAGGAACTGGATGATTCTAAACGCCTGATGAATGAGTGAATCTTTACTCGATGCTTTGATGCAGTTGTTTGCTATTGTAGCTGAGGTAGATGGCCTCAACGACAATAGTCGCTCGACTGTAAAGTCTTTTCTCGAAGAAGAGCTTGCTGCCTCCTGGGTAGAGAAGTACCTGGCGCGTTACGACGAATACATCCAACATCACCATTTTAGAAGGACCAAGAAAGATGGCCGGATTAAGCGAACTTCCAGAAACTCGGTTAAAATCCTTCGAATTGCCAAAGAAATTAATGAGAGTTTAGTCAAAACTCAAAAACTTGTAGTGCTCATTCGCTTGATCGAGTACCTACATGTTCAAAATATTCAGACGGAGCAAAACGATGAATTTCTACAAACGATTTCGGATTCCTTTCACATCGACGAGGGAGAGTTTAAGTTGCTTTGTAAGTTCATTGGTCTCGATCAGGGAGATTGCATTGAAAGTGAGACCTTCTTAGGATTAGGTCCCATAGAACGCTGCGACCAACGGGTGTATAAAAACGATCACCTTCAGGCAGAACTTCTTTTTGTTCGTTTACAGCATTCCAAAACCATTGCTTTTCGAATGCTTGGCCAGCAAGAGTTGTTTCACAATGGTCAACTGATTCGTGAAGGCAAACTTTATTTCTTCCGTCAGGGTGACTCCATTCGTAGTCCTTTAATTACTCCGATTTACCACAGTGATATTCTTTCCCGGTATACCCACGATCACCTGGAAACACCCGTGGTGTTATCAGCCCATGAGATTAGTTATTCCTTTAGGCCCGGGCAAATTGGACTTCACCCCTTGAGTTTTTCTGCTTCCAGTGGAGAAGTGGTTGGAATTATGGGCGGAAGCGGAACCGGAAAATCTACATTGCTTAATGTGCTAAATGGGAACTATCCTCCCACAACCGGGTACATTGAAGTAAATGGCCTGGACCTGTACGAAAATCCGAAAGATCTTCAAGGTTTTGTGGGATATGTGCCTCAGGATGATTTACTCATGGAGGACTTAACCGTTTATCAAAACCTGTTTTACAATGCTCATTTGAGTTTTGGAAAAGAGAGTAATGAGGAAATCGTTCGGCGGGTAAAAGTGCTGCTTAAGTCTCTTGGGCTTTATGAGGTAAAGGATTTGAAAGTAGGCTCGCCCTTAGAAAAAACGATTAGTGGTGGCCAACGGAAGCGGTTGAACATAGCCCTTGAGTTAATTCGGGAGCCTCCGATCTTGTTTGTGGACGAACCCACTTCAGGTTTGTCTTCCCGTGATTCAGAAAACATCATGGACCTTTTGAAGGAGTTGTCTTTAAAAGGTAAACTCATATTTGTGGTCATTCACCAACCTTCTTCCGAAATCTTCAAGTTGTTTGATCGCTTGCTGATTCTTGATCGGGGTGGGTATTTGGTCTATCAGGGCAATCCATTGGATGGAGTCGCTTACTTTAAGAATCAGAGTAATCAGGTTCCTTCAGGGCATGGATATCATGGAACTGAGCAGGTGAACCCTGAACAAATATTTGATGTGCTGGAAGCACGGGTTATTGATGAATTTGGATCCTTCACCGAAGAACGTCGGAAAAGTCCTTTGGATTGGAACCGCCTCTATAAAGAGCACTTGGAGCCTTACATCAAAATCCCAAACATTCCCAAGAAGATACCGTCCATGGATTTTTCTATCCCCGGATGGGTTAAGCAGTTTCGGATCTTTACCATTCGTGACTTGTTGTCCAAGTTGTCTAACCGGCAATACTTGTTCATCAATTTGTTGGAAGCTCCGGTACTGGCGCTGATCATTGCTGGCTTTTTGCGCTACCATACCTCCCTCGGTTGGGATGGGCAGGGGTACATCTACCGGGAGAATGACAATATTTTGGCCTACCTGTTTATCTCCGTGGTGGTCGCTTTGTTTTTAGGACTTTCGGTAAGTGCTGAGGAAATCATAAAAGACCGTAAGATTCGGCGTAGAGAATCCTTTTTGAACCTGAGTAAGGGAGGGTATCTACTCTCCAAGGTGCTAATCCTGTTTGGATTGTCAGCCATACAGATTTTGACTTACGTGTGGATTGGTAATTTCTTACTTGGTATTCAGGACATGTACCTCGACTATTGGATTGTGCTTTTCTCAGCGGCGGCCTTTGCCAATGTGTTGGGACTAAATCTATCCTCTGCCTTCCGAAAAACCGTTACCGTCTACATTCTTATTCCCTTTATCATCATTCCGCAGATTCTGTTTAGCGGAGTTATCGTGAAGTATGAAAAGCTCAACCCGATGTTGGCATCACATCACTATGTGCCTTTTGTGGGGGAGATGATGGCATCACGTTGGATTTTTGAGGCCTTGGCCGTTCATCAGGTAAAGAACAACCGGTTTGAAGCTGAATATTTTAAGCTCAGAAAGAAATTATATTACGCCAACTACCGCAGAAACTATTGGATTCCTGCCATTGAATCAGCCATTTCCAGAATGGAGCAGAACAAAACCGAAACGACCGGAGCCATATGGAAACGGTCGGCTAAGCTTATCTACAATGAGATGAGCAAATTGCCCGAGAAGGAAAGGACCCATTACAAAGGAACCCTGATACATTTTCATACAGGAGATGTATCCATCGATGAACTAAATACTCTGAAAATCTTTATTCAGGTTTTGGAAGGATACTACGTTCGATTGCTCAAAAAATCCGAAAGCCGTCAAGATGCCATTACCGAAAAACTCAAATCTCGCCATGGTGGAGATGAGGGGTATCGGAAGTTTCGAGACCAATACGAAAATCAGCAGTTAGCTGAATTCATTAATAACAAAAACGATCTAAAGCGATTAGTAGAAGTCAATGATCACATCATCCGGAAAGAAAATAAACTGTACGAAGACCCACGCCATTTCAGAAGCCACTATTATGCTTCTCAAAAACTGTTCATGGGCGAATATTACCCCACCTATTACTACAATATCTCCGTTATATGGCTGGTAACCCTAATCCTCATGTTAGCTCTTTATTTCGACCTTTTACCGGGGTTGATCAGTTGGGGATCAGGACAGTGGCGCAAACGGTAAACCGAAAAGAGTACATTTGCACCTTTCCAATCTCAAGATCTTCAGGGATAACGGGCGAGGAATGAAGAAAACCAAGGGCATATGGATCGGGGTAGCTGCAGGAGTGCTGCTCCTGGCGGTGGTGTTTTATTTGTACCGTCAAGGGAAACGTTCTCAATCTCGAGAATGGTCGGCCTATGCTGAAACTGTGCTCAAACAGGACCCTACTTTAGCTTATTTGTTGGCCGAAAAAGCCTACGAAAGTGATCCCGGTTTGCAGGCGGCCAGAATGCTGTTTGAAGCTTACGATCGCGGACCCTTTTACCGGATGATTCCAGGCGGTAACCTCTGCATTGCCGGCGATGGAAAACACTTCGTGACCCGCACAGCCCGCAACGAAATAACCCTCTGGGACGAAAACTTTGAGGCCGTTGAGGTCATTGAGTTTGAACCCGCAGAATTTGGAGCCCAAATTCTGGAACTTTCACCCAATGGTGAGTACTTTGCCCTGGTGGAGGCCGATCAAATCAGCTTCCATGATTTTATGGGAAACTCCTTTGGTGCCATGGGACTCCCACCCGCCTCAGAAGGTGGCCAGCGCTTCGAAATGAACTTCGCATACAACGGAATGCGTTTCTTGTTGTCTGATCTAAAAACCCACACCGTTCGCCTATATGACTTGTCTGACGAATCGGAACAAAAAGTAGGCATCGATGGGTTTTACCTGACTCGCTTTTCCAGCCTTTCTCCCTCCGGAAAATTTGTAAAAATTGAGCTCCAGCCCGATAAAATTGCCAACGGCCGATCCGGAAATAGTCTTCGGATATTAAACAGTGATCTGGAAACCGTTTTCACCACAACGATCAACCGGGGCGATGCATTCAGTTTTGTGACCGACGATCGTGTTGTATTTTCCAATCGCCTGGCAGAATCCTCTTCGCCTTATTCCAACCGATTGGTCATGATTCACCTACCCGATCTGGAGAGCGAAGCCATTGAAGCAGGAAAAGGGCGCTACAACTTTCGAAATTTCACCGACTTTTCTCGGGCCGTGTTTCAAGTGGGATCCAAGTATTACTTGTTTCACAATTCCAAAGGCAGTTATGCGCCCTTGGGAGAGGTTCCCCAAAACTGGTTCTTTCGGGAAGGCTTGTCGGAGCAGAAGATTTTGATTTTTGAATCCGTTGATGGCCAGGAATCCGCCACCAGCGACTACAATGGTCGGTTGATCAATCGGATGCAGGGCAAGTTGTCTTTTGTAGATCAAACCTCGGGTAATCTTCTCTTGCAGCAAAAGTTTGTTACCCGCTTGTTCACCTCCAGAGGAGAGCTTATCCGCAAAATTGATGCTCCCTTCTATGAAGCCGGATTACTGGGAGGTCAATACCTGGCCGGTGAAACCCGCTCCAATGATGAAGAACGTTGGATGAATCAAGTGAAGTTGGCTTCCTTCAACTACGAGCGTGATTTACGTCTACAGCCCCTGTTTAGAAATGATTTTCATCCCATTCAACTGGACGTAGCTCGAAATGGGGAGTTGATATTGGCCACCGATGACCGCAATATGCTGCGCATCCTCAACAATAAAGGAGAACTTATTCAAGAAATTAAAGCCGGAAAGGGACCTTTCTTTTTCGCTCGGTTTTTGGACGATGGCCAGCGAATATTGACCATTACCCCGCAAAAGTTGATGACCCTGTGGGATGCTTCGGGTCAGATCCTGCTGCAAGAGTCCATCAACAGCTTAGATCGATCATTAAATAGTGCGGTTACCTATTCTGATGAGGCCCTCTTTTTCGTGTCAAGCAATGTGCCCCGTGAAATTCAGCAGTATGATTTTACCGGCCGCAAAACGGCTTCCTTGGAAGGAGCCAAACAGGATCTAAAATTGATCGATCGGGTAGGAGAGACTCTTTTTGCTACCGACGGTTCGGGGAATCTTTATCGAGGTTCCGGAGGTGAATTAGAGGAGGAAGAAACCAAAGGTCCGGTGGAATACCTGGCCGGTGGAAAAGACCGTTTGGCCTGCCTGGAGAAAACAGGAGAAGGGAAAACCATGGTGGTTTTAAGTGAATCCGGCAGTGAAGATTACTCCTTCGAAGTATCAGGCAAGTCCAACTACACCCAATTCCCGGATGAAGATCTCATTTATGTCGCCGAAGTTGATTTCATTCAAGCCGATTATTTTGTAGAAGATCGCAAAGAGCAATTGCATGTACGCTATCCTTCCTTTGGTCAGGGTTATCATCCAGATGGAGAGCCTTACAAAGCAGAGGTGGAGGATTTGGTGAACTTGGAAAAACACAAAAACGGCTACTTGGTTAGCTACCTGCAGGACGGAAGTTTTTATGCCGGGATAGTAAGTCCTGAAAAGAAACTGTGGTACCGGAAATCTACGCGAAATGCTCGCTGTTTGCCAGGTACTTGTCGCCTACTATGTTTGGATGATGATCAGTTGTTGTTCTTCCCGACAACACCGGAAGAAATCATTCGATTGGTACGTGACGAAAAGATCTTTGGAGATATCCGAAGTTTCACTCCGGAGGAAGAAGAAAAGTACGGGCTGTAATTTTTTTTAGAAGTTCTTGCAACAATAAAGAAAAGGACTATATTTGCAGCCCCATTCGGGAAACGGGCGATTAGCTCAGTTGGTTCAGAGCACCTGGTTTACACCCAGGGGGTCGGGAGTTCGAATCTCTCATCGCCCACTACAAAAGCCTCATCTGCATAGCAGGTGAGGCTTTTTCAGTTTTGAGTGCGAGAGAAGCCGAAGGCTTCATAGAGTACGAGGAACTGAAAAGAGCCAACCAAAGGTTGAACGCTTTTGTAGTGAAGGCCCTCTACCGATCACCAGCCGGAGCGAAGCGGAGGTTGGTAACCTCAAATCCTTTTAAATCCGATCTTGTCAATAGAAGATAAAGCTCGAATCTATTTTGAAAATAGAGAGGATAACTTTCGCCGTAGTTTTAAACTACGGCGAGTGTGGGGAGATACCAAAGAGTTTCCACGTGCTGTTTAGTTCCTTATCGTATTTTTAAGGGTATCATTACGCCATTCGAAAATTGTTTCGGGTATTCCTTTTTTATTGTAATGGTACTCGAATCCATTTAACAAGTTATTTTCATATTCCGTCCAGGAAATCTTTTGCCCATTTTTACCGTAGCGTATGGAAACTCCTTCTAAAGAATCACCCTTTAATTCATAATCTACGAAAGCTCTTCCCTTTTCATCAAAGACCATCCGATACTCGGCAATACCGTTCGAGTAGAATAATATTTCTCGAATGGCATTTTGCGAATCAAAAACACGCTCAATGCCCTCTTTTTTTCCATTTATGAAAACAACCTTTAACCTTAAATCTTCACCATCAAAAATCTTGAAATCTCCATGCAAAGTATCATTCCTATAGTTGATTTCAGCGTTGGGGAGATAGTATCCAAGACTATCAAGGCCGTAAAAAATATTCCAAGTCCCTTGCTTACGTCCTAAAGAATCTATTTCATTCTTAATTTGTCCAATCAGTAGTTTTCCAAGGATCAAAAAAAAGCACATTCCAAGTATTCTCTTTGTCATCATAACTATCAGTCATCTTCACTTTTATCCAAAAACCTCAAAATCAACTCAGCAATCTCCACTGTCTTTTCTTCAGCTGCAAAATGCCCAGCATCCAAAAGATGTAATTCGGCGTTCGGCAAATCGCGTAAATAAGCTTTGGCTCCGTCGGCATTAAATTTTAGATCCTTGGCGCCCCACACAATCAGGGTTTTGGGCTGTGTTTCGCGTAGCATTTTTTGCCATTCAGGGTAACGGATCAGATTGGTGTTGTAGTCCTGAAACAACTGTACTTGAATCCGGCGGTCGCTATCGGAATGGAGAAAGGCCAGATCATGCACCCAAGCATCAGGACTTTGAATGTGGTAATTGCTGGAATCCAGATCGAACCGGTATTGCTTATGGATGACGGCTTCTTCACTGGTTAGTCCGTACAGAAATTCATATTTCTCCTGAGAAGTATCGGTTTGTGCGGTACGGAAAAACGTTTGCCTTTTAGGAGTTAACCCATCCAGGTAGGCATTGGCATTTTGAACGATGAGCGCATCAACCCGCTTAGGGTTTTGCATCATCATTCGATAACCCACCGGTGCTCCAAAATCCTGCATATAGAGGATAAGATTTTGGATGTTCAGCTGGTCCAATAGTCCATTGATCTGATCGGCCAAAAGGTCGAAGGTGTAGGTAATGGAATCTGGGTTCGGATGAGCACTAAATCCGGAACCGAGGTTATCCGGAGCCACTACGTGGTAATGGGTGGCCAACATGGGAATCAGATTACGATAGGAATGAGAAGAAGAGGGGTAGCCATGCAACAACAATAGAGTCGGTTTGGATTTGTCCCCGGCCTCTCGGTAAAACATCTGATGTCCGTTTACCTGGGTATAGTGATAGGTAGTTGGAGGGGGAGAAAATAAGATTTGGCCTTGTCTTCCTTGGGTTGCTGGGTATTACATGAGCTTAGAAGAAGGAGGAGCGCTGTGAGAATGAGTAGGTGTTTCATAGATCAGTGGTGTTGTGGATGAGGTGAATTCAAGTTTCCCATTGACTCCTTTTAAGCACCATGTTTATTCGAGTCCATTCCTGGCCATTTACGTTCATTTTATCTGAGTTTTCAGGAATGATCCTAAATCCAACTTTTTCATAACAACGGATGGCTCCTTTGTTCCAGTCAAAGGTGTTTAAGTCTACCTCCTTAATAGCCGGGTTTTGAAACAGGAGCTCAACCATTTGACGAACGATTTGCTCCCCGATCTTTTGGCCTCGTAATTCCTTTTTTCCTACCACGATACGGGAGAGTCGATTGTTCCCATTTTCATGGTTGAGTTCACAATGTCCAATGGTTTCCTGGGTAGAAGTCAGAACCACTTTATAGGGCTTTTTATCCGCCATGTTGAGGTAGTTTCCTAACTGCTCATCATCCAAAGGATAGGTGAAAATGGGTCCGGCAAACTGAAACAATTCTTCGGCGCTGGAAGCCCAGGATTTGAAGGTTTCAAAGTCGGATTCGGTAAAGGGCTTGAGTTCGATCATGGTCATGTACTCCAATCTCTGGATGGAATTGGAGGGGCAATATCCGAAATTTTAGAACACTTTTCTCCATGACCTTCAACCTTCAAAAACAAAAAAGCCCCTGTGCCCGGAAGCAACAGAGACTTTTTTGAAGTGAAACGGGATTATTGGTTCTTTGTTACATCAAAATAGGCAGCTACCTGACCATATTGAAAATGAATGGGTTCGAGTGCCGGGTCATTTTTAAAGAGATAGAGATTGGGGGCTTTTTGGAACAACATAATGATATCGGAGCCGCCAAATTTAAACTTGCCAAATTCCTGACCCTTTACCACGTCGGTTCCTCCTAAGTGAGAATTCATTTCTACGCCGGATACCTGGGCCATGCCTATGGGGAGAATAGCCACCTTTCCGACGGATTCTCCACCTTCAATAATGATGAGCCCTCTTGCTTGGTTAAACTCATAACCGTCCTGAGCACTATCGGGAGCATCCCATTGGCCATCGGTAAGGTTAACGTCCAGGTAAACCTGCCCTTGAATGGCACGAATTTCCAATACTTCACCTTCAATCGGAGTATGGAAACGGTGATAATCGAAGGGGCTGAGGAAATAGTGAACGAAGGTACCGTTGTAAAAATCTTCTGCGAAAGGAGAGCCATCCAGCAATTCATTAACCGTACCAATGGAGTGGGTGTTTTTTAACGTGATTTTGGCCGGGTTGCCCTTGGAGTCGATCACGTTTCCTGTTCCATCAATGGCATAGTCCATTTTATAGGTGCAATCCGCTGGAGAGGTAATGGTGTTGTTGTCCTTTGGTGCAGCAATGGGCCGAAGGGGTGAGATTTTGGTTACTGGGGCTGCATCGTTGAATTCCCGGTAAAAGAATTGATTGAAGGTCGTCCAGTTGGGCTCATCTTTCGAGTAGAGCGGGAAGTTGTACATCGGATCCTGCTTGAAGGAATCCAGGGTTTTGGGGGTAAGGGATTCAGTGGTATCCAAAAATTCGCCCCAGGCAGAGGCAAAATCGACCAGCCATCGAGCAAAGTCAGGATAGGCCTGCATAGTAGGAAATGCACCATTTAGAGGTTGATCCACCAACCAGTAGAATTGGCAGAGCAGGTCGTATACCTTTTGGTTATAACCATTTTGCTCGTTGCTACTTTTCCAGGCATTGGGATAGTTCGGGTCATCCGATTCATCGGGAATCAACTGAACATACATGTTGAGGTAGTCCAGGTAGTTGGAGATAGTAAGGGGCCAGCCATTGCCCTCAAAAACGTCGTTGATGGCATAGTACAAATCCCGATTCAAACTTCGGTAAGCCGAAATCTGAGCGTTGGCCAAAGAGATTTCCAAATCCGCTTTCATTCCAGGATTAGAATCCAGAAGGATTGCCAGGTGTCTTACGACGGTGGCATAGTGGTTTGTGTTCAATACCGCTGCACCGTTTTCGGAGGTAGTGTTGCCGTTCATGGGAAATAAAGTTTAGTTTAAGGGTATATAATTAGTGTTCGTTTCAAGTGATTATTCAGTACTGGATGGTAGTGAAGTTAGGGCAAGTTTGAATGTTCGGAATACGTAATTCTACTCGATTTTTAAAACCGATATTTTTACTTGATTGAGCGATTGGAGTTAAACGGAGCCTTTTAGTTATTCCTTTGGGGGTTCAATGGCTTTATAATCGTCAAGGCTTTCCACTTTTTTTCCATGCTCAAAGAAGTCGATGTGAAGTGAGCCATCTTCGTCATGGGTAGTTACTTTGCCATGGGCTCTTCCCCGAACGTAAACACAATGTTGCTTTGGGCTTCCGTCTTCATAATAGACTAACCAGGGGCCTTCTTTTTTGCCGTCAAGGTAACTGCCGATAAATTGGGTTTGTCCATTTTCATACCATTCTCTTGCCTCTCCTTGAAGATCACCATTTTGGTAGTTTAGTTGTTGTTTGAGTTGCCCATTCTCATACCAATGTAAACTGGGCCCAACGAGGTTTCCACGGTGGTATTTGACAAGCTGTCTTAGCTTGCCATTTTCGTAGTAAGTCCTTCGAATGCCAGTCAGTTTATCTGAATAGTAGGTGGCTATGTCACTCAACTGTCCAGACATGAAGTATTGTTCCTGTACCGAGGAGTCGACCTTGGTATAAAAATTATACTTGATATTTCCATTCGAGTAGAACTCCTTCCAGTCAGCGCTTCGTTGATGATTTTCTACTCGTCCCTTTTGGAACAATTCTCCGTTATCATAATGCCTTTCAAACGGACCATTGATTGGAAAGTATTGATCCGGGTCCCCTTCGCCATAAACCAGAATTTGAATGATCGTACCTGCAGTATCAAAAAAGAAACAAGAATCGTTACGCTCGTAATTTTTAATCCGCCCGCTTTCATACACCTGCCCAGTCGAATAAAAATTGGTGAATTGCCCCGATTCAATCATTTTACCATTTCCTCGGTGGAGCCACTTTCCTTTTTCCGCTCCGTCCATTACCACCCACGACCAGTTCGTGTTTCTTTTTGCAGGGTAATCAAAAGATTCTCCAAGCCACTCATCCAATATCATGGGCCTGGGAGCTCCATTGAAGGTGAGGAAAGTTGGTATAAGAAGGAGAATGAATAAAAGTCCGTTCAGTTTTTCGAAGCCACTTAGGGGGAACCAATTGTTCTTTCCGATTATGAGGTAAAGGGTACTTCCCACGAGCAGGATAACTACCAAAGGGGCGTAATAATCAGAGAATGGATAATGGAGATATTTAAAACCTAAAACGGTCGCGGTCAAAGACAGGAGTAGATTGAAGTAGCCGCTAAAATCAAACTTTTTGTTTTTAATGATAGTCGCAACTCCCTGCCCAAAATACCATAGTGCCAAACCCGAATAGGCAACCAGCGTTGAAAATGCCCAGCCCGGATAGGTGGTGTATTTAAGGACCCAGGACAAGATGAGAATTCCATAAATCGGAAGTAGGATGAGAAGTCGGGTTTTCATGACCAGGTGGATAATGGTTTAGTTTATCCACCTAAAGTAGAAAATTCATGGCTACCCGTATTTTCGGGATAATGCCCTTACATGGCAGTTGAATAAGGTTTATCAGTCCATTAATTCCTCGCAGAAAAGGCCCAAGTCGCCAAGTATTTTAACGATTGCCTGAGACACGATTTCCTGACTTTCAATTCTCAGGATGTTATCACAGTCTTCCAAGTCAGTACTCCATCGCAAAACCGATTTGTAGTCGTTTAAAACGGGAGTGATTCGGCTGAGGTCATATGCTGAAATATTGGTTTTAAAAACAGAAACTATCATACTTCAAAAAGATTTAATCCAGGGAGGGTTTGATGATGAAACCCACACTTATAAAAGCAGCGGTAGTGGAGGAATTGGTAAAAGTTTGATCATTTAGATCCAACAGACGAGAATTACGTCCGGTACTGATTCCTCCGGTCAGTTCAAGTGTAATCAGTTTTCTGGGTCTAAAGTGAATAATGGGGCCCAGGTTAGCTCGAGTGTAGTGGAACTTGTTGATTTCGATATCGTGGTAGGAAATGTCCGTGATGTTAAAGTTTCCACCGTTCACAACGGCCTTAAAACCGATATCCAAATTGGGTTTGAAGCGATAGGCATACATGAATTTGATAGGCAGAATGGCATTGATACGGTGTTTTTTGCTTTTGAGGAACAAAGGGACCACCGGTACGACCAGGGGTTCACCCAGTCGGGTAGTATAGGCGAGACCACCACCCAATTTTAGATTGGGTCCAACTTCTTTTAAGGCAAAAGCCATGGTTTGAATCACGAAGTCGTCGGTGCTTAGTGAACCCTTTAGATTGGAGGCCAGCGTGGGGACAAAAGAGGCCATGATTATCCACTTTTTAGGCAACTTTTGGATTATGGAAAAGTTGTAGCTCGCTGTATGTAAATTGATTTTTCCCGCCTCAGGAAGCAAACTGTTTTGCTGATAATCCACATGAACTAACCCATAGGCAATGCCATTAATGAGAATGGTTTTCTGATTTTTCAGTCGGGTAGGGAGGTTAAAGAATCCTCCGGTCTCCTGAATCGAATATTGATCGTTGTGTGGACGTGTACTCGAACTGGGGTAATTGAAGTATCGAATGCCGGCCAATTCCAAATCCTGGCTTTGTGAAGTAAGCGACAGGATAAGGAATAACCCAATAAGAGGGAGGGTGAATTTCATCACTTACTCCGGCTCCACTCCAGCGTACGACTCAAAAAGCCGACACTCACTTCCACGATTAATTGGTTCGCTTCAGGAGTGATTTCAACGTCGTACCACGACTCCCGTTTTGGGGCGTAAATTTTCCCTTCCCAGGTGTCACCGCTTTTTTCGAGATCCTTTAGAATCAAGGTTCCCTTTTGAACATCTTCGTTATCGGTGCTTTTAATTTTTCCTTCACAATGGCTTTGAACCTGGGTTATTTCTATCACGGTATTGTTGTCACCAGTGGCCCACAGACCTTGAATGGAAGATTGAGCACTTGCCACAAAGCTGAAGAGCATCAAGGAGATTATTAGGATACTTCGCATATAATTTGTTTTGGATTTAAATTCAGAAAAGCAAAAGTAGGAGTGGTCAAATCTGAAAATCCTCAACAAATGTTGAAAAATGGAAGGTCGCTACTTTTTGTTGCGCACCCGACTTAACTGGGTAGGGGTAACTCCGATCATGGAAGCAATCAGTCGAAGTGGAAATTTTTGAATCAAGGAAGGATGATGCTCCATAATGTAGTTGTACCGGTCTGAGGCAGATCCCGTAAGAAATAGGAGTTGCTGCCGTCCGATATCGATCATTTGCTGGGTAGCGTGTTTACGAACCACCACATTGAGCGCCAAATTGGTCATTAAGAGATCCTCGAAAGGTTTAAAGTCACAAACGAGCATGGAGAGATCCTCCAGGCATTCCGCACCTGCTTCCCGGGGTGCACTGTCATTCGGATCCATTAGCCTTATGGGGTCGATGAGCAGGACATTCTTCTCCCGAATCCGAAAGGTGGTTTCTTCCCCTTGATCATCATAAATAATCGTCCGAATGGCGCCCTCGGGAATAAAGGCAATCTCCAATCCTTTGGTAAAGGGTTTTTTAAAGAACTCTCCTTTTTTAAAGGATTTAGGGCTAAATAAGTCAAGAATTTCCTCCACCTCCGAATCAAGCGGAGAAGGGACCCAGTTCCTGATGTATTCTTCCAAACGGTCTTTCATAATGCCAATACCCGGAAGCAAAATAAGAATATCTTGATTCCTAAGCGTGAATTAAAACGGTTAAAACCTGTTGAAGAAAGCCTCCCCTGATCTATCAGTTTCTAAACTGGTAACTTAGCTCAAGCAGGGTTTGTGTATTCAGCTTCTCAACGCCTTCCGCAGCAATATTGTTGTAAAAGAGCTGGTGATTGATCAAGGCGAAAAACCGACGTGTGATTTTAAACTCCAGTGAAACCTCATTTCCACCTCCCCAAAACGCGCTCTGTCGAGTGGAGTGATAGGTTGACAGTTCCCAAAGAAAGGAAAGGTTTTTGGAAATGGGAAGTCGGGCCCTGATGAGGCTTCCCAAGGCAAAAGAAGAGTGGGGCGATGAGTTACTAAATTGCAGGTTTAGGTAAGTACCCAAGGCATGGAGTTGCAAATAACTGCTGTTGTTTTTGATGAGGTTAACTCCCCCGCCAACACCATTGACAAACGAATGGTCGATTCCAAAGGATTTAGCAAATCCATTAATGCTGTGTGCCACGGGATAGAGCCTTTGAGTCGGTCGGTACTGAAAAATAGCCTTGGTCCAAAAGTCATTGATTGGGGTTATCCCTTCTACTTGCACGTAGGAATACTTGGCCATTAGTTCTACCAAAAAGGTCTTTTTATACGCCCGAATCAGAGCATTTGGCATGACGCTCCATTGGTTTAGATTTCCCTTTTGCCATTGCCCCATCATGCCTGCTCGAATTTCCCATTGGAGGCTATCCGTTTCCAGGGAATCACTTTGTTGGGCGAATAAGGGTATTGTCCCAAGGCTAATCAACAAGAAAAGAAGAACGGTTTTCATGGCTATTGAATGATTCCAAATCGTCCTAATTCGTAGTCTACCTGGGCCTGACGAATTTCTTCCTGGGTGTTCATGACAAAGGGTCCTCCAAATGCAATGGGTTCGTTCAAAGGAGCTCCGGAAAGGATGAGAAGCTGTGCCTGCTTAGACGTTGATATCCTTAACGAATCTCCTTCTTGCTCCAAGGTGGCCAATTGATGTTCTCGTAGAACCCGATTTCCTACTTCGGCCTCTCCTTCCAATACATACACCATCACGGTGTAACCATTCGGGAAGGTGCCTATTTCCAGGCTACTTTTTCCCTCCGCAATCAAATGCCCAATTTGCGTGGTGGCCTTGGTTTTTATTTTTCCTTTTAAACCATTCAAGGTGCCAGCAATTACTCGGAGTTTTGCGCCACCTTCCAGCAAAAAAGGAATCTCCTGGTTAGTCACATTGTGAATGCCAGGTTTCGAATTCTTTTCGTTGGACGGGTTGTTTACCCAAAGTTGTACGCTGTGAAATCGTCCGGTATCCGAATCAGAGGCCATATCACCACCATGAATAATTCCCGATCCGGCATTCATGCGTTGAACTGATCCAGAAGTCAAGGTTTCCTCATTGCCCAATGAATCGCGGTGATATAAGGTGCCTTCCAGCAGGAAGCTCAACGTTTCGAACCCTTTGTGTGGATGGTCGTGACCCTCTCCATTTAAGAAGTAATTGGCCCCCACTTTTTCAGGGCCAATGTGGTCGAGCATCAAAAAAGGATCCGACTCCCGAAAGGCTCGGGTGGGAAAGGCTCGCTGCCCGCGAACTCCGGGTACCAGGTTGTCGATACTGGAATATCCGTAGATAGATTTGACTTGTTTTTGCATGACTTTATTTTTTTGTTAGTACAAATAATGTATATACATCTATTTGGGTAAAAAAAGGTCAACTCGCAGGATCAAAGAGCCTGCTGAAATTGCCGAATCTTATCTTCCAGTGCGCCACGTAGTTGCTCATCCTGGATACCGTTTTTACTAAAATTACTGTGGAAAGAAGGAAGGGAGAAGTCTGCTATAATGTTGGCTCCTGCATGGGGGAATAGCGTTTTAGCCGTGGCTAACACAGAAGCTCCACCGCGACCTCCTGGAGAAGTAGAGAGCAACAGCATGGGCTTTTTTCTCCATAGCTTCATTTCAATTCGAGACACCCAATCCATGGCATTTTTGAAGGCAGCTGGAAAAGATCCGTTGTGTTCGGCAAGAGAAAGCACAATGGCATCTGCAGAATCGAGCACGTCATTTAGTCGTTGTGCATTTTCCGGAGATCCTATTTCCGCTTCCAGATCTACGCTGAATAGGGGTAGTTCATAATCGTTGAGATCCACGACTTCGGTCTCGGTGTTTTCCAGTTGATGGGCCACATAAGTCGCAAACTTCTTGTTGATGGATGTTTTGCTTGTGCTTCCACCTAGGGCTACAATCTTTTTCATGTTACGTTTTGTTTGAGTTTTATTATTAATTCAGTTAATGTTCTTGCTTCATCCGGAGTCAGGTTGTTCATCATTGGTTTATGAAATTCATCTACCTTTTTGTTTAGCTTTTTCAGTAGCGCACTGCCTTCCGGAGTTATCACAATATCCATTTTGCGCCGGTCTGTTGAACACAATGTGCGCTCCACCAAACCCTTGGCCTCCAGCTTATCAATAATGCGGGTAATGTTGCTCGACCGTTGAATCATACTTTCTAATATGCGATTTACAGAAACCGGCTTTCCCTTGGCTCCTTGTAGGATGCGGAGTACGTTGAACTGGGGCTCGTAAATTCCATATTCCTTAAGCTCCCGAGAAACCATATCGGTAATCCAGTGACCGGTTTTGATGATTTGAAACACCGCGTTATGATACTCACTTTTCATTGTAGGTAAATTATTTGTAGGTACAAATATATGAAGGATTATTAACTCCCACCCCTTTTCGCAAAAAATTAAGACTTTGCAACCGAGAAGAGTATCACTTTAGTGAGGCTGATTTAGGGAGTTGTTGCTTGAAAATGAGTGCTTTGTAGTAGTTTATTGGCCGGGTAGTGCCTTCAGTTGGGCAATTACTTTTTTCTTCAAATCCCGACTTATGCTCACCTCTTTTCCGTTGTTTAGAACCACCATTCCATCCTTAGACAGGCTAAAACCTTTGATGTGATCTGCGTTCAAAGCGTAGGAGCGGTTGACTCGAATCAGCTTATCATTGGACAGGAGTTCGAGCACTGTTTTCAAATTTTTGGACAAAACATGGCTCTCATCAGCTGTCACAATTCGGGTGTAACTTCCTTCGGCTTTCAGGTACATGATTTTGCCCAAATCGAGGAGTAGGGTCATTCCATTCTTAATAATGGGAAGTTTTCCCGAAGATGTTTTGGTCGCTTCAAGATCAGGCAGACCATTCAATCCTCTTACTCGTTCAATCACCTTGGTCATCGATTTCACAAAAGCCGACTTGTCAATGGGCTTGAGGATATAGTCCAGGGCTTGTACTTGAAAAGCTTTCAAGGCATGATCAGCATGAGCCGTGATAAACACTACTTCAAATTTTCGTTCGGCAATGAGTTCAACCAACTCCAGGCCAGAAACTTCCGGCATATTAATGTCGACCAAAAGCAAATCTATTTCGGCTTGATGCCGGAGGTAGGATAGCGCTTCGATAGGAGAGTTGCAAGTGAACACAACTTCTATATCCTCTTCAAAAAAACGTTTCAGGTAGTTTCCAATAAGGCCGGTTGCAGTGGGTTCGTCGTCCACCAAGGCAATTCGAATTTTCTGATTTAGCATGATTTGATTGGGATTAGAATTCTTATTTCAGTTTGATAGTCGTCCTGATCAAGGAGGTGGTATTCCATAGAACACGACACCTTTTCAGTTTGGGCAATGAGTTTCAATCGATCCGATAGTGTTTTGAGGCCAGTGGATTCGTAGATTTCCGCTTGCAGTAATTTCAACCGATCCGGATGAATGCCTACACCATTATCACGCACTACAAATTGGAGGAGTTGGTTGGGCTGGAGAGAAATGATCACTTGAATTTTACCGGTTTTGGATGATGGTGCAATTCCGTGATGAATAGAATTTTCAATGAGTACTTGTAAAAACAGCGGGGGAACGCAGAACTCAAAATACTCCCTTTGCGTCTGGTTGATAAATTCCAATTCCGTAGATCGTTGAAACCTTAGGTTCTCGATGGCCAGGTAGTTTTCCAACATCCCTTTTTCCAAATCGAAAGAATACCAGCTTCGGTTCATATTGGCCAAAACCGATCGCAGCAAGTTGGCAAATTTGGACAGATACTCTTCGGCTTCTTCCAACCGTCCTTCTGTAATCAGAAATTGAATGCTCGCCATTGCGTTGAAAGTAAAATGGGGCTTCAGCTGGGCAGAAACAGATTTTGACCTCAATACATTGAGTCGATGGGCGAGCTCATTGGCCTTTATCTTCGAGCGGAAATACAACGTGGCTGAAAATCCAAGGGGCAGGAAAAAAGCCAGCATGGCAGAAGGTATAAACCACCAACGTTGCCAAATGGGCGTGGGAACAATGAGAGCCAGATTGGTTTTGGGCGATTCGGTCTCATTAGCCAGGTTGACCGTTTTAATCGACATTTCGTGGTCTCCGGGAGGAAGTTTGGGTAGGATGAATGTTGGACTGGTAAGGTTGAAATTGGATTCAGATTCGCTTCCGTACAAATGGAGTGAGTTCAGGATAAAAGGATTTTGAGCGAAGTTAAAAGTGGAAATCTCGATTTTGGATGGGCTTCCATCGGACGAGACATTTCCGGAGTTTTCTCCAGCAAACGTTTTTCCCGAAAATTGGATGATGGGCTTATGGACAATGGGTTGGTTCCGCAAAGGAAACGGGATGCGGTAAACAAAACTTTCGTCCAGCAAATACAAAGTATCTGCGATGCGTTCAAAGCTTTTAAATTGACCTTGAAACATTTCTGAATAACGGGGGAGGGAAGTGCGGGTAAATCCGGTGTCTGATTGACTAATCTGTAGCAGTAAATCCTTAAAAAGAAGAGTGTACGATTCCGGTTGAGCTTCTATTTTCAATACGGGATTCATGAGCAGGCTGGAATCCTGATAGATGGGAATGAATTGGGTCGTGTCTACGATTTCGAACAAGGTGCCGGAGTGATCAATGACAAAAACGCGACCGTTGCTGCTACACAGACTGTGGAGGGGAACAGGCCAGTCGATTTTTTGAATGGACTTAGGATTCTCCGTAGAGGCCACATAGAGATGATGTTCTCTAAGCCCATAATAGTATGATTTGTCTATCCCTAAGCACTGATGAAAATGCATGGCATGTGGCGCGTTTACTTCCAGAGAGTCCATAAGCCGGAAAAAGCCTTTTTTCTGAAAGGTCAGTAGCTGATTGGAGTCGGCCCATATCTCGGTATGTCCGAACCAAGGCATGTAGTAGTGATTAGACTCCTTTCTTTGTCCATCAAAATTTCCAAAAATCAACAGGCGTTCCGGCATGCCAACAATCTGATCAATCCGGACATTTTCAGCACACAAGGTGTCGTAACTCTGATTAGTTTGATATACCACCGTTTGGTCATGAGTGAGTAATGCCAATTTATTTTTGAATTGAGCGATTCCTTTTACCTTGCTTTTCTTGTATTCATAACTCAAATCAAGACGGGGGAGGTAGTAAAGACCATTTCCAAAAGAAGCGATAAAAAGCCCACCCGATTTTGTTGGATAAAACTTGGTGACGTGCTGAAATTCGGGAAACCTCTCCAACCGCGTTCTGCTACTGTCAATAGTGGAAAACTGGACCCTTATTGCGTCCCCATCATTAACGCCTAACCACAAGGTGGTATCATTCTGAAACCACAGCGAGCCGGAATTAACTACATGATCAAACTCAAAATAGTATTCCTTTTGGTCAATGAGGGCAATCACTCGATGGCTAAAGGCTGTGGCCACATTTCCTTGAGGAGAAACATCTGATTCGCTCAAGAAATTTTGATAACGAATATGCTGGCTATTGAGGAATAATTTGGATTGAGAATTTCCTTTTTGAATAATGGCCCAAAGATGACTTGTCAATCTGTTGTGACAGCTGACAATAGTTCCCCGCTTGTAGCATTTGACCAAGGCATACTCCCCTTCTTTTGGGGTATAGGAATGAAGATCCCAGGAATGGTCTGGATGGATGATAATGTTGTTGATTTCTTTTTTGCCACGCGACCGTAGGCCTATTTCCAGGTAATTGGAATCGTTAATTCCCCAATTATGTACGTGTTGATTGGTGGCCAGCAAAAAAGAATCAAGGGAATGAAATTCTGGTGGATGGATGATAGAATCGCCGGTTAACAGCAAGATCTCATAGGTGCTCGATAACAAATAGGTTCGCCCATAGATCATGATTAGTCTATATATCTCGTTGACGAAATTCTGTTGGGTTGGGAAGTTTTTGAAGTTCTTTCCGTCGTATCGCTGCAGGCCAGTATTGGTGCCTATCCACAGGTAGCCCAGTTCATCCTGATGAAGGTCATAGCATTTTTGATCCCGTAAACCATCATCCAAGTTTAGGTTTTGATAGGGGATTCCTTGGCCGAATAACTGACTAACGGGCATCAGCGAGAGGGCCAGGGCAAAGCAGACAAGTAGTCGAATAAGGTGCAAACTAATACCAGGTAATTATTGGTTTGAACACGCAACATAGTTACAATTTCCTTGGCTCGATTCAAAAAATAAACCACCTGCATTGATAATCGACGATTCTTCTGTCGCAAGCAGGTTCTAAGGTGGGGTGGAAATTGGAGGTGACCTTTTAATTGGGGTCTTAGGGTAAAAACGTGGAAACGGGTAAAGGTTGTCTACTGCTCGCAAACAAATATCTACAGGCCACAAAGTTTTTCTCTTTTTACCTGAAAAGAGGCTCCTATCTTGTCTGCCTAAGATTCAACAAGTGCCAGGGAAACCTTCCTGGTATTTCGTACTCAACCACCTGAACTTGGTTTTATTTTGGTTAGTTTTAAAGAGACTCCTCATCCTGGGGGTCTCTTTTTTTATACCCCAAGGGTCATCAGGTGCTTTACCTTGTGATACCTTAAGGTGGCTTTGATGCATTCTTTTAGCGCCTCAACGGGTATATCCTCATTCATGTGAAAGACGATGGCCCGTTTACCATCGAAATGAAATTCATGATCAAAAACCATTCGAAAAGTATCGACCAATCGGCTGGTGCATTGGAAATAGAGGGCGTATTCATCAGGTGATCTTGACTTCCAATCCATCCGAAGCGTACTGCCATTTTTGGTGACAAAACTGGGCTCTCCCCATTTCAAGGTTTCTTCCAGCTCATCGATGTCTTCCGTTTCTTCGGCAGTTTCCCTTACCAGTTCACGCAAATACAGCATTTTACTGCGGGCAGGTTCTGGGTATTTGGCAAACACCTGCTCAACTTCGGGATTTGTTTTAATGACCAGCTGTGCCATATCTGGAGTTTTGGTGAAGGACAAAAATAAAGGGTTCTTGTGTCAACCTTCTGTCAAGGGTAAATTCTGGCTGGAATAAAAGCAAAAAATCCGCGACACTGGGTCAGCGGATTTTTATGAATGGTTTCCTATGAATTCGAATTTGTCGTTAGGCGTGGGCCATGGCTTCTTCTTTACTCACGTCAGGACCGTTTTCGGCTGTTGTGGTTCCTTGAATAAAATAGACGTAGGGGCCATTTGGACTGGCTTCGGCGATATAGGCAAAGTTCCAACCTGTTCCCCAGGGCTTGCCGGTGTCGTAGTTCTGGTTGTTTTCATTGTCCCAACTCCAGGCTGCGGAATCATTGGTTGGGTCCGATGGGAATCCACTGTTGTACAAATAAACGCGACCTTGTTGCGCTCTGAAAGGGGAGTTAGTGCTCCATCTGAGCCAAACATTTCCTCTGTTTTCGTAGGCCTCAAGGCTCCATTCGAAAGAATTAGTAATTGCAGACATAACTTGATAAGATTAGATTGTCCTACTCTGTTAAAGGTTTTTCGGAATTCACCTGTCTCTCAAATGTATTGGGGGTAATTGATTTTTAACAGAGCGCTTCTACTTGATTCATAAATCACGGGAAATTACCCCATGCACTCGGTGATTTGAGCAGAGGCATACCGTATTTATACGTATAAGTAAATGATTGTCAGTCTGTTTTGGGTTTAATGCGAGGAGGCATTCAATTCATTTCTTACCATAAGTCAATGCACAGCAATTTGAGACTTCAGAGTTTTGGCGCTGAATTTTTCAATCAAATAATGGAAGGATGAAAAACGAAGAAATAGGTATTGGATTAGGGGTCGGACTGGGTGCTGTGATAGGGGCTACTTTGGCCGTCTTTGCCGGAAATGAGGCCCTTTGGATTACAGGGTGTATGGCTTTGGGATTTGGAATAGGTATCAGTTGCTCACGAACCAAAAAAATCAAGTTATGAATTCAATGACTCCCTTAAGTAGACGGTCCTCTCAATGGGCCGGAGCGATGTACCTCATCATTGCCGTTGTTGGTGGATTTAGTATTGGTACAGTGCCCGAAAAAATTGTTCAAATGGACGATGCGGCTACCACTTTTCAGAATTTGATGGATCATTCGCTCCTGTTCCGATTCGGAATGGCCGGTGATATTGTGGTCTTAATTATGGAGGTTGTGCTTACCGTTCTTTTGTTTCAACTGTTCAAGTCCTATGGAAAAACGGCCATGACCGTTGCCACCTATTCTCGGTTTGCCATGGCCATTATTATGGGCTGTAACCTGATCAATTACCTCATTCCCGCCATATTGGTGGAGCAACCTGAATACCTTCAGGCATTCAGCAAAGAGCAACTCGAAGGGTTGGTTTTGGTCTTCCTCAAGGCCCATAAATATGGTGAGTTGATCTGGCAAATCTTCTTTGCGATTCATTTACCCGCTCTTGGGTATACTCTGTTAAAGTCTCAGGTAGTTCATAAATGGCTCGGGCGGTTGATGGTTATTGGAGGAATGGGATATGGCGGAGATAGTTTGATTCAGCTCCTTGGAATTTCTTTTGAGCCCTTGTCCATGGTCTTTGTAGGACTGCTCGTAGCGGCGGTAATAGGTGAATTTTGGTTTGCTTTCTGGCTTTTGCTAAAGGGCGGAAAAGCAAAGAATTTAAGCTGAATCTTTTTTCTGAAAGAACCTTCTTTTTATGCGGCTCAAGGATTCAGGAGTTACACCTAAATAGCTGGCAATTTGATGTTGAGGTACACGGTTCATCAACCCGGGATTGGATTCCAGCAAATCCGTAAAGCGCTCTTCTGGAGTGGAGGTCATAAAGGAGGCCATTCTATCCTGCAGCGCACCGGCATCTTTTTCCACTTCGGTTTGAATCAATTCAGCCAGTCTGGGAATACGAGCACACATCTCGTCCACCAGGGATTGGGAACCAACCGTGAGCAAACAATCTTCTGAGCATTCCAAAAAATGCCGGGAGGGAAGCTGATTGGTGTAACTGGAAAAGGAATTGACCGATTGACCTTCCGTAAAAAAAGCGGTGGATCTGTCCTGGCCTTCCTTGAGGTAGTATTCGCGAACGCAACCGCGAATAACAGCATAGCACTCCTTGGAAATACTTCCTTCACGGAGTAGGACGGTGCCTTTTTTAAACTCTTTGATGACACTGTGTTCAACCAGAATGTCCACTTCGTTTTCCTGGAGAAAGGGAAAGTGGGAAAGAAAGGCTCTGAATTCTTCTTCTATTTCTTGAGGTGTAAGCACTCTAATAGGTGTGAATTTGAATTTCAAATTAATGAAATTGAGGGGATATGGTAGCTAACTATTGGGGAATTACTGAATCTTCGGTTTACCTTCCAAGTAGCGCAAAACGTCCGGATGAATGTCACAAACTTCGTGTTCATCTTCATTAAGCAATCGATCAATTAATCCTTTTGACTTGACCTTGGTAAGCTGAAAGTAGGTGGATCCTGCAATTTCCTTGGGCCAAAGGACCTGGTGCCAGTTTTGGGCGGTAGTTATCTCCCTGGGAATGGATTCCCCAAAGGCATCTTCCAGCTCTGCCCAAAATGCTTCAAATGCGGGTAGTTCGGTTGATATTTCATAGTTGGTTTCCTTTAGGTAAAGGAATATGGAACGACTGTCTGGGTAATCGGTATGGTACCATACTTCACCGATCAAACGTAATTCTTCAGGAGCAAATACGAGCTCTTCTCCTTCATGAGATAAGACCAGTTTTCCCGCATTACCTCGCTCTTTTTCAACTTGTTTTTCTTGCCGTTCAAGGAGAATTTGGGCGGCTGCTTGTCGAGCATTTTCTAAGTAATTCTCTGAATCGTTGGCAATGTTTTCCAGCTCTTTATTGGACTTGGATTGGTATTTGGCAAGGAAACGATTCATGGCAAAGGTTTGATGGAATCCAAATTACTAATTATTGCTGGAAGAATCCAGAACACGGGTATGGGAGAATTCAATCGGGGAGTTCCTCGCAATAGAAACCATGATTTTGTAGTACCTCCTTGACAAGTTTAGAGATTTCATTTTCTGATTCAACGCGCAAAATATGGTCGCAATCTTCCAGATCAAAATTCCACTTGATAGTAGCCGGCAATTCACCCAAAAAGGGTTCTATTTTGCGTACATCTTGTTGGTCTTCTACCGATGTTTTGAAAACAAATATCATGAGTTGGAGTCCATTTTTCTTAGGATGCGGTTGTCGATGTAGAAGGTCCCAAATGGAATAAGACAAGCAATCAATACCTTCCAAGTTGTTTCACTGAATTTCCAGCGCTGCTCAATGCCAGTTCGGAGTGTGTTGAAGATGAAAAGTAGGAATAAGCCACCATGAATGGGTCCCATAAGAGCCACCCACTTGGGTTCATGCAAAAGGTATTTGAGGGGTACCGCAACAAATACCAGAATAAGGAGAGATAAGCCCTCTAACCATCCAAAAAGTCGAAGGCGTCCCATGTTTGTGGTGAAAAAGTGAATCATGACTAAAATGTTCGGAAATAGGGCCTACTCGAAAGGGGCGAGAATGGCCATGGAATGGCAACCAAGATGATTGCGAATGATATGAGGAACCAGATGAGCATGGTTTTAAACTTTTTGGGATCGCTGGATTGACGCTTGGCCAATGCAGATCCAATAGTTAGAATGACGATGGCAGACGTCATCAGGAATAAGTGAAAAGCTCCGTAGAAAAAGAGGGGTAGATTTTTTAGTGCACTTCCTGGTGAGGACCAAAAAGCCTTAACGAAGGGGCTTTGTGTGTAGAGGATGATACCAAGAACGAGTTGGATATGAGCCACGGTTGCTGTCCAATGTCGGATGGAGTTGTCGCTTTTGGTGAAGGGGCGGGTTTGAAAGTGCCCGGTCCAAGCTCTAAAAATGGCGTAACCCATCAGAAAGAGCACCAGCCATCTTGTGAGCGAATGAAAAATTAATAATTCGGAATACATGATTCGTCTAATTATCCAATGACTGGACGAAGGTAGAATTAAAACATACTAATCAGTATGTTATTGGAGAAAAAAATTATTGAAGCCCCTGAAGATAGTTTTTAAGTTCCTCTAAATAAGAAGAATATGCCTTTTTACTGTCCTCCAGTTTCCCAAAAATTCGAATGCCCCAATACCCGGATATCACAAAGCGCGTCACCTGTGCAGCGTTAACATCTAGACGGATAAATCCCTTTTCCTTTCCTCGGTTGATCGCATCTACCATCGATTGATTCCATTGATCATTGAGCTGACTAAGTACGGTGTTGAACTTGTTGTTCCAAGGGCTCATTTCCTGGGTGAAATTGGAAGCTGGGCAACCGTATTCAGCTTTTAAAAATTCATTTTCCAGGAGAAGCATGTGCATCAGTTGGTAAATGGACTCCATCGGATTCTCATTTTCATCCAAAATCTGCTTGAACGAACCGGATAAAGCGGGTTTAAGAATTTCCTGAATGATGGCCAGTCCCATGGCATCCTTGTTTTTGAAGTGGTAATAAAAAGCTCCTTTTGTTACCTGGGTGGTTGCTATGATGTCGTCAATACTGGTGGTTTGATACCCCTTTGCATAGATCAACTCGAATGCCTTCTGCAATATCATTTTTCGGGTTGCCTCTGCTTTTTTCATGCCTTGGAAATGGATATAGGTATAAGCGGACAAAACTACCAAAAGGTGTGATTTAAACGAAAACGAGCCCACCGGAATCCGATGAGCTCGCTCTTGAGGTTAAGATTATTTATTGTTTTACAATTCGAATGACTTGGGTTTGCCCTTCGGTTACGGCATGCATCGAATAAAGCCCTACCGACCATGCGGAGGTGGAAATTTGAAAAGAAGATACATCCAGATTGGACTCTTCAAGCATCAAACGACCATCCGATGAATAGACCCGGATGGATTCAATAACGGCATCACCCGAAGATTGGATGGTGAGGTCCCCATGGACTGGATTCGGGTAAATGGATAGAGCGTTGTTTTCGCTCTCCGCTGATTCAACCGACGTCACTAAAGGATCTGCTAACTCATCCTCTTCATCTTCTCGAACCACAGAGCTTGTGTGCCCCGATTCAATGGTGTGTTTGGTTAAAAAGATGCGGTGATGAACCTCGGGAGTATCAACGATTCCGACAATGGGAAGGGAAAAGGTCTCAGAATAGGTGCCAGTAATGAGTAGTTTATCACCTTGCTTGGCTACTCCGCCATAGTGCACCATGGGGTTATCGAGATACCTAAAATCAGTTGGATAGATATACTCAGGTAAATAGACATTTGGTACAGGACCAGGGAACCAACGGCCCAAACGCAGCGGACAAGGGCTGGAGTTGTCAATGAAATAGCTGTTGATTCCATAGGTTTCCCGCTTGGTTAGAACCTTGTTAATGTCTAATGTCCCGCTGGAACACAAAGCGTCCGGTATATAGTTAACCACAGAGTTTTCAATAACACCTTGCGTCACGATGTAGAATTCATCTAACCATGAACTGGACCTGGGCTTCAACACAATTTTTCCATGGAAGTAAGAGGCATCATTTTGCCCGGGTAAAACCTGGGTTGGTACTCTCATTTCTCCGACGGTTCCAAAGTAATGGTTGGTTCCGGCGGTTTTATCAAAGGCGAGGGTCTGAGGGTCTAATTTGAAGAAAAAGACGTTTTGATTCCCCGGTGAACCTTCAATGTGTCCGGTATAGTAAGTATACCAATCTGTTTGGTTATAGTGCTTTTCGATCACGTCCTCTTGAAATACACCCGACACCAGCAACAATCCAGAGTTTGGATCATGTTCTACATCCTCTAGACTACAATGAACTTTGGAGTTAAACCAATTGTTGGCCATGTTCAAGTACCCTCCACCTGGCTGCTCCATAAGCAATGAAATCAAACCAACATCATTTGAAGCTCCCTGCATTTGCCAATCCAAAGTAGTGTAGTCTCCAGCCATAAATACTTGACCGTTTTCGGCCCAGACCGATTTAATGTGGAGTAAGTTTTTGAAGTTATAAATTGGATTGATGGAGGTGGCCAGATTGTGATGTTCATATTGGAAACTTCCGTTTTGGTCAATCACCTGAAACATGCCGTCCACAGCACCTGGAGATTGACTTGAGCTTTTCTGGCCACCACCTACGAGGTAATACATAGAGCCGCCTGGATTATTGACGGAATTCAAATCAATAGCCAGGTCTTGAATCATGAGATATCCGGGGTTATTTAGGATAAGCTGGGTGGCCGTTGGGGAATAAAACCAATTGATATTGCCCATCGGGTCAATGGCCATAACGGCATGAGGCGTTGAATTGGAGTGCGAAGCGACATTCATGGTAGGAAAACCTGTGGCATCCAGGTAGTTAAATTCAAGATTTCCAGAGGAGTAGGATTGGTCAAAGGCAAGTATTAATTGCTGAGATTTTTCATCATACTCCATCACAATAGGTTTGGCGTTTTCATTGCTCGTAAAAAGCGCCCATTGAAAGGTGCCACAGGAATCGTATTTAGACAGGTACATATGAGTGTTTCCTGGTGTAAGGCTGGGAAAGGCAGTCCCAGCAAGCATCATATCCATATCATAAGTTCCCCCTAAGAAAATATCCCCCCTTGCGTTAACAGCGATCACTTCTCCGTAATGTTCGCCTCCAGGAATAGGGGATTGAGAAACGCTATTGGTAATTTCCTTGTTACCTACCGTGTAATCAAAGATCTGATTACCGCAGGAAGAGCTGACTGTTAGTTGATAGGAACCTGGTGCCAAATTGGATGCGTTAGGTGTATTTGCAGTGAACCCGTTAGGTCCTGTCCAGGAATAAGTAACGCTTGAAGGGGTGCCTTTGAAATGGATAGAAGTGGCTATCACACCATCATTGGATTGGCAATTAGCATCATTAACATCGGCGCAAACTACAACGCTACAAGTATTGGTTTGATCGTAGATCCCAACCGCATCGAAGGCTTCGATGGTTTGGAACACATTGGGAGAACAAATGCCAAAAATATCAGTAGCTGCTTGGATGGCTCCATTTCTTATATCCTGAAAGTCGGCCAAAGGGTGCATGTAATAAAGAAGATTTCTAATGGCAATGTCTGAAGCTTCGGCAAAGCCTATTCCACCCACATTATAGCTATAGGTAGTGGGTGCATTGTTGGTACCTGTTCCACCATCTGATAATAAATAGAACCAGTAACTCAAAACTGAGGAGCGGGCATGAGGATTCCCAAAGCTTGTAGAGTTCCACTGAGTACTCAAGTAAGAATCCGGATTCCCCTGAGAAACGGGGTTGTTGATCCTCCTTCCCAAAGTGTTTAATCCGGTGTTCATTTGCCAGGTGAAGTTGGTAAGCGACGTGCCTCCGATATCAGTTCGAACCCGATGCTCAGTAATGGCCCCAAAAATGTCTGCATAGGACTCGTGAATGGTGGCTTGAATCGTTGAGGACAAATAGGGAATCTGAGCCATATGGAAGGCAGCTCCGTGTCCATATTCGTGACCTGCAACATCGATATCCATCACCGCAGTTGAGCTTGGATTAAACATATAAATGTTGTTGCGCTTGTTGATCAAATCAACCCGGTAGGAGGCATTTGACGCACCTTGGGTAAAGTCATTTTCAATGGCAATTGGCCATCCTCCCAAACTGTTGTGGTGATATTCATCCTCTACATAGTCATGGATGGTATTGATTGCCCAATAGGCCAAACCAGATTGATACGGAATGGCTGTACTTGAGTTAGGGTAGGTCACCTTGTTGGCAAATCCGTTTTGGTAGGCCGTGATTTGTTCGCAGGTATTTTCCAGAATAAAATTGGTACCGTCGTCTTCTAACGGAAAATGCATCGGAGAACTAACGTTTCCGACATAAGAAGCAGGTGAGTTGACCGCAGGAGCAGGTGTGCTTCCTGAACAGTAATGTTCCAAAGGAACTGCGGAGATAAACCCGCCATGGCTCATGGATAAGTTAAGGATATAGTGCTCACCTGCAATTTCTGCAAAAGCCTCACAACCTGGAATGAATGTTCTTTCTCCAAGTGGGGCCTCGGGATTGCCACAGATAAATTTGGCACTCGTAGAGTCTACTCGGATGTTGTCTTCCGCAATTGGCGTAGATCGATGGCGGTGAATGTGATCCTGATTTTGAATCACAAGACTTTGAATGTCTTGGAGAGAAGGTGCACCTGGAGTGCCCGATAGGAGGTTCAGCGCTTGCATGCCATTGGCCAATTGAAGGTGGCCGTCTTGATCGTAGTGCAGATTTGTAATGGCGTACTGTACCTCAAAACCATCGTGGTACTGTTGCAATTTGACGTGTAACCTGCCTTCTGGATCAGTCGCTTCAGATTTTACCTGAAAGGTGGATTTTTCGGGAAGTTCGAAAACCAGCTGGGCATTTTCAATTAGTTCATTTGGGGATAGACTGGTGTTGTTCTGAAACTGAGTCCATCCGGGAAAAGATTGGGACGAATTTATGAGTTCGTCGCGTTCAAGTTTAGCTTGACCGAATACTGCAAAAGTTGCAAATAAGGCTAAGATTAATAGTGGGATTTTTTTCATAGCTAAAGAATTAGTTTGAGACAAATTAGTTGGAAATGAGGGGATTGTTGGATGCGAATTTGCGAAGTACATCAAATCCTTTGCAGTGCGCTGGAAAACTTCTGTGAGTGTAGCTTGAGGAAGATGTTCGAAGAAATCTTCAGGCTAAGCCAATAATTTATCAATGGATAGACCCAAAGCGGCAGCAGCCACGATGAAGGAAATCATGCCGAATACATAACTCAAAAGCCCTTTGAGGTAGTTTCGTTTTTTGCGGCCATCAAAAAATTGACCAATGGCCCAGGAGCAATAGATAAAACTGAGATTGGCTCCAATCTGAAGAGCCGGCCATCCAGTCAATACTTCAACTAATCCGAAGAGGGTATAAAGCAACATGGTCATACCCATGACGAAGCAGAGCAATACCACAATTTCATAGAAGTTATAACCGTATTTGCGAAACAGAATTTTGATCCAAAAACCAATAAATAGGGCCATTAGAATATTGGCATAACCATAATTCTCGCCAATCCAGGTAAAGATGTGGCCAATGGCCAGGCCTTTCCAGTCATCGAAGTTGTACCCAACATACCCATCTTCAAAATGAACGAGCTGCTGCACCACTGAATAGATCAGGGAACAAACCAGGATAAAGAATATGGGTTTTACCAACCGATGCCGGTCATGCAAAAGAAAATGCCGGATACTCTTTCCGGGCCTGATTGATAATTCGCGAATGGAATAAAGAATTCCCTTGTCAAAGTGTAATACACTTCCAATCTCTGTCGAAATGTACTTCCAATCAATTCGTCGAAGTTCTTGAGGTGTCCCGCAGTTAGCGCAGAACGGCCCTGTAAGCTCACTGCCGCATTTATCGCAAAGGGGGATATCTTTTTCCGAACTCAAGGTATTCCTGTTGGTGAGTATTAAGCACTCCTATTGGAGAGGCTAATTTACACGATTGAAGGAAATGTTAGGCGGGATGATATTACTTGTCTTTGAACAAAAATCCCAATCCTAAACGAGAGAGCATTTTCTTTTCAAAATCCCAGAAGAAGGAAAACTGGCCAAACATCCAACCCACGATGGGTAGGGTGATTTGGTAAATGGGAAAAATCAACAATATCCGAAGTAGGATGTATAGAGGCATACCCATGGATTCGGAATTGACACCGAAAAACTCGGTTACAGGTTTGGCTACCCAAGCTGCAAACGATCCATTAATTGAAAATACCACAAGGATCAAAACCAACTGTAGGTTGGATGTAATCCCCCAACGTTTTTTCAGTTTTTCCATGCCGCGAAATTAGGGACTATTTTTTCGCTGGGCAGCACATCAATTAGAAATATTGATTCACGCCTAAATTCCTAACCATGAGGACCTAATTTGAGGTGGGTATTTGTTTAAAAAGGGGACTTAGAGCAGAGTCTTTTTGTTGGATTAAGTCTACACCGACCAAGTCATCGATTGTAATACCAGGCAGAGATGCATAATTCAGCCTCCATGAATCATAGGAAACCCGAATGGCTATATTTGTCCATTCGACCTAAAGTATGGTATTTAACTCGGCCAATTTCCTTCTCTTTTTTGGGGCATTCTTCCTGCTGTATTGGTTCGTAAACAAGCGCTTGTCTGTTTCATTTCGCAACGCTTTGATCCTGCTCGCCAGCTACTGGTTTTATGGGGCCTGGGACTGGAGGTTCTTAGGACTCATTGTTCTTAGCTCCCTGATAGATTTTATGCTTGGGCAACGAATCTTTCAAAGCAAATCCGAAAGGCAGCGGCGTCTTTTGGTTGGGACAAGCCTGATGGTCAACCTGGGTATTCTGGGATTTTTTAAATACTTCCACTTTTTCGTTGGGTCCTTCAGCCAACTATTGAACGCAATGGGCGTTGATGTGCCTACCAGCACCTTAGAGATCATTTTGCCCGTTGGTATTTCCTTTTACACCTTTCAGACCCTGAGCTACACCCTGGATATTTATAAGAGGAAAATCAAACCCGCGAAGGATTGGTTATCCTTTTTCGCCTTTGTGGCATTCTTTCCTCAACTCGTGGCCGGGCCCATTGAGCGAGCGTCCTCCTTGTTGCCTCAATTCTATGAGAAGAAAGTATTCGAGCGATCCAATTATGTTTCCGGGCTTCGATTGGTGCTTTGGGGATTTTTTCAAAAAATAGTCATAGCTGACAACTTTGGGGTATTGGCCGATGCCATTTTTGATTCTACCATGGAGGCCAATGGCCTAACCGTCCTCGTCGGAACCTTTTTCTTTGGGCTACAGATCTATGCCGACTTTTCTGGGTATTCCAGCATTGCCATCGGCTTGTCTCGAATGCTGGGCTTCCAGTTAATGACCAATTTTCAAACTCCTTATTTGGCCACTTCCTTTCGTGATTTCTGGCAGAGGTGGCACATCTCATTATCCACTTGGTTTCGAGACTATCTGTATATCCCGCTTGGTGGTAGCCGTAAGGGATTGGGACGAACCTATGTAAACCTTATAATCACTTTTTTACTTTCCGGGCTATGGCATGGGGCCAACATTACCTTCTTGATTTGGGGAGGGATGCATGGAGTCCTTCTCGCCGTAGAGAGACGCTTAGCTTGGCATCGGGGCAGCGTTTTATATGCTCCTGTGGTATTTGGATTGGTTATGCTTCTTTGGCTTCCTTTCAGAGCCAAAGGGTGGTCACATTTAAGTCAGCTACTGACCTCCTTGGTTCAATTTTCAGCATACAACCTGAGTCAGTTATCAGAAATAATTGCCGCCTTCTCCTTTACCCGATTTGGGGTGCTTTTAGCCGTCCTGGGTTTGACCGGGACAGTGGAGCTTAAACTAAGGAATAGCAACCTGGATTCCTGGCTTTCTTCTACCCAGAGATCATGGCGGTGGGCTTTTTATTATGCAGTTATCCTGATTTTGTTGGGAGTAGGAAACTTTAGTGTCAAACCCAGTTTTATCTATTTTCAGTTTTGATGCGAAAGATTTTGTTCCATACCCTATTGTTTGCGTTGCCTGTAGTTCTCTTGCTCGTTGCTCTACCCGTTGAGCGACAGCAGCAATACAATAGTGTGGTTGATGATTGCTCCGGGCGAGGAGCCTGGCTTTACGATCAGGTTTTTGATCAAAGCGATTCTTTAGAGTGGGTTTTTATAGGGGCCTCACATGTCATGTGTGGTATTCAGGATTCCTTGTTGGCCTCAGAGCTCAATGTTCCGAATTTGGTTAACCTCGGTTATTGTCGAACGGGGAGAAACTTTCAATATTCCGTGGTAAAGGGACTGTTGGAAAAGCATCAGGTCAGGCATTTGGTTTTAGGAGTTCTGGAAAAGGAGCCGCGGTTTAGCCACCCCATTTTCCCATTTGTAGCCACCAGCGGCGAGCTTTTTACCTCTCCTTTGTGGTACAACCCAGACTATTTATCCGATACCTGGAAGCATCTGGCTTTTAAAACCGAACTGATTCAGGACAGAGTTTATTCTAATACAGCCCATCCAAAGATTACCTTGGGGCGCTATGGATATTTTGCGCTCCATCAAACCATAAGTCCAGAGGTCGCTGAACGGGAGCGTTTGTTCAGAGCTCGGGAAGAACCAGAGGAGTTTGCGTGGGAGACCGCCTTCTACCGCAATTATTCCAATCAATACCTCCGGAAAATAGCCGCTGAATGTGCAAAGCATGGGGTGAAAATCTACTTTTTGTACCTGCCCGCATTCGGTACCCGTTATGCCCTTCCAAGAGACCACGAGTTGTATGAACCGTTAGGCACGATTTTGGTACCACCTACTGAAATATTAATCAACACAGAATATTGGGCAGATGGACATCATTTTAACCGGGCTGGGGCCCATGCACTTAGCAGTTGGCTGGTAGGTGAATTGGGCTCAGAAGACAAGGCCATCAAAAAGGGCGAATAAAGCCTCAATTTTTGGGAAAATTCTTCAATTTTAAGTCCTTGTTTTTCATTTAGTTAAGTTAAAATAATTAAAAAAATATCAATGCGCAAATAGGTTGCGTTGAGACTAGTCATCTTTGTCTCGTTAAAAATTAATGAACCATGAAAATGCAAGAGAACAATCGAATCAAACACGCTGTCGCGGCGGGGTGGCTCTTGCCAATCCGACCAGGATGCGACCGTGTAGGAATTCAATGCCTACGCGAATGATGAAGTGATCGACTCAGGAGGATTATCCAACGACCAAACCATCATCTTCCAGTACCAGACGCTTTTCCCAAAAAATGTGAAAAAGCAAGCAATCGCCCGCCTGTCAAGGACTTGAGGGAGATTGAGGAAGACAATAAAGTGGGGAAATCTACGTTACTTCTCTAAGAAGCCGACTAACTTCTACAATGACCAAGACCAAACAAGATATTACCAAATCTTCTTTGTGACTTATTAGCGCTGATGCCATGCGCGGAGCATCAGTAATACGTCCGATGCACTTTGAGCGGTGCTTGGATTAAACTGCAACTGTTGAGCCTTCTGAAAGGATGAAGGGTTCAAACGGCTCGACAGCCCCTTCTAAACCAATTTATCCGTCTCGATACGATGAATTGACGCGAACTCTCCGCATGGAGCTGGGAGAATTGCGTCCGATCGCCAGAGACGGGATTCAAAACACTAATCAAACTGATCATGAAAAGGTTAATTCTATTAATTGTTACAATTTCTCTATTTGGATTTATGGGATGCGAAAAAGAACCACTCCCACAAATGAACAACGATAAAGGCACTGCAGAGGTAGTGATGCGAACTTTGAAATCTGGTGGTGAAGATGGCGACCCGGTAGTCCAAGGAAACATCGTTGATGCCAACGGAGGTTCTGTGAGCGCAGCAACTGTCGAATTGTTTGTTGAAGGAAATGGCACTCCCGTAGCAACCGACATTTCTGATGCCAACGGGATCTTCCAATTCCAAGCGGCTCAAGGAGATTACTACATCGTAGTTACTCCGGGTGTTCAAAACTCAGTCAATACAGGGACTTTCTCTTTGACTGGAAATACCCATATGACCATAGAGATATAGTAAATCTCGATATATCACGCAAAGGCGGTTCCTAGTAAGGGGCCGCCTTTTTTTGTGGAATTTTGACCAGGAAGGTAAGCCCTTCATTCTCGAATACTTCCAAAGATCCATCCAGTTCTTCGATAAAGGTTTTGATCAGGTTTTGTCCAAAGCCGGAATCCGGGTCTTTTTTGCCCGTTGAGGATTGGTAACCAGGACCGTTGTCAGCTACCACTATTTCGAGAGATCCGTTAAACAAGCTGGTGGTAATTCTTAGAATAGGTGTTTTGTCCGGAGAGATGCCATACTTAAAGAAATTGGTCATCAATTCATTGACCACAATCCCTAACTTCATAGCCATATCAGGTTTAACCAGAGCTTTTTCCAGATCCGTTTCTACTTCAATATCGCGGTCTCCACTATAGCCAAGTTCGGTATTTTGGATTAGTTCGTTTAGGTAAGGGGCTAAATCTACTTCCTCTTTTTGACTTTCTTCCCGAACCAAGTGACGGTTTATCATAGCCAAGGCGTCGACTCGTCCACGGTATTCGTTAAGCAATTCTTTGGGATTCGATGAAGGGGATGAGCGTTTATGAATCAAAAACATGGCGCTAATGATAGCGAAGTGATTTTTGGTTCGGTGTTTATATTCTTTATGAAGCAAAGAAATTTGTTCAGCTTGATGCTCCAATTTTACACCCTGAATTTGCAGTATTCGGTTTTTGTCACGGTTGATTTTGAGTAAATAAATCAATGCTGCTGTTAACAAAAAGAGAGTAATAATGCCCAAGGTCAAAAGGGTATTGGTGCGAAAAAGTCGGTCATTCTTTTCCTCTAAAAGTTGACTTCGTTGTTCTTCAAAAGCCAAAGCTTCTAAGTTTCTTTTGACATCGAATTCAACCTGCAGCCTCTCAACCGCTTCCCGTTTTTCTATTCCTACAATTTTTCTATGTATTGAATTGTATGTTGTGTACCAATTCGAAATCAATTTTGCATCTGCCTTTTTCTCGCTCCAGCTTATTCTAATTTCAGCAATATCAAGTAAAACTTTATTTGCGTCATTTTCTTTGGCCAAAACCCATGATGATTCAAGAAGTGAATCTGCGATGGATAGTTGGTTTTCAGAGATTAGAACATTGGCTAAATGGGCCATTGTTGAAGCAATCATTATTTCATCACCAACAACTTGCCTGTTTTCCAAGGCTTTTTCATAATAAAATTTCGAGCTATCTAAGTTTTCGTTCTTGAAATAGAGCATTCCAAGAAGCCATTGAGTTGAAGCAATAAAGCTTGGATTTTTTATTCTTTTTTTGAGCCTCAGTGCTTGACGCAGATTTGTTTCAGCAGAATCTAATTCATTTTTTAAAAGATAAGCATGTCCAATGTTGTTTAATGAGGAAGCGATGCCAAATTCATTATTCATATTCACTCTGACCTTTAGAGCTTTTTTATGAAATTGAATTGAACGGTCGTAATCTTCCAAATTCATTTGGATGTTCCCTAGGGAATTATATCCTCTTGCAATATCTGCAGAACTGTTTATTTTGTTGAAATGTTCCTGACTCGATATTACGAGATCATAGGCCTTATAATACATGCCCATTTTGCTATAAACTAAGGCTAAATTATACTTGGTTTGGGCGGCTTTATCCTGAAATCCAAAGCCATTATAGAGCTCTTTAGCAATTTCGTAGTGTTCGATGCATCCAGGTAAATTCCCCCTGTAATATTCTGCAACGCCCCAATTGTTATGAAAAATTGCCAAATTGGAATCATTGGGGTTATTTGTGTAGAGTTTGACACCATCAGAATAAGATAGTGCGGCGCTGTCATATTTGGCCCTCTTAAGAAACCCCAAGCCTCTCTTCATCAACGAATCCACAGCCTGTTTGAACTCGGGAGTTATTGGCTTTGGCTCAACCGGAGCTGGCGTTTGATAAGCCCATGCCCCCATCCAAAAGAATATTGCTAATATTGAAACGAGAGATTTCATCTGGTAAGGGGCCAAAATAACCACTTATTGGGTTACTAAACTATATGTTAAAGAAGAACATTGGAATTGTCGAGGATCAAACGCTGGTTGCGGAACTGCTAAAAGATTACCTCGAAACCCTCAATTTTGATTGCTGCGGAGTAGCGAATAACCTGACTAAGGCTCGGAAATTGGTCGAAGATCAGCAGCCGGATGCTATGTTGCTGGATATTGATCTTAATGGCGTAGAAAGTGGATTGGACCTGGCTCCTTTGCTTCATCAAAAGGGAATACCTTTTATCGTCTTATCGGATTTACAGGATGCGAATACGTTTAAAACGGTGATGGAAGGTCGGCCAGCGCACTACCTGGAAAAACCGGTGTCTCTTATAACTCTTCGCAATGCTCTGTTCTCGGCTTTGCCCGCTGCGGCAAAACCGGCTAAGTTGGACGGAGGAAATATGCTTCAGGTAAAAGACAAGCAGGATTTCACCCTCCTCATTCCTATTTCGGATATTGTTTACGTTCATTCCGATCAAGGTGGATGTGAGGTGCATTACTGGGACAACAACGAATCGCGTCTCAATCGAAAAGTGGAATTAGGAACTTTGATTGGACTACACCAAAAAATGGATCCTGAATCCATCTGGCAAGTGCATCGTTCTTACCTGGTTAACAAGAAGTTTATTACTTCCTTTTCCCCATCTGGATTGCGTCTCAAGCATACCAATGCCTTGATCCCAATAGGTAAAACCTACAGACAGCAGATAATGAATTGGTGCCAGAATTTATAGGCTTTTTTCCGTTCGCTTCTTTTTTCACTCCATTCGCTGGCAAAATGACTCCCTTGGCTGGAATTCCTTTTTCTAGCAGGTAATCATGGTATTACTTTGTTCTTGTTCTGCTGAAAGGCCGGACGACAAACATGAAACCTTAAATGAAACAGAGGGGGCTGATGAACTTTTAGCCGATGCAACACCATACTCATCCCTCCTTTTTACGACGCTTAGAGGGTTCAGCTCTCTTCACTACGGGTGTCCCAACAACCAAAAGGAGTTCATGGGTATCAAAAGTTTTTGATGCTCATGGCTTTTCATTTTGTTAGTCAGCAAATTTTATCTGGGATAACCGGGAGCTGACTCTTTGTACCGAACAATCATCAATAGTATAGCAGGAGTATTCTGCACAACCACCCAAAAAAAACGGTGCGAGCCCAAGGGCCGCACCGTTTTTGTATGAGGTATGGAAGGATTTCCTATTGGGTCATCATCACCCGCTTGGCTTCCAATTCAAGATCCATGTATGGAGTTCCTTCTACGGTTACTCCCACAAATTGAATGATTCCACCTTTGAACCTTCCTGGTGACTCGTAAAGCTCACTTACAGCATCACCGCTATCGTATCCGATACAAAGTCCATCACCGGAAAGGGTAAACTTGGCCGGCTGCGTTTTCATAGGGCCTTCAGCTACCACTTCGTCATCGATGTACAGTTTCATGGTTCCAAAAGACTCACCGTATTCACCCGCTTTTTCACGAATGAACTCCATTCCCAAAGTATATTTTCCAGGAGCAAGGGTTTTGCTGGAAATAAAGGTTTGCTCTGGCTTAATGCCCAAGAAATTGTACACATAGTGTAACTTTTGATCTCTAATAAACAAACTGTGTCCACCAAAACGAGATCCGTGAGCAAACAATACTCCGGAAGCATTTTTGTCCGTGATTTCGACATTCGCCAGAATCTTGTAGTTTCTTCCACGAACGTTTACAGCAACACCTTCAGGAACGGGTGCCGTGTAAGGGTAGTAAATGTAGCGATCTCTTGCAGGTTCCTGAGAAGGACGCTCAACGGTAAGGATCTCTGCAGCACTGCGGTCATCCAATGGCAACACTTTGTTCTTTTCGGCTTCAGCAAACCAAGCGTCGATCAGTTCCTGAAGTTTTTCAGGGTTTTCTTTAGCCAGGTCTTTAGACTCGGAACGGTCTTCTGCTACGTGATACAATTCCCATTGATCCTGATCGAAGTTTCCTTTACCGCTCAATGGAGAGTGAACAGCTGCAGCTTTCCAGCCATCTTTCCAAATTCCACGGGTACCCAACATACAGAAGTACTGGATTTCCTTTTGGGTAGGAGCATCAGGAGTGGCATCAAATGAATAGGCCATACTTACACCAGAAAGAGGTGTTTGCTTAACTCCGTTGTACTCACCTGGCATTTCTACACCGCAAATCTCAAGAAGAGTAGGTACGATATCCACCGAGTGGTGGTATTGGTGACGCAATTCACCTCTTGCCTTAATTCCTTTTGGCCACGAGATTACCAATGGGTCATTGGTTCCACCAGCATAGTTGGAATAACGCTTAAACATTTTGAAAGGTGCAGAGAATGCAGCTGCCCATCCGGTAGGGAAGTGGTTGTAGGTTTCTGGTCCACCAAGGGTTTCCAGGTACTTCAAGTTTTCAGCCAATTCATCTGGGTATCCGTTGAAGAATTTGTTTTCGTTTACAGATCCGTTCGGGCTACCTTCTCCTGAAGCTCCGTTATCGGCAGCGTAGAGGATAATAGTGTTGTCCAGCTGTCCAGACTCTTCCAAGTAGTCTACGATACGTCCAATCTGAACATCGGTATACTCTGAAAATCCGGCGTAAACTTCAGCCATACGAGAGAAAAGCTTTTTCTCGTCATCATTCAACTCATCCCAAGGTCTAACGTAGTCAGCTGGGTTAGCAGCATTTTCAGGGAGTGGATTGAAGCCAGTCAATTCAGTAGATTCAGGAATGATGCCTTTTTTCTTCATGTTATCGGTTACCCAAGAACGGTAAGCATCGTACCCATCGTCAAATTTGCCTTTGTATTTATCAGCATACTCTTTTGGTGAGTGGTGTGGAGCATGGTTTGCTCCTGGGTTAAACCACATGTACCAAGGCTTAGATGGGTTTGTAGCCTGCTGGTTGCGAATCATTTCCAGGGCCTTGTCTGTCAAGTCTTTGGAAAGGTGGTAACCTTCTTCCGGAGTGGCAGGGGCTTCGATGAAGTGATTGTCTTCCACCAAGTCAGGGTACCAGTTATTGGTTTCTCCACCCAGGAATCCGTAGAAACGATCAAATCCGATTTGGGTAGGCCATTCAGCACGGCTTCCACCTGGTGCTACGTCTTGCTCAGGTACGTTGTGGTTTTTTCCAATCCAGAAAGTACTCCAGCCGTTGTTTCTCAAAATCTCGGCAAATGGGGCACAGTCGTCTGGAACGCGACCATTAGCTCCAGGATAACCATCAGCAGTTTCGGTAATGGCAGCCATTCCGTTCAGGTGGTGGTTACGTCCGGTAAGGATTGTGGAGCGGGTAGGCGAACACAGAGCGGTAGTATGCCATTGGGTATAGGTCAAACCATTGGCAGCCAAACGATCAAGTGTAGGCATGTTAATCCGGCCTCCGTAAGGTGACCAGGCTCCCAGTCCTGTATCATCATACAAAACGAACAAAATGTTAGGTGCTCCCTCTGGGGCCCTTTTGGGGTAAAGGCAGACCAATCTGATTTAGAATCGCGAATGTCGAGTGCGATTTTTCCTTTGAACGAGGACTCATCATCCTTCGTAGGCTCGTTTTTAACCGGTTGTTGACAACCCAAAATAGATGCTGCCAGAAACAGAGCCAAAGTTTTCCTTCCCACCTGTTTGATGGAGAAGTAGTTCTTAAAGTTCATGAATATTGGAATTTGATTAAATAGTTTTTCTCTCCTAAAATGTGATGCGCGCATCGGAAAACGAAAGTAACCATTAGGAGCTTGCGAATGATACTCGAGGATTCACTTCGTCAATTTTTGAGGAAGAACATAGATTTTGATCCCACCGAGGTTATTTTGATTTTAGGAACTTGGCTATGTCCTGGTGGAAATAGAGTACCAGTGATAACATCATCTGGAAAATGATCATGCCTATCAAAAAAGGGTTCTGATCAAATCCCTTTTCAAGGGCCCAAAGGGCTGAAAGGAGGTGATAGCCGGAAAGAATAAATAGAGCTCGATTAGACTTCTTTAAAAGTATAAATGCGATTAAAATAAGTTGGAAGGCCGATCTGGTTAAATGCCAGGGAAGTCGCTCTGGGCCTATTTTTAAATAGAAAAGAGTGTCAATCAAAATTTCAAAAAGAAGGGACAGTGCGATTGCAACGTATAAAATTCGGATTCCGGTTTTTTCGGTGCTCATTGTTGGCGTGGTATGGAATGTCGAAAGATAGAACATTTCAAAGGGTTCCTATTAAATCCATTTATGGCCTTCCAGTGACTGAGATTACCTAATTTCGCCAGCAAATTAAAAAACCATGAAAGCACTTAAAATGATACTCGGGTTGGCCTTAACTCTGAGTCTTTTTTCCTGTGGAAACGTGACCGAGGAGATTACCATTAAAGAAGATGGATCCGGTACATACCACGTAGAATACGACATGATTCCGATGATGAAACAAATGTCGTTTCAAATGATCAAGGCTTTTTCCGCTCTTGATACTACCAAACCAGCTAAGTCAGACGAGGAGATTATGGCCAAAGTAGAGGAAATGATCTGGGCTAAGTTTCCCGAAAAGATCGATTCCATTATTGACTACAAGGAGATCTTGCCAGACAGCATCCTAAACGACAAGAAAAAAATGGCGGTGATCGAAAATGCTAACGGTTTCCTACGCGGTGGGAAGGAAGAAGGCGTATTGATGTCGGGTATGGACTACCGATTCAGCAATATTTCTGAGTTGGAAGCCTTTTTTGAGTTGATGGAGAAGAACAACCCTGAGGCAAGAAAGACTCAAGGACTAAACCTAAGTGGAAAAACCAGTGCCTATACCTTCAAGAAACGCCTCATTTCTCGGACTTCAAAGAAGAGTAAGTCAAAAGGAGATGAGGAAGAAAAGACCCCTGAAGAAAAGGCCAAAGAAGAGAAAATGATGGAAGAAATGTTTGGAGAAGGCACCTTCCGTACGGTGATCAATTTGCCCAAAGAAGTGGAATCCGTTAAAGGGACTAACGTGATTTCTCAAGAAGGCAAAAAAGTGGTTTTGGAGTACAGTATGATGGATATTATGAACGATAAAGTATCTACTGACTTTGAGATTATTATGAAAAAATAAATGGAATTCGGGGCGGCTTCGGTTGCCCCGATTCTTTTTTCTACAACACCAACCAACTTACAATACCAGCCCTTTCTAACCGCTACCCCCTCTTCAACAATTTTTTACTCAAAGACCCTCTATACGGGCGATTCCTTTACCTTTTTAAGTACAAAAGGATTGGGATAAATTCGAATGTATTGATATTTAGGTATTTGTATATATTTGAGTGGGAACCCGAAACTTAAACTTTTGAACGATTTACCTTGGCTATTGCTCGTATCCTTGATTCTAACTGGGATACAGGCTGTGGACTCAAAGAGTCAATCCTTGAGTTTCACTCTATTATTACCCGACCTACAAATTAAACTTCAACCCCCTTATAACTTCTTGACTCGCAAATTCAATACACATCTTAATTATTCAATTTACGTTTATGAAAACAAATCACTTGACTATTAAAAAATGGGTGCTGGCCGTGGCCGTAGTAGCCATGGGATGGACGGTTACCAGTTGCGGATCCTCCGGTACTGAAGGTTCGGATGTTGCTCCTGGCGAAATGGAATCAACGACCCCTATGACGCCTGAATCACAGGATGGTATGGTTCAATCTGCAGCTCCCGATGCGGGCGTTGACTTGCCCTGGGAGCCCTTGGGAGATGATGCTGATGCCGGAATGATTGCAGCCACTTCTGCTACCGTGTATCGACTGAATCGTGCTGAAGGAAATCGAGTAGAAGCCTGGGTAGATGGCGATAACGTTTGGGAGGTTGTAGGTAACCCTGCCAATGCCATTTATGCAGCGGGAGATAATCTCTACGCCATTGGTACCGACCAGAGTCTATGGTACTATAAGGGAAGCCCTCAACAATGGGAGCCCAGAGGCGCCGGACCGGCAAAGGCGGTATATGGATTCGCTAACGATTATTACATTTCTACCGACAATGAATCATTCATGTGGCTTCCAGACCCGGATAACCGTTGGGAGCCGATGTGGCCAAACACGAAGTTTATTCTGGAAACTGACATGACCTTTATGGTTGGCACTGACGGCCAGGGACATGTGATGGATGGCGCTACCGATGGAACCATGGGTGGTGGCTTGGAAATGCTTGCTGGTACGGCCGAGGCAACATGGGGGTTGTTCTCTGGTGGAATGGTACAGTATTACACAGGTACCGCTCCCGATTGGGGCGATCATTGGGGTAATGCCGGTAGCAAAACCATGTCGATGATTGCTGGTACGGAAAGCAGAAGACTACTAGGTATTAACTCGGAAACGATGGAGGTTGAAATTCTGGAAAACGCAACCCAAACCTGGGTAAGCACAGGTCCTCAACTCGGTGAAAAGATTTATGCTGCAAGAAATGTGGTTTACGTTTTAGATAACGGAACGGTAAGCCGTGTAACGGTAGAGTAAATTCCTAAATAATCGAACAATGGATAGGGGTTCTCGATTAGTTCGAGGCCCCTATTTTTTTCTCGTATAGGTTGCAAGTAGAGAGCGGAAGGTCCACCTGACCCACTTTTTCAAACCCTTGATTCTGGTAGTAAGAGCAGAGTTTTTCGTTGCTAGCCAAGCAGTCTAATCTCAAAAAATCTTGATTGCTTTCGATCGCATCCAGTTCAATTTTTTCAAGAACGTTCGTTCCCAGTTGTAGCCCTGCCCATTTTTCTTCCACAATTAAAGAATGGATGTACCAGGCTTGATCAGCTTTTTCTCCCCAATACAAGTGATCTTCGGTTTGAATGCGTACCATTCCAGCGATTTCATCGGAGTTCAGTTGAATGAAATAATAGTCTCCATTTCGTAATCCATCTTCCAACCATGCTAATTCATCCTTAGGTGGATTCAGCCAATATTGCCATTGATCCACTCCCTTTTTGGCCAGACTCTTTGCGGCTGATTGAAGGAAGCTAAGGGCTTGAGATTGATCGGTGATTTGAGCCGGGGTGAGTTTGAAATCCATGGAGCATTTAGGCTTTAGCGCGGTTTTAATTCCTCCCAAATGTATTCTCAAAAATGATTCGGAATAGTTGCCTTGTATATTATTCCGATCGGGAAAGGGGGCAACCCAACGGATGAGTGGAACAGGAGTCCATTCCTAAAGTAATGGGAATCAGTTTGTCAACTCGATTTGTGTAGGAAGCCTTCCTGATTACCTTTGAATAGACGTAACCCCAAACCATGCTTCAGGCCTACCCGATAAGATTCCTTGTTTCGTTCACCCTCTTTTTGATGGTGGTAGAGATTCATGCACAGCTTGAAACCAATCATTGGGTTTGCTCGGATTCCATTCATATTGAGTTTCATAAAGGTAGGCAAGTACCCACGTTGGATACCCATGTGACGCACTTTAGTAGCTACAGCAATGGATGTGTTTCTGGTGCTGATGGGCAGTTTTTATTTGCCGTGAATGATGGGTTTATTCATGATCGAAATTTCCAATTGATGCCCAATGGGGATAGCCTGAATCAACGTTTTGGAAGTCATCATGAGATCATTCTCAAGTTGCCTGGAAACAATGATAAATACTTGGTCATTCATCACGATTCCATTGATCCGAGAGCTCCGTTTGGAAGTCGAATTTCAGATAGTTTGCTCTTTACAGAAGTGGACATGAGCTTGAACAATGGATTAGGTGCAGTCACTCAAAAAAATCAGTTCTTGGGTCACAATTATTCCATGGGTATGGATGTTACCCGGCATTACAATGGTCGTGATTTATGGTTGGTCATGCATCATACCTTAAAAGCTCCTCTTCCAAGTATGTTCCATTCCTATTCAGATACCTTGGTCGCTTTTTTGGTAGATAGTAGTGGCCTATCTTCTCGTCCGGTTTATTCGGTTTTGGATACAATCCTAAGCGCTCGGATTTGGGACGAGCTAAGGATCAGTCCCAACGGTGATATTATTGCGATGACCAATAGCCATATTCATCACACCAATCCCGGAGTATCGCCGGTCAATCGATTGGTCTTGTGTCGCTTTGATTCGAAAACCGGCAAAGCTTCCAGCACGATTTCCATTCCAAGTGCGTCCAACGGTTTATCCTCCAACCCGATGCATCTGTGTTTTTCAAAATCAGGAAACAAGCTTTATGTCAACGATTATCCCATGTATCGAAATGCCTTTATGCAGCCCGTTGCATCCTTGGCTCAGTTCGATTTGACTTCTTGGAATCAGCAGGCCATTCGGTCCAGTAGGTACAATCTTGTTCACCAGCCGGCCGCTCCTTATCCCTCCGGTGTTCCCATCAATAATACCTTACACGATGTTCAGCTTGGCTTGGATGGAAAGATCTATTGGTCCCATTTTTATGATCAAATAGGTGTGATCCATGAACCCGATAGCACCGGCCCGAAATGCGATTACCAAGATTCCTTATTTCTGTTGCCTCCAGGGTCCCATTCTACTTTTGGTAAATTTCCGGTTTTCCCAGCCTCGGTTTATGATTTCGAGCCCTTCCAGGTAAGGTATACCTGCTGGGGAGACACCACGGTTTTCTGTTTGAAAGATACCGCACAGGTAGATTCCGTCCTTTGGAATTTCGGGGACCCTCTATCGGGGCAAAATTCTGCGGCCTCCTATTGCGCAAAGCATGCCTTTTCCAGAGTGGGAGAGTTTACCGTTATAGCTCGAATCAAATGGAGTACCGGAAGTATTGATACCCTGGTTCAATCGGTATTCATCGATTCTATTCTCAATCCCAAACTTCCGGCCGACACCATGCTTTGCCTTGGCGATACAATCGATCTACGATTTACGGATAATGCGCCGGCACGTTTTTTCTGGAGTGATAGTTCCGCTACTGATTCCTTGTTGGTGGATTCGGGAGGTTGGTATTGGGTTGAGGTCTACAACCGATGTGGAGAATGGCAGGATTCTATTTTCATTTCGGAGAATAGATACCCCGAATCAACACTGCCGATGGATACAGGATCTTGCGGAGATTCTCTGCTTTTGATAGCGAATGGATCCTTGGGAAGTACTTTTCTCTGGAGCGGTGGTAGTATGGATTCCACTCAATGGATTGATTCCACGGGCAGCTATTACTTAACCGTGAGCAACCCGTGTGGAAGTCATACCGATTCGGTGATGGTCCATATCGATGACTCCCTTCAAATCGATTTGGGGTCGGATACAGTTCTTTGTTCAAGCGATACTCTTTGGTTAAATGTACCTGGGTCTGATGTGCGCTGGTGGGATGGGGATTCCTTGAGCCCAAAGCCAGTTGCCCAGACCGGCATTTATTGGGTTGATGTAAAGAATTATTGCGGTGTGTTTAGAGATTCTTTGATCGTCCCATCGTTGTATCAGCCCGCTTGGCCTGATTTAGGAAGAGACACTTTAACCTGTTCCCATTCTCCCTTAACGCTGATGGCGGGAATGGGTGAGAAGGGAGCCCAATACTGGTGGAAAAATCAGTTGATTACAGACTCGATTGTCACGGTTTTGCAATCCGGGCTATTCCATGTTAGCATCTCCGGGCGGTGCGGTGAATTTCAGGATTCAGTTTGGGTCCAATATCTCCAAACTCCTCAACTTGACTTACGAGATACGATGCTTTGCGAAGGAGATACGCTGCTTGTATCCGTTGCAGTGGATTCGGCACAATACCTGTGGTCAAGTGGATCCACCATGTCCACGCACAGGGTTACACCCGTTCGATCCTACGGACTTCGTGTCAGCAATCGCTGCGGAGCTGATTCTGCTGGATTTAAGGTCGATACCTTTCCGACCTTGAGCGTCCATTTTCCTGTGGATACAGTCATTTGTGATCAAGCACCGTTTCAGCTCGATGCAGCTAACCATTCAGCGACTTATCTGTGGCAGGATGGTAGCACTTCCTCCAACTTTTCGGTGCTCAAAAGAGGACGCTATTTCGTCACAGTTTCCAATCCTTGTAAGAGTTCCATTCATTCCATTCAAGTGGATTTTCAGGTGCCACCATCTCCCTCGATTTTGCAAAAGCCGGAAGGTAAGTTTTGTCCAGGTGAACCTCTTAGATTGATTGGAGTGGGGAATGATTCAACTACCGACATGGAATGGTCCACGGGCGATAACTCCGCGGAGATACAGATTGATCAACCAGGTGAATACACTTATACTCTAACCAATCGATGTGGCGTTCGTTCGGCGGTTTTAAGTCCAGATTATTATCCTGTGAAGGCTGATTTTGAATTGAACTCGAAAGAGGGTAGTCAGCCCTTCCATTTATCGACTACCAACTTGTCTGATTCAGCCACCCATTATGCATGGGTATTGGATGGCAAGCATAGATCCAGGGAGGTTAACTACTCCGAGGTTTTATCCAGGCCGGGAACTTATGAAGTAAAGCTGGTGGCCACCGGATTTTATGGATGTCGGGATTCCCTGATTGATTCCGTTCAGGTTCACTGGAAACCAGGAGCGCTTCCTTTGCTCTGTGATTTTCGCATCGATCCCAATCCCACCAAAGGGAGGTTTACTGTTTCAGCCATGAACAACGATAAGCAAGTGAAGGGATTAAAAGTGTTCAACACCTTGGGGGAACAAGTCTATGAAGTAGATGTGAGCCATCTAAAAGAGAACCCTTTTCTTTTTGAATATGAATTTCCTCAACTCAGCTCCGGGACCTATTTAATTGGCTTGTATTGTGAGAACGAATCGGTTCATAAGCGGGTGGTGGTGACCCGGTAAGGGGTGCCTGCTCATAGAATCCACCTGGAGTGTTGAAGAATGCGTAGTTTTAATCCATAAACCAATGAATACGATGAGTATGAAACCACTTTTATTTACCCTGACCTTTCTTTTGGGAGTGAGCGTCACCCAGGCTCAGGTCGAAAAAGAATCGGTAGACCCTGGGCCGACAACCACCATTCAGTTTGATGAAACTACCTATGATTTTGGGGAGGTGCCCCAAGGCGAATCCGTTACCCACGTATTTACCTTTACCAATACAGGGAGCGTTCCCTTGGTCATTGCCAGTGCTAAGGGGAGTTGTGGTTGCACCGTTCCTTTTTATCCCAAAGTGCCCATTGTGCCAGGAGAGAGCAGTGAAATTGAGGTGGTATTTGATACCCGAGGAAAAATGGGACTTCAGTTCAAAAAGGTCTATCTAATAGCCAATACAGAACCATCAACGACCGATTTACTGGTGAAGGGAAAAATATTGAAGTCGGATTATCAGGAAGAAGGAATTAGGGGTATTGGCCCAGAAGAGCAGCGCAAAAGGCGAGAAAAAGAATCGATCGAAGAGGTTAAGCCGAACTGCTTTATTATTTATCCGAATCCTACGAGCGATCAACTGCAGCTGGAGTTGAAAGAACATATTGGTGAGTCGGCCACGGTATTAATCTACAACCGGGTTGGTGAGTTAGTTCTGGAGCAAAAGATTGAACGGATTTCAAGATCTTCCACCGTTTTTGATGTAAGCGAGTATCCACCCGGGGTTTATTCTGTTACTATCCAGCTGACAAATAATGAGCTTTATACGCAGTGTTTTATGGTTACGGCGTCAAAATAGCTATAGGCTGAAATCAATTATTTCCTGCCATAATCAGGGATTCGAATCAATTCACGATACCTGGAAGAATTCATCTTTCCTTTTCGGTTATACTTTTTTAGAGTAAACCCATAGGTGAGGTATTTGGGATCATCCTCCGCTCGTTTGGCCAGGTAAACCCGTTCTTTTTTCAACCGACCTTTTTTGTTGAAGTATTGCCAGGCACCAACCTTACTTGGGCCATCGCCGAAGTATTCCGACCGACCATCAACGTTGTAGTCAGCGAGCCCGTAAAACTCTGTTTTTTGGATGACTCCATTTGGGTAGTAATAGGTGACTCGGCCTTCCAATTCGGTGGCATGTCGGCTATTCCCTCCCTCAAAATGCAAGGAGCCAGACTTCCGATAAACCCTAAAATAACGCGGACCGGGATTGACTACTAACGAGTCTTGATTGGTGAGTCTGTTTGGATAAAAACGAAAGGTGCCAGATTCAAAGAACCACAAGCGATGATATACCTTAAAGCGAATGCCGGCATTTTGAGGATGAATGTCCACAGTGTCCGAGTATTCTATCGTTTTAGCGATTAATGGAAATTCCTGAGCCAAGAGTAATTGGGGATTAATCCCCATCCCTAGAATGAAAATCGGCAAGGTGAATTTGAATGGGATCACTTGAGGTGCAATTGGACAAATCTCCTAACGAGGAAATGGCCAAAATCGTGTTTCCGAGCCTACCGACTTTGCCTCATTGAGGGAAAGTCGTTCCACTGAATGGAGTCAATGGGAGCATTTGAGTTTTGGAAAGCGGGGCCGCCATGAGATATGGATTTCATCTCTTCTTCGCTCCGGCACAACAGATTTTGGTGTAGCCACTGATCCGCAAAACGGTTATCAGAAGTGGTAAACAAAAGGACAGCTTCGTCTCCTGAAGTTTGGGTCTCCAGACGGGTAATGTCATTTACTTTTTCAGGATCCGTTGGCGATATCCATTGAAGCGAATCCAGCTGGTTCAGGCTCAACATTTTTTCTGTTTGCAGAGAATCCATTATGTCAAAATCAGAGATAGACTCTGTTACGGCTGAGGCAATCAGTTTAGGCCATAAATCCTGAAAGAGTTGCTGGTTGTTGTAGGTGTTGATTTCATAAACTTCGCCATTGATGGCGTATCCGAATCCTACCACCTGCTCGCTTTCCATGAGCCGGTCGGTAAAGTACTGGATCATCTCTTCTCTTACCTTGTTTAAGGTGTCGTTTTCCAGCGCCAATTGTAGGCTCGTGGCTGAAGCGCTGTCGGATACATTCACGGAGTAGTACCCGTACTTTACGGCTAAACCATTGTTAATCTCATTCATGCCTTCAGACACTTTTTCCCAGACTTTACCTTGGTCTTGTCGGTATTTGGAACTCACTTTTAAATCCCGGGAGGATAGCATGCAGTTGTTGCTTTGAAAATGGGTGACTGCCTCCTCGCCCCGATTGGTCCATCGAGCAGATTCCACACAAAAGCTGGCCAGATTTACTTTGCGCGCATGGGGTGGTATGATGACGTCTTTGCTGAGCGTACGATCTTGTTTTCCACCTTTTACGATGTCACCTGAGTGAATAAAAATGTAGTGATCCGATAGATTGTTGATCTGAAGTTGGTTGACCTGGCCGGTTTCCTTCACCTTAACGTATTCTTTTTCCATAGCCTGGTCCAGGGTGACATAGCTTTCTTGGTTTTCCGGATTCCCGGTGAGAAAAAAAACTTCGAGATTATCCATCCGAAAACGATTCCCAACTTCATAGGGGAGGCCCCAATTTGGAGTTGAGATCGTCGGATGCTGAGCTGTACGGGTTGTTGGGACAGGATTCGACCGAGTTAGCAAGGGAGTTTGATCATCTTGTGCACAGCTGGGTAGGAATAGGGAGAGGCTGAATAGGTAGGGGAGCAGTTTGAGGACAGAACTTTTCATGGCGAGATTTTGAGCCAAGGTAGCAGTGCTATTAAGGTCTGTCAATCTGAACTTGGTGTAGGTTGGTTTTGACTGGGTGAAGTAGGGTGTATTGGATTTCCGGTGATAACTTTCCAAAATCAGCTCTCAATTCGTTTGGACTTTTTCTTTGGGTTTTGGATTTTTGACCCTCCCCGCAAACATGAAGCTCTGTATCGCAGAAAAGCCAAGTGTGGCTAAAGATATTGCCCAAGTATTGGGAGCAAACCAGCGCCAGGATGGTTACTGGGAGGGAAATGGCTATTGGGTGTCCTGGACTTTTGGGCACCTCTGTACTTTGAAGGAGCCGGCGGATTACAATGACTCCTGGAAATCGTGGAGTATGCCGACTCTACCCATCATACCGGACAACTTTGGGATTAAGCTGATTCCGAATTCAGGAGTTAAAAAGCAGTTTGATACCATTGCTTTTCTGGTAGAAAAATGTGAGGAAGTCATCAACTGCGGGGATGCCGGCCAGGAAGGAGAATTGATTCAGCGCTGGGTTCTGTCTAAAGCCAAAAGCAAGAAACCCCTAAAGCGCCTTTGGATATCTTCCCTGACTGATGAAGCGATTAAAGAAGGGTTTGGAAACCTAAAGCCCGGAGAAGATTACAACAACTTATACGCGGCTGGAACGGCCCGAGCTATTGGAGATTGGCTGCTGGGAATGAACGCTTCCAGGCTCTATACCCTCAAGTTTGGAGCTTCGAAGCAGGTTTTTTCAGTGGGCCGGGTGCAAACGCCTACCTTGGCCATGGTGGTGGAGCGGCAGCGTGAAATTGATCGGTTTGTTCCGGAGGAATATTTCGAAATCAAAACGGTTTATCGGGACGTTGAATTCTCGGCTACCCAAGGAAAGATCTCTGAAAAAGCGAAAGGAGAGGAATTGGTTGAGTCGATCAAAGAAGCTGACTTCGAGATCATGTCCTACACCCAAAAGGAAGGAAAAGAAACACCTCCATCCTTGTTTGATCTGACCTCCATTCAGGTAGAATGCAATAAGAAATTTGGATACACCGCCGAAGAAACACTCAATGCGGTTCAGCACCTATACGAGCAAAAACTGATTACCTATCCGAGGGTGGATACGTCTTATCTTCCTAATGATCAGTATCCCAAAATTGAAGGGATTTTAAGTCGTCTATCCGCGTACTCATCGCTAACCGCTCCGTTATTGGGCAAGCCTATTCGCAAATCGAGCAAGGTGTTCAACGACAAAAAAGTGACTGATCACCATGCCATTATTCCTACTGGAGAGAATCCTTCTTCTGTGGGATTGACCTACCAACAAAAGAAAATATACGACCGCATTACCCGTCGTTTCATCGCTGCGTTTTACCCGGATAGCAAGGTGAGCAATACCACGGTACTGGGCGAAATTGATATGGATTCCCGACCAGAGTTTAAGGCTACCGGAAAACAATTGCTCGATCCAGGATGGCGGGTGGTGTTTGAATCCGGAAAGGAAGCTGAGAAACCTGCTGATGATGAAGAGAAAGTCATGCCGGTATTCGAAAAAGGAGAAAAAGGTCCCCACATTCCGGAGTTGCAAAGCAAGCATACCAAGGCGCCCAGTTATTTTACTGAAGCCTCTCTATTACGGGCTATGGAAACGGCTGGAAAACTGGTGGATGACGAAGAACTTCGCGACTTAATGAAGGAAAACGGAATCGGTCGACCATCTACCCGAGCTAACATCATTGAGAAATTGTTTGCTCGGAAATATCTGGTCCGTCAGAAGAAGAGAATCCTGGCTACGGCTGTAGGTCAAAACCTGATCGATCATATCGAAAACGACCTACTCAAATCAGCGGAACTAACTGGTGTTTGGGAAAAGAAGATTTCAGACATCGGAAAAGGAGAATACGACATTCAGTTGTTTAAAAAGGAACTGAATGAAATGGTGACGGATCTAACCGAGCAGGTAAAGCAACAAGGCTACCGACCCCGAAAAGATGCCTGCCCCAAATGTGAAATCGGTCACCTCATACCCGGTAAACAAGCCTGGGGTTGTTCCGACTGGAAAAAGGGGTGCAAGTTTACACTTCCGTATGAATTCAAAGGAATTACCATCAGTGAAAGCGAAAAGCAGGAACTACTTGAAAATAAGGTGACTCGCAACGGATATATCTTCCATAAAAAGAAGCCTGAACTGCTACAAAAAATTGAATTGACCAGCCGATTTAAATTGGCCATTCGCAAGGAGAAGGAGGAGTAAAGTCCAATTTCTCAAACGTTAAAAAATACAAGCAAACGTTTCATTATCAGGGCAAACCAAATATCTTGCGGTGACCAATGGTGCTAACGACCTAAAATCAAAGGCCTATGGCAGATAATCCAAACCGCATAGAAGAGCTACGGAAAAAGCTGGATGCTCTTCTCCGTCAACAAGCCGAATTTTCCCAATCGGTGGAAGAAATCAAACGGGAATTAGATCGTTTGCAATGGGCAGAACCTGAACCTGCTGAAACGGTGGATCCCGATCTTAAATCGGATGCTGAGCCGGTAGAAACTCCTATAGAAGACCCCGCAGAAGAACCTACTCAAGAAGAGAAATCGGAGACTTGGGAAAAAGAGCCCGAACCTGTTCCTCTTCTGAATTTGGATGGCGAAAAGGGAATGTCGGATTGGAAAGTGGGTAAGCGTCCAATGGATGATCAGGCCGAGGCCCCAAAAACGGAGCCCGTAAAAGCCAAAAGGTCTAACCTCGAGAAGTTTGTAGGTGAGAACCTCATCAACAAAATTGGAATTGTGATTACCGTAATCGGTGTGGCAATCGGAGTTAAGTATTCCATTGATCACGACCTTATTAATCCTCTTACCCGGGTTATTATGGCCTTTTTCGTGGGTATTGGTTTGATTGGAGTGGGTTTTAAACTCAAGAATAAGTACCACAATTACAGTGCTGTATTGGTCAGTGGTGCCATGGCAATCATCTATTTTGATACCTATGCCGCCTACGATTTTTATGACTTTATACCGCGAATGCTGGCCTTTGCGCTCATGGTGATATACACTGGGTTTACGGTATTTACAGCGATACATTACAACCGGCAGATTATTGCGCACATTGGCCTGGTTGGGGCCTACGCTGTTCCCTTCCTATTGAGCAATAACTCAGGGCAGGTCGAGATTCTGTTTACCTATATGGCGTTGATTAATGCCGGTATTCTGGTCATAGCTATACGGCGATACTGGAAAGCTTTGTATGTGGTGGCTTTCGTGCTCACGTGGTTGATTTATTCCAGTTGGGCAGTAATCGAAATGCGTTCGGGTCAAGATTGGATTGCCCTCGTTTTTGGCTTTGTCTTCTTTGCCATTTTCTACGCTACATTTTTGGGTTACAAGCTGCTTAAGAAGGAAAAATTTCAGTACTCGGATATTGCTTGGGTATCGGTCAATTCCTTCTTGTTCTTTGGTTTCGGCTACATGGTATTGGATGATCATTCATCCAGTAGACCCTATTTGGGCTTGTTTACCTTGTTGAATGGGGTTATTCACTTCGTTGTGGCCTGGATCATATATCGCCGCAAGCAGGGAGATCGAAACCTGTTTTACATGATCACTGGAATGGTTTTGCTATTCCTTACCTTGGCTATACCGGTTCAGTTGGATGGAAATTGGGTGACCCTGCTCTGGATTGGTCAGGCAAGTCTATTGTTTACCCTCGGTCGGAAAAGAAAGATTCCTTTTTACGAGGGAATATCCTACTTGTTAATGATGCTTGCATTTGCCAGTCTACTCGAGGATTGGGGATCGACTTACATTGACATTGTAAGGCAGAAAGATGCCGAATTCTTCATGCCGGTTTTCAATGTGCAAATGCTGAGTTCGCTGCTATTTGTTGGCTGTCTGGCTTGGATTAACAGGGTGCATTTGTCCAAACACGTGGCGCCTTCAGCCTTTAAGGATATCACCTTGAAATCCTTGTTGAGTTATGGCTTACCCGGTGCTCTGGTGATTACTCTTTTTGCCTCTTTCTTCTTGGAGATTGGTTATTTCTTTGATCGCCTCTATTGGACCACTTCGGTAGAAAATCCATTGTGGCCCGACAGCCCCATTCGCTACCTTGGGGATGAAGATATTCGAGGTTTCAAATCTCTTTGGTTGCTTCACTACTCCTTGATTTTTGCCTCTATTTTTACTTGGGTCAATTTGCGTTGGTACAAGAAAATGGATCTCGGAATGGTCAACGTAATCATCAATGGATTTTTGCTTTTACTCTTCCTAACCACTGGCCTTTATGAACTGAGCGAGTTGCGGGAAAGTTACTTGAGACCTGCTGCTGATAGCAATTTCATTCACGGTCCTGAAAACATGATGTTGCGTTACTTGAGCATTGTTCTTATTGCGGGTATGCTGTGGATCACGCACCGCTTACTTAAGCAGCCTTACATGAAACTTCGTATGGATCAGGCCCTGGAAATAGTTGTTCATGGGACCATTCTTTGGGTATTGAGCAGTGAATTGCTAACCTGGATGGATGTTGGCGGAGTGGCACATAATTACAAATTAGGCCTAAGCATTCTTTCCGGTTGTTACTCAGCGCTTTTGGTAGGATTTGGAATTTGGAAAAAGAAACGCCATCTCAGAATTGCTGCCATGGTGTGGTTTGCTGTTATCCTTATCAAATTGGTGTTTTACGATATTGCTCACCTCAACACGCTGGCAAAAACCGTCGTATTTGTGTCCCTTGGGATTCTGCTCTTAATTATGTCTTTCCTTTACAACAAGTACAAACAAATCATTTTTCCCGATGAATAAGACCGTTATTGCATCGCTCATAGGTGTATTGTGGATTGGCTTGACGCATGCTCAAATGGAGAAGTATACCTACAAAAGAGCCTTGGCCAATCTGGATAAGGGGTGGAATGAAGTGGAGCTGCCTCCCGAAATTTTCAAGAACCTAAACTCCCATTGGAGCGACATCCGGATTTATGGAATTAATGCAGCTGGAGATACAGTAGAAGCTCCGTACTTATTTAGGGAGAAGAAAGAGGAAGGGAAATTAGATCGGATCAGCTTTAAAGAGTTGAATGCCACAACTCGGGAGGGCAGTCAATACCTCACCTTGTCCATGCCCGATTCGTTGGAAGTAAATCAGCTTCAGTTAAATCTATCCGAAAACAACTTCGATGCTCGTGTAGATGTAGAAGGAAGTCAGGACCAGAAGGAATGGTACTCCATTGTTCAGGATCAACGCATCCTGGCTATTCAGAATGATCAAACCCGATACCGGTATACCACGCTGAAATTTCCGACTGCCAAGTATCGTTTTTTGCGGTTGAGAATTCAGGGAATGAAGCCAACTGAGGTCCGGGTAGAGGCTTTTAAGGCTGGATCGGAATCTGGGAAATACTGGAATTTTGAACCCCAATCCATTACATCCAGTTCGGCTGAAGGAAAAAGGAGTCTACTGGAATTTGATTTGGACGAAGAGTACCCCATATCATTTATTCAATTAGGGGCTTACGAAGATTACGACTTTCACAGAAAGGTTACCATTAAGTGTTTGAGAGATAGCATTAAGACAGAGAAGGGGTGGAAATATCGTTATAGAAATTTAACGGCAGGTGTCCTTAGTTCACTGGAAGAAAACCGCTACGAATTTCCCATGCAGGTAACAGGTCGCGTACAAGTATTGGTTGAAAATAGGGACAATGCGCCTCTTACACTTCAGGTAAAAAGGGTAGGTTCTCATGTCAATACCTTGATTACCCGAATCGATCAACCTGCCGATTACTTTTTGGTTTATGGCTGGTCCAAAGCTTCCAGCCCCAGTTACGACATCGCTCATTTTTCAGATACGGTGAGTGAGGTAAAGGAGCAAATTGGTGTAGGAGAAGAACAGGTGCAGCCTAAAGAAGAAAAGGAACAATTGAACCCCTTAATAACCGATCAAAAATGGTTGTGGGCTGTTATGATTCTGGTCATCTTAATTCTGGGCGGACTAACGCTGAAGATGATTCAAAATCCCAAATAACCAAGGGTAGAATTTTCGCTTAACTCCTGACTTTTCCGAGCTCAACTTATAAGTAAATAAGCCTATTCTTAGTAGAAATGATGGTTTTTGAAAATGGTCATTTCTGCCCTTTTCGATAGTTCAGAGTCGCTATACGTTTACGGTGTTATTTTTTATTCACTCAAACCCTTAAACGTATGAAAAATGTAAGTGCATTATTAGATGATTACCGAAACAAGGTAAAAGAAGAGCTCAATGCGAACAGCAATCCTATTGCCAAAATCGAAAATTTCGACGTAGACTTTGCCGATGGACAGCTTTACGCATCTGCCGAATGCCAAATTCTGGATAATGACTACAGCATTGTCTACAGCGCGATTTTTGCCTACCCAACTGATCAACAGGAAGATGCCCTTATCGCTACAGGAGCAGCTACCGAACCGCAATGTACAGACAGCGTTATTGGTGTCGACGGAGTGGTGCCAGACTCCTATAATGGTCAAAAATGGTCTGTTACCTGCGTGTTTTTTATTCCTAAGTCAGATGACTGGTTTTATTCCATTTCAATGACTCAGGATATTCTTATTTCTGATTAACAGAAAACGCTATCGATCATCAAAGGCTCGGGCAATGATTTGTTCGGGCTTTTTTTATGCTGAATTACCAAGAAAAGGTTCTGGCGAAATAGGTATTTATTGGAAATTGACCATTTCTGAAAAGTCTGAATAGAGTAGGATCGAAACTAATTCGAATAATTATGAAGCGGCTTGATCGTGCCGTAAAATCGGGTGGATAGAATCATAAAGTTATAGCCTCTTGATATTGGTGGTGATGGTGTTTTAACGGTAGGCTAAAAAAGGAAAACCGACAAACATCCAAACTAAGGATGCAGTCTTTTTGCGCAATAAAAAGGGGCTTATAAAAATGCTTTTCTGTAGCACCAAATGCCCTTTTCGATTCATTAGAAATTCAAGAAATTATTTGGTTTTCAGGAATTCTTTACAAGATATTTGCAGCGGAATTGAAAGTTCCTAAAAAGAGTTAAAGTGAAATTAAGTAGTCAAATAGCACAAGTTCTTCCGGATTTCCACGGCGAGCAATCAGGCATCTGCATGATAGACCTGGCCGCAGGATATTACCCGAACACTGGACCATGATGTAATTTGATTTTTCCATAAAACAAATGAAAACCCTGGTCCAAGAATATTAGACCGGGGTTTTTTTATGCCTTAAAACGGGGTGCGCCGGAGTTGGAGAGCCGGGCCAGACTGTAAATCTGGTGCTGATAGCTGAGAAGGTTCGAATCCTTCCACCCCGACAAAAAAAGTGAACCTGAGTTTCGAGATGGATAGGTACAATACCTCAAATCTCGAACTCGAATCTGATAGAAGAATAAAATATGACAGAAGACTTTAGAAGATATTCAAATTCCCAGGACTGACAGGTCGCGAAACCCGCACCGTTAGTCAGACACGGGTGGGTGAAATAGTGTCCAGGAGCTTATGGCTCTGGTTCAGGGGACGGAATTTGGAATGTTTTTAGGTAAGTCTAACTGGTTAATTGAATGATAATGGAACACTTTTTAAGGTGAATGGATATACCCGAAATTGGGTTCGAAGAGGTACAAAAAATCCTCACCGTAGAATCTACGGCAAGGATTCTTATTTAACGATGTTATGACCTCTTCCTAAATTGGGATAATCGATAAATAGTGGAGTGGCTAAAGCTCTAATCGGTATTTCCTTTTAGGACTCTACCCTAAGTCAGAATGGTGAGACCTCGCTATAACGGTCTATGAAATTCTTAGTCAAAATCGATGTAAATAAAACCACCGGAGGAGTTACAGCTCCACTTTGCTTTTACGTTTGCGCCGCAACAGCCGTCATATCCGGAGTCATAGGTTTGAGTACCGAAAGTACAAGATGCACAGCTCCCAACACCAGATGGTGTGCCTATGAATAGGCTTACAGGCGTGCTACATATTGGAAACGAGGAGATTTGACCATCAACCCACTCGTATCCTGTTGGCGCAGTGGCCACTACTCCTTGAGTAGCCGGAATGGAATAGGTTGTAACGTAGGAAGGACCGTTGCAATTTCCTATAGGTACTGCGCGCAATCGAATCACATAGTCGCATTCGGTGGCGTTTTCGAGGGTTACTTCAGTTTGCGCAAAAACGCCCAGTGCGAGAATTGAAAATAATGTGCTAAGGATGAAATTTTTCATAAGATTTAGTTTTTGATTTATGATTAGAAACGAAGAAGAGGTCATCCGACTCCGTGAACACGCCCTAATAGTGGAGCTACCCTATTTTGATGTTCACGAGCCCTGATCCTGTTCCAAAAGAATCATTCTCTACCCAGTAAGAGTGCACTGAAATGTTCTAAAAATGTACCGTTTGGTTGAGGCCTGTAACGTTAGATTCAAATTTTGTAACATTAGGTTCTCATTGCCTGATTTCAGGAGAGGAGAAGCAAATTTTGCCGAGGAAAAGAGCAGGTTTTTTTATTTTCAGACCTCCAATTAACTAGATGAGGAGAATCCCATTTTTAGGTGATTGCAGGTTTCTGCATCACCTTTTTTACCCAGTGTTGACCTTAAATTTATCCGGAATATGTCGATCGTAAAACGCCTTGTTACAGTCCTGGCAATCCTGCTTTTTTCCCAATTCGCATCTGCACAATTCTTCAAACAAGCCCATGCCGATAGCTTAAAACAGGCTTTAGTTGGTCAAAGTGAGCAGGCTCGGGTTAATACCCTTCTAAACCTCGCTCAATGTTACCAGAACATTCAGGTAGATTCCTCACTCAGTTATGCTAATCGGGCAATGGAGGAATCACAGGAGATAGGTTTTGAATGGGGGGCTCATAAGGGTAGATTGATTCGGGTTTGGTGCTTGAATCAAATCAAAAATCCGATGGAATTGAAAGCAGAGCTTGCTGCCTTAGAGGAATGGTTTAGCCAGGCTGGGTATAAAACCGATGCTATAAGGTGTCGACATTTAGACGTATCCATTTCCAGGCATTCTCAACCTGTTGATATAAGCAAAAGTCAGGTTGAGCAACTTATGGAGGATGCATTGCATACCCGGGATTGGCAAATTATCGGATCGGTGCGTCTATTAAAATTCGTGATTCATAACATGGATATGGACGGTGAAGACCGATTGGAATTACTGGATTCCTGTATGAACGATTATTCCAAGTGCCAGGATTCCTTGGGGATTGCTTACACAAGTAGTCTTAAAATTTCCTATTCCAGAATTTTCGAGCCCATTGAAATGAGGTTGCATTGGCTGTCAATCGTTAAATCCTGGGAATCCAGGCGTCTTGAAATTTCCATGTATAATCAGTTGGCTCGCTATTATTCGGCCATGAGACAAATAGATTCTGCCAAATACTACTTCGATCTTCAGAAAACAGAAACAGATCTCTATGGGAGTAATGTGCTAAGGTTAAGGTATTGGACACTCAAAGGATATTATGGCTACAAATTTTTTGATGAAATTGAGGAGTCCATCGAATTGTTGACCCGGGCCAATCAAACGGCTTTGCGATTAAATGAGCTTTATCAGGCTAATGCGATTTATCCTTGTTTAGGATGGATATATAAATCGCAAAAAGACTATCAAAAGGCTTTGGTGTGCTATCAAAAGGCCTTGGCCCTGGCTGAACAAATAGAAAACCATTACTCTACTGCCGTAGCCCAAAAATCCTTGGCAAGTCTTTATGTAGTAACCGGGGATTACGTTCGAGCCGAGTCGTTGTATAGGCAAAGCATCGATTTTGCTCAAACGGAACTTTCCGAGGTACTGAAGAAGCAATTTCTTTATTCGTCCTACATCGGGTTAGC